>CP053915.1:3512500-4207500 GCA_021496925.1 Acidovorax sp. YS12
GCCGCCAGGCGCTCTCGGCCCGGGCGCTGAAGGCGCGGCGGTTGAGCAGCCCGGTCAGGAAGTCCTTTTCCGCCATCTCCTGCAGCTGCCTTTGCGACAGGAAGTGCTGGCGCACGGCGTACTCCAGGAAGTAGCAGCCCGCCGTGCCGATGACGTTGGCGGTGCCAAGGAAGAAGGTGTTGTACAGCAGCACCTTGCCCGGCGTGCCGGCAAGCACCTCCATGCCCAGATAGGCCGCGAACGTCAGCCAGCCGCAGAGCACGGCGGGCATGAAGCGAAGGCCGGTGAGGAAGTAGAACGCGAAGATGACGAGGATGATGCCCTCGTAGGGCAAGGGAAAGGCGTGTGCGCGCGCCACCCCGACGATGCCGACCACGCCCAGCCCGCAGACCAGCGAGGCCGCGCCCCCGATCCACTGCAGCCAGCCGTGCAGCCGGGGCAGGTAGGTGGCGAGCCAGGCCAGTGCCAGCGCCGGCAGGATCAGGCCCAGGCGCAGCGCCAGCACCTGGCTGCGCAGGGGCTGGGGCAGGCTGATGGCGTCGAGCGCCGCGAACAGCAGGAACAGCGCTGCCGCCACCAGCAGCGCCCAGCGCATGCGCACCAGGAACACACCCAGGTGATAGCGCCGGAACGCCTGTTCCAGCCCGTCGGAAAACCTCAACAGCCGCATGCCGGGGTCGTGCCCGGACGGAACGTGGTCCACGGTTTCCAGTCTCCAGGGGCATATGGTTTTGATAGCTGTCTGCGCTTGCCCCATCAGCGCTGCGCGGCATTATGGAGGGTGGCTGCCGCGCCCCGTATCCCGACTTGCCCGGGGCTTGACGTGGCGCAGCCCGCCGCGCAGGCGCTACGATCCTGCCCATGGATTCCGCCCTTGCACAGACCCTGGAGCGCGTGCGCGCCGCCCTTGCCGACCGGACCCCGCTGCGCGTGCGTGGCGGCGGCACCAAGGATTTCCACGGCGCGCGCCCCCTGACGGGGCAGCCGCTGGACACCCGCGCGCTCACCGGCATCGTGGCCTACGAGCCGAGCGAGCTGGTCGTCACCGCGCGCGCAGGCACGCCGCTGGCCGAACTGGAGGCGCTGCTGGCCGCGCACGGCCAGTGCCTGCCCTTCGAGCCGCCGCACTACGCCAGCGGCGCCACCGTGGGCGGCATGGTGGCGGCGGGACTGTCGGGCCCGGCGCGCGCCAGCGTGGGCGCCGTGCGCGACTACGTGCTGGGCGTGGAGCTGGTCAACGGCCGGGCCGAACTGCTGCGCTTCGGCGGCCAGGTCATGAAGAACGTGGCGGGCTACGACGTCTCGCGCCTCATGGCTGGCAGCTGGGGGCGGCTCGGGGTGCTGACCGAGGTCAGCCTCAAGGTGCTGCCCGTGGCCCCGGCCGAGGCCACGCTGCGCTTTGCCTGCACGCAGGCCGAGGCGCTGGCGCGCCTCAATGCCTGGTGCGGCCAGCCGTTGCCGCTCAACGCCAGCCGCTGGGCCGAGGACGGCGGGCAGGGCGTCCTGTCCTTGCGCCTGCGCGGTGCCCAGGCCGCGGTGCAGGCCGCCTGCCGCACCCTGGGCGGCGAGCGGCAGGACGGCACGGCCGCCGCCAGCTGGCAGGCCTGCCGCGACCAGCGCCTGCCCTGGTTCGCGCAGCGCGGCGCTGGCCATGCGCTGTGGCGCCTGTCCGTGCCCGATACGGCCGGCGTGCTGGCGCTGCCGCCGGGCGCGGGCGCGCCGCTGGTCGAATGGCATGGCGCGCTGCGCTGGGTGCAGGCACCGCCCGCGTGCGGCCCCGCGCTGCATGCGGCGGCCGCTGCTGTGGGCGGAGGCGCTACTCTTTTCAGAGCTGCTAGCGCTGATGGGGCGGGCCCTGGAGGCCATTTTGACCCGCAAGACCCTGCTGCCGCCGCCGTCCAGGCGCGGGTGCTGCAGGCCTTCGACCCGCATGGCATCTTCTGCTGATATGCGCCTGTTGCGTCATCTCATGGGCTCCCGCCGCACGGTGGCCAGCAACCGCACCCTGGGCCTGCTGCTGGCCTTCAACGCCGGGGCGGTGAACGCGGGCGGCTTCCTCGTGGTGCACATCTACACCTCGCACATGACGGGCATCGTCGCCATGCTGGCCGACAACTTCGTGCTCGGCAACATGAAGCTGGTGCTCGGCGCCCTGGGCGCGCTGTGGGCCTTCATGTCGGGCGCGGGCACCACGGCCATCATGGTCAACTGGGCGCGCCACCGGCACCTGCGCAGCACCTACGCGCTGCCGCTGCTGGTCGAGGCTGTGCTGCTGCTGCTGTTCGGCCTGGTGGGCGCCATCATGCTGAGCTGGCCCACGCCGTTCGCCGTGCCGCTGGCGGTGCTGCTGCTGGCCTTCCTGATGGGGCTGCAGAACGCCGTGGTCGCCAAGATGTCGTCGGCGCAGATCCGCACCACGCACGTCACCGGCACCGTCACCGACCTGGGCATCGAGATGGGCAAGGCGCTGTACTGGAACCGCAGCGGCGCCCCGCCCGAACGCCAGGTGCGCGCCAACCGCCAGCGCCTGGCGCTGCACGCCGGGCTGCTGGGCATGTTCCTGGCCGGCGGGCTGCTGGGCGCGGCGGGCTTCAAGTACCTGGGCTTCATCTGCGTGGTGCCGCTGGCGCTGGCGCTGCTGCTGCTGGCGCTGCCGCCGCTGTGGTCCGACCGCCAGCGCCTGCACCTGGCCTGGCGGCAATGGCGCCAGCGCCATGGCGGCGCGCCGTCCCATTTGCCCCCGCCCCTGGCCTGAACCGAGAACCACCCCATGCAAACCCAGCTCGCCCCCGCCTACCGCGACACGCCCGAGGGCCAGGAGGCCGAAGCCATCCTGCGCAAGTGCGTGCACTGCGGCTTCTGCACCGCCACCTGCCCCACCTACCAGCTGCTGGGCGACGAGCTGGACGGCCCGCGCGGGCGCATCTACCTCATCAAGCAGGTGCTGGAGGGCCAGGCGCCCACGCGCAAGACGCAGCAGCACCTGGACCGCTGCCTGACCTGCCGCAACTGCGAGAGCACCTGCCCCAGCGGCGTGCAGTACGGCCACCTGGTGGACATCGGCCGCAAGCTCGTCGATGCCCAGGTGCCGCGCCCCATCGGCGAGCGCGCCGCGCGCTGGGCGCTGCAGGAGGGCATGAACTCCGCGCTGTTCGCCCCGGCCATGCGGCTGGGCCAGGCCGTGCGCGGCGCGCTGCCCGCCGCCGTGCGCGCCAAGGTGCCTGCGCGGCGTCCGCGCCGCGCGCTGCCGCAGCGCGCGCACGCGCGCCGGGTGCTGCTGCTGGCGGGCTGCGTGCAGCCGGCGATGGCGCCGCAGATCCACGACGCCACCGTGCGCGTGCTCGACGCCGCGGGCATCGCCAGCGTGGTGGCGCCCGGGGCCGGGTGCTGCGGCGCGGTGCGCTTTCACCTGAACGACCAGGACGGCGCGCTGGCGCAGATGCGCGCCAACATCGACGCCTGGTGGCCGCTGGTCGAAGGCCGTGCGCAGGAGGGTTCGCAGGACGGCGTGGAGGAGGGCGCGGTCGAGGCCATCGTGATGAACGCCTCGGGCTGCGGCGCCACGGTGAAGGACTACGGCCACCTGCTGCGCCACGACGCCACATATGCCGCCAAGGCCGCGCGCATCAGCGCGCTCACGCGCGACCTCTCGGAGCTGCTGCCCGAACTGGTGCCCGCGCTGCGCGGCCGCCTGGCCCAGCGCCCCCGCGGCCCGGTGGCCTACCACCCGCCGTGCACGCTGCAGCACGGCCAGAAGCTGCGCGGCGGCGTGGAGCAGCACCTGCGCGCGCTCGGCTTCGATGTGCAATTGCCGCAGGAGCCGCACCTGTGCTGCGGCTCGGCAGGCACCTACTCGGTGCTGCAGGCGCCGCTGTCGCAGCAGCTGCGCGCGCGCAAGCTGGGCCACCTCGGCGCGCTCGCGCCCGCCGTGATCGCCAGCGCCAACATGGGCTGCATCACGCACCTGCAAGGCGGCACCGGGGTGCCGGTGCGCCACTGGGTCGAACTGCTCGACGAGGCGCTGCAGGCCGCTTGATTGCTATTGAAGGAGGAGCTTCTGGCGCAATCCCATAAAGGCTTTGCGCGCTATTTGGCCTGAATTTCCTGGGCCCAGGCGCACAGCGCGGCCTCGGGCAGCGGGCGGCTGAAGTGGTAGCCCTGGAAGATGTCGCAGCCCGCGTGCGCCAGGCGGGCGAGCTGGGTCTCGGTCTCCACGCCCTCGGCGAGCACGCGCAGGTCGAGCTGGTGCGCCATGGCGACGATGGCGTCGATCAGCACCGCCGGGCGCTTGCCGGGGCGCGACCGCTGCGGCGCGTCGATGTCCATGACGAAGGAGCGGTCGATCTTCAGCGTGTCGATGGGCAGGCGCTTGAGGTAGGCCAGGCTGGAGTAGCCCGTGCCGAAGTCGTCCAGCGCGAAGCGCACGCCGTGGCGGCGCAGCAGCTCCATTTTTTCCAGCGTGGCTTCCAGGTCGTCGGCCACCACGCTTTCGGTCAATTCCAGCTCCAGCGACAAGGCGTCGATGCCGGTGCGCGCCAGCACGTCTTCGATGCGGGCGACGAAGTCCGGCTCGCGGAACTGGCGCGGGCTGACGTTCACGGCCATCGACAGCGCGCCGGCCCAGGGCTGCGTGGCCTGCCAGCGGCGCAGGCAGTGGGCGGCTTCTTCGAGTACCCAGTTGCCCAGCGGCACGATCAGGCCGCTGGCCTCGGCCTCGGCGATGAAGGCGCCGGGCGGTATCAGGCCGCGCGCCGGGTGCTGCCAGCGCACCAGCGCCTCGACGCCCAGGAGCCGGCCGTGCGCATCGACCTGCGGCTGGTAGTGCAGCAGCAGTGGCTGCTGCGCCGCGTGGCGCGGCGTTTGCAGCGCGTGGCGCAGGTCGTTGCGCAGCCCCAGGCGGGCGCTGGCCGCTTCCTGCAGCGCATGGGCGAAGAAACGCACGCGGCTGTCGCCCGCTTCCTTGGCCAGGTGCATGGCGGTTTCCGCCTCGCGCAGCAGCTCCGGCGGGTCGCGGCTGTCGTTGGGAATCATCACCAGGCCCGCGCCGGCACCCAGGTGCAGCACCTGGCCGCGCACTTCGACCGGCTCGCCGATGGCCGCGATCAGCCGCTCGACGCTGCGCGCTGCCTGCGTGGAGGCCGCGTCGAGGTCGCCGCCCAGGTTCGTGAGCAGCAGGGCGAAGGTGTCGCCATCCACCCGGGCCAGGGTCTGGCCCTGCTCCAGCAGCGCGCTCAGGCGCCGGGCCATGGTGCGCAGCACGGCATCGCCCGCGGCCATGCCCAGGGAGTCGTTCACTGCCTGGAAGGCGTTGAGGTTCAGCGCCGCCAGCGCGGCACGGCGCGGATGGCGCTCCACCTCGGCCAGCTCCTGCGCCACGCGCTCCAGCAGCAGGCGGCGGTTGCACAGGCCGGTGAGCGCGTCGAAGTGCGCGAGCTGGCGGATCTCGGCCTCGGCCGCCAGGCGCTCGCGGATGTCGCGCACGGCCACGGCGCGCACCGTGCGCCCGTCCACGCTGCGCTGGTGCACGCTGCACTCGCAGGGGATCTGCGTGCCCTGCGCGTCCACCAGATCCACCTCCCATATGCCCTGGATGCCCAGCGTGGTGCGCTGGCGCGTGATCTCCTGCGCGTGCGGGGCCACCCACGACAGCATGGGGCTGCCCACCAGCCCGCCTGGCGCCACGCCCATCAGGCGGTCGGCGGCGGCGTTGGCGTCCAGGATGTGCCCGTTCTCGTGCAGGATGATGGCCTCGAAGGCCGCGTCCGAGAGCTGGCGGTAGCGCGCCTCGCTCTCGCCCAGCGCCTGGGTGCTGGCCTGCAGCTCCTGCGCCATGCGTGCCAGGGCCGCGCCCAGCTCCTGGAATTCGCCCTGCCCGCGCCATTGCGGCAGGGCCGAGAAGTCGCCCGCGCCGATGCGGGCCATGCCCGCGCGCAGCGCCGCCACGGGCCGCAGGATGGCCCACTGCGCCATCCCCAGCAGCCCGAGCGCCGCCAGCGCCACCACGATGGCGAACACCAGGGCCTGCTGGCGCACCGGCGCCCAGGCCTGGGCGTCGATGGGCCGCAGGTCGTAGGCGATGGTGAGCACGCCCTGGCGGCTGGTGCGGATCTCCCCGGGGCGCAGCGCCAGGGCTACCGGGGCCATGGCCGTGAGCCGGCGTTGCGCCATGTCCAGCCGCAGGGTTTCGCGCCGTGCCTGGCGCACCTGCGCGGTTTCCTCGGCCGAATAGCCCGGCAGCACGGCCGCCGCGTCCTGCCCGCGCCAGGCGAAGCGCGTGGCGGCCAGCACCACGCCGGCGTCGTCGGCCAGCGCGGCATGGGTGATGGCGGGGTTCAGCCCCAGCTCGGCCAGCGTGCCGTCCAGGCTACCGCCGTCGCCGCGCCGCAGGACGGCCTCGAGGCTGCGCTGCGTGTGCAAAAGCTCCTCGTGGGCCGTCTGGTCGGCGAAGTGCTGCAAGGCGCGCGTGTGGCTGCGCTGCTCCAGCGCGAGCAGGATCAGGAAGATCAGCGTGCTGGCTGCCACCAGCACCAGGGGCAGCCACAGCCGCAGGCGGACGGCCCGCAGGGCGGGGGGCGTCATGGCTGCATCTCCCGCACGAAGCGGCCGTCCACCAGGGCCGTGGTGTCGGGCGCGCGCGCCAGCAGGCCGCGCTGGTGCATGGCCTGCGCCAGTTGCTGCGCGGTGCGCGCCAGGCCCGGGGAGGGGCCGCCGAGCAGGGCCTGGTTGGCGGCCGTATCGGGCAGCGCCATGCCGCCGAGCGCCGCGGCCACGTCGGACGCGGCGACGCCGGGGCGCCGCGCCATGCGCGCCAGCGCGTCGCCGCGGTGCTGGGCCAGGTAGGCCAGGGCACGGCGCTGGCCGTCGAGCAGCTGGGCGATGTGCCGGGCGCAGCATTGCAGCGCCGCCTGGCGCGCCACCAGTACATCGACGATCTCGCCGGGCAGCGCGCGGCTGTCGAAGAGTGTCACGCCGCCTTCGTTGACGAGCATCTGGCGCACCGGGTCGAAGGTCACCACGGCGTCCACATGGCGGTTGCGCCAGGCGGCCAGGTGCTCGTCCAGCGGCAGCGGCACCACGCTGACCTCGCTGGCCCGGATGCCGGCTTGCTGCAGCGCCGCCTGGAGCATGTAGGCCCCCACGGCGGTCTGCTCCACGCCGATGCGCCGCCCGCGCAGGTCGGCCAGGCGTGCGATGCCGGGGCGCGCGACGACGGCGTCGGCCCCGGCGGAGACGTTCAGCACCCAGACGATGCGGATCGGCACGCCCTCCTGCGCCAGCGTCAGGGCCTCGTCGAGCGTCAGGCCTGCCAGGTCCAGCTTGCCCACGCGCAGCGCGTCCATGGCCTGCGTGGCCGATCCCAGCTCCACCAGGCGCAGCGGCAGGCCATCGTGGTAGCCCAGGTCGCGCGCGAGATACAGGGGCTCGTAGCCGGTCCAGGTGTTGGTGCCCACCATCAGCGGCGGCTCGTGGCGCGGGCCGCAGCCCGCGCCCAGCAGCGCCGCGCAGGCCAGCAGGGCGAGCCGCAGCAGGCCGGAGAGGCGGCCGCTTCGGGTCGATGATGCGCATGCACGTTCCATGGACGGGGCTTTCAGGAGTGTTGCGGCGACATTATGTGCAGCCGGGATTCTCGGGCCTGGCCTTGGCGCGGAACTGACACCGCGGGGAAGCGCGGAAATCTGGGATGATGGCGGGTTTCCCTCATTGCCGAGCCGGAAGGCCACGCCGCCGGTTCCCTGCGATTTGCCATGACCACCGATTCCGCGCCCGCCACCCCCTCCCTTGATGCCGCGCCCGCCGCAGATGCGCCCGCCCGCGCCGGCCGCAACCGCCGTGGCGGTCAAAACCGTGGCGGCCAGCGCCGCCGCCCGCAGGAGGCCGGCATGCCCGGCGCTGCTGCTGCGCCCGCCACAACGCCCGCGGCGCCCAAGGGGCCGCGCACCCATCCGCTGCTGGAGCAACTGGCTGCCTGGTACCCGCGCCTGTTCGGCGCCGAGCCGCTGCCGCTCAAGCGCGGCATCTTCGAGGATCTGCTGGCCGCGCACCCCGAGGCGCTGGAGCGCGAGCAGCTCAAGCAGGCGCTGGCCCTGCATGCGCGCTCCACGCGCTACCTGACGGTGGTGGCCGGCGGCCAGCAGCGCCACGACCTGCAAGGCGCGCCCGTGGAGGCGCTGGCGCCCGAGCACGTGCACCATGCGCTGCTCGAAGTGTTCCGCCGCCGCCAGCAGCGCGCGCCGGAAGACCTCGCGCCCAAGCTGCGCCAGCGCATCGTGAAGGCCTTCGAGGCCTCGGGCCTGACGCGCGAGCAGTATGCCGAGCGCGTGCGCGGCCGCGATGACAAGGCCAACGCCTTGCTGGACGAGGCCCTTGCGGAGGCCGCCGCCCGCGCCGCGCGCGACGAGGCGCTGCTGCGCGCCTTCGAGGCCAGCGGCCAGCCCGAGGCGGCATTCGCCGACATGTACGGGCTGCCCGCGCGCCAGGCCGCCGACACGCTGGCGCGCGCGCGCCAGCGCCGTGTGGCCGGCGGCGCCTGAGACGGCGTGAACGGGGCGGCCTGCTGACACCACGCTGTCAGCAGCATGGCGGCAGCATGCGGGCTTTCCACCGTTGCCGTAGAGGAGAGATTTCCATGGCCCCTTCCGTCGTCCACGTGCCCGCCTTCAGCGTGATGGGCGTTGCCGTGCGCACCTGCAATCGCGACGAGATGCTTCCCGAGCGCGCCCGCATCGGCGCCTTGTGGGACCGGTTTTTCAGCGAGAGCTGGGCGCACCGCCTGCCCGGCCCCGGGGCCGAAGGGCACCTGTACGGCGTGTACAGCGCCTACGCATCGGACCAGCATGGCGCCTTCGACGTGACGGCGGGCGTGCCCGCCGCGGCGCAGGCCGAGCCCCCGGCGCAAGCGGTGCGCGTCGAGGTGCAGGCCGGCGACTACCTCGTGTTCCTCGGCGAGGGGCCCATGCCGCAGATGGTGATCGACGCCTGGGCCGCGGTCTGGCGCTATTTCGAGGCGCACCCCGAGGCGCGGCGCCGCTTTGGCACCGACTTCGAGCGCTACGAGGGCCCGGAGCGCGTGGCGCTGCATATCGGCATCGAATCCGGCCGCGGCTGAGCGCTTGCCCCCTGCCATGCGCCGCGCCGACCGCCTGTTCCAGCTCGTCCAGCTCATCCGGGGGCGGCGCCTGTCCACGGCTGCCTTCCTGGCCCAGCGGCTCGAAGTGTCGCTGCGCACCATCTACCGCGACGTGGCGGACCTGCAGCACCAGGGCGTGCCCATCGAGGGCGAGGCCGGCGTGGGCTACCGCCTGGGCGCGGGCTTCGCGCTGCCGCCGCTGATGTTCAGCCAGGACGAGGCCAACGCGCTCGTGGCCGCCGCGCGGCTGGCGCAGGCCTGGGTCGATGCGGGCATGGCGCGCGAGATCGAGGGCGCCTTGGGCAAGATCCTCTCGGTGCTGCCGCCCGCCGCGCGCGTGGCGGCCGAGGCGCAGGCGTTGTACGCGCCCGGCGTGGGGCTGGACGTGCGCGCGCAGGCCACGCTGCAGGCGCTGCGCGAGGCCGTGCATGCCTGCCAGGTGGTGCGGCTCGACTATGCCGACGTGCAGGGCCGGCCCAGCCTGCGGTGCGTGCGGCCGCTGGGCTGCTTCTACTGGGGCAAGGTCTGGACCCTGTCGGCCTGGTGCGAGCTGCGCGACGGCTTCCGGGGCTTTCGCATCGACCGCGTCGCTGGCTTCGAGGTCCTGCCCCGGCGTTTCCGCCAGGAGCCGGGCAAGACGCTGGCCGACCTGCTGCGCCAGGTCGAGGCCGAACGGTGCGCGATGGGCGCGGGCCCTGGCGCGCCGTGGGCGCCGGTCAGCTAGCCAGTGCTGCCTCGATGTCGCCCGCGAGCTTCTGCGGCGCGTCCTGCGGCGCGTAGCGGCGGATCACCCGCCCGTCGCGCCCGACGAGGAACTTGGTGAAATTCCACTTGATGGCCTTGCTGCCGAGCAGCCCTGGCGCTTCGGCCGTGAGCCAGCGGTACAGCGGCGTCGCCTCGGGGCCGTTCACCTCCACCTTGGCCATCATCGGAAAGCTCACGCCGTAGTTGCGCTGGCAGAAGCTGGCGATTTCCTCGTTCGAGCCCGGGTCCTGGCGGCCGAACTGGTTGCACGGAAAGCCCAGCACGGCCAGGCCCCGGTCGGCGTACTGCCGGTGCAGCTCCTCCAGCCCCGCGAACTGCGGCGTGAAGCCGCAGGCGCTGGCCGTGTTGACGATGAGCAGCACCTTGCCGCGGTACTGCGACAGGGGCACGGGCGGGCCGCTCATGGGCTGGGCTTCGAAGTCGTAGAGGCTGGTCATGGCATCGCGGGAAGGACGGGGGCGCACCATGGTACGCCCGATGGCTCAACGGCGCAGCGCCGCCAGCAGCGAGGCCAGCATGATCAGCGCCCCGCCTGCCAGCGTGCGCGGCGCCAGCGCGGCCGAGGCCAGCAGCCACGACGACAGGCTGGCGAACAGCACCTCCGACAGCATCACCACCGACGTGGTGCTGGTGGGCAGGCGCGCCGCGCCGTACTGCAGCGCCCAGTTGCCGAACATGAGCACCGCCGCCATCGCCAGCGCCACGCCGGCCCACAGCGGGTGCCATGCCGGGAGCCCTGGCACCAGGCCCAGGGCGTGGCCTGCGGCCGCGCTGGCCACGCCCATGGCCATGCAGCCGGTGAACATGGCCAGCATGCGCGCCGGGCCCGGCGCCTCGCGCAGGCGGCGCAGCTGCACGTTGGTCAGCGCGAAGGTGAAGCCCCCCAGCAGTGCCAGGGCATCGGCCAGGCCCAGCCCCGAGGCCAGGCGGCGCGCGCCGCCCTCGGCGGGCCACAGCACCAGCAGCACCCCGGCGAAGGCCAGCGCCAGCCGCAGCAGCGCGGTGGGCGTCGGGCGCTCGCCCAGCACGCGCCAGGCCAGCAGCACGGCCCAGGCGGGCATGAGGTAGAACAGCAGCACCACGCGCACCACGTCGCCCACGGTCACCGCCCAGTTGAAGGCCACGTTGGTCACGCCCGAACACAGCGCCAGCAGCCACAGGCCAGGGTGGCGCAGCAGCTGGGCCAGCGTGGCCGGGCGCAGCGCCAGCAGGCTGGCCGAGACCAGGCCGTACATCAGCGCCGTGGCCCACAGCGGGTGCAGCCCCGCGCCGTGCATGGCGCGGAATGGCCACCACGACACCCCCCAGAAGAAGGCGTTGCACAGCAGGGCGAGAATGGGCAGCAGATAAGGCATGAAAAATGCCACCAGCGCTTGCCAGACAAGCGCTAGCAGCTATTAAAAAAGGAGTTTCAGTGGTCGTCGCGCCGGGCAATGCCCAGCAGGCGCGCCATTTCCTTGCGGTGGCAGCGCGTGTTGTGGGCCAGCCAGCGGCCGATGAGCCACATGGTTCCGGCGACCACCAGGCCGAAGATGGTGATCGAGCTGAACACCGACAGCCCGAGTTTGAGCGACAGGCTGTAGAGCGCGCCCAGGCCGAGGATGCAGGCGTTCTCGTTGAAATTCTGCACGGCGATCGAGCGGCCCGCGCCCATGAGGTTGTGGCCCCGGTGCTGCAGCAGCGCGTTCATGGGCACGACCAGGAAGCCCCCCAGGCCACCCAGCACGATCAGGAAGGGAACTGCCACCCAGATGTTGTTGATGAACACCATGAGGATCAGCAGCAGTCCCATGGCGATGCCCAGCGGAATCACCCGCGTGGCCTTGTTCAGCCGCATGCGCAGCGAGGCCCACACCGCCCCCGCCGCCGTGCCGATGGCCACCACGCCGGTCAGCGCCGAAGCATGGGTGGTGTCGTAGCTCAGCGCCGCAGCGGCCCAGGTCAGCACGATGAGCTTCAAGTTAGCCCCCGCACCCCAGAACAGCGTGGTGGTGGCCAGCGAGATTTGGCCCAGCTTGTCGCGCCAAAGACGGCTGTTGCAGGCCCAGAAGTCGGGCAACTGGCCCAGCGTGTTGGCCAGGAGGCCGCGCGACGGGTCGGCGCGCAGGGGGCGCATCTTCACCCCGGTGTGCGGGATGCGCGTGTTGAACCAGGCAGCCAGCATGTACACCACGATCAGCGCGGCGATGGCGGATTCGGCGGGGGTGTCCACGCCCGTGTCGATCAGCGGCAGGTCGAAGCTCAGCAGCATGCCCGACATGTGCTGGCCCACCAGCTGGCCGCCCAGCAGCACGCCGAGGATGATGGAGGCAATAGTGAGCCCCTCGATCCAGCCGTTGGCCTTGACCAGCTGCGAGGCGGGCAGCAGCTCGGTGAGGATGCCGTACTTGGCCGGCGAGTAGGCCGCCGCCCCCAGCCCCACCACCGCGTAGGCGATGAGCGGGTGCGAGCCGAGCAGCATCATGAGACAGCCCACCACCTTGATGGCATTGCTCACGAACATCACCTTGCCCTTGGGCAGGGCATCGGCAAAAGCGCCCACGAAGGGCGCCAGGATCACGTAGAAGAGTGCGAACATCGGCACCAGCGCGGCGCGCTGCCACTCGGGAGCGCCCTCGGTGCGCAGGAGTTCCACGGCGGCCACGAAAAGTGCGTTGTCGGCCAGCGAGCTGAAAAACTGCGCCGACATGATGGTGTAAAAACCGCGCTTCATCGAGAGACTGGGAGGGGCATCAGCGGCGCTAATGCCCTGCGTGAAAGGGGTGCCCTGGCAAAAGATGGGCGGTTATATCACGCGCCCGGCGCACGCCTGCCATGGCGCGGTGCCAGAATGCGCCTTCCGCCGTTGCCACGGTTTTCGCTGCCTCCCCGTCACGCCACGCCATGCCGCGCCCGATTCTCGCCACCATCCACCCCCCGGCCCTGCACCACAACCTGGCGCGCGCGCGCGCCGCGGCGCCCGACGCCAAGGTCTGGGCCGTGGTCAAGGCCAATGCCTACGGGCACGGCATCGAGCGCGTGTACGAGGGGCTGCGCGGCGCCGACGGCTTCGCCATGCTCGACTTGGCCGAGGCCGAGCGGCTGCGCGCCCTGGGCTGGCGCGGCCCGCTGCTGCTGCTGGAGGGGGTGTTCGAGCCGCGCGACCTGGAGCTGTGCTCGCGCCTCGGCATCTGGCATGCCGTGCACTGCGACGAACAGATCGACTGGCTGGCCGCGCACAAGACGCAGGTGCCGCACCGCGTGTTCCTCAAGATGAACACGGGCATGAACCGCCTGGGCTTCACCCCCGCGCGCTACCGTGCCGCCTGGGCACGGCTGTCGGCGCTGCCACAGGTGGACGAAATCTCGCACATGACGCATTTTTCCGACGCCGACGGCCCGCGCGGCATCGGGCACCAGCTCGCGGTGTTCCACGCCACCACGCAGGACCTGCCGGGCGAGCGCAGCGTCGGCAACAGCGCCGCCACGCTGCGCCACGGGAGCGACGCGCAGGTGCGCTGCGACTGGGTGCGCGCCGGCATCGTGCTCTACGGCAGCGCGCCGGACCACCCCGAGCGCCAGGCCCGGGACTGGGCGCTGCAGCCCGCCATGACGCTCTCCACCCGCCTGCTCGCCACGCAGCAGCTGCAGCCTGGCGACAGTGTGGGCTACGGCTCGCGCTTCCGTGCCGACGGCCCGATGCTGATCGGCGTGGCCGCCTGCGGCTACGCCGACGGCTACCCGCGCCATGCCGATACCGGCACGCCGGTGCTGGTGAACGGCGTGCGCACCCGGCTGGTGGGGCGCGTGAGCATGGACATGCTGACCGTGGACCTCACGCCGGTGGTACAGGCCGGACTGCCCGTGGGCATGGGCAGCGAGGTCACGCTGTGGGGCCGCGCCAGCGGCGGCGCGGAGCTCTCCATCGACGACGTGGCGCAGGCCGCGGGCACGGTGGGCTACGAGCTGATGTGCGCCGTGGCGCCGCGCGTGAACGTGGCGGTGGCCGGCTGACCCTGCCGGCCACCGGGCGCAGTGCTGGGCAGGGCGCCAATTCCCCTACTTTTTTTGCGACTTTTGCTTGAGATATCTCAAGAGGATTTTGATACGCAGCAAGAACAATGGGACATCACCTCACCTAGAAAGGAAACCACGATGTCTCGCTTCACAGCCCCCCGTCTCGTTCTGGGCGCCCTGGGCGTTGCGGCACTGCTGGCCACCGGCGCCGTGCAGGCCAAGGACGCCGAGCCCGTTTCCCCCATTCCCGCCGCCAAGGTCACCAGCCCCGCCAAGGTCGAGCTGGGCAAGAAGCTGTGGTTCGACCCGCGCCTGTCGCGCTCGGGCTTCATCTCGTGCAACTCGTGCCACAACCTGAGCATGGGCGGCTCGGACAACCTCAAGACCTCCATCGGCGACAAGTGGCAGAAGGGCCCGATCAACTCGCCCACCGTGCTCAACTCCAGCCTGAACCTCGCCCAGTTCTGGGACGGCCGCGCCAAGGACCTGAAGGAGCAGGCTGGCGGCCCCATCGCCAACCCGGGCGAGATGGCCTTCACGCACGGCCTGGCCGTGGACATGCTGCGCTCCATCCCGCAGTACGTGGCCGAGTTCAAGAAGGTCTTCGGCCATGACAAGCTCACCATCGACGAGGTGACGGCCGCCATCGCCGCCTTCGAGGAAACGCTGGTCACCCCCAACGCGCGCTTCGACAAGTGGCTCAAGGGCGACAAGAAGGCCATCAACGCGCAGGAACTGCGCGGCTACCAGCTCTTCAAGGGTTCCGGCTGCGTGGCCTGCCACAACGGCCCCAACCTGGGCGGCAACTCGTTCCAGAAGATGGGCCTGGTCGAGCCCTACAAGACGGACAACCCGGCCGAGGGCCGCTCCGCCGTCACCGGCAACGATGCCGAGCGCTTCAACTTCAAGGTGCCGACGCTGCGCAACGTGGAACTGACCTACCCCTACTTCCACGACGGCGCTGCCGACACGCTGTCCC
Source organism: Acidovorax sp. YS12 (assembly GCA_021496925.1). Lineage (NCBI taxonomy): Bacteria > Pseudomonadati > Pseudomonadota > Betaproteobacteria > Burkholderiales > Comamonadaceae > Acidovorax > Acidovorax sp. YS12. Next base: position 3,527,368 of record CP053915.1, read on the forward strand.
AGGCCGTGGACACCATGGGCCGCCTGCAGCTGGGCAAGAAGTTCACCGAACAGGAGAACGCCGACATCGTCGCCTTCCTGAAGACGCTGACCGGCGACCAGCCGAAGCTCACCATGCCCATCCTGCCGCCGTCGAGCGACAAGACCAAGCGGCCCCAGCCGTTCGAGTGATTCGCGCCGACAGGCGCACAGCCCGCCCGCGTGCGGGCCTCTTTGACAGGCCGGGCCTTCTAGGCGCCGGCCTTTTTGCGTCCGGTCGCCGTGGGTTGGCCGTCCACTACCAGACAAAGAGCAGCAGCACCCAGGCCCCCGCCACGCAGGCCATCGCCAGGCTCCAGCAGCCCAGTGCCGCCGAGGTGCGCGCCCAGCCGGCCCGGGGGCGCAGCACCAGGCGTGCACCCAGCGACCAGGACCAGAGGCCGCCCAGCGCCAGCAGCAGCGCCCGCGTCCAGGGCAGCCAGGCGAGGCCGGCACCTTCGGCGCGCAGGTGCGTGGCCGTCATCATCGACAGCCCCAGGAACAGCCCGGTGCCGGCCATCGGCACCAGGGCCAGGGCGAGGGCGCGCCAGTCCATGCGTGCCAGGCGGCCCGCGGCCCAGGACAGCAGCAGCAGCGTGCTGCCCAGCAGCAGCGCCACGGCCAGGATATAGCCGAGCACGGCGGCACCGTCGAGCCAGCTGAACGCATCGCCGGTGGCGGGCGACTGCGTCAGCAGCCACCAGGGGGCGCCGTAGTCCAGCGGCCAGAAGATTCCGTGCGCCACCAGCCATTCGGCCGCGGCCTGCTTGCCGCGCACGAACCAGGGGCTGACCGTCCACTGGAAGGCGCCGGTGGCCACGCCCAGCACGCCGTAGAACAGCAGCAGCAATTCGGAGCGGCTTGCGGGGCGGGCGGCCAGGATCTCGGCTTCGGGCGAGCGGCCTTCGAGCCGCACGGCGTCGCGGTGGCCGCTGCAGCGGCCGCAGGCGTGGCATTGCGACATGCTGGCGAGCTGCCCCACCGGCAGCAGCGGCGGGCAATCGACGGCGGGCGTGCGCCCGGGGTAGGCGAGCCAGGCCTCGCGGTCGAGCTTGAAATGCAGCGGCGCGATGCGCGCCAGCAGCGCGAACACGCCCGAGACCGGGCAGAGATAGCGGCACCACACGCGCTTGCCCCGGCCATACATCCAGCCGACGGCCACGGCGGCCACGGTGGAGCCGCCCAGGATCAGCAGCGCCGCCTGCGGGTATTCGTAGACGCTGATGAGCTGGCCGTAGAGGGTAGTGACGATGAAGGCCGCCACGGGCCAGCCGCTCCAGCGCAGCCAGCGCGGGATGGCGCCGCCGCGCCCGTGGCGGCTGGCGAATTCGCTCAGGGCGCCTTCGGGGCAGAGCACCCCGCACCAGGCCCGCCCCACGAGCATGACGGAGAGGATGACGAACGGCCACCATACGCCCCAGAACAGGTACTGCGCCAGCAGCACCAGGCGCTCGTGCCAATGCGCCACGTAGGGCGCCTTGGTGTGCAGCGGCTGGTCGCAGCCGGTGCCGCCGCATGCCGTGCCATCGACGAAAGAGGCCGCGCCCAGGTCGCTCGAAAACAGCCGTGCCTCGGCGTGCGGGTGCGGCAAGAAGGCGGGCAGCGCCACCAGGACGGCGTAGAACAGCACCACGGCCCACTGCAAGGCCATGATCGTGCGCCGGTGGCGCGCCATCCAGTCGCCCAGGCGGACCAGGCGGGGGCGGACGCCCCGCCGGTGGAAAACCAGCGCGTGCTCGGTGGATGGCATGTCAGGCTCCGGGGGCCGCCGTGGCCGGGCGCTTGAGCCGCCACAGGGCGTAGGCCCAGAACGCCAGGCTGGCCAGCACCAGGGTGGCGGCGGGGCGCGCGCGGTAGCCGGTGAAGTCGGCCAGCAGGCGGCCCGCGCCCTGGCCGTCGGCCAGCCAGGCGGAGAGGTCCCACAGCGGGTCGATCAAGGCGGGCAGCCAGCCCAGGGCGATGGCGCGGTCGGCGGCGTTGGCCAGCAGGGCGTTGGCGATGCACAGCAGCAGGATCTCGCTGGCGGCGAACAGCGTGCGGTAGTTGAGCAGGCGCGCGCCGCGCGCCGCCAGCCAGGCGGTGGCGCCCGCGGCGGCAAGGCCCGCGGCGGCGGCGCCGGACAGGCCCGCCAGCGCCATGCCCTGGCTTTCCAGGCCCAGGCCGTAGAGAAAGACCACCGTTTCGGCGCCCTCGCGCCCCACCGCCAGCGCGGCGATGGCGGCAATGCCCCAGGCGCTGGCCCGGCCTTCGAGCTCGCGCTTCATGTGCCGGCCGTGCCGGTGCATCCACAGCACCATGTGCACGATCAGGGCGGCGGCCGCGAGCACCATGGCGAGCTGGAACACGTCGAGCGACGTGCCCGCGAACTCGCTTTGCACGGCGAAGGTGGCCGCGCCCAGGGCGCAGGCCAGGGAGAGGCCGGCGGCAACGCCGAGCCACAGGCGCCGGCGCAGGGGTGCGGGCGCGGGCTGGCGCGCGATCCACGACAGCAGGACGCCGATGACGAGCATGGCTTCCAGGCTTTCGCGCCAGACGATGATGAAGGCATTGAGCATGGCTTACTTGGCGATGAGCTGCATCCGGCCGGTGTCGGGGTGGAATTCGTCGACGAATTCATGCACCCCGGGCTTGAGCGGCGGCGTGACGACGAACGAGCGCGCGCCCGGGCCCAGCACCTTCTCCACGCGCAGGTTCAGGTTCTCGAATTCGACCGGCGCCTGGCCGGCGTTGTGCAGCGTGAGCTTGATGCGCTGGCCCGCGGGCACCTCCAGCCGTGCCGGCTCCAGGCGCCCGTCCTTGGCGGTGATGGCGAAGGTGGGCAATTCCTGCGCCCATGCGCCGGGGCCCAGCAGGGCCAGGCAAAGAATGCCCAGGGGAAGGTGTTTGCGCATGGCTCAATAGGTCAGTTGCGCCCGCAGGGAGAACAGGTGGAACAGCCTGGCGTCCGCGTTGGCGCCGGGATGGGACATGAGCTGCAGTGAGGGCGTGACCTCGAACTGCTTGTTCAGGCGCCAGCGGTAGTAGACCTCGGCCACGCGCTCGGCGCCACGTGCGCTGTAGCCGTAGTCGGGGATGCCGTTGCCGTCCATGTCCAGGCTGGCCGAATCGGTCCGCCAGCCGCTGGAGGACTGCAGCCAGCCGGCGGCCATGCCGAGCGTGTCGCCACCGCGCCCCCAGTCGTAGCCCGCGAGTTCGAGGCCCGCGGTCAGCGCCTTGTCGAAACGGGCGCCGCCGCCGTTGATGTGCTGGCCGTAGCGGCCGAACAGCGTCATGCCATCGCCCACGCGCTGGTCGACCGACAGGCCCCAGCCCGAGCGCCGCGTGCTCCCGTCCTGGTAGGTCGAGGCCTGGCCGGTGCGCCAGTAGTACAGGCGGTAGTTGCCCAGCAGCCCGCCCATCAGGCGCAGCTGGGTTTCCGCTTGCGCCAGGATCAGCGGCGAGGAGAAGAAGCGCGAGTAGTTGGCCCCCTCGCCCGCGCCGAACACGCCCAGGGACAGGCGCCAGGGCTCGCGCTTGTCGGCATGGTTCACGTAGGAGACGCGAAAGCCCGGGGTGAAGCCGTTGCGGTCCACGCCGATGTCGCCGCCCGCGTCCAGCAGCGGGTTGTGCACGAAGGCGGTGTTGAGGAACTGGCGCGTCTCGTCGTTGGCGGCGGCGTTCTGGTCGAAGAACAGGAACGGGTCCATCTTGCCGAAGTTGACCTCCAGCGTTTCCTTGGAGTGGGGCTTGAAGCCGCCGAAAGGCAGCGGGATCGTGGCCTGGTACCACGCCTGGCCGAGGATGGCGACCGAGTCGTCGGGGCTGGTGGAGGTGACGCGGAAGGCGCTGGCGTTGGGCTTGGAGAACGAGTACAGGTCATTGAGCCCCGCGCCCTGGCCGAAGCGCAGGTGGGCAAAAATTTTGCTCTCGGTGTTGCCGATGGGGTCCAGCGGCACGGTCACGAAGGCGTCGCCCCGGTAGTTGAGCTGGCTGCCGCCGAATTGGCCGTCGATGTCGCTGCCGGGCTGGTGGATGGCGGCCGAGGGGCGCTGCGCCACCGTCGTCAGCGAGAAGCCGACCTGGATGCCGTCCAGCGACTCGACCGTGCGCGCCGATTTCAGCATCCCGAGCGACTGCATTTCCACCGCCTTCAGGCGCGTGACCAGCTCCGGCTCCCGCTCGCTCACGCGGTCGGTGGCCAGGGCCTGGTCGGTGGCCTTGTCCTTCTGCTCCAGGGCCTCGATGCGGGCCGACAGCCGCTTGATCTGCGCCAGCAGCTCGGCCACTTCCTGGCTGGGCGCACTGGCCGGGGTGGCAACGGGGGCGGGGGCCGGGGCGGCCGCGTTCGCGCCGGCCGCCAGCAGGCCTGCCAGCGCCAGAGCCAGGGGGAGGGGCTTGCGGCGCAGCATCAGTAGCCGCCTTTCTTGCCAATGCCGGCAAAAGTGAACTCCCATTCGATCTCGAAGGGCTTGAACCAGGGGCGCACGCCCGTCAGGCGGTCGGTGTGGCGGCCGAAGTGGTTGCCCTGCGGGTTGTCCTTGGCGTTGGGCGGCAGCACGATGAATTTCACCTTGTACTTGCCCGGGCCCTTGAGCTTGACGTTGTCGCCGTAGTGCGAACCGTCGTTGGCCACCATGGGCATCATGTCGCCCTGCACGACCTCGCCCGAAGGCAGCTTGGTCAGCTCGTACTTGACGTGCAGGTACGGGATCCAGTCGCCCTCCTTGAAGCCGTTGGGGTTGTTGGCCATGGCGTGGATGTCGGCCTCCAGGTGCACGTCCGACTCGGCGGCCTTGCGCATGTGGCCCTCGGGCTCCATCTCCACGGCCTGCAGGTAGACGGCGGCGATCTCCATGCCCGCCATCTGCTGGGGCGAGCCGATCGGGTATTCGAGCGCCTGGGCGGCGAAGGCCAGGCTGCAGGCCGCCAGGCCCAGGGTGATGCGGTGGACGGGTTTCATATCCGGCTCCTGATGGGATAAAAGATGCAAATCATTTGCATTTTTTATCCGCCAGGGGCCGCCGTGGCTGATCTACATCAGCGGCAACGAATAAAGGCAACGCTGAACAGATCCCCGTGCGTCGCCTTGGCGCAGCCGCCCTGGCGTGTGCGCTATTGAATAAATAGCTGCTTGCGCTTTCTGTGTAAGGGTTTGAGGCTGATTTTGATGAAAATCACGCCTGCATGCGATGGCGTCGTCTGCCATGGCGGCGCGCGCGAGACGGGCCGTCTTCTTTATAGTCGCTGCCCCATGGCCCGCGATAAAACCGTCTTCTCCTGTACCGAATGTGGCGGCACCAGCCCGCGCTGGCTGGGCAAATGCCCGGCCTGCGGCGCGTGGAACACGCTCACCGAATCCGTGCCCGAGGCAGGGGCCGGCAAGAACCGCATGAGCGCCGCCAGCGGCCCGTACGCCGGGCTGGCGCAGGCCCAGGCGGTGATGCCGCTGGCCGCCATCGAGGCCACCGACGTGGCGCGCACGCCCAGCGGCATCGAGGAGCTGGACCGCGTGCTCGGCGGCGGCGTGGTCGAGGGTGGGGTGGTGCTGATCGGCGGCGACCCGGGCATTGGCAAGTCCACGCTGCTGCTGCAGGCCATGGACGCACTGCACCGCGCCGGCCTGCCCACGCTGTACGTGACGGGCGAGGAGAGCGGCGCGCAGGTGGCGCTGCGCTCGCGCCGCCTCGGGCTGGAGGCCAGCCAGGTGAACGTGCTGGCCGAGATCCAGCTGGAAAAGATCCTTGCCACCGTCGAGGCCACGCAGCCCGCGGTGTGCGTGATCGACTCGATCCAGACCATCTATTCCGACCAGCTCACCAGCGCGCCCGGCTCGGTGGCCCAGGTGCGCGAGTGCGCGGCGCACCTCACACGCATGGCCAAGGCCACGGGCATCGCCGTCATCCTGGTGGGCCACGTGACCAAGGAGGGCGCGCTGGCCGGCCCGCGCGTGCTGGAGCACATGGTGGACACGGTGCTGTACTTCGAGGGCGACACGCACAGTAGCTACCGCCTGGTGCGCGCCATCAAGAACCGCTTCGGCGCGGTGAACGAGATCGGCGTGTTCGCCATGACCGAGCGCGGCCTGCGCGGCGTCTCCAACCCCAGCGCCATCTTCCTCTCGCAGCACAGCGAGCCGGTGCCGGGCGCGTGCGTGCTGGTCACGCTGGAGGGCACGCGCCCGCTGCTGGTGGAGATCCAGGCCCTGGTCGATGGCGGCGGCCCCAGCCCGCGCCGCCTCTCGGTGGGCCTGGAGCGCGACCGCCTGGCGATGCTGCTGGCGGTGCTGCACCGCCACGCCGGCGTGGCCTGCGCCGACCAGGACGTGTTCGTCAACGCCGTGGGCGGCGTGCGCATCAGCGAGCCCGCGGCCGACCTGGCGGTGATGCTGGCCATCACCAGCAGCCTGCGCGGCCGCGCGCTGCCCCGGGGCTTCATCGCCTTCGGCGAGGTGGGCCTGGCGGGCGAGGTGCGCCCCGCGCCGCGCGGCCAGGAGCGGCTGAAGGAGGCCGCGAAACTGGGTTTCACCGTGGCCGTGGTGCCCAAGGCGAATGCGCCCAAGAAGCCGATCGAGGGGCTGGAGATCCATGCCGTGGAGCGCGTGGACGAAGCCATGAACGTGGTGCGCGGCATGGGCTGAGGCGCGTGCGGCCGCGCATAAGCAAACGCGAATTCCGTCGTTCCTGCGGTATTCCCCCCTGCCTAGGATGAACAGCATTGCTTCATCCACTTTCAGGGAAACCACCACATGAACCATCGCCACTTCGCCCTGCTCGCGGCCCTGGCCCTCGCATCGTCCGCCGCCTGGGCCGACCGGCTGGACGACATCAGGAAGGCCGGCGTGCTGCGCGTGGCCGCGTTCGACGCCAACCCGCCGTTCGGCTTCGTCGATGGCAAGACGCGCAAGATCACCGGCCTCGACGTCGATTACGCCCAGGCGTTCGCCAAGAAACTCGGCGTCAGGCTGGAGATCGTGCCCACCAACCCGGCCAACCGCATTCCGCTGCTGACCGCGAACAAGGTGGACCTGGTGTTCGCCAACTTCACCATCACCGAGGAGCGCGCCAAGGTGGTGAACTTCAGCATTCCCTACTTCGCCTCGGGCACGCAGTTCATCGCCAGGAAGGGCACGCTGACCGCGCCCGAGCAGCTCGCCGGCCTGCGCATCGGCGTGGACAAGGGCACGACCAACGAAATCCAGCTGCGCGAGAAGTACCCCACGGCCACGCTGGTGGCGTACGACGACACGCCGTTCGCCTTCACCGCGCTGCGCAACGGCCAGGTGCAGGCCATCTCGCAGGACGGCCCCAAGCTCATCGGCCTGCTGGCCAACGTGCCCGACCGCGCCAAGTACGAGATTCCGCCGTTCGCCATCTCGCAGGACTACATCGGCGTGGGCGTTCCCAAGGATGAAGCGGCGCTGACCGACTACGTCAACGCCACGCTGCGCGAGCTGGAGGCCAGCGGCCAGGCGCAGAAGATCTACGACGCCTGGTTCGGCCCGAAGTCGAAGACGCCGCTGCAGCGCATCTTCAAGATCGGCGACAAGACCTGACCCTGCCCGCGCGCGCCGCCCGCCGCGGCGCGCGCCCCTGCTGCCTTGACCCCGCATTCCCTGTTGCCGGACGGCTTTCTGGCGCCCAAGTACCTCGGCTGGATGCTGGAGGGCTGGGGCATGACGCTGTGGGCCACGCTGCTGGTGGTGGCCGCCTCGACCCTGCTGGGCATTGCCTTCGCCGCCGCGCGCGAGAGCGGGCGGCCCGCGCTGGTGCGCGCCAGCGGCGCCTATCTCTCGGTGTTCCGCAACACGCCGCTGCTGGTGCAGCTGCTGTTCTGGTACTTCGGCATTCCGGCCCTGCTGCCCGAGGCGTGGGTGCAATGGCTCAACGGCGTGCATGCGCTGGCGCTGGGCGGCGTGGTGCTGCTGCGCTGGCCGTCGTTCGAGTTCCTGGCGGCGCTGCTCGGCCTGGTGGCCTATTCCACCGCCTACGTGGGCGAGGACATCCGCTCGGGCCTGCGCGGCGTGCCGGCCAGCCAGCGCGCGGCGGCCCTGGCGCTGGGCCTCACCCCCGCGCAGGCGCTGCGCCACGTGGTGCTGCCGCAGGCGCTGCGCATCGCGCTGCCGCCGCTGTTCGGGCAATACATGAACATCCTCAAGAACACCTCGCTGGGCATGGCCGTGGGGCTGCTGGAGCTGTCGTACCGCGCCCGCCAGGCCGAGGCCGAGACCTGGAAAACCTTCCAGGTCTATGCCGTGGCCACGCTGCTGTACATCGCCGCCATCGCCGTGCTGGAGCTGCTGGCGCAGTGGCTGCAGCGGCGCCGGGCGTATGCGCCGCCGGGGGCGTGATGGACTTTTCCTTCCTTGCCGATGACTGGCAGTACCTGCTCTGGGGCACCTTCCCCGAGGGGCCGCCGGGCGGCGCGCTGCTCACGCTGCTGCTGTCGGCGGGCGCGGGGCTGGCTTCCGCCGGGCTGGGGCTGGCCTTTGGCGTGCTGCTGGTGTGGCTGCGCGGGCCGGCGCTGGCGGCGTTGTCGGCGGCGTTGGGCTTTCTGCGCGCCATCCCGGTGCTGATGCTGATCTTCTGGACCTACTTCCTGCTGCCCATGCTGTTCGGCATCGAGGTGCCGGGCGTGTTCTCCGTCATGGCGGCGCTGGCGCTGGTGGGCGGCGCCTACCTGGCGCACGGCGTGGCGGCGGGCATCCGCGGTGTGCCCGCCGGCCAGTGGGCCGCCGCCATGGCGCTGGGCTTCACGCGCTGGGGCGCGCTGCGCCACGTGGTGCTGCCGCAGGCGCTGCGCATGATGCTGCCCTCGTTCATCAACCAGTGGGTCACGCTGGTCAAGGACTCGTCGCTGGCCTACATCGTGGGCGTGCCGGAGCTGTCGTTCCTCGCAACGCAGGTGAACGCGCGCGTCATGGTGCACCCGGCCGAGGTGTTCCTGTGCGTCGGCGCCGTGTACTGGCTGCTGTGCAGCGCGCTCGACGGGGCGGCGCGGCGGCTGGCGCGGGCCCACGGCGGCTGATTCCCACGCTGGCATGGGCGCGCGCGGTGCGTGCCCCAACGTGCTGGAAATTCCTTTTTTGATAGCTTCTAGCGCTTGCTGCATAAGGGCTGGCGGCATATTTCGTTCGCAATGCATCGCGCCATGCACGGCCGCCCCGTGGCCGCCCTCATCGCCGTGTCGCATATGCATAAATTCTCAGATCGTTATGAGCCGAAAGTGCATGCATATCGGGATTCGTTCGTTGTTCGCCACGTCCCCCGTTTCTAGACTGCCTCCCAGTTCCGCACGTTTTCCCGCATGCCCGCCACGGCGGCGCCGGAGAGCGTCCTTCCCCAACGAGAGGTATTCCATGCAGTTCGACATTCCGAGACGCGCGGCCGACGCCCGCTTTGCCCGTACCCTGGCCGCGATGGGCGTGGCCCAGGCGCTTGCCGCCTGCGCCGGCGCGGCCTGGGCGCAACCGGCGCAGGGGCCGGGCGCCAGCACCGTGCTGGACCGGGTGGTGGTGACGGCCGACCGCCGCGAGGAGGACGTGCAGGAGGTCAACACCGCGATCACCGTGATCGGCGGCGACGCGGTGGAGCAGAAGGAGGTGCGCAACGCGGGCGACGTGATCCGCTTCGTGCCCAACATGACGGCCGACACCACCGACGGCCACGGCCGCCCCAAGTGGTACATCCGCGGCATCGGCCTGTCGGATGCCTCGCTGCACATGACCAACCCCGTGGGCACCTACGTGGACGACGTCTACGTCTGGAACGCCAGCACCGTGGGCTTTCCGCTGTTCGACCTGGAGCGCGTGGAAGTGCTGCGCGGCCCGCAGGGCACGCTGTGGGGCAAGAACACCACCGGCGGCGCGATCAACTTCATCTCCAAGAAGCCCGTGTTCAAGAACGAGGGCTATGTGAAGGCGTCGTACGCGCGCTTTAACGAGAGCCTGCTCGAAGGCGCCTACAACGCCGTCATCAAGGAGGACGTGCTGGCCGCGCGCATCTCCTTCCACCGCCAGGACGCCGACCGCTATACGCAGAACAGCTTCTACCCGGGCAGCACCGACCGCTACAGCGAGACGGCGCTGCGCGGCCAGCTGCAGGCCAATTTCTCCGACAGTTTCGACGGCCTGCTGAACGTGCACTACCGCAAGTTCAAGGGGCCGGTGCTGACCAGCGGCTCGCGCGCCAACCCGTCCAACACGCGCTGGGATGCGCCCTCGCTGGCGCAGGCCACCGACGACCTGGAGCAGATCGGCGGCGCCCTCACGCTGAACAAGCAGTGGGGGCGCAACACGCTGACCTCCATCACCGGCATCGAGCACTTCGACCGCGCGGCCACCGGCGGCGACCGCGTGCCGTACGAGTCGTCGCGTAGCTGGTCGGACTTCAGCGTCAAGCAGTTCAGCCAGGAGCTGCGCCTGGCCTCGCCGAAGGAAGACCGGCTGTCGTGGATCGTGGGCGGCTACTACTTCAAGGGCAAGCTCGACTCGGCTTCCGCCAGCGCCGTCCTCCCCGGCTCGGTCAGCGCCAGCGGCGCGGCCAAGGCGCTGGCCTACAACCGGGGCGACTACACGCTCGACGCGGACAGCTACGCGCTGTTCGGCAGCGTGAACTACAAGGTCAACGACCGCTTCGACGTGACCACCGGCGTGCGCCAGACGCGCGAGACGAAGGACATCGACCTGTTCTACGGCAGCGCCCCGGCGGGCTTCGGCTTCAACGACCCGTCGGCGGGCGGCTGGTACGGCGGCGGCGTCAACCGCCCGCTGACGCGGCGCGCCTACCAGAACGAGAGCCGGGCGTGGAACGACTTCACCTGGGACGTCACCCCGTCCTACCAGGTGAACGACAACCTGCGCGCCTACTTCCGCTTCGCCAAGGGCTTCAACGGCGGCAACTTCAACGCCGGCGCCACGGCGCAGACGGAGGTGGGAGCCATCAATCCGGAGTACCTGCGCTCGTACGAGCTGGGGGCCAAGAGCAACTGGCTGGACAACCGGCTGCAGGTCAACGCATCGGTCTTCTACTACGACTACACCGACCTGCAGCAGAAGGCCGAGAAGGTCGATCCGGCCACCAACCAGATCATCAAGACCTTTCTCAACGCCGGCTCCGGCGTGGTCAAGGGGGCCGAGCTGGAAGTGCTCGCGCGGCCCGCGCGCAACCTCACGCTGGGCATCAACCTGGGCTACCAGCACACCGAGTTCACGGACTTCCAGGTCACGGCCGCGAAGAACATCGCCGGCAACTGGTTCAACCGCGTGCCGCGCGTGGTCAGCAACGTGTTCGCCGACTACCGCATTGCGCTGGCCAGCGGCGCGGCGGTGAACCTCTCGACCGACTGGTCGTACCGCAGCAAGTCTTTCTTCAACGCGGAAGACCAGACCACGCCCGATCTGATCGAACCGGCCTATGCCCTGGGCAACGTCTCCGTCGGCTACACGACGGCCGACGGCAAGTACCACATCCGGGGCTATGTGCTCAACGTCACCGACAAGGTGTACCGCAACACCTCGCTCATCAGCGGCAGCTATTCCTACGGCCCGCCGCGCGTGTTCGGCGTCTCCGTCACCGCTAAGTTCTGATCCCCGCGGCCCGCGCAGGCGGGCCGTTCACTCCCCCTGGCATGGCTGGGCGCCATCGCGCATCCCGGCCGGGGATTCCTTCGCCATTGAAAAGGATGCATCCATGACCACCCCGACGCTCGACAAGATCTGGTTCACCCGCTGCCCCGTCCCCACCGCCACCGGCCTGGCCTACAAGCTCGGCTGGCTGGACGAGGAGTTCGCCCGCGACGGCATCGCCGTCGGCACGCTGCAGGACCGCGACGAGCGCAGCCACAGCACCGAGGAGGAACGGCGCACGCTCGCGCGCCACCACTACGACCACGACCTGCCGGGCCTGTTCCGCGAGGGCGGCAACATGCTGGCGATCGCCGCGCGGGCCCAGGGCGCGCCGAACCGGCTGATCGGCCTGACCTGGATCGAGGAAGGCCAGCGCATCATCGTGCGGTCCGATTCCGGCATCACCGAACCGGCGCATCTCAAGGGCAAGCGCATCGCGCTGCCGGCCTTCAGCGAGCGCCCGATCAAGGACCACGTGCGCGGCAGCAGCATCGGGCGCGGCATGACGCTGGCGGGCTTCAAGGGCGCGCTGTCGCTCGCCGGCCTGACCTTCGACGACGTGGAGTTCGTGGAAACGCCCGTGCAGCTGCCGTCCCCGGGCCTGGCCAATCCGGGCGGTGGCAACTGGTCAGGTAGCCTCTGGTCCGGCCTGCGCCAGTTGGCGGATGGCCAGGTGGACGCCGCCTATGTGAAGGGCGCCGCCGCCCTGGACGCCGCGCGCGAGCTGGGCCTGGTCGTGGGCATCGAGCTGGACGCCTTCGAGGACAAGCGCACCCGCGTCAACAACGGCACGCCGCGCCCGATCACCGTGCACCAGGACCTGCTGGACCACCACTTCGACATCGTGGTGCGCTTCCTCTACCAGAGCCTGCGCGCGGCCGAATGGGCCAAGGACAACCTGGAAGGCGTGCGCAAGATTCTGCAGACGGAGACGCGCGGCACGGGCGACGGCGTGGCCGCCACCTACCGCAACGGCTTCCACAGGACGCTGCACCCCGATCTTTCGCCCGAGAGGCTGGAACTGTTCGGGCTGCAGAAGAAGTTCCTGCTGCTGCACGGCTTCCTCGACGGCGACTTCGACCTGGCGGCCTGGGCCGATCCGCGCCCGCTGGAAGCCGCGTACCGCCTCTTGCAGGAGCGCAGCCGCCTGGCGGCCTGAGACCTTCGCCGGTTCCTTTCGCGGCTGCCGTGCCTGATGGGGCAGCCGCGCTTTTTCCCTTTTCCCATGTGGTCCTACATTCTCAAGCGCCTGCTCATCCTGGTCCCGACCCTGATCGGCGTGATCACGCTGACCTTCGTCGTCACGCAGTTCGTCCCGGGGGGGCCGGTGGAGCAGGCGCTCATGGCGCTGGAGCAGGACGGCAGCCAGGGCGCGGAATCCAGCGGCGGCGGCGTGGCCGCCTACAGCGCGGGCCGGGGGCTGGATGCCAGGCAGGTCCGGCAGCTCGAGGTGCTGTACGGCTTCGACAAGCCGCCGCTGGAGCGCTACTGGCTCATGCTCGCGCGCTTCGCGCGCTTCGACCTGGGCGAGAGCTACTTCCGCCACCAGAGCGTGTGGGGGCTGATCCAGTCCAAGTTGCCGGTGTCGGTCTCGCTCGGGCTGTGGACCTTCGTGCTCACGTACCTGATTTCGGTGCCGCTGGGCGTGGCCAAGGCCGTGCGCGCGGGCTCGCGCTTCGACCTGCTCACCAGCGTGCTCGTGCTGCTGGGCTACGCCGTGCCGGGCTTCGTGCTCGGGCTCATGCTGCTGGTGCTCTTCGGCGGCGGCTCGTTCTGGGACATCTTCCCGCTGCGCGGCCTTACCTCGGACCACTGGGCCGACCTGGGTCCGCTGGCCAAGGCGCGCGACTACCTCTGGCACATGGCGCTGCCGGTCATCGCGTCGGTCACCGGCAGCTTCGCCATCAAGACCATGCTCACCAAGAACGCCTTCCTGGAGGAGACCCGCCGGCAGTACGTGCTGACGGCGCGCGCCAAGGGGCTGTCCGAACGCACGGTGCTCTGGAAGCACGTGATGCGCAACGCGCTGCTGCCGCTCATCACCGGCTTTCCGGCGGCCTTCATCGGTGCGTTCTTCACCGGCAGCCTGCTCATCGAGACGCTGTTCTCGCTCGACGGCCTGGGCCTGCTGGCCTACGAGTCGGTGAAGAGCCGCGACTACCCCGTGGTGCTGGGCACGCTGTACCTGTTCACGCTGCTTGGCCTGCTGACCAAGCTGGTCGGTGATGTGGGCTACGTGCTGGCCGATCCCCGCATCAAGTTCGATGCCCAGGAGCGCTGAAATGTCCGCACAACCCTTTCCCGCCACACGCTTGGCTGACGTTCTTGGAGCCGTTGCAGACGCATCGGCCGCAGCCGCGCCCGTGGCCCAGCCATCACCCGCGCGGATCGTGTGGCGGCGCTTTCGCGCCCATCGGCTCGGCTACTGGAGCCTGTGGCTGCTGGGCCTGCTGTTCGCCGTGAGCCTGTGCGGCGAAGTGCTCTCGAACGACCGGCCGTTGCTCGTGCGCTACGAGGGCCAGTGGTTCGCGCCTGTCCTGCACAGCTATCCGGAAACCGCCTTTGGGGGCGTGCTCGACACGCCGGCCGACTTCCACGACCCCTTCGTGCAGGCGCAGCTCGCGCGGTCCGGCAACTTCGTGCTGCGGGCGCCCAACCCCTGGTACTACGACACCATGAAGTACCAGACGGCGCTGCCCCATCCGTCGCCGCCCTCGGCCGAGAACTGGCTGGGCACCGACATCATCGGCCGCGACGTGCTGGCCCGGCTGCTGTACGCCGTGCGCGTCTCGCTGCTGTTCGGGCTGGCGCTGACCGCCTCGGGCGTGCTGCTGGGCGTGGCGCTGGGCGCCCTGCAGGGCTACTTCGGCGGGCGCGTGGACCTGGTCACGCAGCGGCTCATCGAGATCTGGGGCTCGCTGCCCGAGCTCTACCTGCTCATCATCTTCGCCTCGTTCTTCGAGCCCAGCCTGCTGCTGCTGTTCGTGCTGCTCTCGCTGTTCGGCTGGATCGGCCTGTCGGACTACGTGCGGGCGGAGTTCCTGCGCAACCGCCAGCTCGAATACGTGAAGGCCGCGCGCGCCATGGGCCTGTCGAGCGGGCAGATCATCTGGCGCCACATCCTGCCCAACAGCCTGACGCCGGTCATCACCTTCCTGCCGTTCCGCGTCAGCGCCGCCATCATGGCCCTGACCAGTCTGGATTTCCTGGGCCTGGGCGTGCAGCCGCCCACGCCGAGCCTGGGCGATCTGTTCGCGCAGGCCAAGACCTACCTGTACGCATGGTGGATCTCGGTGCCGACCTTCGCCGTGCTGGTGGCGACGCTGCTGCTGCTCACCTTCATCGGCCAGGCGCTGCGCGAGGCGCTGGACACGCGGATCGACGCGCCCGGCGCGCAGGCCGGACCGGCGGAGGACGCGGCATGAACGCCCCCCTGCTGTCGATCGACAACCTGTCGGTGCGCTTCGGCGCGCGCACGGTGGTGCACGACCTCAGCCTGGCGCTCGCGGCGGGCGAGCGCGTGGCGCTCGTGGGCGAGTCGGGCTCGGGCAAGAGCGTGACGGCGCTGTCCATCCTGCGGCTCGCACAGGGGGCCAGCCACCAGGGCCGCATCCGCCTGGGCGGGCTGGATCTGCTCCAGGCCAGCGACGCGCAACTGCGCGCGGTGCGCGGGCGCGACGTGGCCATGATCTTCCAGGAGCCCATGAGCGCGCTCAACCCGCTCTACACCATCGGCAACCAGGTGGCCGAGACGCTCACGCTGCACGAGGGGCTGGACGCGCGCGCCGCGCGCCAGCGCACCATCGCGCTGCTGGAGCGCACCGGCATCCGCGAGCCCGAGCGCCGTGTGGACTGCTACCCGCACCAGTTGTCGGGCGGCCAGCGCCAGCGGGCCATGATCGCCATGGCGCTGGCGTGCCAGCCGCGCCTGCTGATCGCCGACGAGCCCACGACGGCGCTGGACGTGACCATCCGCGCACGCATCGTCGAGCTGCTGCTGCAACTGCAGCGCGACCCGCCCGGGCGCAACGGCCAGGCCGCCGATCCCATGGCGGTGCTGCTCATCACGCACGACCTGCACCTGGTGCGCAGGTTCGCCCAGCGCGTGGCGGTCATGGAGCGGGGGCGCATCGTCGAGGTCGCCGACACGGCCACGCTGTTCGCGTCGCCGCGCCATCCCTACACCCGCCGGCTGCTCGACAGCATTCCGGTGCGCGAGGTCGATCCCGTGCCGCGCGGCGCCGCGGTGCGCCTGCGCACCCAGGGGCTGCAGGTGCGCTACGAGCGCCAGCGGCCGGGCGTGCGCAACTGGTTTCGCCGCGATGCCTTCCAGGCGCTGGACGGCGTGGATCTGCGCCTGCGGGCCGGCGAGACAGTGGGCGTGGTGGGCGAATCCGGCTCGGGCAAGACGACGCTGGCCATGGCGGTGCTGGGCCTGCAGCGTGCGGCCGCCGGCCGCATCGAGGTGGGCGGCCAGGCGGTGACGGGGCTGTCGGCGCGGCAAAACCGGGCGCTGCGTGCCCGGCTGCAGGTGGTGTTCCAGGACCCGTTCGGCTCGCTGTCGCCGCGCCAGACCGTGGCGCGCATCGTGGGCGAGGGGCTGGCGCTGCACCACCCGCACCTGGATGCGCCGGCGCGGCGCCGGCGCGTGGCGCAGGCCCTGGCCGACGTGGGTCTGGGAGAGGATGCTCTGCAGCGCTACCCGCACCAGTTCTCGGGCGGCCAGCGCCAGCGCATCGCCATCGCGCGGGCGCTGGTCGTCGGGCCCGAGATCGTGGTGCTGGACGAGCCGACCTCGGCGCTCGACGTGTCCATCCAGCGCCAACTGCTGGCACTGCTGGTGCGGCTGCAGAAGAAATACGGGCTGAGCTACCTGCTCATCAGCCACGACATCGCCGTGGTGCGCGCCATGGCGCACCAGATCATGGTCATGAAGGACGGCCGGGTGGTCGAGCGCGGCGAGACCGAGGCCCTGATCGCCAGCCCCCGCCATCCCTATACGCAGTTGCTGCTGCGCGCATCGTCATGAGACCCCTGCTTCGTTTCCTCGCCATTGCGTTGGCCCTGGCCGGCGGCTGCCTGCTGGCGCCAGCCGCCCAGGCCGCGCACGGCATCGCGCTGTACGGCGAGCCTCGGCATCCGGCGGGGTTCGCGCACTTCGATTACGTGAACCCCCGGGCGCCCAAGGGCGGCACGCTGGTGATGCCCAACCCGGCCTATGGCGCCAGCAGCTTCGACAAGCTCAACCCGTTCACGCTGCGCGGCACGGCGCCGCCCGCCATGACCGAGCTGGTCTTCGAGACCCTGGCCGTCTACAGCCTGGACGAGGAGGCCACCCAGTACGGACTGCTGGCCGAAGACATCCGCGTGGCGCCGGACCGCCGATCGGTGACGTTCCGGCTGCATCCGCGCGCGCGTTTCAGCAACGGCGACCCCGTCACGGCGCAGGACGTGGTGCATTCGTTCGACACCCTGACGGGCGCGCAGGCCAGCCCGCGCTTTCGCGCCTATTTCGCCGACATCGCCGCCGCCGAGGCGCTCGACGCGCAGACCGTGCGCTTCCTGTTCCGCAGCGATGCCAAGGAGCTGCCGTTCGTCGCGGGCGACCTGCCGGTGTTCGCGCGCAAGTGGTCGCGCCGGGCCGATGGAACCACGATCCCGTTCGACGAACTGCAGACCGTGGCGCCGGTGGCCAGCGGGCCCTACGTGGTGGACCGCGTGGACTACACGCGCAACAACATCCGCTACCGACGTAACCCGGATTACTGGGGCGACGCCATTCCCACGCGCAGGGGCACCTACAACTTCGACCGCATCGTCTTCAAGCTCTACCGCGACTACGAGCTGCAGGTGCAGGCGTTCAAGGCCGGCGAGTTCGACGCCATCAACGAAGGCAAGGCGCGCAGTTGGTGCTGCATCTATACCGGGGCGCGCTTCGACAGCGGCGAGCTGGTGAAGAAGCTCTTTCCCCACCAGAACGTGCCGGGCATGAACGGCTATGTCTTCAACGTGCGGCGCGAGAAGTTCAGGGACGTGCGCGTGCGCCATGCACTGTTCCTGGCGCTGGACTTCCAGTGGGTCAACCGCAACATTTTCTACAACGAGTACAAGCGGCCCTACAGCTACTTCTCCAACAGCGACCTGGCCGCACGGGGCCTGCCCACGCCTGACGAACTGGCCCTGCTGGAGCCGTGGCGCGGCCAGCTCGACCCGGCCGTTTTCGGCCCCATGGTCGAGATGCCCGATACCGATCCGCCGCGCAGCTACCGCGACAGCCTGGTCGAGGCGCAGCGCCTGTTCCGCGAGGCGGGCTGGGTGTGGCGGGACGGCGCGCTGCGCAACGCGCGCGGCGAACCCTTCACGCTGGACGTGCAGATGACCGAAGGGGTTCCGCTGCCGCGCATCGAGACCTTCCTGCGCAACATCGAACGCATGGGCGTACGCGTGCGCCGCTCGGTGGGCGATGCCGCCACATCGCGCAAGCGCATGCAGGAGTTCGACTACGACCTGACCATGATCAGCTTCCGCGAATCGCGCAGCCCCGGCGCCGAGCTGCACCGCAAGCTCAACAGCGCGGACGCGGACCGCAAGGGCTCCGAGAACATCATCGGCGTGAAGTCGCCGGCGGTGGACGCCCTGATCGCCCGCATCATGGCCGCCACCACGCAGCGGGAGCTCAAGGCCGCCGCCGGCGCGCTGGACCGCATCCTCATGCACGGCTACTACGTAGTGCCCGAGCGCTACTCCTTCGAGCACCGGCTGGCCTACAACACGCGCCTGGCCTATCCAGCGACCCTGCCCCGGTACTACAGCCCCTACGAATGGCTCATGCGCACCTGGTGGGACACGGCGGCCCAGGCGGTGCCGTAGCGCATCCCCGGCTTGCGGCGTCCCTCCTCTCCATTTCCTTGCTTTCTTCCATGCTCCAACGAAGTCCCCTGCTGCGCTGTCTGGCCCTGTACCGCCGCACGCCCCTGCTCTTCCTCGCCACCGTGGCGCTGTTCGCCGTGCTGAACCTGAGCCTGTCCTGGCAGCAGTGGCTGGTGGGCCGCGCGGTGAACGACGTGGCCAGCGGGCAGGCGGTGACGGTCCTGGCGGGCGGTGGCCTCGACTACGGCGGCCCGGGCCACGGCCTGTGGCACTGGGTGCTGGTCATCGTCGGCGTGGCGGCGGCGCGCGGCGTGCTGCAGTACGGCACGAACGTCCTCGCGCAGACCATCGGCCAGCGCCTGATGCTCACCTTGCGCGAGATGATCCTGGTGCAGGTGCAGCGCCTGCACCTCGGATACCACCTGCGCCACGGCATGGGAGAGATGGTCACGCGCACGACGCGCGACGCCGACAAGGTGCGCGACGCCTTCATCACGTTCTGGCGCCAGGTGGTGGACACGGTGTTCGTGGTGCTCGCCGCCGTGGGCCTGCTGTGCTGGTACGACCCGTGGCTGGGCGTGGTGGCCCTGGGCCTCACGCTCGTGGGCATCGCGCTGTTCATCCAGCAGACGGGGCGGCTGGTGGAGCTGGACCGCGCCGTGGGCGAGGCCTATGACCGCGTGAACCAGGACCTGAGCGAAGGCATCAGCGGTGTGCGGGTCATCAAGTCCTTCGGCCTGGAGGCCCGCCGCATCGGCGCCTTCTCGGCGCAGGTCGGCGTGTTCGCGGCGCAGGCCCGCGCCGCGTTGTGGTACGCCAGCACCCGCATCCCCGTGCCGCAGGTCGTCGTGGCCATGGCGCACGTGTGGATCCTGGCCTACGGCGCCTGGCTGGTGGGGCAGGGGCGCATGGGCCTGGGCGAGCTGACCGCGTCGCTGCTGATCGCCACCACGCTCGTGTTCCGTATCGAGGGCATCGGCCGCGTGATGCAGGCGTTCGCCGATGCCCGCTCGTCGGCCGGGCGCATCTGGGAGATGCTGGATGCGCAGCCCGCCATCGTGAGCGGCGCGGGCGTGCTGCCGGCAGGCCCCCTGGGCGTGCGGCTCGACGGCGTGGGGCTGTCGCTGGTGGCGGGCGGCGCCGCGGTGCTGGAGGACTGTTCGCTGGCCGTGGCGCCCGGCGAGTTCGTGGCCGTGGTGGGCGGTACCGGCTCCGGCAAGAGCACGCTGGCGGCGCTGCTGCCGCGTTTTCTCGACGCGGAGCGCGGCAGCGTGCGGCTCGGGACGGCGGGGGGCACCGAATGGCTGGACGTGCGCATGCTCGATCTGCCCCGGCTGCGCCAGCGGGTGCATCTGGTCACGCAGGAGACCTTCCTGTTCTCCGACACCCTGGGCGCGAACCTGCGCATGGCGGCGCCCGACGCCAGCGACGCACAGTTGCGCACGGCCTTGCACCGCGCGGCGCTGGACGATTTGCTGGAACAGTTGCCCGAGGGGTTCGACACGCTGCTGGGCGACCGGGGCGTCACCCTGTCGGGCGGGCAGCGCCAGCGCCTGAGCCTGGCGCGCGCGCTGCTGGCCCGGCCCGACCTGCTGGTGCTGGACGACGCCACCAGCGCGCTGGATGCCGTGACCGAGCGGCGCATCCTCGACGGCATCCGCCGCACGGAGGGGGCGCCCACCATCGTGCTGGTGGCCAGCAAGCTGTCCACGGTGCTGCAGGCCGACCGGGTGGTGATGCTGGCCGGCGGGCGCGTCGTAGCCAATGGCACGCACGAGGCGCTGGCGGCGCGGCACGAGGGCTACCGCCAACTGATGGGGCTGGACCATGGCGCCCGGTAACCGCGCCCAGGGCGGGCGCGGGCTGCCGCGCAAGGCGATGAGCGACATCGAGATCGAAGAGGCTCTGGCCCAGCGGCCGCTCAACGCGATCATCGTGGACCGGCTGCTGCCGCTGCTGCGGCCCGTGCGCCGCGAGATCGCGCTGGTGGCCTGCTTCGAGGTGCTGCTGGTGGGCGCGATGTTCGCGCGGCCCTGGTTCGTGCGCGTGCTGGTGGACCGGGGCCTGCTGCCCCGGGAGGCGGGCGGCTGGGCCGTGGACGCGGGCCTGGTCGGCTGGCTGTCCCTGGGCCTGGCGTTGAGCTGGGTGGCGCGGTTCCTGTTCGCGGGCGCGTCCCAGTACGTGGGGGGCAAGGCCGCCATCGCGGTGCTGAATGCGCTGCGGGTGCAGGTGTTCGCGCACGTGCAGTCGCTGAGCCTGCGCTACTTCGACCGCACGAAGGCCGGGCGCATCATCTCGCGCGCCGACCGCGACGTGGACGCGCTGGAGCCGCTGCTGATCCAGGGCCCGCCGGAGCTGCTCTCGGCCCTGCTGCGCTGCGGCCTGGCGGCGGTACTGCTGTGGCGCATCGCGCCCTCGCTGTTCCTGAGCCTGCTGGCTATCGTGCCGCTGCTGTTGCTGGCCATGTGGGCCTTCAAGCGCAGTTCGCAGTCGAGCTGGGCGCGCATTGCGGAGAACCGCAGCCGCTTCACCGCGCACCTGGTGGAGACGGTGTCGGGCGTGCAGGTGCTGCAGCAGACCGGGCAGGAGGAAGCCAACCGCGCACGCTACCGCGTGCTGCTGTGGGACTTCAGTTGGTCGCTCATCCGCAACGGCATCCGTTCGGGCTGGTTCCTGCCGTTCACGGCCGTGCTGACCAGCGCCGGCATGGCCATGCTGCTGTTCGCCGGGGCGCGCGGGCTGGCCCTGGACACGCTCACGGCGGGGCAGATGATCGAAAGCCTGTTCTACGTGATGCTGTTCCTCGGCCCGCTGCAGGAGCTCAGCGACCTGTTCGAGCGCTACGCCACCGGGTCGGCCAGCGCGCAGCGCATCTTCCTGCTGCTGGACACGCGCCCCGAGATCGTGGACGCGCCCGGTGCGCAGCGCCTGCCTGCGGCGCAGGGCGTGGTGGCGTTCCGCGGCGTGGGGTTTGCCTACGACCCGCGGCGCCCGCGCCCGGTACTGCAGGACATCGACCTGCAGGTGCCGGCCGGCGAGACGCTGGCCATCGTGGGCCGCACCGGCCACGGCAAGAGCACGCTGGTGCAGTTGCTCGCGCGCTTCTACGAGGTGGGTGAGGGCGCCGTGCTGCTCGATGGCGTGGACGTGCGCGCGCTGCGCCAGCAGGACTTGCGCCGGCATGTGGGCGTGGTGCTGCAGGACAACGTGGTGTTCAGCGGCAGCGTGCTGGACAACCTGCGCCTGGCCGCCCCGGCAGCCACCGAGGAGGAGCTGATCGACGCCGCCCGGTCGCTGGGCGCCGACGAGGTGCTGCGGCGTCTGCCGCACGGCTACCACACCGAGGTCGGCCCGCTGGGCCGGCACCTGAGCCACGGCCAGCGGCAACTGGTGTGCCTGGTACGCGCCTTCCTGGCGAATCCCGCCGTGCTGGTCCTGGACGAGGCCACCTCGGCCGTGGACGTGCAGACCGAGCAGCGCATCCAGAAGGCGCTGCGCCGCCTGTGCGAAGGCCGCACCGCGATCGTGATCGCGCACCGGCTCTCCACCGTGCGGCATGCGGACCGCATCGCCGTCATCGAACACGGCCGCGTCGCCGAGCTGGGCCGCCACGAGGAGCTGCTGGCGCGCCACGGCGCCTATGCGGCGCTGTATGCGGCCTATGCGCAGGGTGGCGAGCCCGTGATGGCGGAGGCGGTTCCTTGATTTCGTACTTACCTTATCCGTTCAATTTCGTTGTGGAAGCACCGCGCGAAAAATACGATTCGCTGCCCGGACCGCGAGAGCCGAAAGGCGCACAGCCGCATACATCCATGAGCCACGCCCTGCCATCTGCCCCCCCTTCCCGACGCCTGGCGGGCCTCGCCACGATCATCGGCCTGCATGTCGGCGCGTTCTACCTGCTCGCCAACGGCCTGTCGCGCGAGAGCGTGCAGGCCGTCCTGAACCCGGTGCAGACGCGCCTCATCCAGGAAGTCAAGGCGCCTCCCCCGCCACCGCCGCCGCCCAGGCGGGACATCGTCCGCCAGCCCGCGCGCACCCCGCCGCCGCCTCTTTATGCGCCGCCGCCCGAAGTGGCCGTGGCGCCCGCACCCGTGGTGGACACGGTGGCGGCTGCGCCCGTGCAGGCGCCGCCCGCTCCTGCGGCCCCCACGGCCCCGCCGCCGCCTGCGGCTGCGCCATCGCCGCCCGCCGTGCTCAGCGCGGGCGTCGTGTGCCCGAACTCGGCCCAGGTGCGCGCCAGCACGCGCTATCCGGCCGTCGCGCAGCGGCGCAACATCACCGGCGATGTGCTGGTCGAGTTCCTCGTGGCCGCCTCGGGCGTGATCGAGGACATCCAGGTGCTGGGCCAGGCCAACGGCATTCTGGCTTCCGCCGCCATCGAGGCCACGCGCAAGTTCCACTGCGAAAGCCAGGGGCGGCCGGTGCGCGTGCAGGTTTCCTACAGCTTCCAGATGCAATGAGCCACCGGCTCGCCATGAAACGGAGTATTTCCATGCCCCCCCTTTCCCGTCCTTCCATCGGTGCCCGTTCCCTGGCCACGGGCCTGGTCCTGTTGTTCTCCAGTGCCGCGGTCCTGGCGCAAGTCCCTGATGCAGCAGCAGCCAACCCTTACGGCGTGCGCGCCCTCTGGGAGGGTAGCGACGCGGTGGCCAAGGGCACGCTGCTGATCCTGGCCCTCATGTCGCTGGGCAGTTGGTACGTCATCCTGGGCAAGCTTATCGAGCAAGCCCGGCTGCGGCGCCATGCGCGCGCCAGTGCAAGGCTCTGGAGCGCGTCGCAGGTGAACGAGGGCATCGCGGCCCTGCCGGCCGCCAGCCCGTTCCGCTACATCGCCGAGACCGGCCTGGGCTCGGTGGAAAAGCACGGCGCCGTGGGCGCGCACATCGACTTCAACGACTGGCTGGCGCTATCCATCCAGCAACCCATAGAGCATGTGCAGAACCGGCTGCAAGGCGGCCTGGCCTTCCTGGCCACCGTGGGGTCCACGGCACCGTTCGTAGGCCTGTTCGGCACGGTATGGGGCATCTACCATGCGCTCACGGCCATCGGCCTGTCGGGGCAGGCGTCCATCGACAAGGTGGCGGGGCCGGTGGGGGAGGCGCTGATCATGACTGCCATCGGCCTGGGCGTGGCCGTGCCGGCCGTGCTGGGCTACAACTGGCTGGTGCGGCGCAACAAGGTGGCGCTGGACGGCATCCGCGCCTTCGGCTCCACGCTGCATTCGGCCCTGCTGGCCATGCCGGCACGCTGACACGGTGCCAGGAGGAGTTCCCATGGCCATGCAGATCGGCGCCGGCGACGGCGGGCCTGACGAAGTGGTTTCGGCCATCAACACCACGCCCCTGGTGGACGTGATGCTGGTGCTGCTGATCATCTTTCTCATCACCATCCCCGTGGCCACGCAGTCCGTGGCCGTAGCGTTGCCGCAAGAGAAAGCCGTGCCGCGGCAGTCCCGGCCCGACACCGTGAGCATCGGCGTGGACAGCGCTGGCGGCCTGTTCTGGAATGCCGGCCGCCTGTCCGGCGAGGCAGCGCTGCTGGAGCGGCTCAAGCAGGTATCCGCCCAGGTGCCGCAGCCCGAGATCCAGATCCGGGGCGACCAGGACGCGCGCTACGAATTCATCGAGAGGGTGGTGCACGCCAGCCAGCGTGCCGGCATCCACACCGTCAGCTTCATCACCGAGCCGCCGCCGCGCGGCACTTGAGAGTCCCATGCCTCTGCCTCCCAGGCCGGCCGATGCCGGCGATGCCCAGGTCCTCGTGGACATCAACACCACGCCGCTGATCGACGTGATGCTGGTGTTGCTCATCATGCTGATCATCACCATTCCGATGCAGCTCGACAGCGTGAACCTGAACCTGCCGACGCCCGCCGCCGAGCCGCCCCGGGTGGTGCCCGAGGCCGTCCAACTGCAAATCGGCGCCGATGGCGCCCTGCGCTGGAATGGCGAGGCCGTGGCCGACGCGGGCGAACTCCAGGGCCGGCTGCACGCGGTGGCCGGTCTGGCGGCGGTGCCGGAGCTGCACATCCGCCCGGACCGGCACGCTGCCTACAAGCATGTTGCGATGGTGCTGGCGGCAGCGCAGCGCCAGGGGCTCTCCAAGCTGGGCATCGTGAGCCAGGCAGAGTGACCCGTCCTGCCGCATGGGCCACCGAGCCCCCGCCCTTCCAGCTTCCTGAAGAGGAGCCGGCCTCCGTGGACAGCGAGGCCGAACTGATCGCGCTCGCCAATATCCTGCACTCGCCCATCATCAGGCTGTGGCGGCAACTGCGCTCGGAAGCGGAGCACCTTCAGACGCCGGCGTTGCACGTCACGCTGCTGTTCCAGATCCGCGCGCAGCCGGGCATCGGCGTCAGCGAGCTGGCCGCGCGCGAGCGCATGCGGCCCTCCTCGATGAACGTGCACCTGCGCGAACTGAGCGAGGCGGGGCTGATCATGCGCGACGACGCACCCCACCCGGACCGGCGCCGCGTCGGTTTGGCCATCACGCCTGCGGGGAGCGCGTTCCTGGAACGGGTGCTGCACCTGCGCTACCGCTATCTGATCCAGAAGCTTGCCGGCATGAGCGCATCCGACCGGGCGAGCCTGAAGGCGGCCATACCGGCGCTGGTGCGCCTGAGCGCGGGATACGTTCCCTGATCCGTGGAACGGCCCGCCGGGACACGTTCCCCGACAATGGCGCACCATGACTCTGCGCAACATCGCCACGCTCCTGGGCATCGTGCTGCTCGCCGCCGTCGCGTGGCACGCCTACGGACCGCCAGGCCTCCTTGCCGCGGGCGGCGGCCTGGTCATGTGGGGGTTGCTGCATTTCACGCGTCTCGTGCATGTGATGACGCGCGCCGCGCGCAGCCCCATCGGCCACGTGGGCAGCGCGGTGATGCTCAACGCCAGGCTGAAGTCTGGCGTGAACCTGATGCACGTGGTCGCCCTGGCGCGCGCGCTCGGTGAAGCGCGCTCCGCCGAAGGGCTGCAGCCCGAGGTCTATCGCTGGACCGATGGCACCGGCTCGCATGTGACGTGCGAGTTCGCCGGCGGCTGCCTGGTGCGCTGGAAGCTGGTGCGTCCAGCGCCTTTGGCGGATGGGCAGGCTGGCGAATCGTAAAATCGCGGTCTTTGCGGCAGCGTGCCGCAAACCCTTCAAAGGATTCCCATGAGCCCCGTAGTTCCCTCGATGGCCGATCGTGACGGCAAGATCTGGATGGATGGCCAGATGGTCGATTGGCGCGATGCCAAGATCCACGTGCTGACCCACACGCTGCACTATGGCTGCGGCGCCTTCGAAGGCGTGCGCGCCTACAACACCGCCGGCGGCACGGCCATCTTCCGCCTGCAGGAGCACACGGAGCGCCTGTTCAACAGCGCCAAGATCCTGCGCATGAAGCTGCCCTTCACGCCCGAGCAGCTGAACCAGGCCCAGCTCGACGTGGTCAAGGCCAACAAGCTCGAGAGTTGCTACCTGCGCCCGCTGGTGTGGATAGGCGACAAGAAGCTGGGCGTCTCGCCCAAGGGCAACACCATCCACGCCATGGTGGCGGCCTGGGCCTGGGGCGCGTACCTGGGCGAGGAAGGCCTCAAGCGCGGCATCCGCGTCAAGACCAGCAGCTACACGCGCCACCACGTCAACATCACGATGACGCAGGCCAAGGCGGTGAGCAACTACAGCAACTCCATCCTGGCCAACATGGAAGCCACGGACGACGGCTACGACGAGGCCCTGCTGCTCGATGCGGCCGGTTTCGTCTCCGAAGGCGCGGGCGAGAACATCTTCGTCGTGAAGAACGGCGTGGTCTACACGCCCGACCTGTCGGCCGGCGCGCTCAACGGCATCACGCGCAACACCATCTTCCACATCGCCAAGGACCTGGGCCTGGAGATCGTGCAAAAGCGCATCACGCGCGACGAGGTGTACATCGCCGACGAAGCCTTCTTCACCGGCACGGCCGCCGAGGTCACGCCGATCCGCGAGCTCGACCGCATCGAGATCGGCGCCGGCAGCCGCGGCCCGGTCACCGAGAAAATTCAGAACGCGTTCTTCGACATCGTGAACGGACGCAATCCCCAATACGCCCACTGGCTCACCAAGGTTTGACCACCATGACGCAAGCTGTCGTCGAATTGCTCGCCAAGGACCTCAACGGCAATGGCGGTGTCTATTGCCCCAACCCCAAGGCCGACATGAAGCTGTGGAACACCCACCCGAAGGTCTACATCGACGTGGCGCACCACGGCGAGGGCAAGTGCCCGTACTGCGGCACCGTGTACCGCCTGAAGGCGGGCGAGGTGGTCAAGGGCGGGCACTGAGCCCGTGCCCGGGGATCGCCCCGGGCTTCTCCTGTTTTGATAGCTGCTAGCGCTTGCTGCGTAAGCCTTTGCGCCGGTTTTGGCCTGTAGTCCTTGCTACAGGCCTTTTTGCGTGCGCAGGTGGCGTGCATTGCCCCAGGTCAGGCGCGCCTTCATGGCCAGCTTGCGCCAGCGCGTGGCCCAGCGGGCGGGCGTGCCGCGCCCGGCGATGGTGCTGTCCTGGCTGGTCACGTCCAGCCGCACCACGGGGGGCTGCACCCCGAGGATGCGCAGGCCGTTTTCCCACCAGAAGCGCAGGTCGATGTCGATCGGGCGGCCAAACGGTACCCGGCTGTCGAGCAGCTTGCGCGCGCCCGCGCGGCTCACCACGTAGCCCGCGGTGAAGCTCGGCACGCGCCGGTACTGGATCAGCCGGTGCGTGGGAGT
Organism: Acidovorax sp. YS12; assembly: GCA_021496925.1. Lineage (NCBI taxonomy): Bacteria > Pseudomonadati > Pseudomonadota > Betaproteobacteria > Burkholderiales > Comamonadaceae > Acidovorax > Acidovorax sp. YS12. Next base: position 3,554,592 of record CP053915.1, read on the forward strand.
CAGGGGCCTGGCGGCGCGGATTTTCTCGCCCGCGGGGCGGCCCATGAGCTTGACCATGTCCCAATCGCCCTCCAGCGCGACGATGGCCTGCACCACCGGGGCAAAGGCTTCTTCCAGCACCACGTCGTCCTCCAGCACGACCAGGGCCGGGGCGTCACTGGCCAGCAGCTGGCGCCATGCCTGGATGTGGCTGGCATAGCAGCCCTTCTCGCCATCGACCAGCGGCTGGTAGTACTGGCTGCGGTTGCGCTCCGGGCTGTACAGCGGGCCTTGCGCGGCCTGCGGCAGGTGCTTCCACCACACGGCGGGCAGGCGCTCCCCCGGCAGGCCCAGGCGGGCGAGCTGGGCCTCGATGCGGGCGCGGCGTTCGCTGTCCTTGTCGAGGTTGATGAAGACCAGGGGCAGCATTCACAGCCTCCACCAGCGGCGCCGGGGTGCGGGGGCATCGTCGCCCAGGCGCTGCGCCAGCGCGAGGTAGTGCGCGAAGTTCAGCGGGCGGTCCTGCGTCACGTCGGCCGCCACGGCAGCGAGCAGGGCGCCGTAGGCCGGCTTGCGCGACTCGAACAGATGGAAAAAGTCGCGCTGGCCGTAGAACGTGCCAATGCCGAACACGCCTTCATGGCCCAGGGCCCACTTGGGTATCAGGGTCGCCGTGGGGGCCGGCATGGCCAGGGCGATGCCGCGCGCGCGCGCCAGCGCGCTCAGCACCTCGGCCGCGTCGTGCTGCTTGCTGGTTTGCAGGTCGGGCTTGCCCAGCGCCTCCCACAGCCCCTTGCGCAAGGCCATGAACATGGGGCCGGCATAGACCTGGTTGCCCGGCTTGTGGTTGGAAAACTGGGCCAGGCCGAACAGGGCGCCGGCCTGCGCCTGGGCAATGGCCCCGAGACAGGCCTGGCGGTGCAGGGGGAAGGCATCGATATCGCAGAAAATCACGACATCGTCGCTGCCGTGGCGCTCCAGCACCTCGGTCATCCAGCGGCCATGCGGCTGCTGGTGCGCGCGTTCCTGCTGCAGTGGCAGGTCCAGATGGGCGAAGACGGCCCGTTGCTGTTCCAGAATGTCCGCCGGGATGTTGTCCCAGTACATGGTGTGGATCACGGGCAGTGGGTGCATGGGACGGGGTCGAAGGACAAGGGCGCGGGCCGCGGAGGTGCGCGCCATTGTATGGACAGAAAAAGGGGATCGATTTGTTCTTGAAGCGGATTCAGCCGCGCCTTCTGCTGGCGGCCCAATGGAGCCTGGTCGCCGCGTTCCTGTTGTTCCCCGTGGCTTTCGCGCCCGGCAACGTGGCCATCGCGCTGGCTTTCCTGCTGTCTCTGGCGGCGGGGGGCTACCGCGCGCGCTGGCAGGCGGTGCGCGGCATGCCGGTGGTCTGGTGGGCGCTGGGCCTGTACGCGGTGGTGCTCGTGGGCGCGCTCTACAGTCCGGCGCCCGGCGCGGATATCGGCATGCATCTGAGCAAGTACGGCAAGCTCCTGCTGCTTCCCGCCCTGCTGCCCCTGCTGGCGCAGGCCGCGTGGCGCACGCGGTGCCTGAACGCCTTCATGGCTGCCATGGGGTTCATCCTGGCGTCGGTCTACGCCAACGTGTTCTGGCAGTTGCCCTGGTCCGTCACCCAGAACCAGGGCTGGGGCGGGGACCATACCGTGGTGGGCGACTACATCACGCAGAACATCATGATGGTCTTCTTCGCCACGGCGGCCATCGCGCGCGGGCAGTCGGCACAGGGCCGGCGCCGCTGGGCCTGGTGGCTGGCGGCCGCGCTGGCGGCGGTGGCGGTGACCCAGCTTTCCCAGGGGCGCACGGGCTACCTGCTGCTCTGCGTGGCGGCGGCAGGCTATGTCTTCCTGGCGCTGCGCGGGCGTGCGCGCTGGGTGGTGCTGGGCAGCATGGCGCTGGCCATCGGCGGCGTGCTGGCGACTTCGCAAACCGTGCGTGACCGCATCGCCCTCGGGCTGAACGAGGCGGCGCAGAGCAGCAGCATGGAAATCACCAGCATCGGCGGGCGCGTCAATTTCTGGAAGCACACCGCGCTGCTGATCGAGGAAAAGCCTTTGCAGGGCTGGGGCACGGGCAGCTACCACAGCGTCTGGTGCCAGCGTGTCACGCAAGAGGGCTGGTGCTGGTTCGGCGGCTGGCATCCGCACAACCAGTACCTGTTCTTCTGGATGGAGAACGGCGTGCTGGGGCTGGCGCTGTTCCTGCTGCTGGTGAGCGCGCCCGCGCGCGCCAGTGCGCGCGCGGCGGCGCTGGACCGTCCCCTGCTGTGGGCCTTCTCCCTGATTTTCGCCGTGGACAGCCTCATCAACTCCCCCCTGTTCAGCGGGCGCGAGAGCCATTTCTTCATCATGCTGCTGCTGTGGCTGTGCGCGCAGGCGCACTTCGGTGGCCGCGGTGCGCAGCCTACCCCCGCAGTGGTTTAGATGAACTGCCGGTGCCAGTGCAGCATGTCGTGCCGCGCCAGCAGCGCCTGGGGAATGGGCGGGTGCGGGGCCTGCATGAAGGCGCCAAGGCGGTCCGGCGCATCGTGGCCATCGACGAAAACGCGCCCGGGGGTGTAGAGGTCGTCCCGCACCGCCGCGGCGCGGGTGGTCAGCAGCTTCTTGCCGAAAAAAGCCGCTTCCAGGCTGCGCACCGTGGGCCCGCTCTGGTGCGGCTGCACCACCTCCAGCAGGCAGCGCGCGCGGCGCACCCACGCCAGGTTCTCGGCGTAGGGCAGGGGCGCCGGGGTCAGCAGCGCCCTTTCCTGCGCCGTGTAGGCGCGCTGCCGGTCGGGCGTGATGTGGAAGTGCACCCGCAGCCCGGCCTGGCGCGCCGCCGCGTGCAGGCGCGCCAGCGTGGGCATGCGCCCCTTGTCCTGGCCCACGAAGTACAGGTCGATGTCCTGCGTCACGTCGCCCTCCAGGTACGGGGAAACGTCCCGGTACACCTGGTCGACCAGGCGCAGCCCGTGGCGCTGCGCGTCCTCGGGGTCGAAGGTGACGACCTCCATGCCGAGCCCTTTCAGGGCCCGGATGTGCACCAGGCGCAGCAGCGGGTTCTGCTGGTAGTCGCGCACGGGGTTCCAGGTGAACAGGGTGCGCCGTCGCGCGCGGATGTGGCGGCGCAGGATGCGCAGCTCCTTGATGTTCTCCACGCCGAAGACCAGCACGCTGTCCGTTGGCTCGATGGCGCGCAACTGGGCCAGGTAGCCGGCCGCGAACGCACGCGAGCGCAGCCCCGCCCAAGGCAGGCTGGCCTCGGCGAACTTGGCCAGCGAATGGGTCAGGCCCCGGTCGTGGCTGCCGTGCGGCAGCACCCGCACCCCCTCGGCGCCTTGAAGGCGCTCCATCACGAAAGCGGTGAGAAAGAAACGGGTGTTTGCTATCACATGCAGCATGGGCGCCGACTATAGGGCCTGCGCATGTGCCTCGTGTGTCTCAGGCCGCCATTCGTTCGCGTGCCGCCTGCCATTCACGGGCCAGTTCCTGCACCAAGGTGGCTGCAGGCAGGGCGCGCGCGGCCGCCACGCCCTGGCCGGCCCACAGGGCCAGGTAATCGCCGTCGTCCGCCTCGGCGGCGGCGCGGCGCACCGGGCCCATCAGCGCGTTGTGCACGGGGTAGGCCGGCCAGGCGTCCTCCAGCGGCTGCAGCTGCGCCATCATCGCGTTGGCGATGCCGCGCGCCGGGCGGCCCGAGAAGGACCGGGTGATGCGCGTTTGCGTGGCGTCTGCCCGCGCCAGGGCGGCGCGGTAGGCCGGGCCTATGCCCGACTCGGGGCACGCCAGGAAGGCCGTGCCCATCTGCACCGCCTGCGCGCCCAGGGCCTGGGCGGCGGCGATGCCGCGCCCATCCATGATGCCGCCCGCCGCGATCACCGCCACGTCCCGGGGCGCCAGCGCATCGACGCACTGCGGCACCAGCGCCAGGGTGCCCACCTGCGCGGCCGTGAAGTCGCCGAGGAAGGTGCCCCGGTGCCCGCCGGCCTCCAGCCCCGAGGCGCAGACCGCATCCGCCCCCACGTCGGCCCAGGCCAGGGCCTCCTGTACCGTGGTGGCCGTGCCGATCACGGTGCAGCCCGCCGCGTGCAGGCGCTGCACCTGCGCGGCCTCCAGGATGCCGAAGGTGAAGCTGGCGAAGGCCGGGCGCAGTTCCAGCAGGGTCTCGAACTGCGCGGCGAAGTCCTCGCACCAGCGGGCGGGCACGCCGGGCTGCAGGCCCCATTGGGCGTACAGCGGCGCCAGCCGCTCCAGCGCCTGGGCCACGGCGGCCGGGTCGGGCGCGGGCGTTTGCTGCACGAACAGGTTGATGCCGAACGGCTGCGCCGTGAGGCGCCGCACCTCGGCCGCGGCTTCGCGCATGGCGGCGGGCGAGCGCATGCCGCAGCCCAGCATGCCCAGGCCGCCAGCCTGGGAGACGGCGGTGGCCAGGCGCGCCGTGTCGGCGCCCGCCATGGGGCCTTGGACGATGGGCAGGCGCACACCGCGCGCCGCGAGCAGGGAGGGTTTGGACATGGGAAAGTGCCTGGGATGAAAGGTCAGGAAAGAAGAAGGGTGTCGCGCAGCGCGTCGAGCGCCGCCGAGCGGTAGCCGCGGCGCCAGGCCAGCAGCGTGTCGATACGGGCCAGCAGGTGCTGGCCCAGGGGCTGCGGCAGCGGCGCGAGCGCCAGCACCGAGCGTGGCACCACGCCCACGCAGGTGCCCGCCGCCACGCACGCCAGGATGGCGTGGTACGAGCCCAGCTCCAGCAGGCGCAGGGGCTGGGCGCGCGGGGCCAGCCAGTCCTCGGCCAGGCGCCTGTAGGTGCAGCCGGGCTCGAAGGCGGCGAGCGTGCCGGGCCGCACGTCCTGCGGGCCCTGCACCGGCGGGTGGCCCGCGGGCAGCACCAGCAGCAGCTCTTCGGTGAAGACGGGCACGGTGTCCAGCGCCGCATCGGGCGGCTGCCCGGGCGCGCAGGCCACCAGCACGGCATCGAGCGCGTGGGCGCGCAGCCTGTCCAGCAGCACCTGGCTGGCGCCCGTGCACAGCTCCAGCGCAATGTTGGGCCACTGCCCATGCAGGCGCGCCAGGGGCGCGGGCAGGCGGCTGGCGGCCGTGCTTTCCATCGAGCCCAGGCGCAGCCGCCCTGCGGGCTGGCCCGGGTGCAGCGCCTGGCGGGCCTCTTCGGCCAGAGCCAGCAGGCGGTGGGCGTAGTCCAGCAGCACCAGGCCCTCGGGCGTCAGCGCCATGCGCTTGCCTTCGCGCAGGAACAGCGCCACGCCCAGCTCGGCCTCAAGCTGGCGCACGCGCGTCGTCACGTTGGACTGCGCGCGCTGCAGCCGCTCTGCCGCCCGGGTGACGCTGCCCTCGGCCGCCACGGTGCGGAAGATGTCCAGCGCGGTCAGGTCCATCGGAGGAAGTTTCATCTTTTTAAAATATGAATATATAAAATTCAATCTCTTGATAAGATGTTAAACCTCCCCCTACCGCCTGGCAAGCTCGGCGCCAGCCCCTTTCAATGGCCTCCGCCCCTTCTTCTCCCCGCAGCGTCACGCCGTTGGCCATCGCGTTCGCCGGCATGGCGGCCCTGGCGTCGGCCATGGGCATCGGCCGCTTCGCCTTCACCCCGCTGCTGCCCATGATGCTGCACGACGGCGTGGTGGACATTCCCCAGGGCAGTTGGCTGGCCACGGCCAATTACGCGGGCTACCTGGCCGGCGCGCTGCTGTACATGGCCTTGCCGTGGCTGCTGCGCCGCCTGGGCAGCGGGCGCGACATCACCACGCTGAACGCCTGGCTGGTGCGTGCCGGGCTGGTCGCCACAGCGCTGCTGACGGCGGGCCTGGCGCTGCCCTGGCCGGCGGGCTGGCCCGCGCTGCGGCTGCTGGCGGGCATCACCAGCGCGCTGGTGTTCCTGGGCACCGTCAACTGGTGCATGGCGCGCCTGGCGCAACTGCGCGCGCCCGCGGTGGGGGGGCTGGTGTTCTGCGGGCCGGGGCTGGGCATTGCGCTTACTGGCCTGTCGGCCAGTGCCATGGTGGCGGCGCAGTGGAGCGCGGCGGCGGGGTGGGCCGTGTTCGCGCTGCTGGCGTGCGTGCTCGGCGCGGGCGTGTGGCGCACGTTCGCGCCGCAGCCGGGGCCGCACGGCGCGGGCCCGGCGATGGCCGCGCAGGCCGAGGCGCCGCCGCCCTGCAGCGCGCCGGAGCGCACGCTGCTGGCCGTGGCCTACGGCCTGGCGGGCCTGGGCTACATCGTGACGGCCACCTTCCTGCCCGTGATCGCCCGCGTCGCGCTGCCCGCGGGCTCGGCCTGGCCGGACCTGTTCTGGCCGATTTTTGGCGCCGGGGTGGCGCTGGGGGCGCTGCTGTCCACGCGCATCTCGCCCACGCGCGACAGGCGCGTGCTGCTGGCCTGGGCCTACGTTTTGCAGGCCGTGGCGATTGCCCTGGGCCTGCTGTGGCCGGGGCGCGCGGGGTTCGCGCTGGGCAGCCTGCTGCTGGGCCTGCCGTTCACGGCCATCACCTTCTTCGCCCTGCAGGAAGCGCGCCACCAGTGGCCGCAGGCCGGCGCCGGGTTCACCGGGCTGCTCACGGCGCTCTACGGCATTGGCCAGATCGTGGGGCCGCCCCTGGTGGCGTGGCTGCTGGCGCGCGCGCCGTCGCAGGCGCAGGGTTTCGACTGGGCACTGGGGGTGGCGGCGGGGGCGTTGGTGCTGGGGGCGGGGATGTATGCCCTTATGGCCTGGTGCTGGGCTGCCGAAATGGCAACTGGAAAGAAATAGAAAAAAACAATCCAATATGTAACTATTTGGTTGAATAGGTAATTTGCCCGGGGAGAATCTCAAAAGAAAAATTTTTTGAGAGGGCGCCATGGCAATGGGTGTCGGGAGAATGTGCTGCGATAAGGACATTACTCCATTCCGAATGTTTGCTTTGCGGGGCTTCATGTCCCTTGTCTTGTCATCCTTGCTGATGCAAGCGAATTTCGCCATGGCAATGGATTTCACGGTTGAGCGGGCGAGTCTGTTTGCCAGTCATGGCTCCATGGTGTATGAAGACAGAAGAGAGTCCATCACTTCGGCAACCTCTGCCGCATCCTCCATCGAAGTTGTTCATTTCGAGAAAACCATTGCGTCGGCTCGGCGTATCGAATGGAAATGGCATTTGCGCAATGCCTCCAACGCCCCCGTCAGCGATTTGCGCTTGACGGCTTTCATTGATGTCGATCTGGCAGCCTCTACCAATACTTATTTCAATGAGGCGGGCCTCCAGGCGGGGTTGACGCCACCATCCGGCCATATTGCTGCAGATCGCTGGGAAATCGGCGAGCAAGGGTACTGGACGGGCTCGCTGTTGTCGCGGGCTGCTGTGGGCGATTTGCGCAACGCCACTACCGCTGCTGTGCCGGGGGACGATATCGCCGCAGCCTTGTCCGCTGTGCCGGGCGTGCTGGAGGCGGGCCAAGAGGTGACGGCATGGCTGATCCTGGATGAGGAACCGTCGATGGGCCTCCAGCAGAAGGACACTGCCAGCGGCAGTGCAAAAAGCCTTCACTTCTATTTGCTCAAGGGCGCGGTACCGCCGAACACCTATGGCGTGGACTATGCCGTCGCACAAACCATTGCCAAGCCGGCAGTGGCTGTGGGAGATGCTGTCGAATACCAGATTGTCCTGACGAACCAGGGGGCGGTCGATGGTACGGGGGTCACCATGACCAGCACCGTGCCCGCTCAAATCACGGGCGTTGAATGGACTTGCCGAGCCGAAGGCGCTGCCGCATGCCTGACTGCCTCGGGAGCCGGTAACAGCATCACCGTGCGTGGCGGCGTGCCCCATGTGCCGGGCAGCCGCTTGCTGATTGCGGTGCGTGGAATGGCCGCCGAGAAAGCTGCGGTCGATCACGTCGTCCGGGTAGCGCCGACCCATGCGGACACGAACGATACGAATCCGCACAACGACACCAGCGTGGTCTCCTTGGTGATTGGCCAGGGCGTCGAGCCGCCTCCGCCCCCGCCTCCTCCGCCTCCTCCGCCTCCTCCGCCTCCGCTCCTTCAGGCAGATCTGGAGCTCCGCAAGACCGCTGCCACGCCCGCCGTGTCAGCAGGGGGCAAGGCCGTTTTCCACCTCGCTGTCTTCAACCATGGCCCGGACAGCGTCTCCCAGGCACGGCTGACGGACGCCGTTCCCGCGGGCCTCCAGAATGTGGCGTGGACCTGCGTGCCCGAAGGAGGCGGCCAATGCGCCGCTGGCTCCGGGGCAGGCTCCCTCATCGACCTGATGCTCGACTTGCCCGCTGGCGCATCGGCCCGCGTGGAAGTCACCGGCACGCTGGCACTGAACACGGCCAGTGTGTCCAATACCGCGACAGTTTCGTCCACGGTGAACGATCCCGACCCGTTGAACAACACATCGACGGCGCGCATCGACGCTACCGTGGCCGCCGCGGCGTATTCGATCCCTGCCACGGGCCGGGGCGCGGTGCTGCTGGCATCGGCCTGTGTAGTGCTGCTGGGGTGGGCAGGCCTGGCCGGTCGCAGCGGACGGACGCGGTTCTGGCGCGCATTGCCCGGCCTGATGCTGGCATGGCTGGCGCTGGCGCATGTGGATGCGCATGCGCTCTTCGTCAACGGTGACTTCGAGACGCAGAACCTTGATGGCTGGGCCAAGCGCTCTGGCTATAACCCTGGGTTGAGCGGCAGCCCGCCGTTTCAGGTGTCCGACGTGCGCATCAATGCGGGCGGGATCGAGAAAGTCACCCTCGTGGGCAGCCAGCTTGATCCGCGTGCACCGCAACTCATCTTTGCGCGCCAAGGCAACTTTTCGGCCAAGGTCAATGACCACGACAACGGTGCGCACCTCAACGAAGTCAGCCAGAAGGCAGTCATTACCGAGGCCGACCGCGATCCAGGCGACGGCAAGCTGCATGTGCGCTTCAGCTATGCAGCCGTGCTGGAGGACCCTGGCCATGGCGCCAATGACCAGCCGTACTTTTTCGTGGAACTGACAGACCTCACACGGGGTGAAACGCTCTACTACGACTTCGCCTTCGCCAACCAGCCGGGGCGCATCTTCTACACAACGATCCTGGGAGGGGCGAAGTGGGTCTCCACGCCGTTTATCGACGCTGATCTCGTCGTACCTGACACCAGTCTGGGACATGAGTTGCAAGTTCGCGTCGTGGGTGCCGACTGTTCTCTCGGAGGCCATGGCGGCTACGTTTACGTCGACGCCTTCGGCGCGGTCAGCATCCCGCCGCAGGGCGCATGCATTCACGATCTGCAGGTGCGTTCCAAGCCCGGCAATGCACAGCTCACATGGAACGACACCGGCGCGGCCACCTACGCCATTTACCGTGCCGAGGCGCTCGAAGGGCCATACCTGCACATGGGCACCACGCAGTCGCGCCATTCCACATGGCTCGACCGTACCGTTCAACCCTGGAAAACCTATTACTACCGCGTTCACGCACTCGACGTGGATGGACACGCGCTGTGCAGTTCCGGTGAAGTGGCCACTGTCGTCCCTGCGCACTGGAGCGTTGGCGACGCGGTGAACCGCCCGCCTATCTTCACCAGTGCGCCACAGCGCACCGGCGACGTGCGCGCGCCGTATGCCTACCAGGCCGTGGCGGTGGACGCCGACGGCGACACGCTGGCCTATCGGCTTCTGTATGCGCCCGTCGGCATGGCTGTGGATGCTGCTACCGGCCAGATCACCTGGCAGCCCGGCCTGGCGGGCAACTACCGCGTCAACCTGCAGGTTTCCGACGGCAAAGGCATGCTGGCGAGCCAGGCATTTGCCATTCATGTGGTGGATGGCAACCTGCCGCCTGCGATCACCAGCCAGTTCCCGGCCAAGGTACCCGCAGGCGTGAACTACAGCCATCAGGTTCAGGCCACCGACCCCGAAAAAGAGCGGCTGCAGTACACCCTGGGCAGCCAGGCGGTGGGGCTGACCATCAACGAAAGCGGTGCCATTACCTGGACGAACCCGCAGCCCGGCACCTATCCCATCACCATTCAGGTCACGGATCCCCATGGCGCGCGTGACGTGCAGCAACTGGTGGTGGCGGTACAGGCGTTCCCCGAGTTCACCAGCCTGCCGGTCGTCACAGCTACCGCCAGCCAGCCCTACACCTACCAGGCGCAGGCCATCGACAAGGACGGCGACCCCATCTCCTACAGCGTATTGAGCGGCCCTGCGGGGCTGGCCGTCGATACGGCGACGGGGCAAGTCACCTGGCCTTCTCCCGTCACTGGCAATGCCGCAGTCACCCTCGCAGCAGCCGACCCCGACGGTAACCAAGGCAAGCAGAGCTTCACGATCCGGGTCACGGCCACGCCCAACCGCGTACCCGTGTTCACGGCTACGCCCGTCATCTATGTGGCTTACCCCGCCGCCTATGCCTACACCGCTTCCGCCAGCGATGCTGACGGCGACAACCTGCTATGGGAACTGCTGCAAGCCCCCGCTGGCATGACGTTGAACGAGCGCACCGGTGCCATCGCCTGGAAGTTCTCCCACCAGGTCAACGGCAAGTTCCGGGTGCGTGTGCAGGTCAGCGACCAGCGCGGCGGCTTGGCCGAGCAGAACTTCGAACTTCAGGTGCCGGTGTACGGCAACGGTGGCCCCTCCATCACCAGTCGTCCCGCCAGCCAAGTCAGGGCCGGGCAGGTGTACACCTATGCAGTCTCGGCCACCGATCCGGAAAACGAACCTCTCGTTTACCGCCTGGCCCAAGGCCCGGCCTCTGCGACGTGGAACGGCGCGCAACTAAGCTGGCAAACCAGTACGTCCGACATAGGCGTGCATGAACTGGCAATCGAAGTCGCCGACCCCTCGGGCAATACCGCACTGCAAAGCTGGCAACTGGAAGTGGTGCCGGCCAGTGCCAACCAGCCGCCGGTGATTTCCTCCACGCCCCGGGTCACTGCCGTGGCGGGCGCGCTGTACGAGTACCAGGTCATCGCCTCTGATCGCGACGGCGACCCACTCGCCTACGCACTGGCGTCGGCCCCTGCGGGCATGGTTATCTCCGCTACTGGCAAGGTGGAGTGGACCGTTCCCGCAGGCATGGCGGGAACCGAGGCGGTGGAGATACTCGTGTCCGATGGCCGGGGCGGCGAAGCCGTGCAAGCCTATGCCATCGGCGTAGGCATCACCGCCAACCGTCCACCGCTCATCAACTCCACGCCCGCTGCCACGGCAACGGCAGGTGCTACATACCGCTACCAGCTCTCGGCATCCGACCCGGATGGCGACACGCTGCACTACACCGTCTCTACGCAGGAGCCCGGCATCGCCATCGACGCGGCCACCGGCCTGCTGGCATGGCCTGTTCCCACCGGCGCTGCTGGCCAGGCTGGGCTGACCGTGCAAGTCACTGACGGCAAGGGCGGCGTAGCCTCGCAAACCTATGCGATTGGCGTGGGCGCACAAGGTAACCGCCCGCCGCGCGTCACCACGCAGCCCGGCACCACAGGCACATCCGGCAGCGCTTACACCTACGCTCTGCGGGCCAGCGATGCCGACGGTGACACACTCACCTACACCTTGCTCGAATACCCGCAAGGCATGACCATCGCCAATGCCACAGGTGATATCCAATGGGCCATCCCTGCCAATGTCGCGGGCATGGCGCCGGTCATGGTCGAAGTCGCTGACGGCAAGGGTGGTCTGGCCACGCAGGGGTACGCCATCTCGGTGTCGGGCGCATCCAACCGTGCCCCAGCGTTCTCCAGCACACCGCCCACCATGGCCACCGCAGGCGCGGCCTATGCTTACACCGTGCGCGCCACCGACCCTGATGGCGACGCCATCACCTATACCCTGGCAACCGCTCCGGCGGGCATGGCGCTCCATGCGCAAACCGGCGCCCTTACCTGGACGCCCACTCTGCAGCAAGGCGGCGAACAGGCCGTAGCCGTGCGCGCCGCCGACGCCAAGGGCGCGTATGCCACGCAGAGCTTCAAGGTGTACGTGCAACTGCCCGGCAACAACCCGCCGCAGATCACCAGCAAACCCGTCATGCGTTGGGCGCCCGGCGTGCCCTACCAGTACCAGGTCAGCGCGACCGACCCTGACCGTGACGCCATTACCTACGCGCTCACACTCGCACCCGCAGGCATGGGCATACAGGCCGCCACCGGCCTGCTCACTTGGAACGCCCCCACCCTCGGCACCCACACAGTGGAAATCAAGGCGCAGGATCCGCGCGGCGCCTACGCCGTACAGCGCTACACCCTGCAAATCGCCGCCAACCGTGAGCCCGTCATCACCAGCGTGCCGCAGGCCACGGCCACTGTGGGGGCACCCTATGCCTACCAGGTCAGCGCCACCGACCCGGACGGTGACTTCCTCACCTATCGCATGGCCGGCGCGCCCGCCGCGCTCACCATCTCGGCCACGGGGTTGATCTCCGGCTCACCCACCGCGCAAGGCACGCACGCTGTTACCGTCACCGTCTCCGACGGTCAGGCATCCGCCACGCAAAGCTGGACCCTGCGCATCACCGAGCCTGCCGTTGGCGGCCCCCTGCAAGCTGGCGTGCAACCCCAACCCAAGTACATCGACCTGGGCGAAAGCACTCTGCTGCAGGTTTTTGCCGAAGGCGGCACTCCGCCCTACAGCGTGAGCAGCCTCACGGTGAATGGCCGCAGTGTGGCGGTGAATGCCAGCTACCAGGCCACCTACACCGCCACAGGCCTGGGCAAACACAACGTGCGCTTGATCCTGCGCGACGCCAAGAACGCAAGCGTGACCGTGGACGACTGGTTCGGCGTCAAGGATCCCGCCGACACCCAGGCGCCCCAAGCCCTCATCAGCGCCCCCGGCAGTTCCGACGACATCACGGTCTCCTCCGTCAGCGCGCCCGCCGACATCGTGGGCACCGCCTCGGACGCCAGCCTGGCTGAATACGTGCTCCTGCTCTCGCCAGCGGGCAAGGACCAATGGAGCCGCCTGGGCGGCGGCACCACCAGCGTAACCAACGGCAAGCTGGGCGAACTCAACCCGCAAACCCTGGCCAACGGCCTGTACGACATTGGCCTCATCGTGCGCGACACCTCGGGCCACGAAACCAGCGCCAGGATCACCGTTGCCATCGAAGGCGAACAGAAAACCGCCCCGCTGCAACTCACCTTCACCGACCTGAGCCTCGACGTCGAGGGCCTGCCCCTCACCGTACGCCGCAGCTACGACAGCCTCAAGCGCACCCAGCGCCTGGACTTCGGCCACGGCTGGACGGTGGACTACCAAGACATCTGGCTGCAAACCAACGGCGTGCCGGGCCGCGCCTGGGAGCTCAAGCAGACCGGCTCGGGCCTCGGCCAGAAAATGTGCGCCATGCCCCAAGGCACCCGCATGGCCTCCGTGCGCCTGCCCGGTGGGCAACTGGAACAGTTCGAGCTGCGCGCCAGCCCCGAATGCGTGAGCACCCTGCAGTGGATAAGCAATCCCACGGTGTCCATCGCCTTCACCCCCAAGGCCAGCAACAAGAGCGGCAGCACACTGGAGGCGCTGAACCACGGCGAACTGCGCATGGTCAACAACGTGCTGTTCGACATGGATGCGCTGGATGCCTTCGACCCCGCGCAATACCGGCTGACCCTGCGCGACGGCACGCAATACATGCTGGACAAAGACTTCGGCATCCAGCAAATCCGGGACCGCCAGGGCAACACCCTGCAGTTCACGCGCAACGGCATCAGCCACTCGGGAGGCTGGGCCCTGTCCTTCACGCGCGACGCGGCGGGCAAGATCACCCGCATCACCGGCCCGGGCGGCCAAAGCCTGCTCTACGGCTACGACGCGGCCGACAACCTCACCAGCATGACCGACCCCAGCGGCGCCGCCAGCGACTACCGCTACGAAAACCCCAAGGTGCCCCACGGCCTGACCAGCTACACCGACCCGCTGGGCCGCCTGCTGCTCAAGACCACCTATGACGACGCCGGGCGCATCACCAGCCAGACCGATGCGCTGGGCCGCGCCATCACCGTCAGCACCGACAACACCGCCCAGCGGCAAACCATCAAGGACCGCAACGGCAACACCACCACCTACGCCTTCGACGGCCGGGGCAACATCACCCAAGTCACCAATGCGCTGGGAGGTGTGACCCGCTACGCCTACGACGCCCAGGACAACGAAACCGAAGTCACCGACCCCCTGGGCCGCACCACCACGCGCACCTACGACGCCTACGGCAACGTCACCAGCGAAACCGACCCGCTGGGCCGCCAAAGCGCCACCGCCTACAACGCCCAGGGCAACGTCACCACCATGACCGACCCCGCAGGCCACGTCACAATCAACACCTACGACGGCAGCGGCCAGCTCACCCGCATCACCGACGCGGCGGGCCAGGCCATCGCCCTGGGCTACGCCAGCGGCGGCAGCCTGGGCAGCATCGCCGACAAGGCGGGCCACACCACGCGCTACCAGTACGCCAAGATCAACGGCACCACCCTCAAGCAAAGCGAAACCGCGCCCGACGGCACCGTCACCACCTACGCCTACGACAGCGCGGGCCGCGTCACCGGCAGCACGCGCGCCATCGTCACCGTGGCAGGCCAGCCCGCCAGCGCCGTGGTGGAAACCACCGCCTACGACGCCAACGGCAACGCCACCAGCCGCACCAACGCCGCAGGCGCCACCACCACCTACCAATACGACGCTGCGGGCCAACTCACCCAGGAAACCGACAGCCAGGGCCGCAAAACCACGCACGAATACACCGCGCGCGGCGAAAAAGCCAAGACCACCTACCCCGACGGCCGCGCCGACACCTGGGCCTACGACAACAACGGCAACGAAACGCAAAGCTGCGAAAGCGGCCTGTGCACCCGCACCGCCTACGACGCGCTCGACCGGCCCGTCAAAGTAACCGACCCCGGCAACTACGCCGTGGAAAGCATCTACGACGCAGCCGGGCAACTGACCGCCTCCAAGGACGCACGCGGCCACAGCACCACATTCGCCTACGACCTCGCGGGCCGCGAAACCCGGCAAACCAGCGCCGCGGGCATCGCCACCACCAAGGAATACGACCTGGCAGGCAACCTCGTCAAAACCACCGACGGACTGGGCCAGGCCACCACCCACACCTACGATGGCACGAACAAACGCACCAGCACCACGCTGCCCACCGGCGCCACCACCCGCTACCACTACAACGCCAATGGCGTGCTGCAGCAAGAAACCAACCCGCTGGGCCACGCCCACCAGTACGCCTACGATAGCCTGGGCGCACTGCAAGGCGTGACCGACCCGCTGGGCCAGGCCACCGCCTACACCTGGAACGGCCAGAACCAGCTACTGACCCAGACCGACGCCAACGGCCACACCACCGGCTACGGCTACGACCTGGCCGGGCGGCGCGTATCGCGCACCCTGCCCAGCGGCCACCGCGAAACCCTGGCCTACGACAGCGAAGGGCGCCTGGCCACACGCACCGCCTTCGACGGCAGCCAGACCAGCTACCAATACGACGCAGGCGGCAAGCTCACCAAAACCACCCGCAGCGACGGCCACACCCTGACCCAGGGCTATGACGGCTATGGCCGCATAAGCACCCAGACCGACAGCGCCTACGGCAGCCTGAGCCTGAACCTGGACGCCAACGGCCGCATCACCCGGGAATACTGGAGCCACCAAACCCTGGGCACGGGCCTGAGCCCCACCATCGACTACGCCTGGGACGGCAACGGCAACCGCACGCAAGTCAGCACCACGGGCCAAACCATCAAGGCCAGCTACGACGCGCTCAACCAGCTCGAAACCCTGACGCACCCCGACGGCAGCGTGACCCGCTTTGCGTACGACGACGCGGGCAACCGCAGCGGCATCACCCGTGCCGACGGCAGCACCACCAGCTACCAGTACAACGAAGCCAGCCAGCTCACAGCCGTCACGCACCGCAAGGCCGACGGCAGCGAAATCGCCCGCTTCGCCTACACGCTCAACGCAGCAGGCCAGCGCACGCAAGTGCACGAACGCCTGGCGGGCGTGGGCGCCGCCAGCGAAACCATCGAACGCACCGTCAGCTACCAATACGACGCGGCAGGCAAACTGCAACAGGAGCAGATCACGCAAACCGCACCGGCAGCGTTCAGCAGCACCATGGCGTACCAGTACGACGCAGCAGGCAACCGCACCCAGCGCAGCGTGAGCCACAGCGGGCAGGTCACCACCTACCAGTACGACGCAAACGACCGCCTCGTGCAAGCCAGCGACAGCCTGGACGGCACCACCCGCTACACATGGGATAACAGAGGCAACCTGGCCCAGCAAACAAGCCCGGCAGGCACCACGCAATACACCTGGACAACCGACAACCGGCTCGCCAAAGTCACCACGGGTGCCAAGACCATCGAATACGGCTACGACACCAGCGGCAGGCGCATCAAGCGGCTGGTGAAGGAAGGCGCCACGGCCACGGAAACCCACTACAGAATCGACCACCAGCGCGCCTACAGCGAAATCGTCATCGAATCGACCAAGGTGAACAACGGCGCCTGGGTGGACACGGTGCACGTACACACCCCCGACGGCGTGGGCGAGCTGATCGCCAGCAGTGGCAGTGGCAGCGCCACGCAGTACTTCGCCGACGGGCTGGGCAGCGTGCGCGTGGCACAAGACGCAGCGCAGCGCCATGCGTACAGCTACGACGCCTTCGGGGTGGAACTGGGCAGTGATGAAGGCATGCCCGCCAACGACGCAGCAGCCCATGCGGTCAGCCACCGCTACACCGGCGAATATACGGATCGCCATACCGGACTCATTTACCTCCGAGCGCGGGACTATGACCCGAAGGTGGGGCGCTTCATCAGCATGGATGAACATCCGGGCAGCCAGCGGATTCCGCTGACCTTGAACAAGTACCTTTATGGGAATGCCGATCCGGTAAATCACATCGATCCGAGTGGAAACTTCACTATGGGAGGGATGATGAGTGGAATAAACACAGGGTTGAATCTGACTTCATTTGCCCTGGATATTTACTCCAGCATTCTTGGAAATCCGAACGATGATAAGCCAGACGGGCGATTTTCTCTATGGGATGCCGTAATGACGATGATGTTTAAGGCGATTCCCGTGAATGCCGGAATGACATCGAGTGCTTCATTTGGACAGCAATTTTCTGGCTCCAGTCGCTCCCATAAACACCATACTGTCCCCGTTTATATGTGCGGAGCCAAGAATCAAAAGCCGCTTGCTTCTATTTCCTCCGAAGGGCATAAGCAGTTGCATTCGGAGCTATATAAATTCAAGGTGGCGGGCGACGTGGTGGGTTTTGCCGTTGATATGCTGGTTTATAGGAAAAAGTTCCTTGGTGGCATAAAAACACCAACCCAGAGGTTGGCCAGGACGCCGCAAGGACGTGCAGCAATTGCGGCTGGTCTTGGATACTTTTATATGCGACATGGCTGGTTCGAGAAAGAGGAAGCCATAGGAGTTGTCTTCCCGGTTGCGGCTGCCAAATTTTCTTTGGCGGGAAATTATCACTCATATCCTTCTTGTTCGAGGTGAAAGTTGTTTGATTTAGATGTAAGGAAAATCACCATTTCGGAATTATCCTCCGGTAAGAATTTGTTATTTTCAAGAAAATCTGAGGGTTTTTTGGTCAATGTATTGGAATATGTGGCCGCCCCGATTTATTCTATTGTAGTTGGATGGCCTCTGGATTGCACTTATGCGAATATTGCAACAGGCATTGAAATGCCCATGGAGTTCATTGAATTCCTGGATTCCGATGATGTGCTCAAGGAAATATGGGCGGAATTCAAGAGTGAGGGAGTAAATCCGAAAAAATTGCCCCAAGATATCTTCCCGGCAACATCGGAGAGATATGCAAAATTTTGGAGTAAAGAATTATTTCTTGACTTTTCAAGGCATAGGGTTTTTCATATTTGTAAATCCAGTGAGTCTTTGGGGATTTTCCTTGAGTGGCTTGATATCAGCATAAAAGAGCTAAATGAATTTTTCGTGATCAAACACCCAGAGGGGCGTGAATTTAACTGTGCTTTTGATTTGAATATTGAATCTCAATTGTCGATCGATAAGCAAAAATCTGATTTTTTGAAATTGTTTGCCTCGTCGTCAAAAAAAAATATAATGGGGCAGGATGGAAGGCCGATCGTATTAAATGACCCAACTGATGCAGAAAATATTTTTCGATGGATGAATGGTTTCTATGAGTATTTGAGCAATCAAGATGCATCTTTTCCATCGCCAGATCCGGCCTGGAATCTGTCGAGGGCTGTTCCACTTACCTTTCCGCGATGGGCTTATGTGAGACCTTCATATTTGCCGATGGCGGCCTCCCCCTCCCCATTTTGGCTGGCATCGAAGGAGGTTGCGAATATTTTTGCATTGATTATGTCGCTAAGGGCGAAGATTATTTGTGAGTGGGGCGCTCCATGGTTTTCTAGAAATTTGGATGCTTTGATTGATGATCTTGATAATTTGTTTGCCTGTGCCCCTCCTGATGTTTGCCTGGATATTCGCCCAGTCGATAGCTTAAAAAAATACAGAAATGATCTTCGTCGCAAATTTAGATCGTTAAATCCGAACAATTGGCGTGGAATTTATTCGTTGCGATAATTTTATGTTGCCACTGAATGGTGAATAAGGTTTTGCAGAGGCAAGATGATTTGTTTATTTTTTGAAAAATTCATTGACCTAAAATATTTTCTATGAAAATCTACCTCAAAGGCGCATCTGGCTGGCGCTAGCAGCTATCTTTTTAATAGGAAAAAGTGTTGCCATAGCCCCTGAAGCTGCAGGCCACGTCATCACCTATGCCTACGACTGCGCGGCCGCGTCACCGGCAGCATGTGTGCCATTCATCACCGTGGTGGAAACCACCGCCTGCGACACCAAAGTCAAGTGCAGCACGAAGACCATCGGGTACGGCTACAGCCCCAACTGGCAGCGTATCAAGCGGCTGGTGAAGGGAAACACGCTACAAGGTAGACCGCCAGCGCGCGTACGGCGAAATCCTGATCGAATCGACCAAGGTGAACAACGGCGCCTGAGGCGATACGCCGCCTATTGGTTCGGCCTTCATGGGGAAGAGGTGCACATGTTAGTGAGGCAAATACATCGTTGCCTTGGTGCTCAAGAGATGGGAGACCGTAATGAAATTTATTGAAGTGCCTGGTTGGGAGTTGAAAAAACATTCGTCTTACAGTGATGAGAAAGATATTGTTTTCTTATTCACCCCTTTGCACCAGGAAAAGCTGGGACTTGATTTTTCCATGATAAACATTATTCCTCCTGTGGGGAGGAAATTCTGGAGCTTTGAGCTATGCCATCAAGTCGCAAGTGGTTCGCGCAAGCATTTTCAGAAATTTTTAAATGATGATGTGAAAAATGGGTTGAGGGATGTGCTTGATTTTTATTGGGATGGGGATATTTCGCGCGCCCGCCCTTCGATGGATGGAGCTATGCGTTATTTTGGAGATGAGTTTGAAAGCCATGAAAGCACAGTGACTGATCGGGATGTTGTTAGTATTGCCATTCCCGTCGGTTCGGAGGAAATTTTCTTTGATTTTTTTTCCGAGATGGAGTTCTACTTGGGGGAGAGTGCATTTGCTATTTTGGATGGAAATGATGTGCTCGATAGTGCTTTTATGGTCGTCTTGAGGAGTTTCTTGATAGGGGATGCGGTGGAAACCCCTGTGGGAATGGTTGGAAGAGGACTTTCTGGGGCGGAGAAAATGTATATAAAATGCCATTTTAATGGCGTGGCCAACTTTTGGATTGGACGGCTTAAAAATGGGGAGGTGACAAGTGATTTTTATGAGGAAAAAGCCATATGGGTTGCTCAAAATCTCACGTTGCGCGATGTTGAGATATGTAAGAGTGCGATAGATGAAACCTGGTATGATAGGGAGTATGTGAGGTTTAAAAATAGAATGCGAAGAATATTTGATGAAAGATTGCTTTCTTGCCCGGCAAGGCAAACCAATCCCTATGAAGATTTTGAATGGATTAGGACTTGCGAAAGCAAGCTGAGGGCCTAAGTCATGGATGTTAGTTCGTAGAATTCCAATGGAAATGGCACCGAGTGTTTGGCAATCAAACGCTGAAAACTATTGGATTTGCAGTGCGCGAAGCACTGCCGCAGCAAACAAGTCGTTTTCGTAGTGGTAATAACAAAAAATGCTTCAAAGGCTTGTCCGGCTTGTACTGAGAGCTATTTTTTGATAACTGAAGGTGTTGTCATAGACACTGAGTTCGCAGGCCAAGCCATCGTCCACACTTACGGGAACCTCTCAAAACCCCACTGCTCAACCTAGAGCCCTTTACACCTGGGAACCTCTCAAAACCCATCCGATCTCTTCCTGACCCGAGAAGCCTGACCCGCCCCTTGCCATGATCACACCCCGCAGCGCGCTGAAGTTTGACCTGTTCGCCGAGGCCTCGCGCCAGCACAAGAGGGACGAGGTGGGCGATCCGCTGCAGGTGATCGCGCGGCACATCGACTTCGGAGCCCTGGCCGGGCTGGTGGATGCCTTGATCGAGCGTGGCGATGGCCGCCGGGGTGGCCGGCCGGCCTATCCCACCGAGGTGATGGTGCGCATCCTGGTCTTGAAGCGGCTGTACAACCTGTCCGATGAGCAGATGGAGTACCAGTTGCTGGATCGGGCGAGCTACCAGCGCTTTTGCCTGCTGCAGGATGCGATGAACGTGCCGGACCGCAACACGATCTGGCGCTTCGGCGAGCGGCTGGGCGTGGATGGGGCCACGGTGCTGTTCCAGGGAGTGGATGCGCAACTGCACCGCCATGGCTACATGGCCCGGGGCGGACAAGCCATCGATGCGACGCTGGTGCCCGCGCCGCGCCAGCGCCTGGACAGGCCGGAGCGCGAGGCCCTGGCCGAAGGCAGAACGCCCGATTGGAGCGAGGCCGAGCGCCGGCAAAGGGATGTGGATGCCACGCACACGAAGAAGCACGGCAAGAGCTACTTCGGCTACAAGCTCAGCGTGAGCGTGGACCTCAAGCACGGCTTCATCCGCCGCATCGCCACGGGCACGGCCAGCGAGCACGACGGACACCACTTCGACGAGGTGCTGGACATGCACAACACCGGGCGCAGCGTGCACACGGACAAGGCCTACGCGAGCCGGCAGCGCCGGCAGATGCTGCAAGTGCTGGGCTTCGTGGACGCGATGCAGCGCCGGGCCCAGCCGGGCCAGCCCCTGAGCGAGTGCCAGAAGCGGCGCAACCAGCGCATTGCCAGCAAGCGTGCCCGGGTCGAACATGCGTTTGCCGGCATCCGGCACCTGGGCGGCAAGTTCGTACGCACGATCGGGCAGGCGCGGGCCACGGTGGCGATGACGATGATGGCTGCCTGCTACAACATGAAGCGCCTGGCCTCGTTCCTTGAGCGAGGCGTGGATGCGTTCTTCAAACCGGCGACCACCAAGGCACAGGTGCGCCTGCAAACGGCGAAAGCCTGAGCCATCGGGGCTGCAAGGCCCCTCAATGCACGAGGTGCAGACCGCCGTAAGGCCTCATCGCGCATTCAAAACGGCTGGCGTCCAATCGTGCCTATTCGGATCCGTCAATCATGGGGTTGTGAGAGGTTCCCACCTGTCCTGACCGCCACATGATCAGCCCTCGCAGTGCCCTGAAGTTCGACCTGTTCGCCGACGCCTCGCGCCAGCGCAAGATCGACGAGGTGGGTGACCCGCTGCAGACCATCGCCCAGCACATCGATTTCGCCGAACTGGCTGCGCTGGTGGATGGTCTTCTTGCACGGGGCGACGGCCGCAAGGGTGGACGGCCCGCCTACCCCAGCGAAGTGATGGTGCGCGTGCTGGTCTTGAAGCGCCTGTACAACCTCTCGGATGAGCAGATGGAGTACCAATTGCTGGACCGCATGAGCTACCAGCGCTTTTGCCTGCTGCAGGATGCCATGAACATCCCCGACCGCAACACCATCTGGCGCTTCGCCCAGCGCATCGGGGTGGACGGCGCCACGGCCTTGTTCCAAGGCGTGGATGCCCAGTTGCAGCGCCATGGCTACATCGCCCGGGGAGGACAGGCCATCGATGCCACCTTGGTGCCAGCCCCGCGCCAGCACATCGGCAAGCAAGACAAGGAACGCCTGGCCCAGGGCAAGGCGCCTGACTGGAACGAAGCCAAGCGCAGGCAAAAGGACCTGGATGCCACGCACACCAGCAAGCACGGCAAGAGCCACTTCGGCTACAAGCTCAGTGTGAGCGTGGACCTCAAGCACGGCTTCATCCGCAAGATCGCCACCGGCACAGCCAGCGAGCACGACGGCCACCACTTTGAAGAAGTGCTGGACGAAGACAACACCGGGCGGGATGTCTACGCCGACAAGGCCTACCCGTCCAAGCGCAGGCAGGAAATGCTCAAGGTATTGGGCTGGCGCGATGGCATACAGCGCAGGGCGGGCAAAGACCAGCCTCTGAGTGAATGCCAGAAGCGGCGAAACCAACGCATCGCCAGAAAGCGGGCCAAGGTCGAGCACGTGTTCGCCGGGATCCGGCACCTGGGAGGCAAGTTCATCCGCACCATAGGGCAGGCGCGCGCGGATGTGGCGATGACGATGATGGCTGCGTGCTACAACATCAAGCGGCTGGCGATGTTCTTGCACAAGGGCGTGGACTCGTTCTACAAACACGCCCAGGCGTAGGCGCAGGGCCTCAACGGGGCCATCGAGCGCCAAAAAGCCTGGCGGCGGGCAATCGAGTCGCTCGCCTGCGACCACCATCCAAGACCTTGCGTGAGGCGGCAACGCGTGAAAGCGTGCTGGGTTCACCCTGCGTTCGCATCGAAGCTGCCGCTTGAGCCGGTTCTGATAGAAAGCCCGGGTATTGAGAGGTTCCCTTACGACCTGACCGGGCAGCGCATATCCCGCATCGCTGCCCAGTGGCCATCGTGAAACTCTGGCCTGTGCGGCAGCACTAATGCGGCGTGCCCGTTCGTAGCACAGGCGTGCTACGGCTCGGAGATTCCAAGAAAAATCAGCCTCCAGCCCTTGCGTGGCAAGCGCCAGTAGCTCCTATTTCAAGAGCGCGAGCGGCAGCGCCAGCACGAAGCACGCGCCCGGCTGGCCGTCCGGCCGGTCGGCGCAGTGCGCGCTGCCGCCGTGGCGCTGGGCGATGGTGCGCACCAGGGCCAGGCCCAGGCCCACGCCGCCTTCGCGCTCGCTGGCGCCAGGCAGGCGGTAGAAGGGCTCGAAGATGCGTTCGCGCTGCGCCGGCGGCACGCCGGGGCCGTGGTCGCACACGCGCAGCACGGCGCGCGCGTCGGGGCCCTGGCCCTCGCGTGCCAGTTGCAGCTCGATCGCGCCCTGGCTGTAGCGGCGTGCGTTTTCCAGCAGGTTGCGCACGGCGCGGCGCAGCAGCTTGGCCACGCCACGCGCTTCCAGCGCGACGGCATCGGGGGCGATGTCCAGCTCGGCGCCCACGCGCGCGCATTCCTCGGCGGCCAGGCCGACCAGGTCGATGGCTTCGAGCGTGCCCATGTCGGCCTCGCGCGCGTCCAGGCGGCTGGCGAGCAGGATTTCGTCGATGAGCTGGTCCAGCTCGGCGATGTTGCGCTCGATTTCCTGGCGGAACGCGGGCGAGGGGGCGCTGCCCGCGCCCATCAGCTCCAGCCCCATGCGGATGCGCGTGAGCGGCGAGCGCAGCTCGTGCGAGGCGTTGGCCAGCAGCGACTTGTGTGCATCCATCAGTGCCTCGATGCGTGCGGCGGCGGCGTTGAACTGGCGCGCCAGGTCGGCCACCTCGTCCTGCCCGCCCTCGGGCACGCGCACCGAGAGGTCGCCCTCGCCGAAGCGCTGCACGCTGCGCTGCAGGGTCTCCAGCCGCTGCAGCAGGCGGCGGATGATGGGGAACACGCCCACCACCACGGCCAGGCTCACCAGGCCGAGCATCCACAGGAAGCCGAACGGCGGGCGCAGCCAGAAGGCGGCCTCGGGGCTGCGGTGCGGGCCGCCGGGGCCGCCGCGCTCCTGGCGCGGCGACATCTGCAGGTGGTAGGTGTTGCCGTCCAGCCCCTCGATGCGCATCGCGATGCCTTCGTCCGGCGGCCCGGGCAGGCGCGTGGCCTGGCCCGCCAGCAGCGGCTGCCCGGCGGCGTCGCGCAGCACGATCTCGCGCGGCGGCGGCGCCAGGGCCTGGCTGTTCTGCTCCGCCGCGATGCGCCAGGCCCAGCCCACGAGCAGCGTGAGCACGGCCACGCCGCCCACGACGGCGAGCCAGATGCGCAGGTACAGGCGCTGGGAGAAGGCGCGGAACAACGACACGTTTCAGCCTAGGCTCAGTCTTGCTGTTTGGCGAAGACGTAGCCTACGCCGCGCACGGTGAGGATGCGTTTGGGCGTCTTCGGGTCGGATTCGATGGCGGCGCGGATGCGGCCCATGTGCACGTCGATGGAGCGGTCGAACGCCTCCAGCTCGCGCCCGCGCACGGCCTCCATGATCTGGTCGCGCGTCAGCACGCGGCCGGCGCGTTCGGCCAGGGTCACAAGCAGGTCGAACTGGTACGAGGTCAGGTCGGCCGCCTGCCCGCCCACGGTGACGGTGCGCGCATCGCGGTCGATCTCCAGCGTGCCGAAGCGCAGCGCCTGGCCCGCGGCCGGCGCGCCGCCATCGCCGCGCCGGCGCAGGATGGCGCGGATGCGCGCCAGCAGCTCGCGCGGCTCGAAGGGCTTGGGCAGGTAGTCGTCCGCGCCCAGTTCCAGGCCGATGATGCGGTCCATCGGGTCGCCCTTGGCGGTGAGCATCAGCACCGGCACCTGCGCCGCCGGGCCGGGCAGGGCGCGGATGCGGCGGCACACTTCCAGCCCGTCCATGTCGGGCAGCATCAGGTCGAGGATCACCAGATCCGGCAGGTTCCCTGCGTCGGGGCTCTGCAGCTGTGCCAGCCCGCTGGCGCCATCGGCCTGGTGCGCCACCTGCAGCCCGTTGTGGCCCAGGTATTCGGCGACCATCTGCGCCAGGCGATGGTCGTCTTCGATCATCAACAGGTGTGTGTTCATGCGGCCATCCTGCAGGGTGGGTATCTCGCAGTGTTGAAGCGGATGTAAAGCGCGGGTAAAGATGCTTTCGTTTCGATAGCTGCCAGCGCTTGCCCATCAAGGGCTGGCGGCACTTTTTACCCTGGACGCCAGTGCCACCAGCAGCAGCACCGGCAGGCCGAGAAGCGCGGTGGCGGTGAAGAAGTCGGCGTAGCCGTGGGCATCGACGAAGCGCCCCGAGAAGCCCGCCAGCCACTTCGGGAACAGCAGCATCATGGAGCTGAACAGCGCGTACTGCGTGGCCGAGTACTGCACGTTGGTCAGGCTCGACAGGTAGGCGATAAACGCCGCCGAGGCGATGCCGCCGGCCAGGTTGTCGGCGCTGACGACGAAGATCAGCCCGTACAGGTCGTGCCCGCGCGTGGCCAGCCAGGCGAACAGCAGGTTGCTGCCGGCCGACAGCAGCGCGCCGAGCATGAGCACGCGCATCACGCCCCAGCGCATCGCCATGGCGCCGCCGACGAAGGCGCCGCCCAGCGTCATCACCACGCCGTAGACCTTGGTCACGGCGGCCACCTCGTCCTTGGTGAAGCCCATGTCCACGTAGAACGGGTTGGCCATGATGCCCATCACCACGTCGGCGATGCGGTACACCGCGATCAGCCCCAGCACCAGCAGCGCGTGCCAGCGGTAGCGGCCGATGAAGTCGGCGAACGGATCGACCAGCGCGCCGCGCAGCCATTCGCCCAGGCCGCGCGCGGGCGGCTGCGGGCGCGGCGTGGGCTCGGGCGAGAGCAGCACGGTGAGCACGCCCACCGCCATCGACGCGGCCATGGCCAGGTAAGCCATGTGCCAGGCGCCGGCCTGGTAGCCGGCCACGCCGCTGGCCTCGGAGCGCGCGGCCAGCCACAGCACGCCCGCGCCGGCCCAGATCATGGCCAGGCGGTAGCCGGTCTGGTAGGTGGCGGCCAGGGCAGCCTGGCGGTCGGCATCGGCCGATTCGATGCGGAAGGCGTCGAGCGCGATGTCCTGCGTGGCCGAGCCGAAGGCCACCGCCAGCGCGCACCACACCAGCGGGCCCAGGGCCTGCTGCGGGTCGTTGAAGGCCATGCCCACCAGGCCGGCCACCACCATGCCCTGCGCCAGCAGCAGCCAGCTGCGCCGCCGCCCCAGCCAGCGCGTGAGCAGCGGCAGCGGCATGCGGTCCACCAGCGGCGACCACACCCACTTGAAGGCATAGGCCAGGCCGACCCAGCTCAGGTAGCCGATGGTGGTGCGGTCGATGCCCGCCTCGCGCAGCCAGAACGACAGCGTGCCCAGCACCAGCAGCAGCGGCAGCCCGGCGGAAAAGCCCAGCGCCAGCATGCGCAGGCTGGCCGGTTCGGTGTAGACGCGCAGGGTGTCCAGCCAGCTGCGGCGCGGCGCGGGGGAGGAGGGGGCTTGTTCGGGCATGGGCAGGCGGGGTCGGACGGGAAGGGCCGGGGCATTATCCCGTCGGGGCCGGGCCGTTCCTACTACTATTTGGCCCATCGTGAACACGTTCTTAGAGGTCCCTCCGCTCCTGGAGCCCAGTGGCTCGGTGCGCCGCTACAGCGGCGAGCACGGCGCGCACGCGCACGGCCATGCGCAGATCCTGTACGCGCTGCACGGCCGCATGGAGCTGGAGATCGCCGGGCGCGCGGCCTTCGTCGATACGGCCTGCGGCATCGTCATCCCGGCGGGGGCCGAACATGGCTACCTGGCCGCGCCGGCATCCCGCCTGTTCGTCATCGACGCGCCGGACCAGGCCGGGCTGGCGCGGGTGCGCCGCTTCGCCGTGCCGCCGGCCTGGCGCGCCGGCGTGGCGCCGGATGCCGCCGCGCGCGTGGCCGAGGTGCTGCAGGCCCCCGGGGTGATCGCGCGCCGGGGCGTGGACCTGGGGCGGCTGGCCCAGGCGGTGCAGGCCGCGCTGCATGAGGACTGGCCCACGGCGCGGCTGGCGGCGCTGTGCCACCTAAGCCCGCAGCGCTTCCACGCGCGGCTGCGCGAGCTGGCCGGCCGCACGCCCCAGGAATGGCTGCGCGGCCTGCGCCTGGACCGCGCCGAGGCCCTGCTGGCACACGGCCTGCCGCTGGAGACGGCGGCGCTGCAGTGCGGCTATGCCAGCGCCAGCGCCCTGGCCTATGCGCTCAAGCGCGAGCGCGGCGTGGGCGCGCGGGCGCTGAGGGCACGCAGCACCCCTTGAGGCGCTTTGCGCCTTCTCCCTCTGTTTGCGCGTTGCGCGCCATGGGAGGTGCGCGCAGCCCTGCAGGGCAGTTACAATCGCGCCGCAAAAATAAAATTGCGAACCATTCTCAATAACTGCGCTGCCAGCCCCGTGCGATTCTTGCCGTAGCCACAGCCCCTCTTGCCGCCCGGCGCCTGCCGGGGGCACGCCTGTCATCCTGGTTCCGTCCCGAATCGCTGTATGTCCCGCTACCTTCCCTGTCCGTCGCGCCGTGGCGCGCCCTTTTCCCTGCGTGCCGGCGCGCTGGCCGCCGGCCTGGCGTTCGCCATGCCCTGGCCCGCGCTGGCCCAGGCGCCAGAGGCCGCCACCGTCACCATGGACGCCGTGACCGTATCGGACAAGGCCCTGCCCCAGGTCTACAGCGAAGCCAGCGGCTCCTATGTGCCGCAGGCCGTGGAGGTAGGGAAGGCGGCGCAGTCGCTGCGCGAGATCGCGCAGTCGGTCACGGTGGTGACGCGCCAGCGCATGGACGACCAGGCGCTGCGCACGCTGGACGACGTGATGGCGCAGACCACGGGCGTGACGCGCGAGGAAACCTGGCTCGACACGGCCTACCAGTCGCGCGGCCTGAATATCACCAACTTCCGCTACGACGGCGGCGCCGTCACCACCACGCGCTCGGGCAGCCGCAGCCTGGACATGGCGCAGTTCGACAGTGTGACGCTGCTGCGCGGTGCCGACGGGCTGTTCGGCGCGGGCGAAGCGGGCGGCGTGATCAACTTCACCGCCAAGCGCCCGCTGGCCCAGCGCCAGACGCAGTTGCTGCTCTCCGGCGGCACCATGGACAACTACCGTGCCGAGGTCGATACGACCGGCGCCCTGAATGCCGACGGCAGCGTGCGCGGCCGCCTGGTGGCCGTGCACCACGACCGCCGCGAGATGGCCGAGCCCTCGCGGCTCAAGCGCCAGATGCTGTACGGCGCCCTGGGCGTCGATCTCGGGCCCGAAACGGTGCTGACCCTGGGGGCCAGCTACCAGGACGACCGCAACACCGGCTTCAACGCCAGCCTGCCGCGCTACGCCGACGGCAGCGACATCGGCCTGCCGCGCAGCACCAACATGGGCGCGCCCTGGAACTGGATCCATCGTGAGAACACCGCGCTGTTCGCCAGGCTGGAGCATCAGCTCACGAGCGACTGGATGCTCAAGGCGCAGCTGCGGCACACCCGCTTCAAGGAGAGCGTCAACGGCGCCGAGATCGAGAGCGCGCCCGACCCGCTCACCCTGGCAGGGGCCGACTGGTGGATCCACCAGGGCATCGCCGATGCCCAGGAGACCACCCTGGACCTGAACGCGCAGGGCGGCTTCGATGCGTTCGGCCAGCGCCATGACGTGATCGTCGGCCTCGATGCGCTGCACGCGCGCGAGTCCAGCCGCAGCCTGTGGCCGCGCATCGGCCCGGCCGACGTGTTCGCGCGCACGCCCCCCGCCGACCCGGGCTTCCCGCTGGGCGAGTGGACCAGCGGCTCGGAAACCCGCGCCCGCAAGTCCAGCCT
Organism: Acidovorax sp. YS12; assembly: GCA_021496925.1. Classification (NCBI taxonomy): domain Bacteria; kingdom Pseudomonadati; phylum Pseudomonadota; class Betaproteobacteria; order Burkholderiales; family Comamonadaceae; genus Acidovorax; species Acidovorax sp. YS12. The sequence goes on from CP053915.1 coordinate 3,583,316, forward strand.
CTATGGCTCGGTGCGCCTGCGCCCCGCGGCGCGGTGGGCGGTGGTGCTGGGCGGGCGCTACACGCTGCAGGACCGCAGCACCCAGCAGGACATGCAGGGCTACACCTCCGACCGCCGCGAGGGCCACGTGTTCGTGCCCTACCTGGGCCTGGTGCGCGACCTGTCGGGCTCGCTCAGCGTGTACGCCAGCACGGCGGAGATCTACCAGTCACAGGCGGGCAAATACGCCGGCCCGCTGCCCGGTACGCCGCTGGAGCCGGTGCGCGGCCGTACCTACGAGCTGGGCGTCAAGAGCGAATGGGCGCGCGGCCTTATCGCCAGCGCGGCGCTGTTCCGCACCGAGAAGAAGGGCGAGGCCATCGCTGACCCGGCCTACCCGCAGACCGACTGGCGCGGCGGCTGCTGCTACTTCCGCGACGGGCACCTGCTGAGCCAGGGGGTGGACCTGGAGCTGACCGGCCGCATCACCCCGGCCCTGCAGGTGGCCGTGGGCTACACCTACAACGACAACGAGAACAAGCGCAGCGACGATGCCCGCTTCAGCACCGTGACGCCGCGCCACCTCTTCAAGGCCTGGGGCGACTACCGCATGGGCGGCACGCTGCAGGGCTGGAGCGTGGGCGCGGGCGTGGTGGCCCAGAGCGGCACCTACCGTGCCGCCGGCATCAGCGCCTTCAACCCGGAGACCGGCCGCTACGACGGCGCCTGGACCCCCTACCGCTTCACCGCGCCGGGCTACGCCGTCTGGTCGGCCCGCATGGGGTATGCCTTCAACAAGGACTGGAGCGTGGCCATGAACGTGGGCAACCTGTTCGACAAGACCTACTACAGCACCGTCGGCTATGCCGGGTACGGCAATTTCTACGGCGAAAAGCGCACCGTGGCGGTGGCGCTGCACGGCAAGTTCTGAGCATGCCCGCGCTGCACTCCACGCTGCACGCCGCGCTGGTGGCCTGGGGCCTGTCCCTCGGGGGCATGGCGGCCCTGGCCTTCGCCATGGACCGCCACTACGCCCAGCTCACGGGGGCGCTGGAGGCGCCCGCCCTGCGCCGCCACGGGCTGCGGCTGGCGGGCGCCGCGCTGCTGCTGGGCGCCGTGGTGCCCTGCGTGCTGCACTGGGGCGCTGCGGTGGGCGCGGTCGCGGTGCTGGGGTTCTGGTCCATGGGCGCGCTGCTCGTGGCGGGCGGCCTGGCCGCGCGGGCGCGCGGGGTGGCGGTGGCGGCCTTGCTGGCCGTGGCGCTGCCGCTGGGGGCAATGGGGATGGAAATGGAGTGGCTGTGGTGAGTGTGCGACCTTGGGTGGTATTGATCGTGGGGCTGGCGGGCGCGGCCGCCGCGGGCCTGTGGTGGGCCGCGCGCCCCGCCACCACCTACCAGAGCGTGGCCGTGGCGCACGCCGACGTGGAGGCCACGGTGACGGCCATCGGCACGCTGCAGCCGCGCCGCTACGTGGACGTGGGCGCCCAGGTGTCGGGCCAGATCACGCGGCTGCGGGTGGCGCCCGGGGCGCAGGTGGAGAAGGGCGCGCTGCTGGTGGAGATCGACCCCAGCGTGCAGCGCGCCACGGTGGACGCCGGGCGCGCCTCGCTCGCCGGGCTGCGCGCCCAGCTGGCCGAGCAGCAGGCCCAGCACCAGCTGGCGCGCCAGCAATGGGCGCGCCAGCAGCAACTGGCCCGCGACGGCGCCACGCGCGAGGAAGACCTGCAGACCGCCGAGGCCCAGCTGGCCGGCGCCCAGGCCCGCATGGACCACCTCAAGGCGCAGATCGACCAGACGCAGGCCACGCTCAAGGCCGACGAAGCGCGGCTGGGCTATACGCGCATCTACGCGCCCATGGCGGGCACCGTGGTGTCGGTCGAGGCGCGCGAGGGCCAGACGCTGAATGCCACCTACCAGACGCCCAACATCCTGCGCATCGCCGACCTGGGCGCCATGACGGTGTGGACCGACGTGTCCGAGGCCGACGTGGGCCGCGTGCGCGCCGGCATGCCGGTGTACTTCACCACCCTGGGCAGCGCCGGCCAGAGTCAGCCCCGGCGCTGGAGCAGCACGGTGCGCCAGGTGCTGCCCGCGCCCGCCGCCAGTCCGGCCCAGCAGCCTGCGGGCGCGGGCGGCGGGACCGCCGCCGCCGTCAAGGCCGTGGCCTACACGGTGCTGTTCGACGTGGACAACCAGGACGCCGAGCTCATGCCGCAGATGACGGCGCAGGTCGTGTTCGTGGCCGCGCGCGCGCCGCAGGCGCTGGCCGTGCCCCTGGTGGCGCTGCAGGACGAGGCCGAGGGCGACAAGGCCACGGTGCGGGTGCTGAACGCGCAAGGCCGGCCCGAGCCGCGCGCGGTGCGCACCGGCGTGCGCAGCCGCCACCAGGTGCAGGTGCTCGACGGCCTGCGGGAAGGCGAGCAGGTGGTGGTGGGTGAGACCGTGCAGAGCGCGGGCTTGCGGTGGCTGCAGTGGTGAACGCGCCGCCGCCTGCCGCGGGGGCGCCGCTGATCGCGCTGCGCGGCATCCGCAAGCACTACGGCGGCGGCGACACCGGCCAGCCCGCGGTGACGGTGCTGCACGGCATCGACCTGGACATCCAAGCGGGCGAATTCGTGGCCGTGGTCGGCAGCTCCGGCTCCGGCAAGTCCACGCTGATGAACATCCTTGGCTGCCTGGACCGCCCGAGCAGCGGCAGCTACCACTTCCAGGGGCAGGACGTGGCGCGCCTCGACGCCGACACCCTGGCCTGGCTGCGCCGCCAGGCCTTCGGCTTCGTCTTCCAGGGCTACCATCTGATCGCCGCCGAATCGGCGAGCGAGAACGTGCAGATGCCCGCCCTCTACGCCGGCCTGCCGGCGCACGAGCGCCGCGCGCGCGCCCATGCGCTGCTGGAGCGCCTGGGCCTGGCCGGGCGGCTGGACAACCGCCCGAACCAGCTCTCCGGCGGGCAGCAGCAGCGCGTGTCGATCGCGCGGGCGCTGATGAACGGCGGCGCCATCATCCTGGCCGACGAGCCCACTGGGGCGCTCGACTCGCGCAGCGGCGCCGAGGTCATGGCCCTGCTGGCCGAGCTGTCGCAGGCCGGGCACACCATCATCCTCATCACCCACGACCGCGCCGTGGCCACCCAGGCGCGCCGGGTGATCGAGATCCACGACGGGCGCATCGTCGGCGACAGCAGCGCCGAGGCGCCCGCTGATGCGCCGGCCGACGCGCCGCCGCCGCTGCTGCAGCCCGGGCTGGCCCAGGCCGGGCGCGCGGCGCAGGCCCCGGCGGCGGTGTGGGGCGCCGAGCTGCTCGACGCTGCGCGCGGCGCCTGGCGCGGCATGCGCGTGAACCGCGTGCGCACCAGCCTGACGCTGCTGGGCATCGTCATCGGCGTGGCCTCGGTCATCGTCATGCTGGCCATCGGCGAGGGCGCGCGGCGCAAGGTGGTGGAGCAGATGGGCACCATGGGCACGGCCATCCTGTACATGGGCAGCCAGGCGCCGCCCAGCGGCGGGCCGGCCGGCCAGATCACCGCCGAAGACCTGGCCGCCGTGGCCGAGCTGCCCGAGATCCGCCGCGTGATGCCGGTGATCGGCGACCCCATCTCCGTGCGCTACGGCAACGTGGAGCGCCAGCTCTACGTGTTCGCCGCCAGCGAGGAAATGCCGCTGGTGCACCACTGGAAGGTGGCGCTGGGCCGCTACTACACCGACGCCGAGGACCACGGCCTGGCCCCCCTGGTGGTGCTGGGGCACAAGGCGCGCGCGCACTTCTTCCCCGACGAACCGCGCCCGCTCGGGCGCCAGCTCATCATCGGCAATTCGTCCTTCGAGGTCATCGGCGTGATGAGCGAACGCGGCGCCGAGTCGGGCGCGCAGGACTACGACAACATGGTGTTCATCCCCTACCAGTCGGGCCGCGCGCGCGTCTACCGCACGCAGACGCAGCCCGACTACGTGGTGATGGAGGCCGCCTCATCGGCCCAGGTGCACGCCGCCGAGGCGGCGATACGCCAACTGCTCAAGGCGCGCCACGGCGGGCGCGAGGACTTCGCCATCGGCAACGCCGCCGCGCGCATCCAGGCCGAGGCCGCCACGCGCCAGAGCATGGCCATGATGCTGGGCCTGATCGCTGCCGTGTCGCTGGTGGTGGGTGGCATCGGCGTGATGAACGTGATGCTCATGACCGTGCGCGAGCGCACGCGCGAGATCGGCATCCGCATGGCCGTGGGCGCGCGCCAGCGCGACATCCTGCGCCAGTTCCTGACCGAGGCCAGCCTGGTCACCCTGGCCGGCGGATCGGTGGGCGTGCTCGCCGCGCTGGTGGTGGGTCTGGCGCTGCTGCTGGCCGGCGTGCCCATGGTCTTCTCGGTGCGCGCCATGCTGGGGGCGTTCGGCTGCGCGGTGGCCACGGGGCTGGTGTTTGGCTACATGCCGGCCAAGACGGCGGCGCGGCTCGACCCGGTGCGCGCGCTGGCGGGAGAGTAGGAACACACATGCACAAGAATGCTGCCCCCCTGGGGGCGCTCTGGATCGCGGCGCTGGCGCTGGCCGGGTGCGCCACCGGCGCCGGCCCCGGCGCTTCCGCCGTCGCCTTGCCGGCCCAGTGGGCCACCCCGGCGTCCGGCCCGCTGCAGGCCGACGCACAAGCCGACGCCGTGACGCCCGCGTGGTGGCGCAGCTTCGGCAGCGCCGAGCTGGACGGCCTGGTGGCGCAGGCGCGCGCCGGCAATTTCGACCTGGCCGCCGCCGCCGCCCGCGTGGCGCAGGCCGAGGCGCAGGCGCGCCAGGCCGGCGCGCGCCTGCTGCCCGAGGTGGCGGGGGCCGTGAACGCCGCGCGCCAGGGACAGCTTGGCGGCGATGCCGCGGTGGACGGCACGCGCCTGGGCCTGGCCCTGTCCGCCAGCTATGAAGTGGACGTGTGGGGCCGCCTGGGCGCCACGCGCGACGGTGCGCAGGCCGCGCTGCGCGCCAGCGTGTTCGACCAGGAGGCGGTGCGCCTGAGCATTTCGGCCGGGGTGGCGCATGCCTGGCTGCAGGGCGTGGCCCTGCGCGAGCGCCAGGACATCGCGGCGCTGAACCTGCGCAGCGCCGAGCGGCTGCTGGCCCTGGTGGCGGCACGCCAGCGCGCGGGCGCGGTGTCGGCGCTGGAGCTGGCCCAGCAGCGCGGCCTGGTGGCGGCGCAGCGCCGCGCCCACGCCAGCGTGCGCCAGCAGGCCGACGCGGCGCAGACGGCGCTGGCGCTGCTCATGGGCCAGGCGGGCCGCGCCGCCAGCGCCACCGCCGCCTTGCAGGGACTGCACGTGCCAGCCGTGGCGGCCGAGGTGCCAGCAGCCCTGCTGGCGCGGCGCCCCGACATCGCCCGCGCCGAGGCGCACCTGGCCGCGGCCCAGGCCAACGTGGCCGCCGCGCGCGCGGCCATGCTGCCCAGCCTCACCCTGGGCGCCAGCCTGGGCACGGGGGGCGACCGGCTGGAGCGGGCTTTCGACAACCCCGTGTACGCGCTCGCCGCCGCGCTGGCGGCGCCCATCTTCGACGCCGGCCGCCGCGCCGCCGGGCACGAACTGGCCCAGGCGCAGCGCGAGGAACTGCTGGCGGCCTACCGCCGCACGGTGGTGCAGGCCTATGGCGACGTGCAGAACGCGCTGGATGCCGCTGCCGGGGCCGACGCCCAGATGCAGGCCCAGGCCGAGGTGGTGGCGCAGGCGCGCCAGGCGTTCGCGCTGTCCGAGTCGCGCTACCGCGCCGGGGCCGACACGCTGCTGACGCTGCTCGATGCCCAGCGCGCGCTCTACGCCGCGCAGGACGAGGCCGTGCAGCTGCAACTGGCCCGCCTGCAGGCCCGTGTGGCGCTGTACAAGGCGCTGGGCGGCGGCTGGCTGGCGCCGGAGGGGGCTGCCTCGTAGGTCTGTGTTTTTTGCATGAAAAGTGGCTTCAGGGCTTACTGGTCAAGCGCTAGCAGCTATGAATTTCGTAGTCCGAGGGAGGCCGCACACGGTGCGCCGTGCATGCCGCTGTGGCGTGCGGGAGACAAATATGGAAACAAAGAAGAATAATTCCTATTTGTAATTAAAATCGCGTTCTCCCCTTTTCTGCTTCTCCGCTTCATCCAGCCCCTTGCGGGCGCAGCCCGCGGCGCCCGCCGTTCCTCCCGCTTTCCCATGCTCAGCCCCACCGCCCTGCGCCGCTGGTCCTGGACCCACAAGTGGTCCAGCCTGGTCTGCACCGTGTTCATGCTGCTGCTGTGCCTGACCGGCCTGCCGCTGATCTTCCACCACGAGATCGGGCACCTGCTCGGCACCGAGGTGGAGGCGCCCGCGCTGCCCGCCGAACAGGCGCGGCGCACGGCCTCGATCGACGCCATCATGGCGGCGGCGCAGGCGCGCTTTCCCGAGCGCGTGGTGCAGTTCATGTCGCAGTCGGACGACGATCCGCGCGTGTGGTTCGCCACCCTCACGCCCACGCCGGCGCCCACGGACGACTTCAAGTCCATTGCCGTCGATGGCCGCACGGCGCAGGTGCTCTCGGACCGGCCCGTCAACGAGGGCTTCATGTGGACCATGCTGAAGCTGCACGTGGATCTGTTCGCGGGCCTGGCGGGCAAGCTCTTCCTCGGCCTGATGGGCTTGCTGCTGCTGGTGGCCATCGTCACCGGCGTGGTGCTGTACGCGCCCTTCATGCGTAAGCTCGCTTTCGGCGACGTGCGGCGCGGCAGGTCGCGCCGCATCCAGTGGCTCGACCTGCACAACCTGCTGGGCATCGCCACGCTGGTGTGGGCCTTCGTGGTCGGGGCCACCGGCATGGTCAACACCTGGGCCGACCTGATGGTCAAGTACTGGCAGTACGACAAGCTCAGCGCCCTGCTCGCGCCCTACCAGGGGCAGGCCACCGTGCCGGTGGCCGAGCGCGCCCCGCTGGCGCGGCTGCACGCGGCGGCGCAGCGCGAGGCGCCGGACATGAAGCTGTCGTTCATCGCCTTTCCCGGGACGGCGTTTTCCAGCCCGCACCACACCACCTTCTTCCTGCGCGGCACCACGCCGCTCACCGCGCGCCTGCTGCAGCCCGTGCTGGTGGATGCGCGCACCGCCGAGGTCACGGCCGCGCCGCACCTGCCGTGGTACCTCACGGCCTTGCTGGTCTCGCAGCCGCTGCACTTCGGCGACTACGGCGGCATGCCCATGAAGATCCTGTGGGCGCTGCTCGACATCGCCACCCTCATCGTGCTGGGCAGCGGCCTGTACCTGTGGCTCGGGCGCGGCCGCGCCGCGCAGGCGGCGCAGGCCGGGGAGGGTCCGGCATGAGCCGCACGCCCTCCCCCTTCTGGCGCATGTGGGGCTGGCCCCTGACGCTGGGGCTGCTCACTGCCTCTGGCCTGGCCACCGCGCTCGTTTCCGACAACTGGGGCGACTGGTGGTCGTGGCTGGGCCTGGGCGTGCCCGTGGCCGTGATGGCCTGGTTCGGCCTGCGCCGCGCGCCGGCCGCCGCCCCGGACCGCGATCCCTCCTGACCCTGTTCCCGACCCATCGACCCCAAGGAAAGCCACCATGCTCCACCGCAACCCCTCCCTCGCGCCCGTGGCGCTGGCCGCCGCCATGCTCGCCGCGCTGTGCATGCACGCCGCGCAGGCGCAGCAGGCGGGCAATGCTGGCGAAAAGGCCCTCGCCACCGTCACCGTGAACGCCAGCGCCGACGCTTCGGCCGAGGGCCTCTCGCCCGCCTACGCGGGCGGCCAGGTGGCACGCGGCGCGCGCGTGGGCATCCTGGGCACGCGCGACGCGATGGAGACGCCTTTCTCCACCATCGCCTACACCAACGAGTTCATCCAGGACCGCCATGCGCACAGCGTCGGCGACGTGCTGCAGAACGACCCCACGGTGCGCGTGGCGCGCGGCTTCGGCAATTTCCAGGAGTCGTACTTCATCCGCGGCTTCATCCTGGGCTCGGACGACGTGGCTTACAACGGCCTGTACAGCCTGCTGCCGCGCCAGTACATCGCCACGGAGCTGTTCGAGCGTGTCGAGGTGCTGCGCGGCGCCTCCACCTTCCTGAACGGTGCCAACCCCAGCGGCGGCGGGCTGGGCGGCTCCATCAACTTGCTGCCCAAGCGTGCGCCCAACGAGCCGCTGTCGCGCGTGACGGCGGGCGTGGCCAGTGGCGGCCAGGCGCAACTGTCGGCCGACGTGGCGCGGCGCTTCGGCCCCGGCAACGCCACCGGCATCCGCGTGAACGCCGCCGTGCGCAACGGCGGCTCAGCCATCGATGATGAAGACGCCAAGCTCGGCCTGCTGGCCGTGGGGCTGGACTGGCGCTCGCGCGACGTGCGCCTGTCGGGCGATGTGGGCTGGCAGGACAACAAGCTGTCGCGCACCCGCACCAACGTGACCCTGGGCGGCACGCCCACGGCCGTGCCCGCCGCGCCGGACGGCAAGACCAACTGGGCCCAGCCCTGGAGCTACTCCAACGAGCGCGACCTGTTCGGCACGCTGCGCGGCGAGTGGGACATCAACGGCAGCATCACCGCCTACGCCGCCGCCGGGGCCCGCCGCAGCGAGGAGGCGAACTCGCTGGCCAACCTCACGGTCAGCGACGCCGCCACTGGCGCGGGCACCACCTACCGCTTCGACAACGCGCGCAAGGACCGCGTCCTGACCGGCGAGGCCGGTCTGCGCGGCACGCTGCAGACGGGCGCCGTCAAGCACGCCTGGGTGCTGTCGGCCGCGAGTTTCTCGCTGGAGAAGGACAACGCCTACGTCATGGACTGGAAGAACACCCAGGCCACCAACCTCTACCGGCCCGTCTACGCCGGGCCGCAGCCGGCCTACAGCGCCGACGCGCTGTACGGCGGTGCGCTCTCCGATCCGCGCCTCACGGGCAAGGTGCGCATGTCCAGCGTCGCCATCGGCGACACCCTGTCGGTGTGGGGCGACCGCCTGCAGCTCACGCTCGGCCTGCGCCACCAAAGCATGGACATCGCCAACTACGCCTACGGCACCGCCGCGCTGACCGACCGCTACGACCAGAGCCGCACCAGCCCGATGGTGGCCGTGCTCTACAGGCTTTCGCCCCAGTGGTCGGCCTACGCCAACTACGCCGAGGGCCTGAGCCAGGGCAAGACGGCGCCCTCCACCGCCGCCAACCGGGGCCAGATGCTGGCCCCCTACGTCGCCAAGCAGAAGGAAGTGGGCGTGAAGTGGGACGGCGGCCGCCTGGGCGGCAGCCTGGCGCTGTTCAGCACCGACAGCCCGCGCGCCTACGTCAACGCCGCCAACATCTTTTCCACCCAGGGCAAGGACCGCCACCAGGGCCTGGAGCTGGCCCTGCAGGGCGAGGCCGCCAGGGGCCTGCGCGTGCTCGGCGGCCTGACCTGGCTGGACGCCAAGCAGGTCGACACCGGATCGGCCGCCACCGACGGCCAGCGCGTCATCGGTGTGCCGGAGCTGCAGGCCAACCTGGGCGGCGAATGGGACGTGCCCGGCGTGCGGGGCCTGGCGCTCGACGCGCGCCTGGTGCACACCGGCGCCAGCTACGCCAACGCCGCCAACACCCTGAAAGTGCCCGGCTGGACGCGCCTGGACCTGGGCGCGCGCTACCTCACCGAGGTGCAGGGCCGCCTGGTCACGCTGCGCCTGCGCCTGGACAACGCCACCAGCCGCAACTACTGGGCCTCGGTGGGCGGCTACCCTGGCTCGGGCTACCTGGTGGCGGGCACGCCGCGCAGCGTGAGCCTGACGGCCAGCGTCGATTTCTGAACCCGCAGGGCGCTGGCGAGGCGCCGCAGTTCGCGCGTTGCTCGACATTTCGGCGCGCGCTGCCGGGCACCATCGGCGCCATGACATTCGCATCGCACTCCGGTCGCGGCGTGGCCCTGGTGGCCCTCGCGGCCATCCTGTGGGGCACCACCGGCACGGCCCAGAGCCTGGGCGCCGGCGCCCTGTCGCCGTTCTGGGTCGGGGCGGCCCAATTAGTGGTGGCCAGCCTGTTCTTCGCCGTGGTGCAGGCCGTGGCGCGCGGCGCGGCGCCGCCCCGGCCCGCAGCCCAGCCCCGGCCGCATGTGCCGCCCGGGCTGTGGCTGCTGGCCTCGGCGGGCGTGGCGGGCTACAGCATCACGTTCTATGCCGGGGTGCGCCTGGCGGGCGTGGGCGTGGGCACGGCCGTGGCCATCGGCAGCAGCCCGATCTGGGCCGGGCTCATCCAGGCGCTGCTGCTGCGCGCGCCGCCGTCGCCGCTGTGGTGGCTGGGCACGGCCGTGAGCGTCGCCGGGGGCGTGGCCATGGTGCTGAGCAAGGGCACGGCGGTGGTGTTCTCGTGGACCGGGCTGGCCTTGTGCCTGGGGGCCGGGCTGTGGTACGCCAGCTATGCGCTGGTGAACAAGCGCCTGGTGGCCGCTTACGCGCCGGGCCAGGTGAACCAGCGCGTGTTCACCGGCGCGGCGCTGCTGGCCTGCCCGGTGGCGTGGGCGCTGGCCGGGGCGCCGCAGTGGAGCCCGGCGGCGCTCGCGGTGGTGGTGTACCTGGGCACCGTCGTGTCTGGGCTGGCCTATGTGGCGTTCTCCCATGGGCTGCGCGGCATCTCGGGCGCCACCGGGGTGACGCTGACCCTGATCGAGCCCGTGGCGGCGTTCGCGTTGGCCGTGCTCATCGTGGGCGAGCACCAGCCGCTGGCGGCCTGGTGCGGCCTGGGCCTGGTCATGCTGGGGCTGGCGGGCGTGATCCGCGCGGAGTTGCGGCCCACGGCGTTTCGCGCGCCGCGCGAAAGCCCGGCGGCCTGAGCGGCCGGGGCCTGTAAGAATGCGCTTTTGCCCCCACCTGGCCTGCCATGCACGACCTGTCCTTTCCCTCCCATCGCGGCTGCGCGCTGTGCGCGGCCAAGGCGTCGCCCTGGAACGCGCGGCGCGGCTTCCTGCTGGCGGCGGGGGCGGCCGTGGCGGGCCCCGCGCTGGCGCAGGTGGATGTGGGCAATGCCTCCAGCATGCGCCGCCTGGTGCCGGCCGAGTCGCTGGAGCGCTCGGCCGTGCAGCAGTACGCGCAGATGCTGGCGCAGGCCCGCGCCCAGGGCGCGCTGGCAGCCGACGGCAACCCGCAGCTGGCGCGGCTGCGCGCCATCGCGCGGCGCCTCATCCCGTTCGCCGCGCCGTGGAACGAGCGCGCGCGCCAGTGGCACTGGGAGGTCAACCTGATTGGCAGCAAGCAGATCAACGCCTTCTGCATGCCCGGCGGCAAGATCGCGTTCTTCACCGGCATCCTCGACCAGCTCCGGCTGACCGACGACGAGACCGCCATGGTCATGGGCCACGAGATGGCCCACGCGCTGCGCGAGCACGCGCGCGAGCGCCTGGCCAAGACGCAGGCCACGGGCATCGGCCTGTCGCTGGGGGCCAAGCTGCTGGGCCTGGGCGACCTGGGGAACACGGCGGCCAACCTGGGCACGCAACTGCTGTCGCTGAAGTTCAGCCGCTCCGACGAGACGGAGGCCGACCTCGTCGGCCTGGAGCTGGCCGCGCGCGCCGGCTTCGACCCGCAGGCCGCGGTGCGCCTGTGGCAGAAGATGGGCCAGGCCACCGGGGGCAGCGGCGGCATCGCCTTCCTGTCCACCCACCCGTCGGGGCCGGAGCGCATCCGCGAGCTGCAGCAGAACGTGCCCAAGGTGCAGGGGCTGTACCAGCAGTCGCGGCGTTGAGGGCTAAATCGGCCTTAAACCGTTTCTAGTCAAGCGCTGGCAGCTATTGATTCAGGAGCTGACCCGCCCGCCGCTGCCGGGCAGCGAGACGCGCCCGGCGCGCAGCGCCTCGATGAGCAGGTCGGGCGTGGTGCGGATGTGCGCCTCCAGCGCCAGCGCGGCGCGCGCGTCCTGCCCGGCCAGGGCGTAGTGGAAGATTTCGGTGTGCTCGGCGTGCACGTCGCGCACGGCGCCGGGCAGCGCCATGGCGAAGCCGCGGTAGCGCTCGGTGTGGCGCGAGAGCTGGCGCAGCACGCGCAGCGTCCAGGGCGAGTCGTGGCCCGACAGCAGCGCCTCGTGGAAGCGCACGTTGAGCTGCTCCCACAGCCGCCGCCGCCCGGGCGCGATGGGCTCCTCTGCCGAGATGGCGGCGTAGGCCTGCTCCACGCGCTGGCGCCACTGCGCCCCGCCCGCGCGGATCGACAGGCGCAGCGCCGTGGTCTCGATCTGCACGCGCAGGCTGGTGATGTCCTCCAGGTCCTCGGTGGCGATGGGCGCCACGCGAAAGCCGCGCTGCCCCTCGGTCACCACCAGCGCGTCGCTCGCCAGGCGCGTGATGGCCTCGCGCAGCGTGCCGGCGCTCACGCCGTAGCGCGCCTTGAGGTGTTCCACGCGCAGCTTCTCGCCGGGCACGAGCTGGCCCGTCACGATGTCGTCGCGCAGCTGCGCGTAGGCGTGCTCGATCAGCGTGCGTGCCGATGGCACGGGGGTGTCGATGGCACACAGGGCGCTGCGCTTGGCCATTCAAATGTCCCCTCTTATCTTGTTCAGCCGGTAGCTCAGCTGCGGGCGCGTCAGCCCCAGCAGGCGCGCGGCGGCGGCCAGGTTGCCGTGGCTGCGCTCCACGGCGGCCTCGATCAGGTGGGTCTCCAGCGCCTGCAGGTCGAGCCGCTCGCCCAGCAGGCGCTCCACCAGCGCCGCGTCGCAGGCCGGGGCGCGCGCTTCGCCCAGGCGGCCCGAGGCCTGCAGCGTGTGCGCCGGCCCGGTGGCTGGGGCCGCGTCGGGGAACAGGTGCGCCGCGTCCACGGGCTGGCCCGGGTCGGCCAGGATCACGCCGCGCTCGATCAGGTTCTCCATCTCGCGCACGTTGCCCGGCCAGGCGTACTGGCGCAGCGCGTGCAGCGCGCGGTCGGTGAAGCCGCCGACGTGCTTGTCGTGCAGCGTGGCGAAGCGCTGCAGCAGGTGCTGCGCGAAGGGCTCGATGTCGTCCACGCGCTCGCGCAGCGGCGGAATGCGGATGGGGTAGACGTTGAGGCGGTAGTACAGGTCCTGGCGGAAGCGCCCGGCGCGCACCGCGTCCAGCAGATCGACGTGCGTGGCGGCCACCAGGCGCACGTCCACCTGGCGCGGCTGGGTGGCGCCCAGGCGCTCCACCTGGCCGTCCTGCAGCACGCGCAGCAGCTTGGCCTGCGCCGGCAGCGGCAGCTCGCCCAGCTCGTCGAGGAACAGCGTGCCGCCGTGCGCGCGCTCGAAGCGCCCGGCGCGCGCCGCGTCGGCGCCGGTGTAGGCGCCTTTCTCGGTGCCGAACAGTTCCGACTCCACCAGGCTGCCCGGCAGCGCCGCGCAGTTCACCGCCACGAAGGGCTTGGCGGCGCGCGGGCTCAAGGCGTGCAGGGCGCGCGCGAAGCGCTCCTTGCCCACGCCGGTCTCGCCCGTGAGCAGCACCGTGACCTGCGTGCCCGCCGCCTTGCGCAGCAGCTGCGTGGCGGCGGTGAAGCCGGGCGAGCGGCCGATCAGGGGGCCGAGCGCGTCGGCCGGCGGCTCGGGCTGGTCCTCGGCCGCGATGGCCGCGGGCCAGGCGGGCAGGGCGCGCGGGCCGCCGGGGAGCGCCTGCGCGTGCGCCAGGGCCTCGGGGGCGTAGTCGCTGGCCAGCTGCGCGCCGTCGGGCCAGTCCTGCACCGGCCGGCCCTCGATGCGGCAGTGCGCGTGGCCGCAGGCGGCGCACTGCACCTCCTTGTAGAGCACGGTGCGGCCCATGAAGCCGCTGGTGTAGCCCGAGGCGTAGCCCAGCAGCGTCCAGCACACCGGGGCGCTCTGCGGGCCGAAGTCGCGCACATGCGTCTCCACCTCCCACGAATGCTGCCAGCGGAAGATGCCGTGGAAGTGGCCCTGCCCGGCGTCCAGCTCCAGCTTTTCGGGCGTGACCTGCACGGCCCCCTGCAGCATGTGCAGTTGCGGGCCGACGCTGAACATGGCGAAGGTGTCGGCGCTGGGGCGCAGCTGGCGCGCCAGCGCCGCGTCGCGCTCGCCCGATGCGTAGCCCACGCGCAGCAGCAGGCGGCGCGCGCCCGTGGGGCCGAGGGTGTGCATCAGCTCGCGGCGCAGGATGCCCAGCGAGGCCGCGTGCAGCAGCACCATGCGCTGGCCCGCCAGCCAGATGCGGCCGTCCGCCGCGGAGAACTGGATCTGGCGCCGCAGGTCGGCGTCCGAAGGCAAGGCGGGGAGGGCGGGCATGTGCTGAATTATCGATAAATGACGATGGCACGCCCATTGGGGAAATCGCGCGTGCAACTGCCGTGCGTGACGTTTACGGCACAGGAATTTCACCAAATGGTGAATTCTGCCGCATCAAGTGGTGTGCAAATCGTCAAGTTGCACCGCAACATGGGCCAGATGCGCCGCCGCGCCGGGCCCGTCAAACGAGCCAAAGCCGCAAGAAATTTAGGGGTTTACCCGAAATTATCGAGATTTTTGCGCTTGGCACAGCGGGCTGGCACAGGCCCTGCATAGACCGGGGCATGAGCACCACGCCCACTCCTTCCGCAGATCCCCGCACCGGCTGGGATGTTCAGCGCCGCTTCATTCGCATCGTGCAGGAGCACGGCAGCGGCATGGTGGAGTTCGAGTTCGCCGTGGGCGAGCCGCAGCTCTACGTCGAGATGGTGATGCCGCGCCGCGAGTTCGGCGAGTTCTGCGCCATGCAGGGCGTGCAGCCCACGCACGGCGCGCTGCCCGAGCACGACGCGGGCAGCGACGCGCACGAGTGGGACTGGAGCCTGCGCGCCGCGCGCGAACGGCATTTCCGCCACGAGCCCTGATTTTTCCCTTTCCACAACGACGACAGGAGACACCCCCCATGCAAATCGACCTGCGCACCGTCAGCATCACGCCGCTGCGCCAGACCTTCGACAACATCGCCCAGCGCCTGGGCGCGGACAAGCCCGCCTCGCGCTACATCGAGGCGACGATGGACGTGCAGGCGCAAGCCAACTTCCACTACCGCCCCACCTGGGACCCGGCGCACGAGATGTTCGACGCCACGCGCACCCGCATCGTCATGCAGGACTGGTACGCGCTCAAGGACCCGCGCCAGCTTTACTACGGCACCTACGCCCAGGCGCGCGCCCGGCTGCAGGAGACGGCCGAGGCCGACTTCGACTTCGTCGAGAGCCGCGGCCTGGCCGGGCGCTACGACGACGCGGCGCGCCGCGTGGCGCTGGACTTCTACGTGCCGCTGCGCCACGTGGCCTGGGGCGCGAACATGAACGGCGCCTTCCAGTGCGCCTACGGCCACGGCACGGCCATCACCCAGCCCTGCCTGTACGCCAGCATGGACCAGCTCGGCATCGCCCAGTACCTCACGCGCCTGGGCCTGCTGCTGGGCCACCCGGGCGAGCTGGAGGCGGGCAAGCAGGCCTGGCTGGAGGCGCCCGCCTGGCAGCCGCTGCGCCGCTTGGTGGAGGACACCTGGGTGCTCAAGGACTGGTTCGAGCTGTTCGTGGCGCAGAACGTGGCGCTGGACGGCATCCTCTCCGGCCTGGCCTACAAGGAGGTGGACGAGGCGCTGTCCGAGCGCGCCGGCCCCACGGTGTCCATGCTCACGCGCTTCCAGGCCGAATGGGCGCAGGACGCGGCCAAGTGGGTCGATGCCGTCATCAAGACCGCCGCGGCCGAGAGCGCGGAGAACAAGGCCCTGCTGGGCGAGTGGTACGCGCACTGGCGCGGCCGCGTGCAGGAGGCGCTGGCGCCGGTGGCGCAACTGGCGCTGGGTGATGAAGGCGCGGCAGCCCTGGCGCGCGCCGTGGCCGCCGTCGATGCCCGCATGCACAAGGCCGGCCTGGCCGTCTGACGAAGGAGCAGCACCTATGTCCAACGTATTCATCGCGTTCCAGAAGAACGAGGAAACGCGCGCCATCGTCGATGCCATCGTGGCCGACAACCCGCACGCCGTCGTCCAGCAGCAGCCCGCCATGGTGAAGATCGACGCGCCCGGCCACATGGTGATCCGCAAGAGCAGCATCGAGCAGGAAATCGGCCGCGACTTCGACCTGCAGGAAATGCAGGTGCACCTCATCACCCTGTCGGGAAACATCGACGAGACCGACGACGAGTTCCGCCTGGCCTGGAACCAGTAACGACCATACCCCCAAGGAGACACGACATGGATATGAAAGCCGGCAAGAAGCTGGGCCTGAAGGAACGCTACACGCTGATGACGCGCGACCTGGCCTGGACCCCCACCTACCAGGCCGTGCGGGACGTGTTCCCGTACATGGAGTACGAGGGCATCAAGATCCACGACTGGGACAAGTTCGAGGACCCGTTCCGCATGACGATGGACTCGTACTGGAAGTACCAGGCCGAGAAGGAGCGCAAGCTCTACGCCATCATCGACGCCTTCACGCAGAACAACGGCCACCTGGGCGTGACCGACGCGCGCTACATCAACGCGCTCAAGCTGTTCCTCACCGGCGTGAGCCCGCTCGAATACATGGCGCACCGGGGCTTCGCCCACGTGGGCCGCCAGTTCCCCGGCGCCGGCCCGCGCGTGGCCTGCCTGATGCAGAGCCTGGACGAGATCCGCCACGCGCAGACGCAGATCCACAGCCTGTCGAACTACAACAAGCACTACAACGGCTTCGCCAACTGGCGCCACCAGCACGACCGCGTGTGGTACCTCAGCGTGCCCAAGAGCTTCTTCGACGACGCCTTCACCGCCGGGCCGTTCGAGTTCATGATCGCCATCGGCTTCGCGTTCGAATACGTGCTGACCAACCTGCTGTTCGTGCCCTTCATCAGCGGCGCGGCCTACAACGGCGACATGGGCGCCATGGCCTTCGGCTTCTCGGCGCAGTCCGACGAGTCGCGCCACATGACGCTGGGGCTGGAGATCATCAAGTTCATCCTGGAGCAGGACCCGGACAACCTGCCCATCGTGCAGGCATGGATCGACAAGTGGTTCTGGCGCGGCTACCGCGTGCTCACGCTGGTGGCCATGATGATGGACTACATGCTGCCCAAGCGCGTGATGAGCTGGAAGGAGGCCTGGGAGGTCTACGCCGAGCAGAACGGCGGCGCGCTGTTCGCCGACCTGGCGCGCTACGGCATCAAGGTGCCCAAGGGCTGGGAGCAGGCCTGCAAGGACAAGGACCACATCAGCCACCAAGCGTGGAACACCTTCTACACCTACGGCGCGGCGGCCCCGTTCCACACCTGGACGCCGAGCAAGGAGGAGCTGGACTGGCTCTCGGCCAAGTACCCCGACACCTTCGACAAGTACTACCGCCCGGTGTGGGAGCACTACGCCAAGGAGCACGCCGAGGGCCGGCGCTTCTACAACGGCACGCTGCCCATGCTGTGCCAGACCTGCCAGATCCCGATGCTCTTCACCGAGCCCGACGACCCGATGAAGATCGCCTACCGCGAAAGCGAGTACCAGGGCATGAAGTACCACTTCTGCTCCGACGGCTGCAAGCACATCTTCGACAACGAGCCCGAGAAGTACACCCAGAGCTGGCTGCCCGTGCACCAGATCTACCAGGGCAACTGCTTCCCCGAGGGCGCCGACCCGTCCCAGCCCGGCTTCGATCCGCTGATGGAAGTGCTGCGCTGGTACCGCCTGGAGTTCGGGCGCGACAACCTGGACTTCGCCGAATCGCAGGACAAGAAGAACTTCGCCGAATGGCGCGCGCAAGCCACCGGCAACTGAACGAGGAGACCACCCCATGGCCGTCAAATCCGCCGCCCCCTACCACTTCCCGCCGCAGGACACGGTGGACAAGTTCCCCGCGCCGCTGCTCTACATCGGCTGGGAGGACCACAAGATGTTCTGCGCCCCGTTCTGCGTGCCCATGCCGCCGGCCATGAAGTTCGGCGAGGTGGTGCAGGGCGCGCTGCCCGGCATGTTCGGCGCGCACCCCGACTTCGCGCACATCGACTGGAACCAGGCAGAGTGGTTCGTCTCGGGCCGGCCCTTCGTGCCCGACATGGACAAGACCCTGGCCGAGAACGGCCTGGGCCACAAGAGCGCGATCCGCTTCCGCACGCCGGGCCTCACGGGCATCCGGGGTAGTGGGTTCTGAAGAGCGAAGCAGCACGCCGGCCCTGTCCTGGCGGGGCTGGCGCGGCGGGTCCGCCCGCCTTGGCCCTCCCCCGGCGGGGGAGGGGTTTTTGAATAAAAACCGCCGCAAACCCTTGTACAGCAAGCGCAAGCAGCTATTGTTTTTGAAAGCATCGAGAGCGCCATGAGCTACCAGCTCACCATAGAACCCCTGGGCCAGGTGGTCGACGTCGAGGAAGGCCAGACCCTGCTGGACGCCGCGCTGCGCGCCGGCATCTACCTGCCCCACGCCTGCTGCCACGGCCTGTGCGGCACCTGCAAGGTGCAGGTGACCGACGGCGAGATCGACCACGGCGAGGCCAGCGGCTTCGCGCTGATGGACTACGAGCGCGACGAGGGCCAGTGCCTGGCCTGCTGCGCCACGCTGGTGTCCGACAGCGTGGTGATCGAGGCCGAGATCGACGAGGAGCCCGACGCGCGCAACCTGCCGGTGCGGGACTTTGCCGGCACCGTCTCGCGCATCGAAAGCCTCACGCCCACCATCAAGGGCGTGTGGATCGAGCTCGACGCGCCCATCGACTTCCAGGCCGGGCAGTACGTCACTCTGCACATCCCCGGCGAGAGCCAGCCGCGCGCCTTCTCCATCGCCAGCAGCCCGGCGCAGTCGGGCGAGATCGAGCTGAACATCCGCCTCGTGCCCGGCGGCAAGGGCACGGGCTGGGTGCACCAGCACCTGAAGGCGGGCGAGCGCGTGCGCGTCAGCGGCCCCTACGGGCGCTTCTTCGTGCGCGCCTCGGCGCACCACGGCGAGGCGCTGGGCTACCTGTTCCTGGCGGGCGGCTCCGGCCTGTCGAGCCCGCGCTCGATGGTGCTGGACCTGCTGGCCCAGGGGGGCGACGCGCCCATCACCCTGGTCAACGGCGCGCGCGGCCAGGACGAGCTGTACCACCATGACGAGTTCCTGCGCCTCGCCGAGGAGCACCCGCGCTTCACCTACGTCGCCGCGCTCTCGGGCGAGCCCGAGGACAGCGGCTGGCAGGGCGCGCGCGGCTTCGTGCACGAGGCCGCCAAGGCGCATTTCAACAACGACTTCCGCGGCCGCAAGGCCTACCTGTGCGGCCCGCCGCTGATGATTGACGCCTGCATCACCACGCTGATGCAGGGCCGCCTGTTCGAGCGCGACATCTACACCGAGAAGTTCATCTCGGCCGCCGACGCGCAGCAGGTGCGCAGCCCGCTGTTCAAGAAGATCTGAGCCATGCGCGCCGCCGGGCTAGAACTCATGCACCACGTCCAGGAAGGCCCTGAGCGTGGGCGAGGCGTCGCCGCTGCGGTACAGGCAGCTCAGCTCCAGTTCCTTGAGCCGGGCGCTGCGCAGCGGCCGGAACTCCACGCCCGGCAGGCGCAGGCTGGCCGCCGACTGCGTGGTGATCGCCGCGCCGAAGCCCGCCGAGACCAGGGCCACGGCCGTGACCACGTCCTCCACCTCCTGCTCCACGCGCATGCGCACGCCCTCGGCGCGGAAGGCGTCGGCCACCTCCTGCGCCAGCCCGCGCAGCGGCACGTTGGGGTAGAGGATCAGCGGCACGCCGTCCAGGTCCTGCAGGCGGATGGCCGGGCGCGCCGCCAGCGCGTGCGACGCCGCGATGGCCACCACCAGCGGCTCGCGCAGCACCGTCTCGACGGTGATGCCGTCCTCCTCGGGCACCAGGCGGTTGAAGCCCACGGTGATGCGGCGCTCGCGCAGCGCCTGCAGCTGCGCGTCCTTGGTCAGGTTGTGCAGCACGATCTTCACCTCGGGCCGCGCCTGGTGGAAGCGCGCCAGGATGCGTGGAATCACGTCCAGCACGCCCGAGCCGAACAGCCCCACGTCGAGCCGCCCGATCAGCCCCTGGCCGGCCAGGCGCGTGCGCTCGGCCGCCTGCTGCGCCAGCGCGAGCAGGTTGGGCGCCTCCTCCAGCAGCGTGCGGCCGGCCTCGGTCAGCGTCACGCCCTTGGGCGTGCGCACGAACAGCGGCACGCCGATCTTTTCCTCCAGCGCCTGGATGTGCCGCGTCAGCGGCGGCTGCGACAGGTGCAGCCGGGCCGCAGCGCGGCCGATGTGGCCCTCTTCGGCCACGGCGAGGAAGTGGCGCATGTCACGCAGGTCCATGGAGGTCTTTCCGGCAGGAAGTGTGAATACGGAAATGGTATCGGATCGCCGGAAAAATGGTATTGGACGGTATCGGGTTGCCTCCCTATCGTTGCGCGCATTTCCCATCCGAAGCGGAGGCCGCCCTTGTCACACTCTTCCCCGTCCCCCGATTCTCCGCAGGCCGGTGCGGCCCCGCGCGCCGTCACGGTGCTGATTGCGCGCCGCGTCGCGCCCGGGGCCGTGGCCGGCTTCGAGGCCGCCATGCAGGGCATGCTGGCCGCGGCCAACGGCTTCGCCGGGCACCTCGGCGGGCAACTGGTGCCGCCCGAAGAGGCTGGCGACGGCGCCGAGCCGTTGCTCTACCACGTCGTCTTCGCCTTCGACAGCGAGGCCCACCTGGCCGCCTGGCAGTCCTCGCCCGAGCGCGCGCACTGGCTGGCGCAGGTGGCGCCGCACACCGTGGGCGTGCAGCAACTACGCCGCGTCAGCGGGCTCGACTACTGGTTCGCCCGGCCCGGCGCCACCACCCGCACCGCGCCGCCGCGCTGGAAGGTGGCGGTGGTCACGTGGCTGGGCATCTTCCCCACCGTGCTGCTGCTGTTCCTGACCGTGGCGCCGCTGCTGGAGCACTGGCTGCTGGTGCCGCGCGTCATGGTCATCACCGCGCTGGTGGTGCTGCTCATGACCTGGGTGGTCGCGCCGCGCCTGACGCGCTGGCTCGATCCCTGGCTGCACGCGAAGTGATGCGACACCCCCCTGAGCGGCTGCGCCGCTTCCCCCCGCTCTCGCCACGCTGCGCGTGGCGGGCAGGGGGACGCCGCCAGCGCGGCGGGGCGGCCCTTGCGCGGCGTCCGCTGGCCTGGGCCGCGCCGGTTGCATGGGCTGCGGGTGGCGGCATGGAGACCACGCGCATGGCCCCTGTGGCATGTGGTTTTTTGATGCTGAAAAAGTATTGGAATAGCCGAAAAATGGTATTGGACGGCATTGAGACGCCGCCCTATCGTTACACCCATCACCACAGGCACCCCGCGCGATGAGGGTGCCGTGAAGGAGACAAGTCCCATGCAGAAATTCGATATTTGCATCGAGAACACCGGCGAGCACTACGCCTGCGCGGACAGCCGTTCCGTGCTCGAAGGCATGGAGGCGCTGGGCAGGAAAGGCATTCCCGTGGGCTGCCGCCAGGGCGGCTGCGGCGTGTGCAAGGTGCAGGTGCTCGAAGGCCGGTTCGTGCGCCGCGTGATGAGCCGCGCGCACGTCAGCGCCGAGGAGGAGTCCGAGGGCTGCGTGCTGTCGTGCCGCATCTACCCGAGCAGCGATCTGCGCGTCAACGTCATCGGCGCGATGAAGAAAAACGTATGCCGCCCGGCGGCGGCATCCCTTCCCCCCAATCCATGAACCAACCAACGTAAAGGAGACAAATCATGGCAATGACAGGTGTTTTGCGCCCAGGGCACGCACAGATCCGCGTGCTGGACCTGGAGGAATCGGTGAAGTGGTACACCGACGTCATGGGCCTCATGCCCATGGGCCGCGACGCGCAGGGCCGCGCGTACTTCAAGACCCGCTCCGAGCGCGACCACAACAGCGTCGTCCTGCGCCAGGCCGACGAGGCGGGCATCGACTTCTTCGCCTTCAAGGTGCTCGACGACGCCACGCTGGCCGACCTGGAGCGCAAGCTGCAGGCCCACGGCGTGGCCACCGAGCGCATCCCCGCCGGCGAGCTCATGGAGACCGGCGAGCGCGTGCGCTTCAAGATCCCCACGGGCCACACCATCGAGCTGTACGCGCAGAAAACCGCCGTGGGCAACACCACCGGCTGCTTCGACCCCGAGGTGGACGTGATCGACGGCCCCGGCCTGCGCCCCATCCGCATGGACCACTGCCTGCTCTACGGCGGCGACATCGACGGCAACGTCAAGCTGTTCACCGAGGTGCTGGGCTTCTCCATGGTCGAGCGCGTGAAGCTGGAAGACGGCCAGACCGACCTGGCCGTGTGGCTCACCTGCAGCGCCAAGGCGCACGACATCGCCTTCGTGCGCCACGCCGAGGACGGCAAGCTGCACCACCTGTCGTTCCAGATGCCGAGCTGGGAGAGCGTGCTGCGCGCGGCCGACATCATGAGCATCAACCGCGTCTCGATCGACATCGGTCCCACGCGCCACGGCATCACGCAGGGCACGACGATCTATTTCTTCGACCCCAGCGGCAACCGCCTGGAGACCTTCTGCGGCGGCTATGACCACTACCCCGACATGCAGCACATCACCTGGAGCTGGGAAAACGTGGGGCGCGGCATCTTCTACCACGACCGCAAGCTCAACGACGCCTTCCTGAGCGTGGTGACCTGATGCAGCGCAGCGTCGAACAGCGCGCCATCACCGCCGAGGCGGCGCACGCGGCGGTGGCCGCCGCCGTGGCCAAGGCGGGCGAGCTGGGCATCCGCGTGAACGCGGCGGTGACCGACGCCTCGGGCGTGCTCGCCGCCTTCCTGCGCATGCCCGGCGCCTTCCTGCACTCGGTGGACATCGCCATCGACAAGGCCTACACGGCCGCGGGCTTCGGCTTCGCCACCGCGCAGTGGGCCGGCATTTTGCAGGGCGACGAGGCGCTGCGCCTGGGCATGCCCCAGCGCGCGCGCAACGTGGTCTTCGGCGGCGGCCTGCCGGTGCGCGAGGGCGGGGTGCTCATCGGCGGCATCGGCGTCTCGGGCGGCAGCGCCGATCAGGACGAAATCTGTGCCCGCGCCGCGCTGGCGGCGCTGGGCCTCGAAGAAACATAAGGAACCCACAGCATGAAGACCACACACATCGCCGCAGCGGCCCTGGCCCTGCTGGCCGCCGCCGGCGCGCACGCCGACGGCCACTACGTGCCCGGCGTGGAGGGCATCCAGGCGGCCAGCGTGCCGCCCCCGGGCATGTACTACCTGGGCTACCTGGTGAACTACAGCATCGACGACTTCCGCGCGCCGGGCAGCAGCGACAACCTGCCGGGCCACAACAGCGGCACCGTCACGGCGCTGGCCAACCGCTTCGTCTGGGTCACCGACTACACGCTGCTCGGCGCCAACTACGGCGTGGAGGCCATCGTGCCGGTGATGCGCACCTCGCTCACCATCAACGCGGCCGGCATCTCCGACTCGCGCTCGGGCCTGGGCGACGTGTACCTCGGCCCGCTGGTACTGGGCTGGCACGGCCCGCAGTGGGACGCCGTGGCCGCCGCCGGCATGTGGTTCGACAACGCCAGCACCAGCCACCCGGCCTCGCCCGGCAAGGGCTTCAGGAGCACCATGCTCACGGGCGGGCTGACCTACTACTTCGACGGCGCCAAGACGCTCTCGGGCGCGGCGCTGGTGCGCTACGAGTTCAACGGCAAGAACAGCGCGGGCTACCGCCCCGGCGACCAGCTGACGCTGGAGTGGGGCCTGGGCAAGTCGTTCGGCGCCGTGTCGGCGGGCCTGGTGGGCTACAGCCAGTGGCAGACCACGAACGACAGCGGCCCCGGCGCCAGCAGCGACAAGGCCGCGCGCCACGCCGTGGGCGCCGAACTGGTCTACCCCGTGCCGGGTGCGGGCGTGTTCCTCAAGGGCGCGCTCTACAAGGAAGTGAGCGCCAAGGCGGGCACGGGGCCGCAGGCCAAGGGCTCGCTGCTGCGCTTCACCCTGGTTAAAGCGTTTTGACCCCCCTGAGCCGCTTCGCGTCTTCCCCCCTCTCTCTACGCGCTGCGCGCTACGGGATGGGGGACGCAGCCCGCGCGGCGGGGCGGCCCTTGCGCGGCTGCCCTGGCTTGGGCCGTGCGAGTTTCATGCGCCGTGCGCAATGCGTGCCGTCCCATGCCGCACAGGTGTTCAATTTCCCGGCAACAGAGCAATGACATGAAAGAGTTCCTCAACTTCATCAACGGCGAATACGTTCGCGGCACCAGCGGCAAGACGTTTGACGACATCAACCCGGTCGATGGCAGCGTCATCGGCCGCATCCATGAAGCGGGCCCGGGCGAGGTCGATGCGGCCGTGGCCGCCGCGCGCGCCGCGCTCCAGGGCGACTGGGGGCGCCTGGCGGTGGTGGAGCGCTGCAAGCTGCTCGACGCCGTGGCGGGCGAGATCAACCGCCGCTTCGACGACTTCCTGCAGGCCGAAATCGCCGACACGGGCAAGCCGCACCACCTGGCCTCGCACGTCGACATTCCGCGCGGCGCGGCCAACTTCCAGATCTTCATCGACACCATCAAGAGCACGGCCACCGAGTCGTTCAACATGCGCACGCCCGACGGCAAGACCGCCCTGAGCTACGGCGTGCGCGTGCCGCGCGGCGTCATCGCCGTGGTGTGCCCGTGGAACCTGCCGCTGCTGCTCATGACCTGGAAGGTCGGCCCGGCGCTGGCCTGCGGCAACACCGTGGTCGTCAAGCCCAGCGAGGAAACCCCGGCCACCGCCACGCTGCTGGGCGAGGTGATGAACGCGGTGGGCATGCCCAAGGGCGTCTACAACGTGGTGCACGGCTTCGGCCCGGGCTCGGCGGGCGAATTCCTCACGCGCCACCCGGGCGTGAACGGCATCACCTTCACCGGCGAGACACGCACCGGCACTGCCATCATGAAGGCCGCGGCCGACGGCGTGCGCCCCGTGTCGCTGGAGATGGGCGGCAAGAACGCCGCCGTGGTGTTCGCCGACTGCGACTTCCAGGTGGCCGTGGACACGCTCACGCGCTCGTGCTTCGAGAACGCGGGCCAGGTCTGCCTGGGCACCGAGCGCGTGTACGTCGAGCGCCCGATCTTCGAGAAGCTCGTGGCCGCCTTGAAGGAGCGCGCCGAGGGCATGAAGCCCGGCCTGCCATTCGACAAGGACACCAAGATCGGCCCGCTCATCAGCAAGAAGCACCAGGCCAAGGTGCTGGGCCTGTACAAGACGGCCAAGGACGAGGGCGCCACCATCGTCACCGGCGGCGGCATTCCCGACATGCCCGAGGCGCTCCAGAACGGTTCCTGGGTGCAGCCCACCATCTGGACCGGCCTGCCCGAGACCGCCACCGTGGTCACCGAGGAAATCTTCGGCCCCTGCTGCCACATCAGCCCCTTCGACACCGAGGAGGAAGTGCTCGCCAAGGTCAACGCCAACCGCTACGGCCTGGCTACGGCCGTGTTCACGCAGGACATCTCGCGCGCCAACCGCCTGGCGCACCGCATCGAGGTCGGCCTGTGCTGGATCAACGCCTGGTTCCTGCGCGATTTGCGCACGCCCTTCGGCGGCTCCAAGCAGTCCGGCATCGGCCGCGAGGGCGGCGTGCACTCGCTGGAGTTCTATACCGACCTGCGCAACGTGATGGTGAAGTTTTAGGCAAAAAGTGGCTCTGGCGCTTGTGCATCAAGCGCTGGCAGCTCCTGAAAGCATAGCGTTTCAGCCGTGCCGGCCCATCGCACCGAATTTCCTTTCCTAGCCGATTGATCCCCATGAACACTTCTTTGCACGCCCCACTGGGCGACGAGCTCTACCAAGCCCTGACCCAGTGCCAGGTGCTGGAGCCCCTGACCAGCCGCCACCCCGACCTCACCATCGAAGACGCCTACTCCATCCAGCAGCAGATGATGGCGCGCCGCCTGGCCGCTGGCGAGAAAGTGGTGGGCAAGAAGATCGG
The DNA here is from genome assembly GCA_021496925.1 of Acidovorax sp. YS12. Taxonomy (NCBI): domain Bacteria; kingdom Pseudomonadati; phylum Pseudomonadota; class Betaproteobacteria; order Burkholderiales; family Comamonadaceae; genus Acidovorax; species Acidovorax sp. YS12. The sequence goes on from CP053915.1 coordinate 3,609,046, forward strand.
CGTCACCTCCAAGGCGGTGATGGACATGCTCGGCGTGTACCAGCCAGACTTCGGCTGGCTCACCGACGCCATGGTCTACAACGAGGGCGAGGCCATCCCCGCCAACACGCTGATCCAGCCCAAGGCCGAGGGCGAGATCGCCTTCGTGCTGAAGAAAACGCTCAAGGGCCCCGGCGTCACCGCCGCCGACGTGCTCGCCGCCACCGAGGGCGTGATGGCCTGCTTCGAGATCGTCGATTCGCGCATCCGCGACTGGAAGATCAAGATCCAGGACACCGTGGCCGACAACGCGAGCTGCGGCGTCTTCGTGCTCGGCGACCGCCTGGTCGATCCGCGCGACGTCGATCTGGGCACCTGCGGCATGGTGCTGGAGAAGAACGGCGAGATCGTCGCCACCGGCGCGGGTGCCGCCGCGCTGGGCCACCCGGCCAACGCCGTGGCGTGGCTGGCCAACACGCTGGGCCGCCTGGGCATCGCGCTGGAGGCGGGCGAGGTGGTGCTGTCGGGCTCGCTGGGCATCATGGTGCCGGTGAAGGCGGGCGACAACCTGCGCGTGGCCATCGGCGGCATCGGCGGCTGCTCGGTGCGCTTCGTCTGAGGGCGCGCGGCATGGACTTGCAATTGAACGGCAAGCGCGCGCTGGTCACGGGCTCCACGGCGGGCATCGGCTTCGCCATTGCCTGCGAACTGGCGCGCGAGGGCGCGGCCGTGGTGCTCAACGGGCGCGACGCGGCGCGCGTGGCCCAGGCCGTGCAGCGCCTGCAGGCGCTGGTGCCCGGCGCCAACGCGCGCGGCACGGCCGCCGACCTGTCCACCGCCGAGGGCTGCGGCCTGCTGGCCCAGGACTGCGCGGGCGTGGACATCCTGGTCAACAACTTCGGCATCTTCGACCCGCGGCCCTTCGAGGCCATCGGCGACGGCGAGTGGCAGCGCTTCTTCGACGCCAACGTGATGAGCGGCGTGCGCCTGGCGCGCGCGCTGCTGCCCGCCATGCAGGCGGCGGGCTGGGGCCGCGTGGTGTTCATCAACAGCGAGTCCGGCGTCAACCCGCCGACCGAGATGCTCCATTACGGCATGAGCAAGGCGGCGCAGCTCTCCGTCTCGCGCGGGCTGGCGCAGCACTGCGCGGGCACGGGCGTGACGGTGAACGCCGTGCTGCCCGGCCCGACGAAAACCGAAGGCGTGGGCGCGTTCTTCGCCAAGCTGGCGGCCGAGCAGGGCGTGGACCTGGCGGAGGCCGAGCGGCGCTTTTTCGCCCAGGCGCGCCCCACCTCGCTGCTGCGCCGCTTCATCGACCCGTCCGAGGTGGCCGCACTGGTCGCCTACGTCTGCAGCCCGCGCTCCGCCGCCACCAATGGCGCGGCGCTGCGGGTGGAGGGCGGCATTCTTTCCTCGATCTGCTGACCTTTCTTCAAGGATTCCCCATGAGCCAAAAAATCAAATGCGCCCTGATCGGGCCGGGCAACATCGGCACCGACCTGCTCGCCAAGCTGCAGCGCAGCCCGGTGCTGGAGCCCGTCTGGATGGTGGGCATCGACCCCGAATCCGACGGCCTGAAGCGCGCGCGAGAGATGGGCATCAAGACCACCGCCGAGGGCGTGGACGGCCTGGTGCCGCACATGCAGGCCGACGGCGTGCAGATCGTCTTCGACGCCACCAGCGCCTACGTGCACGCCGAGAACTCGCGCAAGGTCAACGCGCAGGGCGCGCTGATGATCGACCTCACGCCCGCCGCCATCGGCCCGTACTGCGTGCCGCCCGTCAACCTCAAGGAGCACGTGGGCCAGGGCGAGATGAACGTCAACATGGTCACCTGCGGTGGCCAGGCCACCATCCCCATGGTGGCGGCGGTGAGCCGCGTGCAGCCCGTGGCGTATGGCGAGATCGTCGCCACCGTCTCCAGCCGCTCGGCCGGGCCGGGCACGCGCAAGAACATCGACGAGTTCACGCGCACCACGGCCGGCGCCATCGAGCGCGTGGGCGGCGCGAAGAAGGGCAAGGCCATCATCGTCATCAACCCGGCCGACCCGCCGCTCATCATGCGCGACACCGTGCACTGCCTCACCGAGGGCGAGCCCGACCAGGCGGCCATCACCGCCTCCATCCACGCCATGCTGGCCGAGGTGCAGAAGTACGTGCCGGGCTACAAGCTGGTCAACGGCCCGGTGTTCGACGGCAACCGCGTCTCGGTCTTTCTCGAAGTGGAAGGCCTGGGCGACTACCTGCCCAAGTACGCCGGCAACCTCGACATCATGACCGCCGCCGCCGCGCGCACCGCCGAGATGTTCGCCGAGGAAATGCTCGCCGGCCGTCTCACCCTGCAGGCCGCCTGAAGGAGAACCCCACCATGACCAAACAACACATCACCCTGCACGACATGACGCTGCGCGACGGCATGCACCCCAAGCGCCACCTGATGACGCTGGAGCAGATGAAGAGCGTGGCCCAGGGCCTGGACGCGGCCGGCGTGCCGCTGATCGAAGTGACCCACGGCGACGGCCTGGGCGGAGCCTCGGTCAACTACGGCTTTCCCGCGCACAGCGACGAGGAATACCTGGGCACCGTGATCCCCCTCATGAAGCAGGCCAAGGTCTCGGCCCTGCTGCTGCCGGGCATCGGCACCGTGGACCACCTGAAGATGGCGCACGGCCTGGGCGTGCACACCATCCGCGTGGCCACGCACTGCACCGAGGCCGACGTGAGCGAGCAGCACATCACCATGGCGCGCAAGCTCGACATGGACACGGTGGGCTTTTTGATGATGGCGCACATGAACAGCGCCGACGGCCTCGTCAAGCAGGCCCGGCTCATGGAAGGCTACGGCGCCAACTGCATCTACGTGACCGACTCGGCCGGCTACCTGCTGCCCGACCAGGTGAAGGAACGCATCGCCGCCGTGCGTGCGGCCCTGAAGCCCGAGACCGAGCTGGGCTTCCACGGCCACCACAACCTGGCCATGGGCGTGGCCAACTCCATCGCCGCCATCGAAGCCGGTGCCAACCGCATCGACGCGGCCAGCGCCGGGCTGGGCGCGGGTGCGGGCAATACGCCCATGGAAGTGCTGGTGGCCGTGCTCGACCGCATGGGCTACGAGACGGGCGTGGACGTGTGGAAGATCCAGGACGTGGCCGACGACCTCGTGGTGCCGCTGATGGACTTCCCCATCCGCATCGACCGCGACGCGCTCACGCTGGGCTACGCGGGCGTGTACGGCAGCTTCCTGCTGTTCGCCAAGCGGGCCGAGAAGAAGTACGGCATTCCGGCGCGCGACCTGCTGGTCGAGCTGGGCCGGCGCGGCATGGTGGGCGGGCAGGAGGACATGATCGAGGACACCGCGCTGACCATGGCGCGCGAACGCGGCCTGCGGGCCGCCTGACGGAGCCGGCGCCATGGCGACCGCCGTGCTCGTGGCCCTGGGGGCACTGTTGTTGGCGCTGCTGTGCCTGGCCGTGCGGCAGGGTGCGCGGCCCGCCGCGCGCAAGCCGCTGGAGCAGGTGGACCGGCACGCGCTCGACGTGGCGGTGAACAACGCCAGCGTGCTGTCCTCGTTCACGCGCGTGGTGGCCGGGGCGCGCACGCAGTCCGCCGTGCTCGCCAGCCTGCGCGAAGGCGTGCAGGCGCTGGCGCAGAGCGTGGACACGGTGGCCGAGGCGGCCGCCACCACCTGCGGCGAGGTCGATTCCATGCACGCGCTGACCCTGCGCGGCGATGCCCTGCTGCAGGAAACCCTGCAGCGCATCGCCTCGCTGGAGCAGTCCGCAAACGGGCTGGAGGCGCGTTTCCGCGAGGTGCGCCAGCACACCGGCGATATCGAGGGCATCGTCGCCATGATCCAGAACGTGGCCATGCAGACCCACCTGCTGTCGCTCAACGCCGCCGTCGAGGCGGCGCGGGCGGGCGAGCAGGGGCGCGGCTTTGCCGTGGTGGCGGACGAGGTGCGCCGGCTGGCCGGGCACACGCGCGAATCCACCGGGCAGATCCGCCAGATGATCGCCGGCATCACCGCCAGCACCGAGGCGGCCAACCAGTTCCTGCAGACGGTGCTCGGCGACATCCAGGGCAGCGTGCAGCGCACGCACGAGACCGCCGACGCGCTGGCCGGCATCCGCGAGCGTTCGGGCCGCACGCTGCAGGCGGCCAGCGACATGGCCGCAGCCGCGCAGACCCAGGGCGGCACGAGCCAGCGCCTGGTGCAGGACGCCGAGGCGCTGTCCGCCGCCGCGCGCGAGTCGGTCGAGTGGGTGGGCCAGAGCAACGCGCAGCTGCGCGTGGTGCAGGGGCTGATCGGCCAGCTCAAGCGCGAGACCTCGGGCCTGCTGCCCGGCGGCAACCCGGCGGGGCGGCTGGCCGACGGCATCGAAGAGCTGCGCGCCTGCAACATCCTGGTGATGAACGCCGACACCGCCGCCGAGGTGGCCCCGGTGGTCGAGCGCATCGCGCAGATCGACCGGCAGATGGACGCCGCCTGGGCAGCGCTGCAGCGCGCGGGCCGGGGCGAGGCCGGCGGTCCGTTCGCCGCTGCGCTGCGCGACTACCGCAGCGTGCGCGGCCAGGTGCTGGCGCTGGCCGCGCAGGGGCGTTTCGACGAAGTACGCGCCCTGGTGCCGCAACAGGTACGCCCGGCCTACGACCGCGTCAAGGCCGCGCTGGCGCGGCTCGACGCACCGGCACCGGGCACGCGGGTGGCCGCCTGGCTGCGCCGCGCCAGCGGGGCGGCGGCATGAAGCGGCGCGAACTCTTGGCCGCGGGCGCGGCCTTCGGCGCCCTGGGCGGCGTTGGCGCACGCGCGCAGAACGCGCCCCTGCGCGTGGCCTTGATTTCACCCGCCACGGGCGTGCTGTCGGCCTTCGGCGCCACCAACACCTACGTGCACGGGCTGTTCGCCGAGCGCCTGGCGGCCGGGCTGCCCACGCGCCACCTGGGCCAGCGCGCCGTCACGCTGGAGCTGTACGACGCGGCCTCGTCGCCCGCCAGGGCGGCCGAGATCGCGGCGGCGCTGGCCGCCAACGGCACGCACCTGGTGCTGGCCACGGCCACGCCGGAAATCTGCAACCCCGTGGCCGACGTGTGCGAGGCCGCGGGCGTGCCCTGCGTCACCTCGGTGGTGCCGTGGCAGGCCTGGTTCCACGGCCGCAAGGGCAACCCGAACAAGGGCTTTCAGTGGACGTTCCACTTCTTCGTCGGGCTGGAGGATTTCGCCGGCGTCTACGGCAGCCTGTTCGCCCGCGCTGGCCTGGGCCGCGTGGTGGGCGGCATCTGGCCCGACGATATCGACGGCCCGGCCTTCCGCGAAGCCATGCCGCAGGCCCTGGCGCAGCACCAGCTCACGCTGTTCGACACCGGCCGCCTGCAGCTCGCCGCGCCGGACTACACCGGCATCGCCACCCGGCTGCGCGACGCGGGCGTGCAGATGCTCACCGGCGTGCTGCCGCCGCCCGTGGCCCTGGCGTTCTTCGAGGCCGCGCGCAAGGTGGGCTACCAGCCGCGCATGGCGTCCATCGCCAAGGCGTTTCCGTTCCCCGACACGGCGGCCGCCATCAACGCACCCGGCATGGCGCTGACCAACGAGGTCTGGTGGTCACCGGCCTGGCCGTTTCGCTCGGGCTGGACGGGCGCCACCTCGCAGGAGGTGGCGCAGGAATACGAGCAGCGCACGCGCCAGCCCTGGGTGCAGACCCTGGGCTTCTCGCACGCGCTGGTTGATCTGGCGGCGCAGGCCGTCCAGGAGGCCGAAACCGCCACGCGGCAGGGCATCGTGCAGGCGCTACGCCGCGTGAAGGCGCGCACGGTGGTGGGCCCGCTGGGCTTCTCGGGCCGCTTTCCCGCACTCAACGTGTGCTCCACCCCCGCCGTTGGCGGCCAATGGCAGCGCGACGCGCAGGGCCGCTGGGTGCTGCAGGTGGTGGACAACACGCGCTCGCCCTTCATTCCCGTCACCACCCGCCTGCAAGTGGCGGGGGGCTGACCGGCTTTTCCCCTTTTTTTGTACCGATGGAAGCACGACACCATGGCACTTTCCCCCCAGACCATTGCTCAGCTCGCCGAGCACCTCGAAACCTGCCAGCTGCAGGCGCGCGACACGCCCAAGATCACCGACGACCATCCGCAGATGGACTGGGACGACGCCTACGCCATCCAGGACGCGATCCTGCAGCGCAAGCTGGCGCGCGGCGCGCGCGTGGTCGGCCTCAAGGCCGGCCTGACCTCGCACGCCAAGATGAAGCAGATGGGCGTGACCGAGCCGGTGTTCGGTTTCCTGGTCGATGAATACACCGTGGCCGAGGGTGCCACGGTGGACACGTCCGCGCTCATCCACCCCAAGGTGGAGCCCGAGATCGCCTTCGTGCTCAAGCACGCGCTCAAGGGGCCGGGCTGCCACATCGGCGCCGTGCTCGCGGCTACCGACTTCGTGCTGCCCGGCATCGAGGTCATCGACAGCCGCTACCGCGACTTCAAGTTCGACCTCAAGAGCGTGGTGGCCGACAACACCTCGGCCGCGCGCTTCGTGGTCGGCGGGCAGGCGCTGCGGCCTGAAGCCGTGGACCTGCGCACCGTCGGCATCGTGCTGGAGAAGAACGGCCAGCCCGTGGCCCTGGGCGCGGGCGCAGCCGTGCTGGGGCACCCGGCGGCGGCCATCGCCATGCTGGCCAACCACCTGGGCCGGCGCGGGCAGGAGATTCCGGCAGGCAGCCTGATCCTCTCGGGCGGCGTGACCGAGGCCGTGGCCGTGGCCGCCGGCGACAGCGTGAGCCTGCGCGTGCAGGGCATGGGCAGCGTGTCGCTGCGCTTCGCATAACCCCCGGCTTGAAAGGAGCCAACAGCCATGCCATTCGCACAGATCTATCTCATCGAAGGCCGCACCGAGGAACAGAAGAAGGCCGTGATCGAAAAAGTGAGCCAGGCGCTGGTTGAGGCCACCGGCGCGCCGATCGCCAACGTGCGCGTGTGGATTCAGGAGGTGCCCAAGGAGAACTGGGGGATCGCGGGGGTTAGTGCCAAGGAGTTGGGGCGGTAGTTTGGCGTCGGAAAGGCCTCTAGGGCTTGCTGGGTGAGCGCTGGCAGCTCTCTTTTTTGAGATTTTGCTGTGGGTTTGTTTCCCGGGGCCGGGACTCGCCCCGGCGGGCGACTCCCTTTTCTTGCTCGTGCAAGAAAAGGAAGCAAAAGAAGCACGCCCCTGCTGCCCGTATCCCCTGCGCTGCGCTCCGGGGCAGCCTGCGGTGCTCGGGCGCGGGGCGGTGCCGCGTAACTCACTGCGCGCTACGCGCTGCGTTCAAACAGACGCGGCAAGTCAGATCACGAAGCGCGTGTGTCCTTCGGCACACGCGCCCGCCCCACGCCCTGCGCTCCTCGGTACGGCCAGAAGGGGTTTGAAGCCCGCACACGGGCCATCGCTGCGCTCGGCCTGGCGCGCGCGGCGCGCAGCGCCTGCGTGCTGGGGGCCGAGCGCAGCGATGGCCCGGATCGTCTCCACCCCCTTTCAGGCTGCGCCTGGGGCGAGGCGGTGGTGGGGTGGCATGCGCGAAGTCGCGCATGCTTCGTGGTCTGACTCGCTGCGGCTGTTTGAGCGAAGCGCGTAGCGCGCAGCGAGTTCCGCAGCGCACCCCGCCAGCGTCTCGCCCCAGGTGTGCCCCGTAGCGCAGCGAAGGGGTCGCAGACTGCGGGGCGCGTTTCTTTGGGTACTTTCTTGCCGCGCAGCAAGAAAGTACCTCGCCCGCCGGGGCGAGTCCCGGCTCCGGGAAGCAACCCCACAAAAACACTACAAAAAAGAGAGCTGCAAGCGCTTGCCACACAAGCCCTAAAGCCCAATTTCACCTCAAATTCCACTGCACCACCATAGGCGCCCTCCGCGCAAACAGCTTCACATGCTCCTCGATGGTGAACCGCCCCTGCGCCAGCGCCTCGCCGGTCTGCGCCGTGCAGGCGAAGTGCAGCGCCTGCGCGTCGGCCCGCATCTCGCACACGCCCCAGGGGAATTCGGCGCGCCCCTGGTGCGCGTCGTATTGCACGGCGATCTTGCGGCTGAAGTGGTGGCACAGGCGCTGCAGCCAGCGGCTGGCTTCGGGGGTGGCCACGTGGCCTCGGGCATGGATCATGGGGTGTCGTCCGTCAAGGAAATGGCTTCGTCGGCCAGCACCAGCGGGTGGCCCAGCGAGCAATGCTCGATGCGCGCGCGCACGCCGTAGGCGCTGCGCAGCAGCGCGGGCGTGAGCACCTCGGCCGGGCGGCCCGCCGCGAGCAGGCGGTTATGCGGCTGGCCCTGGCCCAGCACCACGATGTGGTCGCAAAAGCGCAGTGCCAGGTTCAGGTCGTGCACGGCGACCAGCGCCAGCGCCTGGCCTTCGCGCACCAGCGCGCGCACGGCCTGCAGCACCTGCAACTGCCAGCGCAGGTCGAGCGCGCTGGTGGGTTCGTCGAGCAGCAGCAGGCGCGGCGCGCGCGCCAGCACCTGGGCCAGGCCGATCATCTGGCGCTGCCCGCCCGAGAGCTCGTTCAACGGGCGCAGCGCCAGCGCCTCCAGCCCCAGCGTGGCGAAGACGCGCGCGATGGCGGCCTCGCGCTGCGCGCCGCTCCAGTCGCCGCGGCTGGCGCGCAGCGCGCTCAGCAGGGCCTCGTAGGCCACGAGCGAGCTGGCCTGGGGCAGCGCCTGCGGCAGGTAGCCCACGCGGCGCAGGCGCTCGCGCGGGCCCAGCGTGGCCAGGTCGGTGCCGTCCAGCAGCACCTGCCCGCGCACCGGGCGCAGCCCGGCGATGGCCTTGAGCAGCGTGGACTTGCCCACCGCGTTCGGCCCTACGAGCGCCACCAGCGCGCCGGGCGCGATGCGTTCGAGGTGAAGCCCTTCGAGCACCGGCCGGCGCGGGTAGCCGGCGCCCAGGCCGCGCAGTTCCAGGCCGGCGCTCATGCATCCCTCCTGCGCGCGAGCACCAGGGCCATGAACAGGGGCACGCCCACCAGCGCGGTGATGATGCCGATGGGCAGCACCACGCCGGGCACCAGCGTCTTGCTGAGGATGGACGCGCCCGAGAGCATCAGCGCCCCGGCGAGCGCGCTGCCCGGCAGGTAGTAGCGGTGGTCCTCGCCCAGCAGCAGCCGCGCCATGTGCGGCCCCACCAGGCCGACGAAGCCGATGGTGCCGACGAACGACAGCGCCGTGGCCGCGAGCAGCGACACGCGCAGCAGCGTCACCAGGCGCAGCCGCTCCACCGCGATGCCGAAGCTGCGCGCCTGGTCCTCGCCCGCGCGCAGCGCCGTGAGCAGCCAGGCGCTGCGTGCCGACCACAGCGCGCACAGCAGCAGCACGCAGGCCACCAGGCCGATCTTGTTCCAGGTGGCGCGCGCCAGGCTGCCCATGGACCAGAACACGATCTGCTGCAGCGCGTTGCTGTCGGCGATGAACTGCATGAGCCACAGCAGCGCCTCGAAGGAAAACAGCAGCGCGATGCCGAACAGCACCACCGTGTCCACCGTGGCGCCGTAGCGCCAGGCGAGCAGCTGGATCAGCAGCGTGGCCGCCGCCGCGCCGGCGAAGGCCGAGAGCGGCACCGCCAGGTTCTCGCCGAAGGCCATGAGCGTGAAGCCGCCCACCACCGCCGCCGACGCGCCCACGGCGGCTGCGGCCGACAGGCCGAGCGTGAACGGGCTGGCCAGCGGGTTGTTCAGCGCCGTCTGCATCTCCGCGCCCGCCAGGCCCAGCGCCGCGCCGACCAGCAGCGCCATCACGGCGTAGGGCAGGCGCACCTCCCACAAAATGATGCGCTGCTCCAGCGGCAGCGCGGCGGGCCGCAGCAGCCCGGCCGCCACGTCGGCCAGCGGCATGCCCGAAGGGCCGGTGGCCAGGTCCAGCGCCAGCGTGGCGCACAGCGCCGCGGCCAGGGCGGCCAGCAGCCAGCGGCGCAGCGCGGCGAAGCGGCGGTAGCGCGCGGCCAGCGTCATGGCCGCAGCGCCGTCCAGTAGGTGCCTTCGAGCGCGATGGGCTGGAAGCGCTCGTACATCGTCTGCAGCGTGGCGCGCGGGTCGAGCCCGGCGAACAATTCGGGGTGCAGCCACTTGGCGAAGGCCTGCACGGCCACCACGTTGAACGGCGAGTTGTAGAAGTGGTGCCACATGGCGTAGGCGCGGCCTTCGCGCACGGCTTCGAGCTGCGCGATGCCGCGGCGCTGCACGGCGCGCGCCAGCGAGGCCTGCGCCGCCTCGGGCGTGGCGTCGGCGCCGAGCACCACGCGCAGCGGCGTCTTGTGCGCCGTGGCCAGCGCGCCGATGCCGGTGCCGATGTAGTAGCGCGGCTGGCGCGCGATCAGGAACTCGGGGTTCAGCGTGCCGGCCTCGCCGGGGATCAGGCCCTGGGCCACGTTGCGCGCGCCGGCGGCGTCGAGCAGCTTGCCCACCAGGCCGACCATGGTGTCGCAGCAGCCTTCGGACAGGCCGACGCGGTTTTCCAGGAACACCGTGGGCGCCTCGGGGCGCGCCTGGGCCAGGCGCTGCGTCACCAGCGCGAGCTGCGCGCGCCAGAACTGCACGAAAGCCTCAGCCTCGGCCCGCTTGCCCAGCACCTCGCCCAGCAACAGCATGCTGCGCGGCGTGTTCACCAGCGGGTCGTGGCGGAAGTCGATGAACACCACGGCCACGCCCGCGGCCTCCAGGCGTGCCAGGGTCTCGCGGTCGCGCTCGCTCGGGCCGTGGCCGCCGGCCAGGCCAAGGATGGCCACCTGGGGCCGCAGCGCGATGGCCTGTTCGTCGCTGAAGCTGCCGCTGCTGCCCCGGCCGACGCGCGGCACCTTGTCCACCTGCGGAAAGCGCCGCGCCCACTGCGCGTAGCCGGGCGCGTCCAGTTGCTCGAACTCGCCCATCATGGCGACGACGCGGCGCACCGGGTCGTCCTTGTCGAACACGGCCAGCGCGGGCAGCAGGCGCCCCTCGCCAAGCAGCACGCGATCGACCTGCGCGGGCACGCGCACGGTGCGGCCCGCGAGATCGGTGACGGTGACGGCGGCCGGCTGGGCCTGGGCCGTGGCGGCCAGCGCCAACAGGGCGCCGCTCAACCAGCGGCGCGCATGGAGCAAGAGAGAAAGCATGGCGGTAGACGGTGTTGCAAATCCGTCATTCTATTGAGAATGATTTGTATTAATTGGCATGGATTGCTAGCATCGCAGGTTTTGCCGCCGCCGGTGTTTGCCGCGCCAACGAAGATGTTTGTGCCGCCTGCACGCACCGTGCGCCGCGTTTGCCATGCCCGCCTTGTCCCCTCCCATGCCTGCCGACGTTCCCCAGCCTCCCGCGGATCCGGCGCTGCGCGCGCACCTGGCGCGCCTGCGCGAGCTGCGGCCCGGCCTGTGGCTGCACTGCGACGACGCGCACGACCCCTGCGACCTGACGGCGCAGGCCGAGATCGGCGTGGGCCTGCGCATGGTGGTGCTGCTCGACGGGGCGCTGGACGTGTCCTACGGCACCGCGCGCGTGGCGCTGTCGCACCACCGCGCTGGCGCCAGCGCGGCGCTGGTGGCCGTGGCCGAGCCGGACCGCTTCACGCGCCGCACGCGCCAGGGCGTGTACTCGCGCCGCATCAGCCTGGGGCTGTGCGGCGACTGGCTGGCGCAGGCCGGCGGCGACATGGCGGCGCCCGAGCTGGGGCAGTTCATGCGCCGCCACCTGGCCACGCGCCGCTGGCAGCTCTCGCCGCGCGCGGCGGCGCTGGCCGAGCAGATCGTGCGCCCGCCGCCGCTGGTGCCGCTGCTGCAGCACATGTACCTGGAAAGCCGCACGCTGGAGCTGGTGGGCGATGCCCTCGGCGCGCTGTGCCAGCATGCCGCGCCCGCCCCGGCGCTGCGCCCGCGCGAGCACCAGCGCCTGCGCGAGCTGCATGCCTTCCTGGCCTCGGGCCGGGCCGACGCGCTGTCGCTCGACGACATCGCGCGCCAGGCGGGCGTCAACGCCAACACCCTGCAGCGCCAGTTCCGCGCCGTCTATGGCACCACGGTGTTCGAGCACCTGCGCGAAGGCCGCCTGCAGCGCGCGCGCCAGGCGCTCGAGCGCGACGGCGTCACCGTCGGCCAGGCCGCGCTGGTGGCGGGCTACACCAGCGCCGCCAACTTCGCCACTGCGTACCGGCGGCGCTTCGGCACCCCGCCCAAGCTGGCGCGGGCGCGGGTGTAGAGGCCATTCACCCGCGCCTGCTGCGCGCCGCCCGGGGCGCAGACCGCGCCGCACGCGGGCTGGAGCTGCTGGACAAGGCGGCCGGGCGAGACGGATGCGGGATTTGGGGCGGCGAACGTGGGTGTCTGGCGCACACCGCCGTGAAGCCCTGCGCCGCCATAATCCGGCCATGCAGATCGCACCGCCCCTCCAGTCCCGCATTGCGGACATCTGCCGGCGCTACCACGTCCGCCGGCTGCAAATGTTCGGTTCGGCCGCCGTAGGGCAGGAGCGCCCCGACAGCGACGTGGACCTGCTGGTGGAGTTCATCCCTGGCGAGGCACCCAGCGGCTTTGCGCTGGTGGATATGCAGGACGAACTGTCCGCCGCCTTCGATGGCCGCCGGATCGACCTGGCGTTCCCTTCCGTGCTCGACAACCCGTTCCGGCGCCGTGCCATCGAGCCGCAGTTGCGTCCCCTGTTCCAATGATGGTGGATCGCACACCCGCGCATCTGGCCGACATGCTGCGATTCACGCAGGAGCTTCGCTCGCTCGCCACGGCACAGACGGCGGAAGATTTCGCGCGGCAACGCATCGTGTGCCTGGCGGTGGAAAAGCTGTTCATCAACCTGGGCGAGGCTGCCTGCCGCATCGATGCCCGGCGTACCGGGCAGATGCCGGACATTCCCTGGCGCAAGGTGATCGGCCTGCGCAACATCCTGGCGCATGGCTATGAACAGGTGGCGCACGAAATCCTGTTCAAGACCATTACCGATGACCTGCCCGCGCTGGAAGCCGCGCTGCGGCACGCGCTGGCCGCGCACTGAGAGCGGACGCCAGCGCTCGGCGCACGCGCGCCTTCCGTGATGCTCCTGAAAAAAGAGCTGCTGGCGCGCTCTGCCAAACGGTTTTCAAAGGATTTCACGCCTAAACCCTTACCAGCCAAGCGCCAGCAGCTCACTTTTCCATAGTTCCCCCGGGGTACGCCCCGCAAACATCTTTGTTGGCCGCGCAAACACGGGGGGCGGGTGAAGATGGAATCATTCGCATGCATGCGCCATGCACCCCTGGCATGCCGGAGCGGGGCATGGCGCTTCGCTGTTTTCAACTTTCTCGTTCATCCATGAAGCCGTTTCACCCCAACACCCTGTGCGCTGCCATGGCGCTGGCCCTGAGCACGCCGCTGTGGGCGCAAGAGCGCCACCTGGAGCAAGTCACCGTCATCGCCAACGGCGAGGAACAGGTGGAGGCCACGGGCGGCGCCGTGGTCACGCGCGAAGACCTGGAGCGCCTGCAGCCGCGCGACACGGCGGGCATCTTCCAGCGCGAGTCGGGCGTGTCGGTCAGCGGCGGCGCGCAGGTGGCGCAGCGCGTGTATGTGCTGGGCTTCGAGCAGTCGATGCTGGCCGTGACCATCGACGGCGCGCGCCAGCCCGGCACCGCCTGGCACCACGCGGGCAACATCCTGGTGGACCCCAGCTTCCTCAAGCGCGTCGAGGTCGAGGCTGGCGCCGCCGCCGCCGACGCGGGCTTCGCCGCCGCCGTGGGCGCGGTGCGCTACGAGACGGTGAACGCGCTCGACCTGCTGCAGCCCGGCCAGGCCCTGGGCGCCCGCGCGCGCCTGGGCTACGGCAGCAACGGCACTGGCTTCACCACCAACCTCTCGGCCTATGGCAAGAGTGGCGCGGTGGACTGGCTGGTGATGGGTGCGCGCCAGAACGGCAGCGACTACCACGACGGCAGCGGCGCCGCCGTGCTCGGCACGGCGCCCAAGCTCACCTCCGGCCTGGCCAAGCTCGGCCTGCAGCAGCCCGAGGGCCACCGCTACGAGCTGACGCTGGAGCAGAACCGCGACGACACCGAGCGCACCACGCGCATGAACATGGACAGCGCCGGCGGGCGCGCCAACACGCCGTACCCGCTCAAGCTCGTGCGCAGCACCGCCACCGTGCGCTACACCACCACGCAGCCCGGCGGCAACTACGACCCCGAGCTGGTGCTCTGGTACAACCAGAGCGACATGGAGCGCCCCAACGCCATGGCGGGCGCCAACAACACCGACTTCAACAACTGGGACAAGGCCTGGGGCCTGAAGGCGCAGAACACCTTCCGCGTCGACGCCGGCAAGGTCACCGTGGGCGTGGACGCCAGCCACACCAGCGTGGACGTGGAGCGCTACGACGACGGCGTGAACGCGCCCAAGGGCCACATCCGCGAGCACGACAGCCAGCAGGGCCTGTACGGCCAGGCGCGCCTGCGCTTCGGCGCGCTCGGCCTGTCCGCCGGCGCGCGCTACGACCGCCACGCCATGACCCTGCAGGACGGCGCCCGGGCCAGCGACGGCGGCCTGAGCGGCAACGCCACGCTGAGCTACCTGCTGGGCGAGCACGCCGAGGCCTACGTGGCCGCGTCGCGCACCTTCCTGGGCTACCAGTGGTCGCAGACCGGCTACTACCACGCGCGCAACTACGCCACCGCGGCGGACTACGCGCCCGCCACCGCCCACAACCGCAAGCTCGGCCTGAACGTCTTCGGCGAACAGTGGAAGGCGGGCATCGGCTACTTCGACACCCGGCTGCTCGCCCCCACCGTGCTGAGCGTGGAGGCCAACAACCGGGGCCTGCGCACCAACGGCCCGCGCCTGCGCAGCCACGGCTGGATGCTGCACGCCCTGTACCAGTGGCAGCGCACCACGCTGGGCCTGAACGCCACGCTGGCCAGGACCAGCAAGGGCGTGCCCGACACGCTCGAACCCGACGGCGGCGACCTCATGCCCGTGGGCGACACCGCCACGCTGTTCGTCGAGCACCAGTTGCCCGCCTGGCACACCCGCCTGGGCGCCACCCTGCGCTACGCCGGCAAGCAGAGCTACGCCGGCGCCGTGCGCGCCGCCGGCTACGTGGAGCAGCCGAGCTACACCGTGGTGGGCCTGTCGGCCGACTGGAATCCCGGCGGCCGCAAGGACCTGACGCTGCGCCTGGGCGTGGACAACCTGTTCGACCGCCAGTACTACAACCGCGGCAGCTACCCGCGCCACCAGATCCGCAGCGTGGTGCCCATTCCGGCCGCCGGCCGCAGCGTGCAGGTGGGTGTGACCTGGACGTTCTGACCGTGCCGCCAGCGGGCGGCTCCAAGGTATTCGGCCTGCGCTGCGCAGGCCGTTTTTTTGCCGCCTGAGGAGCCTTTTCGCTCAGGTCCCGCCCACGTAGGGATTGCTGCGGCGCTCGCGCCCGAAGGTGCTCTCCGGCCCGTGGCCGGGGATGAACACCGTCTCGTCGCCCATGGGCCACAGGCGCTGCGTGATGCTGTCGATCAGCTGCATGTGGTTGCCCTGCGGGAAGTCGGTGCGCCCGATGCTGCCCGCGAACAGCACGTCGCCCACGAAGCAGCGCTGGATCTGCGGTGCGTGGAACACCACGTGGCCCGGCGTGTGCCCGGGGCAGTGGCGCACGTGCACCGTCTCCTGGCCGATGGCCACCGTGTCGCCGTCGTGCAGCCAGCGCGTGGGCGCGAAGGGCAGGGCGGGCGGAAAGCCGAACATCGCGCTTTGCTGCGGCAGGCCGTCGATCCAGAACTGGTCGCCCTCCTGCGGGCCGACGATGGGCAGGTCCAGCTCGCGCGCCAGCGCGCCCGTGCCGCCGGCGTGGTCGATGTGGGCGTGCGTCAGCCAGATGGCCTTGAGCGTGATGCCCAGGCGCTGCGCCTGCGCCAGGATCTGGTCGAGGTCGCCGCCGGGGTCGATGACGGCCGCTTCCTGGGTCTGGTCGCACCAGACGAGCGAGCAGTTCTGCTGGAAGGGCGTGACGGGGATGGTGTGGTAGTGCAGCATGGCCCGATGGTTGGGTGTTACTAACAGAGATCGAGAGATCGAGAGATTGGCGATTGCAAGCCTGGATTTGCATTGCCTTCGCCCGCCAGGAAGCGCTGGGTGACCGCTGCCCGGAAGCAGCCCTGCCCCTCTAGTCTTGACCTGCCGGGGCTTCTTCGGGAAACGCCCCCGAATGAGACATTCTGACGGGCTTCAGGGGACTGTTGGCGATGCGCTCTGCGCTGTTTGCATCCAGTCCCAGTCCGCGCAGAGCGGCAGCGGTGCTCTGCTCCGCGAAGTCGGGCTCGCAGTCAGGCTCCAGCATGCGAATCGTCGCGCCAAGGCTGGCACCGGTCACGATATTGAGGGCCAAGGCGATGGGCATCTGCGCGAACCGCCCTTGACGGATGCCTTCCTCCAGATCCCGTTTCACGAAATCGAGCAGCAAATGCGGACTTCGAGAGTCCGGCCAGCCGAGGCGCGCGAGGAATGCTGCTGCCAGCGGGCGCTCGATAGCGAGCCTGGAGACGATGCGCAGGCCGACAGCGACCCGCTCCGCCGGATCGGCGTAGCTCTGCACGGCGGGTTCGGCCATCTGTATCAACGCATTGGCGATCTCGACCGCCAGGTCCCGGATCAAGGCGTCAGGGGACGGGAAGTATTTGTAGAACGTTCCCCGTGACACCTGGGCCGCGGATATCACGTCATCGATCGATGTCGCCCCAGGCCCCTTCTCGGCGATCAGCTTCATCGCACTTGCATACAGGCGGGCGCGCATTCGGTCGCGTCGCTCGGCGGCGACGCGCTGACGGTGATCGGATGTCGGCGTGGTCGTGGGAGGCATGTGCGGATTGTGCCTTGCCGGTTTGCATAGGTGTAAACGATAGGTTTTCAATAGTGACGATCGTGTCATGATGACAATTAGTTCACTGAACATTGATCAAACTCATCATTTACCTTCCTCAAAGGACTTCACGATGTCTGGATGCTCTGAACGCTGCCAACTCCTGGCGGCGCTCGCTGTGGTTTTTATTCATGCCGATGCGGTTGCGGTCAACGGCGCGCTGCCCGGCGGCTATGGCATCAAGAATGCGTCCATGGGGGGCGCGGCGATCGCGCTCCCGCTGGATGCCGTGGCTGCAGCCAACAACCCTGCGGGCATGGCTTTTGTGCCGGCTTCCACGACATTTGGCCTTCAGGTGTTCCGCGGAAACTCTTCTGCCAACTACGCCATGCCAGGCAACCATCTTGAGAACAGCCAAACCGAGCTGGCTCCCGAGGGGGGAGTGAACTGGCACATGAGTCCCCAGATCACACTGGGACTGAGCATCGCGGGCTCCGGGGCCGGATCCGATTACGGCCGGCCTGCCCTGCCCGTGCCCGGCGCCGGCACAGCCCAGTCGACGCTGCGCGTTGCCGAGATCATCCCCGCCGTGGCCTGGAAGCCCCGGCCTGATCTGGCCCTGGGCGTGGGCCTCACCTTGGCGCGGCAACAGTTTGACGCCGATGGCGTCGTGGTGCCCGCGCCGGTGCCGGGCGGCCTGATGCCGCTGTCTGGCCATGGACGGCAGACCGCAATGGGCGCAGGCGTTCGGCTCGGCGCACTTTGGAAAGCGACGCCCGATTGGTCGATTGGCATCAACGTGAAGTCCCGGACACACATGGGCCGTCTCAAAGGGTACGACCGGGACTTGCTGGCCTACAGCGACGGACGCCTGGATGTGCCTGCGCAGTATGGCGTCGGCGTTGCCTGGCAGGCCACGACACGGCTTCTCCTAGCGGCCGACTGGCTTCGCATCCAGTGGGGCGATATCAAGGCCATGCAGGATCCAGGCGGCTTTGCCTGGCGCAACCAATCGGTCTTGCGCTTTGGCGTGGCCTGGACGCTGAATGACCGCTGGACCTTGCGCGCCGGGTACAGCCGCAACCGAGGCCAGATCGACAGCTCGCGCGCCGCGCAGAACCTGCTTGTACCGTCGATCCATGAAGAAGCCTACACGGCAGGCGTGAGTTGGCGACTCACGCCTCGTTCCGAGCTGAATGCCGGCTACGAGTTGAACCCGCGCACCACGCTCACAGGCACGGGGCCCAGCGCGGGAACCGCCCTGACGAGCAAGGTCCAGATGCTTCTGCTCGGCTTTCACCACACGTTCTGAATCAGGGGGCCGTAGTGAACAACGCGACTGTGCTTCGGCAGGCCGAATCGATTCCGGAAAGCCGGTTGCCTGCCCACATCCAGGCGGTTGCCCGTCCGCCAGCGCTTGGCCGGGCCATTGAGCTGGCTTTCCTGCGCTGGGAAAAGCGCCGGCTGGCCGCCACGGAACGTTTCTGGCGCGACTTCGGCTTTCATCTCGTCAGCGCTGGGCCGCAGCGCCTGATCGCACGCGGCACGGGGACGGCGCCCTGCATCGCCATTGCCGACGCGGGCGCCCGCGATCGATTCGTCGGCCCCGCATTCCTCATGTCCGAGGACACCGATCTGCACCGCTACGTTGAGCAGATGGGCGCGCGCTGGCTGACGCCCGACCAGTTGCCCGCAGGCGGCCGTGGTATCGAGCTGTTCGACCCCAGCGGACGCAGCGTCTGGCTGCTGCAGGACCAATTGCGCGTGCAGCCGCTACCGCAGCGTGCATCGGTGACTCCCAGCACCAACACAGCCTGCGACAGCCCCCGCGTGAACCGCACCGTGCGCACGCCCATCGAGGCCGCACGCGTCGTGCGAATCGGCCATGTGGTGTTGCAGACGGTGGGCTTCGCCTGCATGGCGCAGTGGTACATGCGCGTGCTGGGGGTGATTCCCACGGACGTGCAATACCTTGCCGACGGCAGTCCGAACCTCGCGTTCTGCCGCCTGGATCTGAAGGATCAGCCTGCGGATCACCACACCCTCGTGATCGTGGGCGGCATCGAGGAAAAGATCGAGCACAGCGCTTACGAGGTGCTGGACCTGGATGCACTCGGGCAGGGGCAGCAGGTGCTGCGGGCACAGGGCCATCGCCACATGTGGGGTATCGGCCGCCACTTGCTCGGCAGCCAGTTGTTCGATTACTGGCTCGACCCCGACGGATTCGAGTACGAGCACTACACCGATGGCGACCTTTTCACCGCCGATGTGGAGACCGCCTACTCGGCACTCGAATTTGGCGGCATCTGGGCGTGGGGCGACGACGCGCCTGCCTCCATGAAGCCCAGGAAGAACCTGCACACGCTGTTCCACGTGCTCCGGCTCATCAGGAAGAAGGCGATCACACCGCAACGATTGAAGCTGCTGAGCGCTGCACTCGATGCACCGGCGCGCCCCTGGCTGTAACCCTTTTTTCAATCACATTCATGCCACGATCCATCATCCGTTATGCCGACGCCGGCACACCCCGCTGGGGCGTTCAGTTCGAGCGCCATATCGCTCCCCTGGACATCGACGCAGCCACCACTGGCGACCTGCTGTCCGCGCACTGGGACCTGCTGTGGTCCATCGAGCCAGAGCATGCAACCGTGCCCCCGGAGCGCGTGCGGCTCCTCTCGCCAGTCACATCGCAGCAGCAATTCATCTGCCAGGGCGTCAACTACAGCAGCCACATTGCTGAGTCAGGGCTGCGCGTCGAGAACTTCCCCTTCAACACGATCTTCACCAAGGCGCCCTCCAGCATCACGGCGGCCGATGCGCCGGTGGCATGTCCCGCACACGTGCATCTGCTCGATTACGAAATCGAATTGGGCCTGGTGCTGCGCAGGCCTCTGCCGGCAGGCATCACGGTTGGCTTGCAGGATCTGCACCAGTGGCTGGCGGGCGTGACGATCGTCAACGATCTCTCTGCCCGCGACGTGCAATTGCCCCAGGGCCAGTTCTACAAGGGCAAGAGCTACCGCGGCTTTGGCCCGGTGGGGCCTGCCCTGGTTTTGCTGACCCCGCAGGAGTGGGCGCGCTGGCCCGAACTGCACATGCGCCTTGCCGTCAACGGCCAACTGCGGCAAGACGCCTATTGCGCCGAAATGCTTCATGGGCCCGCCGCCACGCTGACGGAACTGGCAGCGCTGCAAGACCTGAACGCGGGTGATCTCATTGCCACTGGCACGCCCGCGGGCTGCGCGGCACGTGCCCCTGGCAAGTTGACGATGTTCATCCTCAAGCACTTCATGAGCGATGCAGGCAAGTGGCGCGCCTTCATCGGGAAAGGCCGTTCCAACCCTGCTTATCTGCGTCCAGGGGACCGCATCAGTGCGTCGATCCGAACCGATGACGGCGCAATCGACCTTGGCGAACAGACAACCTCCATCGTTGCACCATGAGAACATCATCTTCGGAAGCCGCGGCACGGGCAATCGACACGGACGTCCTGCTGGTTGGCCTTGGCCCTGTCGGTGCGGCGCTGGCCAATCTGCTGGGCCGCTACGGCGTGAACGTGCTGGCGATTGACAAGGCCACGGCCATCTTCGAGAAGCCGCGCGCCATCGCCCTGGACAATGAGGCCTTGCGCATTCTTCAGCTGGCTGGCGTACACGAAGGCGAGCTCGATACGGTGGCCATCGCGCAGGTGCACTACCAATCGCCCATGTTCGGCCGCTTCGCGCGCATCAACAGCGCTGGCATCGTCGACGGTCACCCGGCGCTCGTCACCTTCTTCCAGCCGCAGCTGGAGCAACTGCTGCGCTCCAAACTGGCGCAGTTTCCTGGCGTCGAAGTTCGGCTGGGTGTCGAACTGGAGGGTTTCGTGGACGACGGCCAATCCGTCAGCGCCCGGCTGAAGGACGCTGCCGGACAGCAGATCCAGGTGCGCGCGCGCTACCTCGTCGGCACCGATGGGGCGAGTTCGCTGGTGCGGCGTGCGCTTGGTCTGGAGTTCGAAGGCCGCAGTTTCCAGCAGGACTGGCTGATCGTCGATGCCCTGGACGTCCCCGATCCGATCGACCATATTGAGTTCTGTTGCGATCCGAAGCGCCCCACACCGCGTATGGTGGCGCCCGGCGGCAGGCAGCGGTGGGAGTTCATGCTGCGTCCCGGCGAGAACCCGGAAGAAATGGAGCGGCCGGAATCGGTGCGGCGGCTGCTGGCTCCCTGGTGCGACAGCGAGCGCATCCGCATCGAGCGCACCGCGGTTTACCGTTTCCATGCGCGCGAGGCCCGGCAGTTCTCCAAAGGGCGTTGCTTCCTCGCGGGGGATGCTGCGCACATTACACCGCCCTTTGCCGGCCAGGGACTGGTGGCGGGACTGCGCGATGCCGCGAACCTGGCCTGGAAGCTCGCGGCCGTGGTACGAGGGCAGGCAGGCCCCCAACTCCTTGCCAGCTACGACGCCGAGCGCAGGCCCCACGCCAGGAAGATCATTCGCCTTGCGCTCCAGCTCGGTGCCCTGGTGATGCCGCAGAACCGGGCGAAGGCATTTGCCGTGCATGGACTCATGAGCCTGTTGCGTTTGCTCCCTGCTGGACGTGCGTTGTTCGAAGATTTGAAATTGAAGCCGCAGAACACCTTCGATGAAGGCTTGTTCTGGCGCCAGCACGGCCGCGAGCGGCTGCGGGCGGGCGCCATGCTGCCGCAAGGCTGGGTGCGCCCGGCCCGAGGTGACCGGCCGATACTCAGCGATGACGCCTTGGGCCTGCAGTGGGCGCTGATCGGCTTTGGCGTCGATCCGTCCGCGGGGCTGCCGGCCGAGTTGCTTCAGCGCTGGCAGGCGCTTGGCGGCCGGGTGTGGCAGTGGTGCCATCGCGCCCAGCGGCAGCATCTTGGCGCACCCGGGATCCGGTTGGAAGCGCTTGATGAGACATTGCTGCCACGCAAGGTCCCCCTGGGCTGGGTGGCCATCGTCAGGCCGGACCGCTGTGTGCTGTGTGAAGGGCCGGCCGCAGAGGTCGAGACGATGCTGAAGCAGGCGCTTCAGCGCGTCGCGCCGCCCGAGGCCACAGCGCCGGAGGCAATCACGTCCCTTCCGAAAGAACGGTATGCGGCGTGAGCTGGTCTGCACCGAGGCGGCCTCGCCGCCGCACCTGTTGGTGCGCACGGTCCAGCGGCCTCGCCCCGGCGCCACCGAAGTCCTGGTGCGCGTGGAGGCCACCTCTGTCAACCCGATCGACGCCAAGCGCGCGGAGGGCTATGGGCGGCGCCTGCTGGGGCTCAAGGGCGCGGGGCGCTTTCCGCTCGTGTTGGGCAACGATGTCGCGGGCGTGGTCGAGGCTGTCGGCGCTGGCGTAAGGGGCTTTGCGCCGGGGCAGCGCGTATTCGGGCTGATCGGCACCGGGCGGGCAGGCGGTGCGCATGCGTCGCACGTCGTCGTTCCGGAGAAACAGTTGCTGCCCGCAGCGGATGGCGCCGATTCGCATGCGCTGGCTGTGCTGCCTTACTCGTTCACGACGGCATGGCTCGCGCTGCGCGGCATCGGTATCGGCGCGCACAACATGCGGGGCATGAAAGTACTGATCCATGGTGCCACCGGAGGGCTGGGGCGCTTGGCGATGCAGGTGCTTCAGCCTGGGGGCAGCCGGATCACAGCGATCTGCGGCAAAGGCCAATGCCAGGCGGCGCTGGATCTTGGCGCCGAAGTCGCAGTGGAGCGCGGGCCCGCGTGCATTCCATCCTTGCCCAGCGACTTTGATGCGATCCTGAACTTTGCCGCTTGGGACGACGATGCGCTGCTGGCCTCCCGCCTGGGCCCGCGCGCGCTGGGCCAGGCGACCACGGTGCACCCCTTGCTGGCCCACTTCGACCGCCGGGGATGGCCAGGCGGTGCATGGGCCTGCCTGCGCGACCGGCGGCATGTCCGCGCCATCGTCACCTCCCGCGCCCCCAGGGCGCGGTATGGCTGGGTCGTTTTCAGGCCTGATCTGCAGGCGCTATCGGTGCTCGGCCAGATGGTTCACGCGGGCTCGGTCTCGCTGCCTGTTGGCATCTGCACCTCCTTCGACAACGCCATCGCGGCGTTCAACCACGTTTGCGCGGGCCGTCCTGGCCGCGCCCTCCTATGGCCGTAAGGCCGTTCTTTGTAACCGCACGCCACCATGAACGGAATCTCCTCCATCGCCGATGTGCTTGCTCTCGAAGCCGCCCCCGCTCCACGGCTGCCCGGCAGTACCTATGAGCTGATCGGCGCTGCTGCCCAGCGGCATCCCGATGCACCTGCACTCTCTTTCTTCCAACGCATCGAAGACCATGCGAAGCCACAGGTCTGGTCCTACCAGGCGCTGTTCTCGCACATCACGGCGACCGCCAATTTCCTGCATGAACTCGGCGTTCGCAGCGGCGACGTGGTTGCCTTCGTGCTCCCCAACCTGCCGCAAACCCACCTCGCGATCTGGGGCGGGCAGGCGGCTGGCATCGCCTTTGCGATCAACCCCATGCTGGAGCCTTCCGCCATCGCCGATCTGCTGGCAGCAGGCGAAGCCCGCGTGCTGATCACGGTGGCGCCCGTGCCCGGGATGGAACTGTGGGCCCAATTGCAGCCAGCGCTTGAGCGCGTCGGCAGCTTGCGGCATGTCGTATTGATCGACATGGCCGGGCACGCTCCGGCGGCAGTGCGCCAGGAACTGCATGGCGAGTCAGGCGGGTACGAGGTGCACGACTTCGCCCAGGGCCTTGCACGGCAGCCCCAGGATCACCTGGTCAGCCGCCGAACCATCCAGCCCAGCGACCAGTCGTCCTACTTCTGCACGGGCGGCACGACCGGGGCGCCGAAGATCGCCATGCGCACGCACGCCAACGAGGTCTTCAACGCCTGGAGCGTCGGCCAGTTCATTGGCGATGGCATTGCGCAGGGCAAGACGCTCTTTTGCGGCCTGCCGCTGTTCCACGTCAATGCAGTGCTGGTGACCGGCCTGCTGCCGTTTCTGCGTGGCGCCCATGTGATTCTCGGCACGCCTTCAGGGTACCGAGGCGCGGGTGTCATCCAGCGCTTCTGGGAGTTGGTGGAGCACCACCGCATCAACTTCTTCAGTGCTGTTCCGACGGTCTATGCAGCACTCATGCAGCAACCGATGCAGGGGCATGACCTGCGCTCGCTGGAGTACGGCCTGTGCGGCGCTGCGCCCCTGCCGCAGGAGCTGATGCGATCGTTCCAGGATTCAACGGGCCTGAAAATCCTCGAAGGCTACGGCCTGACTGAGGGAACCTGCGTCAGCACCTGCAACCCCCCGCTGGGCGAGCGGCGCGTGGGCTCCATCGGCCTGCGCCTGCCGCTGCAGGCCATGAAAGCGGTCGTGCTGGATGAGTCTGGCGCCTATGTGCGCGACTGTGCGGTGGGCGAGCCTGGCGTGCTCGTGATCAGCGGCCCCAACGTGTTTGCCGGCTATCGCGATGAATGCCAGAACGCCGGCCTGTGGCTGGAGCTGGGCGACGGCCGTCGCTGGCTGAACACTGGTGATCTGGGCCTGCAGGATGCGCAAGGCTACTTCTATCTCACGGGCCGGAAAAAGGAACTCATCATCCGGGGCGGCCACAACATCGACCCCGCCAGCATTGAAGAGCCGCTGCACCGGCATCCGGCCGTGCAGCTCGTGGCAGCGGTGGGCCGACCCGACGTCTACGTCGGAGAACTGCCGGTCGCCTATGTTCAGCTGCGGCCTGGCATGGCGGTGACTGAAGATGAGCTGATGTCTTTTGCGCGCGAATACATCGGTGAGCGTGCGGCGATGCCGAAGGCGATCCGGCTCGTCGCGGCCTTGCCTTTGACTGGGGTGGGCAAGATATTCAAGCCCGACCTCAAGCAGCGCGAGACCCTGGACGCCCTTGGCGCGGCGCTGAACGAGGCAGGGATACCGATCTTCCGCCTTGGGGTTGCCAATGACCCACGCCTCGGAACCTGTGTGGAGGCCATCGTGGGGGAGGAGCGCTTTATCGACCGTGCGCGGGACGTTCTTGGCCAGTTTCCATTCCGTTTCGAGGTTTCATCGACAGGGCGTGCGTAGGCATCCGTGCCCATGGCCGGTGCAGGCCTCGGCATGCGCCTGAACAGGGGGGTCAGAACTGCGCCACCCCGTTGAGCTCGTAGGCATTGGGCTTGCCGCTGCCGCGCTCTGCGATCAGGCGGCCGATGTGCTGGCACGCCACCAGGTCGAAAAACGCCGTGGCGTGGCCTGCCGCCATGAAGCGGCGCGCGAACGCCTGCTCGAAATGGCCCGCGCCCTCGTCGAAGGCGCCCAGCGCCTGCAGCTTGCGCGCGTCCATCAGCGAGGGCTGCAGGGAGAAATGCGGCCACCACATGTTGCTGCGCGCGCCCTGCGGCTGGCGTGCGAAGAACGCGGCGTGCCCCTCGGGCGGCACATGCTCGTGCAGCACGTAGCGCTGGCCCGTGGCCGGGTGTTTGCGCGCCAGACCGCCGGCCAGGGTGCGGTCGGGCAGGGTTTCGGCGTAATTGCGGTTGAACAGCACCTGGGCCACGCCCGGCTCGGCCTGCAGGATGCCGATGGCGCGGCCGACGTAGGGCAAGGGGGCGAGGAATTCCCAATCGTCCTCCAGGTGCAGCCAGTAGGGCGTCTGCACGGCGTCGCGCAGCAGGTTCATGCTGCGCGCGTGGCCCTTGTCCTGCGGTCCCTTGAAAATGAAATCGAAGAACGGGTAGCGCTGCCGCATGCGCGCGCGGTCGGCCTCGCTGGAGTTGTCGTCCACGCACACGAAGCGCTGGATGCGGTGCAGGTCCTGGCAGCAGTTCAGGAACGAATCCATGGTGCGCTCGAACAGGTCGAGCCGCTTGCAGGTGGTGACGGTGAGTGTCGCCTCGCCCGTGGCCTCACCCTCGGCAGGGCCCGCCTGACGCCTTGCCGCCAACTGCTGCACGATGCCGGCGGGGTACTGCGTGGTGCGTGCCGCCACGGCGGGCGCGGCGAAGTCACGGTTGGCCTCCACGCGCGCGCGTTCGCCCTCGGGCAGCAGGTCGCCGTCGAGCAACTGCATGCACAGCCGGAAGCTCTCCAGATGGTCGCCCAGCCAGTAGGCGGCGATGGCAGCCTCGTCCAGCGCGCCCCAGCGGTACGCGCCCTCGTCCATGAACAGAATGTCGGCGGGCCGGGGCAGGCCCACGGCCGCGCGCGCGTAGAGCTGGGCCATGGCCCACTCCTGGCGCTGGTTGTGCCAGCGCGCCAGCGCCACCAGCGGCTCGGCGCGCGCGGGGCGGTATTGGTAGGCAGCCAGGTAGGCGGCCTGCACCTCGGCCGCGGGGTGCTGCAGGCGCTCGGCCAGCACGGCGGCCTGGTAGAGCGCATACCACACCTCCTCGGCCCAGCCGCCCATGGCCGCGCGTGCCAGGTAAGCCTGGCGGGCCTTTTCGGGCTCGCCCGCATCGCGCCAGCTTTGCGCCAGGTAGAAGGCGTAGCGCGCGTTGCCGGGTTCCTGGCGCAGCGCGTCTTCCAGCAGGGCGGCGTCCTTGCGGAACGTCAGCGGGTCGCGGCTGCGCGCACCCTCGTGGCGCCGCTCCACCCAGGGGCCGTCCAGCGTTTCGATGGTGTGGGGCGCGTCGGTGGCCAGGTATTCGTGCAGCACCCCCACCCAGCGCCAGGGCAGCGCGTCGCGCACCAGCAGGCACTGCCGGTAGCGCGTGCCGCTGCTGTCCACCTGCAGGTGGTAGGCCGGGGCAGCGAGGGCGGGCCAGGCCCAGCCGGGGGGCGCGTGGAAGAGGTTGTCTGCATCCATCACCAGCACGTAGTCCGCCCGGCCGCGGGCCAGCGCCAGTGCCTCGCTGCGGTTGTGGCCGAAGTCGCGCCAGGGGCGTTCGTGCAGCGCGCCGGGCACATCCGCCATGAAGCGGCGGATGATGTCCTGCGTGCCATCGGTGGAGCCCGTGTCCACGATGACCCAATGGGTGACGAAGGGCTTGACCGAGGCGAGGCAGCGTTCGATGACGCTGGCCTCGTCCTTGACGATCATGTTCAGGCAGATGGACTGCGGCATGGCGCCTGGGGTGGCGGGCCGACGTCTGCCATGCATCATGGGGCGCAGATGGCCTGTGCCGTTATTGTGGGAGCTACTCCTGGATCCATGTAGTAGTCGCAAGCCCATTTGTTGGCGCTGGAGCGATAGCCGCCAAAGAATGAGCTGTTTGTAGGGTCGCTGATCCTGCATCCCCCACCGATGGCGATTTTTGGGGCGCAGTCGGCCTCGACAGTCGATACCAAACCTGCACCGGCAACTAGCACGGGATTTTCGGCAATCGAGATAGACCCGATGCCCCCAGTGGGCCCGATTGGCCCGGTATCTCCCATGGGGCCTGTGGGGCCCGTAGGCCCGGCGCTGCCCGTAGGGCCTACAAATCCCAGCAGGCCTTGCGGGCCTTGCGGGCCTTCGGCCCCGGTGGCCCCGGTGGCCCCGGTGGCCCCGGTGGCTCCAACCGCGCCCGCTGCTCCGGTCGGGCCGATCAGGCTCACGCTGCTTCCAGGCCAGGTGCCCGCTGCCTTGGGTCCATAGACGGCGGTTGCCGCACTGTCGAAGTAGAAGTCGCCATCCTGGCCCTGTGCGTTGCTGGGCGCGCCGCTGCCGGTCAGCATGCCAGCACCCGTCGGCCCGATTGGGCCGGTTGGGCCCGCCGGACCTGTGGGGCCCGCGGCGCCGGTAGCGCCAACCCCTGCAGGCCCGGTTGCGCCCATTGCGCCCGGTATCCCTTGTACGCCCTGTATGCCCTGTGGCCCTGTTGGTCCGGCCGGCCCGGTGGGGCCGCCTGGTCCTGTGGGCCCGGTTGCGCCCTGTGCGCTTGCGCTGCAGGGGCCGAGCTGGCCGGTGCCCGCGTCGAAGCAGGCGGCCGTGCCCTGGGGCGCAGCGCTGCCCAGCGCGGGCACCAGCACCGTGCCGCTGTCGGTCACGCGCAGGCGGTTGGTGCTGTCGGCGGCATCGCGCACGGCAAAGCCGCCGCTGGCGGGCGGCACGACGGTGACGTCGGCGGCCATGCCGGTGTGGGACAGGGCGCCCAGGCACAAGGCCATGAGCAGCCGCGAGGGCGTGGTGGTGGGGGAGTGCATGGAGGGTTCTCCGCGGTGCTGAAAGAGAAAAGGAAAGGAACGGAAGCCGGGTGGCGTGGGCCGGTGTGCAATGGTTTTGATAGCTGCTGGCGCTTGATTGGCAAGGGCTGGAGGCCCAAAACCCTTCAAACCTGGCGCCGCCGCGCGTTGCGCAGGCCCAGGGCGGCAGCCAGCAGTGACAGCAGCGCCAGGCCCCATTGCGACAGCGTGGGAATGCGGGCGGGCGTGCTGGGCGGCGCGGGCGGTACAGGGCCGAGCTGCACGTTGCCACCCACGGTGGCGTTGGATCGAACGACCTGGGCGCCCGGCCCGAGGTTGACGACGGCGGTGCCGCCGCCGGAAGATTGCAGCGTGATGGGATTGCCCGGCGCGCCTTGCAGTGTCAGCGTGCCGTTGACGGTGATGTTGCTGCCTTGGGGCAGCACAAAGGTGCGGCCGCTGTTGCTGCGCAGCGTGAGGTTGTTGAAGACGGTCTGGCCCGAGAGGGTGATGGGGCCTGTGGCGCAACCATCGTCGAAAATGACGGACCCGCTGCCTGCAACGAAGGTGCCCGCGTTGGACCAATTGCCGCTGACATGAATGGTGCTTGCTCCACCGTTCACGCCACCGCCGGATTGGATCAACACCCCTCCCGCGTCGTTGACCGTGCTGGCGGTGAGGTCGAAACTGCCGGATACATCAAGCCTGACGCAGGCCAGATTGAGGGAACTGCCGGGCGGCGCATTCATGCTGGCGCCGGTGGGGACGGTGAATTGCGCCCAGGTGGCGGGGGCTGCCGATGCCATCAGGGCGGCTACGGCTGCGGCCCTTGCTGTGTGCGTGAAGTCCATTGTGGTTCCCTCGTTGGAGGGTGGTTTTTACAATGGTTGACATTCTTTGCATAGCGCAAAGTGCGCATCGTTGCTATGGCGCCAATCAAATGATGGGCGCGGGCGTGCCGCCCGGGCGGCTACAGCGCCAGCGCGTAGCCGATGGTGATGGGCGCGTGGTCCGAGAACTTCTGGCTTTTGTAGATGGCCTCGGTGCGCGCCAGCCGGGCCAGCGCCGGGGTGGCCAGGTGGTAGTCCAGGCGCCACCCCACGTTGTTGGCGTAGGCCTGGCCGCGGTTGCTCCACCACGTGTAGCAGGCGTCGGTGGTGGTGGGCTGGAGCTGGCGGTAAACGTCCACCATGCCGCCGTCTGGCGCATTGTTGTCTAACAACTTTGTCATCCAGGCCCGCTCTTCGGGCAGGAAACCGCTGTTTTTCTGGTTGCCGCGCCAGTTCTTCAGGTCGATCTGCTGGTGCGCGATGTTGATGTCGCCGCACAGGATGAATTCGCGCTCGGCCTTCAGGCGCATCAGGTGCGGGTGGATGGCGTCGAGGAAGCGGTACTTGGCCTGCTGGCGTTCCTCGCCCGAGCTGCCGCTGGGAAAGTAGGCGCTGATGAGCGAGAGCTTGCGCGCGGGGGTGTCGAAGCGCAGTTCCACGTAGCGGCCCTCGGCGTCGAATTCGGCGGGGCCAAAGCCCGTGAGCACGTCGCTGGGCAGGTGGCGCGTGTAGATGCCGACGCCGGAGTAGCCCTTCTTCTCGGCGAAGTGGAAGTGCCCGGCCAGGCCGGCCAGTTCCTCGAAGCGGCCCGCCATGTCGGCGGCCTGGGCCTTGATTTCCTGCACGCAAATACAATCGGGCCGCTCGGCAGCCACCCAGTCGTGCAGGCCTTTGCTGGTGGCGGAACGGATGCCGTTGAGATTGAGGCTGGTTAACTTGAACAAGGAATTTCCCATGGTGGATGTTGGTGCGCAGACCCCGGAGCAGGCCCGTCTGG
Organism: Acidovorax sp. YS12; assembly: GCA_021496925.1. Classification (NCBI taxonomy): domain Bacteria; kingdom Pseudomonadati; phylum Pseudomonadota; class Betaproteobacteria; order Burkholderiales; family Comamonadaceae; genus Acidovorax; species Acidovorax sp. YS12. The sequence goes on from CP053915.1 coordinate 3,638,718, forward strand.
CGCAGGAGTTCGTGCGGTTCGCGGTCGAGTCCGGCGTGCTGCGGTTCGGGGAGTTCAAGACCAAGGCCGGGCGCATGAGCCCGTACTTCTTCAACGCCGGGCTGTTCGACGACGGCGCCAAGATGGGCCGGCTGGCGCAATTCTATGCACAAGCCATCGTCGCCAGCGGCATCGAATTCGACATGGTTTTCGGCCCCGCGTACAAGGGCATTCCGCTCGCGGCCACGGTGGCCGTGGAGCTGGCGCGGCTGGGGCGCAACGTGCCTTTCGCCTACAACCGCAAGGAGGCCAAGGACCACGGCGAGGGGGGCACGCTGGTGGGCGCGCCGCTGCGCGGGCGCGTGCTCATCGTGGACGATGTGATGAGCGCCGGCACGGCGGCGCGCGAGTCGATCGCGCTGATCCGCGCCGCCGGCGCCACGCCCCACGCCGTGGCGATTGCGCTGGACCGCCAGGAGATGGCCACGGAGAATGGTCAGGACGTGGCGTACAGTGCCGTGCAGTACGTGCGCGGCCAGCTCGGCATGCAGGTTTGCGCGATTGCCAAGCTGGCCGATTTGTTGCTTTACTTGGAGGCCAGCGGGGGCGATGCCATGCAGGCCCACCATGGGCGCGTGCTGGCCTACCGCCAGCGCTACGGAGTAGACGGAGGGACATGATTTGACACAGGCGGCACGCATCATTGCAGTGGGGCTCTGGCTGGCCAGCCTGGGCATGGGGGCGCAGGCGCAGAAGGCGGCGCCGGCCGGCCCTTCCAGTATCTACAGTTGCATCGATGCCAGCGGCCGCCGCATCACGGCCGACCGCCCGATTCCCGAGTGCGCCGACCGCGAGCAGCGCGTGCTCAGCCCCTCGGGCATGGTGCGCGAGCGCCTCGGGCCGGTGCTGACCGACCAGGAGCGCAGCGCGCGCGAGGCGCAGCGCCGCAAGGAGGCCGAGGAAAACGCCCGCGTGGCCGAGGAGCGCCGCCGCGAGCGCGCCCTGATGGCGCGCTACCCGAACCAGGCCGCGCACGACGCCGAGCGCACCGCCGCGCTGGAGCAGGTGGACCAGCTCACGGCCGTGGCCGAGAAGCGCATGGTGGAGCTGCAGGTGCAGCGCAAGAAGTTCGACACCGAGATGGAGTTCTACGCGCGCGACCCGAACAAGGCGCCCATGCACCTGCGCCGCGCCGTCGCCGAGAACGACGACGCCATGGCCGAGCAGCAGCGCTTCGTGGCCGGGCAGGCGCAGGAAAAGCGCAACGTGCACCAGCGCTTCGACGTTGAGCTGGCACAACTGCGCAAACTGTGGGCGACGCGCGCCGCGCCGCCGCCGGAGCCGGCGGACGGCACGGGCAAGCCCTAAACAATCCCCGGATTTTTCAGCGAACCTGCCGCACCGCGAACGTCTCGGGCGGGTGCACGTAGGCCTCTTGCGCCTGGATGAGCTGCAGCTCGCGCGCGCCCGACTGGTGCGTCATCCGCAGCAGCGCGAACACGCTGGCGGTGGTGCGCGCCAGGGCCGTGGCGGCGCTGCCGGTGGTGCGGTAGTGGGCGGTGAACAGCGCCGCCGTCACGTCGCCCGAGCCATTGGCCTTGAACGGCAGGTGGGGCGTGGCCACCAGCCAGGCGCCGTGGGCGTCGGCCGCCAGCATCTCCAGCGTGCCGGGCGCGCGCTCCGGGCGCTCCACGCTGGTCACCAGCACGGTGTGCGGGCCCATGGCCATCACGGCATCGACGGCCTGCAGGGTGGATGCGAGCGTGCTCGCCTCGCACCCGGCCAGGGTGCCGAGCTCGAACTGGTTGGGCGTTACCAGGTCGGCGGCGGGCACCACGCGCTCGCGCAGCAGCGCCGGAATGGCCGGGTTGACGAAGCAGCCGGATCGGGCGTTGCCCATCACCGGGTCGCAGGTGTAGCTGGCACGCGGGTTCAGCGCCTTGACGCGCGCCACGGCGTCGAGGATGGCGCCGGCAATGTCGGTGCCGCCCTGGTAGCCGCTGAGCACCACGTCCACCTGCGCCAGGGCGCCGCGCGCTTGCATGGCGTCGATGATGGCCGTCACCTCGCTGGCCGCGATGGCCGAGCCGCCCCAGGCGCCGTAGCCGGTGTGGTTGGAGAAGTTGACGGTGTGCACCGGCCAGACTTCGTGCCCCAGCCGCTGCAGCGGAAACACCGCCGCCGAGTTGCCGACGTGGCCGTAGGACACGTGGGATTGGATGGAGAGGATGTTCACGCCGGGGTCCAGTTGCTATTGAATGGGTAGCTGCAAGCGCTTGCCAGGTGGGCGTTTTAGCCCAGTTTGGCTTTCAACAGCTCGTTCACCTGGCCCGGGTTGGCCTTGCCCTTGCTGGCCTTCATGGCCTGGCCGACCAGCGCGTTGAACGCCTTGTCCTTGCCGGCCTTGTACTGCTCCACGTTCGCGGGGTTGGCGGCGATCACCTCGTCGATGATCTTCTCCAGCGCGCCGCTGTCGTTCATCTGCTTGAGGCCCTTGGCGTCGATCACGGCGTCCACGTCGCTGCCTTCGCCGCTCCACAGCGCCTCGAACACCTGCTTGGCGGCGTTGTTGCTGATGGTGTTGTCGGTGATGCGGCCGATCAATGCAGCGAGCTGGGCGCTGCTCACCTTGACCGCCTCCATGCCGATTTCCTCGGTGTTCAGGCGGCGCGAGATCTCGCCCATCACCCAGTTGCTGGCCAGCTTGGCCTGGCCGCAGGCGCGGGCGGTGTCCTCGAAGTAGGCGGCCATGGCCTGGCTTTGCGTCAGCGTGGTGGCGTCGTACTCGGGCAGGCCGTAGTCGGCCACGAAGCGCGCGGCCATGGCGCGCGGCAGCTCGGGCATGGCGGCCTTCACGCGCTCCACCCAGTCGGCGCCGATCACCAGCGGCGGCAGATCCGGGTCGGGGAAGTAGCGGTAGTCGGCCGCGTCTTCCTTGGTGCGCATGGCGCGGGTTTCGCCGGTGTCGGGGTCGAACAGCACGGTGGCCTGCTGGATGGCGCGGCCGTCCTCGATTTCCTCGATCTGCCAGCGGATCTCGTAGTCGATGGCGATCTGCATGTTCCTGAACGAGTTCAGGTTCTTGATCTCGCGGCGCGTGCCCAGCGGCGCGCCGGGTTTGCGCACCGAGACGTTGGCGTCGCAGCGGAACGAGCCTTCCTGCATGTTGCCGTCGCAGATGCCGATCCAGGTGACGATCTGGTGCAGCGCCTTGGCGTAGGCCACGGCCTCTTCGGTGGAGCGCATGTCGGGCTCGGTCACGATCTCCAGCAGCGGGGTGCCAGCGCGGTTCAGGTCGATGCCGCTCATGCCGTGGAATTCGTCGTGCAGCGACTTGCCGGCGTCTTCCTCCAGGTGGGCGCGCACCAGGCGCACGGTCTTCTTTTCGTCGCCGAGGTAGAAGCTGACTTCGCCGCCCTGCACCACCGGGATCTCGAACTGGCTGATCTGGTAGCCCTTGGGCAGGTCGGGGTAGAAGTAGTTCTTGCGCGCGAAGATGCTCTCGGGCGCGATGTGGGAGCCCAGCGCCAGGCCGAGCTTGATGGCGCAGGCCACGGCCTCGCGGTTCATCACCGGCAGCGCGCCGGGCAGGGCCAGGTCCACGGCGCAGGCCTGGGTGTTGGGCTCGGCGCCAAAGGCGGTGCTGGCGCGGCTGAAGATCTTGCTCTCGGTGGCGAGCTGGGCGTGCGTCTCGAAGCCGATGACGACTTCGTAGCCCTGGATGAGGGATGGAGTGCTCATGGGTGCAAATGTTGTAGCTGGGCCTTGTCCAGGATGTTCTGGGTCAGCGTTTGAAAATCGGTGTAGGCCGTGCGCACCGTGGTGATTTGGGAGCCGCTGACGCCGTCCGCGCTTTTGAGGTTGAACATGGGCTTGCGTGCTTCCTGGCTGATGGGAACGATGCTTTTGTAATGCCGGAGCAATGCCAGGCAGTAGGGGTCGTTCTCCACCTCCGGAACAGTGGGCGGATTTTCATTCAGTACGTAGGTTCGGTAGTCCTTGGGGATGCGGTCGATCCATTGGCGGTAAGCCCTGACCGGACGGTACAGCCGCTCCTGATGCTGCATGGCGACGTAGCCCAGCATGTTCATGTCGCCAGCGGGCAGTGCGTAGTCGGAAAAGGGCTTGTTGCGGCGCGTTTGCCACGATTTTTGCCAGGAGCGCAGCGAAGCGCCGATGTTCTGCAACCCCCGCAGCGAAAACAGATCGGCACCGAGGACGGCGATGATGTGATCGGTTCCCAGCAGTACGGAGCGATTGATGGCGCCCAGGTTGGGGCCGATGTCGAAGATTACGAGGTCGGCCTGGCATGACTGCGCGCTTTGCTGTGCGCAGCGCCAGAAGGCGGTCAGGATGTCCAACGCGCGCCCATAGGTGTCTTCGGAATCGGAGTTCGCGTTGTTCCACTGCTCGGACAACTGATCCTCGAAGGAGGACAGCAACAGATCGCCGACGAGCAGGTGAAGCCGGTCGTTGATGGCGGTGAGCTGCGGTGGCGCGTAGTCGCCCCTGCGTACCATGGGCTGTACGCTGCGATAGATGGTCGTGGTGTGCTGCGTGTCGTTCCACAGCTCTTCGAGCGTATCGTCGGGCAGGAAGGCTGCGCTGAGATTGGCCTGTGGATCGCAGTCCACCACCAGGACGCGAACGTCCAACTGCGCCAGCATGTGCGCGACGTGGTAAACCAACGTGGTTTTGCCGACGCCGCCTTTGTTGTTGAAGAAGGTGAAGGTGGGGATGTTCATGCCTGAACCCGGGGAATGGTGGCAACCACCATGGTCTGGCTTGGTTCGAACCGGGGTTCGCCATTGCCGTTGTCGGCGAGGAGCTTTCGGGCATTCTGGATGCCGAACCCGAATTTTTGTACGAACTTCAGGTTGAACAACACCTCTGCCACCACAGGGTTCCGGTAGTCCGTGGCATAGGGTTTGCCGAAATTGTCCACGGTCACCGCGCCGTAGGGGCCGCCGGGGTTGGCAATTTCGATGCGGTCGTCAAACCAGTACACCCGCACGGGCGCATTGGTGCCTTCGTAGTTGCGATGCAGGATGGCATTGCGGAAAAGCTGCTGCAAGGCCGCCAGTGGATAGTCGGCCTGGCGGCGTTCGCGATCCTGCCCGGTAATGTGCACGGCGGTCTGGATATGGGCCTTGAAAATCGCCTCGGTGCCGTTGATGACATCCTCCAGATTGCCGGTGATGCGTTTTTCGTCCACGATGTCGCCGCCATGCTCGATACCGGCATAGCGGATGAACTGCACATAGGCGCCCGCCAGCCAATCCTGGGGGGACAGCGCGGTGGTCAAAAGGCCTGCGACGGTGGGAATGACCGGCGCCATGCCAATGGCCATGCGCGTGGCGACAAGCCGCTCTTCCCATGTCCGTCCGTTGGCGTCCAGCATGTCCTGCGCGACGGCCTGTGGCAGATAGGTCGATTCGAAATAGGTGCGATTGAGATCCCTGAGCGATGCCTGTGGCACGCCCTCGCTGTCAAATGACCGGCCGCTGGCGGCACGGCGCCGTTCAGCCAGCAGCCGTTCGTCTTCCTTGCTGGCCAATTGGGTGGAGGCGGCCATGCGCACCCAGATACGCCCGTCATAGGCCACGGGCGGCAGGGACGAGGGGGCGACAACCAGCGCAATGAGTGCCTTGCCCTCGTGCATGATCTGGCGCACGGTCAGGCTGGGCAGCGGCTGGATTTTCCCTTCCGCCTTGATTTGGTCGATTTTTTGCAGCAGCGTGTCGGTAGCGTCCAGGCCTGCAACCCGTCCATCGTCGGCGATGCCTAGCCACAAGAGCCCTGGCTTGCGCGTGTTTGCTAGGTCATTGGCGAATGCGCAGAGGGTCTTGCAAATCTTGTCCTTGTCGGAAAAGGAAGCCTTTCGCTCCAGGCCGGCGGATTCTGGCGCCGATACCAATGAGGCAAGCTGGTCGTCGGTGTAGGACACGGGCTGTTCTTTCAAACAGGGCTGCGCTGGTGCCAGTCCGTGGTTTGCTGCAGCCGGTGCGCGGCATTGAGCAGCCGCGCCTCGCCGAAGTAGTTGCCGATGAGCTGCAGCCCCACGGGCAGGTTGCCTGCGCCGAAGCCCACGGGCACGCTCATGCCCGGCAGGCCGGCGAGCGAGGCGGGCAGGGTGTAGATGTCGGCCAGGTAGTTGGTTACCGGGTCGGTGTGGCTGCCGAGCTGCCAGGCGGTGGTGGGCGCCACGGGGCCGGCGATCAGGTCGCACTGCTGGAAGGCGGCCTGGAAGTCGTCGGCGATCATGCGGCGGATCTTCTGCGCCTGCAGGTAGTAGGCGTCGTAGTAGCCCTCGGACAGCACGTAGGTGCCGATCATGATGCGGCGCTTGACCTCGTCGCCAAAGCCTTCGGCGCGGGTCTTCTTGTACATGTCGAGCAGGTCGGAATACTGATTGGCGCGGTGGCCGTAGCGCACGCCGTCGAAGCGCGACAGGTTGGACGATGCCTCGGCCGGCGCCAGGATGTAGTACACCGGCACCGACAGCTCGGTGCGCGGCAGCGCGATGGGCACGAGCCGGGCGCCGAGCTTCTCGTATTCCTTCAGCGCGGCATCGACGGCGGCGCGCACGTCGTCGGCCAGGCCCTCGCCGAAGAACTCGGCCGGCACGCCGATGCGCAGGCCGTCCAGGCCGTCGTTCAGCGCGCGGCCGAAGTCCTCGGCCGGGCGGTCCAGGCTGGTGGAGTCGCGGTCCGGGTCGGGGCCGCACATGGCCGAGAGCAGCAGCGCGCAGTCCTCAGCCGAGCGGGCCATGGGGCCGGCCTGGTCCAGGCTGGAGGCGAAGGCGATCATGCCGTAGCGGCTGGCGCGCCCGTAGGTCGGCTTGATGCCGGTGATGCCGCAGAACGATGCGGGCTGGCGGATCGAGCCGCCGGTGTCGGTGCCGGTGACGGCGGGCGCCAGGCGCGCGGCCACGGCCACGGCCGAGCCGCCCGAGGAGCCGCCGGGCACGCGCGTGGTGTCCCAGGGGTTGCGCACGGGTTGCGGCGCGTCGAAGCCCACGGGGGCCGCGGCGGAGTTCTCGTTGGTGCCGCCCATGGCGAATTCGTCGCAGTTGAGCTTGCCCAGCGTCACGCAGCCGGCTTCGGCCAGCCTGGCCACCACGGTGGCGTCGAACGGCGAGCGGTAGCCCGCCAGCATGCGGCTGGCGGCGGTGGTGGGAAAGTCGCGCGTGACGAAGATGTCCTTGTGCGCGATCGGCACGCCCGCCAGCGGCGCGGCGGTGCCGGCGGCGAGCGCCGCGTCCTGCGCGCGCGCCTGGGCCAGCGTAGCGTCTTCGTCGATGGCCACGTAGGCGCCCAGGGCCTGGTGCTGCCTGGCGCGGTTCAGGAAGTGCTGGGCCGCCTCGGCGGCGCTCACCTGCTTGGCGCGCAGCGCGGCCGCGAGCTGGGCCACGCCCAGGTCATGCAGTGCAGTGGAAGTCATGCTCATTCGATCACCTTCGGCACGAGGAACAGCCCGCGCTCGACGGCGGGGGCGCTTTGCTGGTTGGCTTCGCGCTGGTTGGGCTCGCTGGCGACGTCGTCGCGCAGGCGCAGCTGCACCGGCTCGATGGCCGCCACGGGGTGCGGCAGGGGCTTGATGCCGGTGGTGTCGACGGCCCGCATTTTTTCCACGATGCCGAAAAAGCCGTTGAGCTGCGTGAGCATGCGCTCACCTTCAGACTCGGACAGCTCCAGCCGCGCCAGGTGGGCGATGCGCGCGATGTCCTGGGGAGTCAGTGCCATAGGATGAAAAATCAGGGGGGAAAGTCTAGATGTAAAAGCTGTGTCCCGCCCCGGTGGAGCGGGAGTTATTCACAGGGGATGCGGTATTATCCCGGCTTTGCCGCATTGCCCCTGCATGCGTCGGCATTTGCGCGGAAAAAGCTCCCAAAACACCCCCTATTCCTAACCCCGGCGACGGCCCAGCCGGTGCGCGAGCCGTGCCCCAGAGGACTTTTTGCATGTTCGGTTCCTTCCGTCGGTACTTCTCCACCGACCTCGCCATTGACCTTGGCACCGCCAACACCCTGATCTTTGCCCGCGACAAGGGCATCGTGCTCGACGAACCCTCGGTCGTCGCCATCCGCCACGAGGGCGGCCCGCACGGCAAGAAAGTCATCCAGGCCGTGGGCCACGAGGCCAAGGCCATGCTCGGCAAGGTGCCCGGCAACATCGAGGCCATCCGCCCGATGAAGGACGGCGTGATCGCCGACTTTGTCATCACCGAGCAGATGATCAAGCAGTTCATCAAGATGGTGCACCCGCGCTCGCTGCTCACGCCCAGCCCGCGCATCATCATCTGCGTGCCCTGCGGCTCGACCCAGGTCGAGCGCCGCGCCATCAAGGACGCGGCCGAGGCCGCCGGCGCCACCGCCGTCTATCTGATCGAGGAGCCCATGGCCGCCGGCATCGGTGCTGGCCTGCCGGTGAGCGAGGCCTCGGGCTCGATGGTGGTGGACATCGGCGGCGGCACCACCGAGGTCGGCGTGATCTCGCTCGGCGGCATGGTCTACAAGGGCAGCGTGCGCGTGGGCGGCGACAAGTTCGACGAGAGCATCATCAACTACATCCGCCGCAACTACGGCATGCTGATCGGCGAGCCCACGGCCGAATCCATCAAGAAGAACATCGGCTCGGCCTTCCCCGGCTCCGAAGTCAAGGAGATGGAAGTCAAGGGCCGCAACCTTTCCGAAGGCGTGCCGCGCAGCTTCACCATTTCTTCCAACGAAGTGCTGGAAGCGCTGACCGAGCCGCTGAACCAGATCGTCTCTGCCGTGAAGAACGCGCTGGAGCAAACCCCGCCCGAACTCGGCGCCGACATCGCGGAGCGCGGCATGATGCTCACCGGCGGCGGCGCGCTCCTGCGCGACCTGGACCGCCTGCTGGCCGAGGAAACCGGCCTGCCGGTGCTGGTGGCCGAGGAGCCGCTGACCTGCGTGGTGCGCGGCTGCGGCATGGCGCTGGACAGCCTGGACCGCCAGGGCAGCATCTTCACCAGCGACTGAAACACCTTCTGAGCGCGTTCGCCCATGGCCCTTGGCACCCTGGAGCGCAGTGCGCCCTCGTTCTTCAAGCAGGGCCCGTCGGCGCTGTCGCGCTGGGCCGTGTACGGCGCGCTGGCGCTGTTCCTCATGGTGGCCGACGCGCGCTTTCACCTGACCGACCCGCTGCGCAAGGCCGTCGGGGTGGTGCTCTATCCGGTGCAGTGGCTGATGCTGCAGCCGGTGGAGCTGATCGGCCGGGGCGCGGGCTACTTCGAGGCGCTGCAGCGCGCCCAGCAGGAGGCCCAGCAGGCGCGCGAGCGCATGGTGCAGCTGGCGCAGCGCGCCAACCAAGCCGAGGAGCTGCTGCAGGAAAACGCCCAGCTGCGCCAGCTGCTGGCGCTGCGCGAGCGCCTGGCGCCGCCCTCGCAGGCGGCGCAGGTGGTGTACGACGCCGCCGACCCGTACACGCGCCGTGTGGTGGTCGATAAAGGCCAGGTGGCCGGCGTCGAGCTGGGCTCCCCGGTGCTCGACGAACTCGGCGTGCTGGGCCAGGTCACGCGCGTGCTGCCCTTCGTCAGCGAAGTCACGCTGCTGGTGGACCGCGACCAGGCCATTCCCGTGCTCAACCCGCGCACCGGCGCGCGCAGCGTGGCCTACGGCGACCCGGTGGCGGGCCACGGTGGCAGCATGGAGCTGCGCTTCATGCCCAGCAACGCCGACGTGCAGGAGGGCGACCTGCTCACCACCAGCGGCGTCGATGGCCTGTACCCGCCGGGCCTGCCCGTGGCGCGCGTGCGCCGCGTGGACCGGCGCGCCGACTCGGCCTTCACCCGCATCTATTGCGACCCCGTGGCCCAGGTGCATGGCGCGCGCCACGTGCTGCTGCTGCAGCCGCTGGCGGGGCTGAAGCCCGAGCGCCCCGAGCCCGCGCCGGCCCCGGCGCCCGCGCGCAAGGGCGCGCGCAAATGAAGGCCATGAAGGAGTTGTCCGCATGATGATGCCGCGCGGCCAGGAGCTGCTGCAGCCGGTCAACCCGGCGTTCATCGTCGTCAGCCTGCTGGCGGCGCTGGCCATCAACCTGCTGCCGCTGGGGCGCGTGGTGTGGCTGCCCGACATGGTGCTGCTGCTGCTCGCCTTCTGGGGCGTGCACCAGCCGCTGCGCGTGGGCATGGGCATCGCCTTCGTGCTCGGGCTGTGTATGGACGTGCACCAGTCGGCCCTGCTGGGCCAGCATGCGCTGGCCTACGCCACGCTGATGCTGGGCACCAGCCTGATCCACCGGCGCCTGGCCTGGCTGGGCCTGTGGGAGCAGGCGCTGCAGATGCTGCCGCTGCTGGCGGCGGCCCATGCCGTGGCGCTGCTGGTGCGCATGGCCTCGGGCGGCATCTTCCCGGGCCTGGGGCTGCTGGCCGCGCCGCTGATCGAGACGCTGCTGTGGCCGCTGGCCAGCTGGGTCCTGCTGGCGCCGCAGCGCCGCCCGCCCGACCGCGACGAGAACCGTCCCTTGTGAAGCAATGACCGAACTGCGCAACAGCGAGCGGGACGCCTGGCGCTTTCGCGTGCGCGTGCTGGCCATGGGGCTGGTGGTGTTCCTGGCCTTCGGGCTGATCGTGGCGCGCCTGCTGGTGCTGCAGGTGCAGCGCCACGAGGACCTGGCCGACCAGGCCGAGAGCAACCGCACGGCGGTGGTGCCCATCGTGCCCAACCGCGGGCAGATCCTCGACCGCAACGGCGTGGTGCTGGCCACCAACTACTCGGCCTACACGCTGGAGATCACGCGCTCCAAGCAGGGCGACCTGGACGACACCATCGAGGAGCTGTCCAAGGTGGTGGACATCCAGCCGCGCGACAAGCGCCGCTTCAAGCGCCTGATGGAGGACGCGCGCAGCTTCGAGTCGCTGCCTATCCGCACGCGCCTGACCGACGAGGAGGTGGCGCGCTTCGCCGCCCAGCGCTACCGCTTCCCGGGCGTGGACATCAAGGCGCGGCTGTTCCGCACCTACCCGCTGGGCGACGTGGGCGGCCACGCCATCGGCTACATCGGCCGCATCAACCAGCGCGAGAAGGAGCGCATCGACGACTCCGACGACGCGCCCAACTACCGTGGCACCGAATACATCGGCAAGCTCGGCGTGGAGCAGTCCTACGAGCAGCAGCTGCACGGCACCACCGGCGTGGAGCTGATGGAAACCTCCGCCGGCGGCCGCGTGGTGCGCAAGCTGCACAGCCGCCCGGCCACGCCGGGCCACAGCATCATGCTGTCCATCGACATCAAGCTGCAGAAGCTGGTGGAAGACCTGTACGGCGAGCGGCGCGGCGCGCTGGTGGCCATCGACCCGCGCAACGGCGAGATCCTGGCGCTGGTGTCCAAGCCGACGTTCGACCCGAACCTGTTCGTCGAAGGCATCGACCAGGAAAACTGGCAGGCGCTCAATGAATCCATCAACAAGCCCCTGCTGAACCGCGCGCTGCGCGGCACCTACCCGCCTGGCTCCACCTACAAGCCCTTCATGGCGCTGGCGGCGCTGCAGTTGAACAAGCGCTCGCCCAGCCTGGTGGTGAACGACCCGGGCTACTACAACTTCGGCGGGCGCACCTTCCGCAGCCACGAGGGCGGCCTGGGCGGGGTGGACATGGTGCGCGCCATCCAGTTCTCCAGCAACACCTACTTCTACTCGCTGGGCGTGGAAATGGGCGTGGACACCATCCACGACTTCATGGCGCCGCTGGGCTTCGGCCAGGTCACCGGCATCGACCTGGGCGGCGAACTGCGCGGCGTGCTGCCCAGCACGCAGTGGAAGCGCCAGGTCAACAAGCGCCCCGAGGCCAGGCGCTGGTTCCCGGGCGAAACCGTGTCGCTGGGCATCGGCCAGGGCTACAACAACTTCACCATGCTGCAGCTCGCCCTGGCCGAGGCCACGCTGGCCAACGGCGGCACGCGCTACCGCCCGCACGTGGCCAAGGCGGTGCGCGACCCGGTCACCGGCGCCGTCACCGAACTGGAGCAGCCGCCGGGCGAGAACCTGGGCTACCTGCCCAAGAACGTCGACGTGGTGCGCCGCGGCCTGGTGGCCGTGAACGAGGCCGGCACCGGGCGGCGCGTGTTCGCCGGCGCGGCCTACAGCTCGGGCGGCAAGACCGGCACGGCACAGGCCGTGAGCCTGGGGCAGAACGTCAAGTACAACGCCAAGGCGCTGGAGGAGCACAAGCGCGACCACTCGCTGTTTGCCGCGTTCGCCCCGGCCGACAACCCGCGCATCGCCGTGGCGCTGATCGTGGAGAACGCCGGCTTCGGCGCGGCCAGCGCCGCGCCCATCGCGCGGCGCGTGTTCGACTACTGGCTGCAGGGCCTGTACCCGAGCGAGGAAGACATCGCCGCCACGAGCAAGGGCCAGACGGCCGCGCCGGTCGGCCCGATGCGCCAGGCCGCCGAGGTGCCGCTGCGCATTCGTGACCGGCCGGGGCTGGAAGCCAACTGAGCCGCTGCGCGAATCCTGCGGCGTTTGCTCATTTTTTGCTAGCTGCTCGCGCTTGATGAGTAAGGGATAGATCCCATTTCCATGCCGAGCCTGACAGGCGGCGCAGCAGATCGACGGCCAGTTGCGCGGTCTGCCCGTTCCGGTCGCGCAAGGGGTTCAGCTCTACCAGATCGACCGAGCCGACCGCGCCGCTGGCGGCCAGCAGGTCCATGCACTGCCGCATGGCGCCGGCGCCGAGGCCATCGGGCGCGGGCGTGCTCACGCCCGGGGCCAGGGCCGGGTCCAGGCAGTCGAGGTCGAGGCTGACGTGCAGGTGGTGGGTGCCGGCACCGATGCCGCGCAGCACCTGTGCCATCGTCGCTTCCATGCCCAGCGCCCGCACCTCGGGCATGCGCCACACGGGCAGGCCGCGCTGGCGCAGGTAGCACTGCTCGCCCGCATCCACGCTGCGTATGCCGACCAGGCGCAACTGCGCCGGCTGCAGTGCCGGCGGCCCGCCGGCCAGCGCCGTGAGCGCGGCCGGGCCATCGCCCAGCAGGCAGGCCACGGGCATGCCGTGCAGGTTGCCGCTGGGGCTGGTAGCGGGGGTGTTGGCGTCGGCGTGGGCGTCGAGCCAGAGCACGCACAGCGCCTTGCCGGCCTGCCGGCAGTGCCGGGCCACGGCGCTGATGGAGCCCACGGCCAGGCTGTGGTCGCCGCCCAGCAGCACGGGCAGGCGCCGCGCCGCCAGGATGCCGGCCACGGCGTCGTGCACCGCGCGGCTCCAGGCCGTTACGCAGGCCAGGTGGTGCGGGCCGTGGCGGGCCTCGTGCGCGGGCGTCGGCGGGCCGGCGAGGTTGCCCAGGTCCTGCACCGCATGGCCTTGCGCGCGCAGCGCCTGGGCCAGGCCCGCGCCACGCAGCGCATCGGGCCCCAGGTGGGCCCCGGCCACGCCTGCACCCGCGTCGGTGGGGGCGCCCAGAAGGGTCAGGTGCCACATGGCCATGTCACTTCAGAAAGGCGTCGTAGCCCGTCTTGAGGATGAGCACGCTGACGACCAGGATGAAGATGGCGCGCACGAAGCCCGTGCCGTGGCGCAGCGCCATGTAGGTGCCCAGCATGCTGCCGGCCACGTTGGCAGCAGCCAGCGGCAGGGTGAAGTGCCACCAGATGTGCCCCTTGGCGGCGAACAGGATCAGCGCCGACAGGTTGGTCGCCAGGTTCAGCAGCTTGGCCGAGACCGAGGCGTTGAGGAAGTCGTAGCCCAGCAGGCGCACGAAGGCGAAGACGAAGAAGCTGCCGGTGCCGGGGCCGAAGAAGCCGTCGTAGAAGCCGATGACCGCGCCAATCGCGCAGGCCGCCAGCGCCTCGGCGCGGCCGCTCCAGCGCGGCTGGTGGTGCAGGCCCAGGTCCTTCTTGAGCAGCGTGTAGGCCAGCACGGCCACCATGACCAGCGGCAGCAGCTTGCGCAGGAAGTCGGGCGAGGCTAGCGTGACCGCCCAGGCACCGAGAAAGGCCCCGGCGAACCCCGCGCCCGCCGCCGGCAGCATGGTGCGCCAGGGAATGCGCACGCGGCGGCTGAACTGCCAGGTGGCCATGGCCGTGCCCCAGACCGAGGCGCTCTTGTTGGTGCCCAGCAGGGTGGCGGGCGGGGCGCTGGCGAAGGTGGCGAACAGCGCGGGCAGCAGGATCAGCCCGCCCCCGCCCACGATCGCATCCACGAAACCGGCCAGCAGCGAGGCCAGCGAGACGAGCATCCATTCCATCGGTGCGATTCTCGCCCGTGCGCGAAAACCTTGGGGCATCCGGCATGAATGCACAACAAAAAGGCGCCGGGGGTGCCGGCGCCTTGTGCAAAGAGGCATCTCATGACGGATGCTGTTTTTATGGATTGGTTGTGGTTGTCGAGATGTCTCCTCGGGCTCCTCTCATGCACACCGCAGTGCGCTATAGAGTGGCGTGACTGTAACGGCTCGCACTTGCTTGGTGCATTGGTGGTTTCCCGCCCCCCCGGATCGGGGCGATCGGCCCCTGATGTGGCTGGCATGCCTCTTGCGGAATCTTCTGCGTCAGCAACCAGAACAGGAGAATGCACCATGCGGGAGGTGCCACGCAGGATTGGGGCAGCAGGGGCCATGTGGCTGGGCGCGCTGGCGCCGGGGTGGGCGCAGGCGCCGCAGGGCGGCACGGCCGCGCCCACGGCGCCCGCGCTGGTGCCGTTCGATGCCATCAGCGGGGCCGACACGGCCTGGCTCATGACCGCCACCGTGCTGGTGCTGCTGATGACGCTGCCGGGCGTGGCGCTGTTCTATGCCGGCATGGTGCGGCGCAAGAACGTGCTCAACACCATGGCCAGCGTGGTGGCCATCGCGGCCGTGGTGAGCGTGTGGTGGTTCGTGGCGGGCTACTCCTGGGCCTTCACGCCGGGCTCGGCCTGGATAGGCGGCATCGGCCGCATGGGGCTCGCGGGCCTGGACTACGACCTGGGCGCGCGCCTGGTGGCCGTGAGCCACATCGCGCCGCACGTGCCGGAGGCGGTGTACGCCATGTTCCAGCTCAGCTTCGCGGTCATCACCGCGGCGCTGGTGGTGGGCGCCTTCGTCGAGCGCATGCGCTTTTCCGCGTTGGTGATTTTCATCAGCCTGTGGACGCTGTTCGTCTACGCGCCCGTTGCGCACTGGGTGTGGGAGCCCGGGGGCTGGCTGGCGCGCCTGGGGGCGCTGGACTTCGCGGGCGGTGCCGTGGTGCACGTGAACGCGGGCATGGCGGGGCTGGCCTGCGCGTGGCTGCTGGGCAAGCGGCGCGGCTATGGCAGGGAGCCTTTCGCGCCCTACAACCTGGGCTGGACCATGGTGGGCGCGGCGCTGCTCTGGGTGGGCTGGTTCGGCTTCAACGCGGGGTCGGCGCTGGCGGCCGACGGGCGCGCGGGCCTGGCGCTGGCGGTGACGCACATCGCCGCGGCGGCGGGGGCGCTGGGCTGGATGGCCGGGGAATGGGTGGTGCGCGGCCGCGCCTCGCTGCTGGGGCTGTGCTCGGGCCTGGTGGCGGGGCTGGTGGCCATCACCCCGGCCGCCGGCTACGTGACGCCGCGCGCCGCGCTGGCCATTGGCGTGGTGGCCGGGCTGGTGTGCTACTGGGGCGCCACGGGCCTCAAGCGCTGGCTGCATACCGACGATTCGCTCGACGTGTTCGGCGTGCATGGCATCGGCGGCGTGGTGGGCTCGCTGCTCACGGGCGTTTTCGCCAGCCGCACGGTGTCGGGCGTGGAGGCGAGCGTGCTGACCCAGGCCGTGGGCGTGGGGACGGTGATGATTTTCAGCCTGGTGGGCACGGCGCTGCTGCTGTGGCTGACCGGGAAAGTGGTGCCGCTGCGGGTGGATGAAACCAGCGAACTGGAGGGGCTGGACA
The DNA here is from genome assembly GCA_021496925.1 of Acidovorax sp. YS12. Taxonomy (NCBI): domain Bacteria; kingdom Pseudomonadati; phylum Pseudomonadota; class Betaproteobacteria; order Burkholderiales; family Comamonadaceae; genus Acidovorax; species Acidovorax sp. YS12. The sequence goes on from CP053915.1 coordinate 3,654,549, forward strand.
TCGCCGAGCACCGCGAGCACCTGGGCAGTTGAACGAAGGAGGTGGATTGCCATGAACAACCATGCACCGGCCGAGGGCAGGCTGGCCATTGCTGCCCACCTGCACGTGCTGCTGCGCCGCAAGACCGGGCGCGTGACCGACACCGAATGGATGGCCGCGAACGCCGAGTACGCCCAGGCCATCGTGCGCTTCGCGCGCCAGCGCGGGCTCGCGGATGGCGCGCCGGAACTCGTCGAGTGGGCCGACAAGCTGGCCCACGCCATGGGCGAAGGGGCCGCGCCGGCGCAGCAGCCGCCCGTGCCGCCGCCCCGGCCCGCGCGCGCCGCGCCTGGGGTGCCGCGCTACGTGGGCGGCATTCGCTGATGCGTTGATGCGCTGACGGCTACGCGCCCGCCTGCTGGTCGGCGCGGATCCACTCGGCGGCCTTTTCCGCCAGCATCAGCGTGGGCGCGTTGGTGTTGCCGCTGGTGATGGTGGGCATGGCGCCCGCGTCCACCACGCGCAGCCCGGCGATGCCGCGCACGCGCAGGCGGCTGTCGAGCACGGCCTGCGGGTCGCCGTCGCGTCCCATCTGGGTGGTGCCCACGGGGTGGAAGATGGTGGTGGCGATGTCGCCCGCCAGGCGCGCCAGGTCCTCGTCGCTCTGGTACTGCACGCCGGGCTTCCATTCCTCGGGCTGGTACTTGGCCATGGCGCCCTGCGCGACGATGCGGCGCGTCACGCGCAGGCTGTCGGCGGCCACCTTGCGGTCCTCCTCGGTCGAGAGGTACTGCGGCGCGATGGCCGGCGCGTCCTCGAAGCGCGGGCTGCGCACCTGCACCGTGCCGCGGCTCGTCGGGTTGAGGTTGCACACGCTGGCCGTGAAGGCCGGGAAGCCGTGCAGCGGCTCGCCGAAGGCGTCGAGCGACAGCGGCTGCACGTGGTACTCGATGTTGGGGTAGGGCTGGCTGGGGTCGGAGCGCGTGAACGCGCCGAGCTGCGACGGCGCCATGCTCATCGGCCCGCTGCGCGAGAGCAGGTACTGCAGCCCGATGCGCGCCTTGCCCCACAGCGAATTCGCCATGGTGTTCAGCGTGGGCACGCCGCTGACCTTGTAGACCGAGCGGATCTGCAGGTGGTCCTGCAGGTTGGCGCCCACGCCGGGCAGGTCGTGCACCACGTCGATGCCGTGCTGGCGCAGCAGCGCCGCCGGGCCGATGCCCGAGAGCTGCAGCAATTGCGGCGAGTTCACCGCGCCCGCGCTCAGGATGACCTCGCGCGCCGCCCGCGCGTGCACCAGTTCCTGCCCGGTCCACACATGCACGCCGGTGCAGCGGCGGCTGCCGTCGGGCTGCGTCTCGACCACCAGGCGCGTGGCCTGCGCCAGGGTCCACATCTCGAAGTTGGGGCGGCCATAGCAGGTCGGGCGCAGGAAGGCCTTGGCGCTGTTCCAGCGCCAGCCGCTTTTCTGGTTCACCTCGAAGTAGCCCACGCCCTCGTTGCTGCCGCCGTTGAAGTCCGTGGTGGCCGCGATGCCGGCCTGCTGCGCCGCCAGGGCGAAGGCGTCGAGCACGTCCCAGCGCAGGCGCTGGCGCTCCACGCGCCACTCGCCCGTGCTGCCGGTGGCGCGGTTGCCGTGCAGGCGCCTGAAGGCGTCGTCCGCCGTCCCGGGCTGGTCCAGGCGCCAATGGTCCTCGTGGCGGCGGAAGGCGGGCAGCACGTTGTCCCAGCGCCAGGTGTCGTCGCCGGTGAGTTGGGCCCACTGCTCGTAGTCGCGGGCCTGGCCGCGCATGTAGATCATGCCGTTGATGCTGCTGCAGCCGCCCAGCACCTTGCCGCGCGGGTAGCGCAGGCGCCGCCCGTTCAGGCCGGCGTCGGGCTCGGTCTGGTAGAGCCAGTCGGTGCGCGGATTGCCGATGCAGTACAGGTAGCCCACGGGGATGTGGATCCAGTGGTAGTCGTCCTTGCGTCCGGCCTCGATGAGCAGCACGCGGTTGCGCGCGTCGGCGCTGAGCCGGTTGGCCAGCAGGGCCCCGGCGGTGCCGCCGCCGATGATGATGTAGTCGAAGTGGGTGTCGCTCATGGGGTGCCGAAGGGAAATGGGAGTGCCGCGCCATTGTGCAAAGCAGCGTGCGGCTGTCGAGCGGGTAATCCCAGGATGCTATTGTTTAAATAGCTGCTGGCGCTTTATTGGCGGGCGCTACGGCCATTTTTGATATTAATTTCACGCGCCGCGCGCACTTTCGTGCTTGCCAGCATGGCCGCCGGGGCGGTTATCCTGCGCACCTTTGGCACTCTGACCGGCATGCATATTCCCCTTCCCCAACTGCTCCGCACCGACACGCCCGACGGGCCGTGCGCCGTGCTGCAGGGGCGCTGGGGCGCCGCCGAACTGGGCCAGCGCGCGCAATGGCGCGTGCTGCGCCGCCAGCTGGCCGCGCTGCCACCCGCGCCTGGGCTGGGCTGGGACCTGAGCGGCCTGCAGTGGCTGGACCACGTGGGCGCGCAACTGCTGTGGAACCACTGGGGCCGCGCCTGGCCCGAGCGCCTGGTGGCCGGCGACGCGCACCGTGCCATGCTGGAGCGCGTGGCGCGCCTGAGCGTGGCGCCGCCGCCGCCGCGCCCCCCCTGGCGCCTGATGGACCAGGTGCACCGCCTGGGCGAGCTGGTGCTGCACGCCATGGAACACCTGCGCTTTTTCGTGCAGCTCGTCGGCCAGCTCGGGCTCGACGTGCTGCGCCTGGCGCGCGCGCCGCGGCGCGGGCCGTGGCGCGACCTCTCCGGCCACCTGTACCGCATGGGCACCACGGCGCTGCCCATCACCGCGCTGGTGGGCTTTCTCATCGGCGTGGTGCTGGCCTACCTCATGGCGCTGCAGCTGCGCCAGTTCGGCGCCGAATCGTTCATCGTCAACATCCTGGGCATCTCGCTGATCCGCGAGCTGGGGCCCATGCTCGCGGCCATCCTGGTGGCGGGGCGCTCGGGCTCGGCCATCACGGCGCAGATCGGCGTGATGCGCGTGACCGAGGAGCTGGACGCCATGCGCGTCATGGGCATCCCGCAGGGCTTTCGCCTGGTGCTGCCGCGCGCGCTGGCGCTGATGCTGGCCATGCCGCTCATCAGCGTGTGGACCACGCTGGCCGCGCTGGCCGGCGGCATGCTGGCGGCCGACCTGACCATGGGCATCACCCCGGCCTACTTCGCCCAGGCGCTGCCGCGCGCGGTGCAGGTGTCCAACCTGTACCTGGCGCTGGGCAAGTCGGCGGTGTTCGGCGTCATGATCGCCCTCATCGGCTGCCACTGGGGGCTGCGCGTCAAGCCGAATACGCAGAGCCTGGGCGAGGGCACCACGGCCTCGGTGGTCAACGCCATCACCGTGGTCATCCTGGTCGATGCGCTGTTCGCCATCCTCTTCAAGAACGTAGGAGTCTGAATGCAGGCGTCCTCCGAACCCGTGGTGCGCATCGAGGGCCTGTGGTCCATCTTCGGCAAGGGCGAGTCGGCCTTCGCCGTGCACCAGGACCTGATGCTCACCGTGCAGCGCGGCGAAATGCTCTCGCTCGTCGGCGGCTCGGGCACCGGCAAGACGGTGCTGCTGCGCCAGATGCTGGGCCTGCTGCAGCCCTCGCGCGGCAGCGTCACGGTGCTGGGCCGCCCGGCGGCCGAGATGAGCGGGGAGGGCGCTGCTGCCCGCGTGGGCATGCTGTTCCAGCAAGGCGCGCTGTTCTCGGCCTTCAACGTGCTCGACAACATCGCCTTCGCGCTGCGCGAGCTGGGCACCCTGCCCGATGCGCTGGTGCGCGACGCCGCCATGGCCAAGCTGCAGCTCGTCGGCCTCAAGCCCGAGCACGCCACGCGCATGCCGGCCGACCTGTCGGGCGGCATGGTCAAGCGCGTGGCGCTGGCGCGCGCGCTCATCATGGACCCGCCGCTGCTGCTGCTCGACGAACCCACCGCAGGGCTCGACCCCAACAGCTCCGATGACTTCTGCGCGCTGCTGCGCGAGCTGCACGCGCAGCTCGGCCTCACCGTGGTCATGGTCACGCATGACCTGGACACGCTGTTCGCCCTCTCCACCCGCGTGGCCGTGCTGGCCGACAAGCGCGTCATCGTCGACGGCGCGCCGCTGGAAGTGGCGCAGTTCGACCACCCCTTCATCCACCATTTCTTCCAGGGCGAGCGCGGCCGCCGGGCCATGGCGCCCGTGCATGGCGCCGTGCCGCCGGAGGCTTGAACCATGGAAAACAAGGCCCATGCCCTGGCCGCGGGCACATTTCTCATCGTGGTGACGGCGCTGCTCGCCGCGCTCGCTCTGTGGCTCACGCGCGACAACACGCGCTACACGCTGTACGAGCTGTCGAGCAAGGAAAGCGTCAGCGGCCTGCAGCCCCAGGCCAGCGTGCGCTACAAGGGCGTGGCCGTCGGCAAGGTGACGGATATCGGCTTCGACCCGCTGGTGCACGGCAATGTGCTGATCCACATCGCCGTCAACGCCGACGCCCCCATCCGCCCCACCACCTTCGCCGTGCTTGGCTACCAGGGCGTGACGGGCCTGGCCCACGTGCTGCTCGACGATGCCGGGCAGCCCCTGCCGGTGCAGCCGACTGGCCCCAGCGGCGTGCCGCGCCTGCCGCTTCAGGCCTCGTCGTTGACCAAGATGGCCGAACAAGGCCCGGCCGTGGTGGCGCAACTGCAAGCCGCCGCCGAACGCATCAACCGCCTGCTCGGCGACGAGAACCAGGAACGCTTCAGCCTGGCGCTGGACAACATTGGCAGCGCTGCCGGGCAGATCGCGCAGCTCGGCCAGCGGCTTGACGCCACCGTGCGCCTGCGCCTGGACCCAGCCCTGGCCGCCGTGCCCGGACTGGCGCAGGACGCGCGCGCCACGCTGCAGGCGCTGCAACAGGCTGGCCAGAGCGCATCGGCAGCGGCCGACGGCCTGGGCCAGACCACGCGCCGCCTGTACGCGCCGGGCGGCTCGCTGGAACAGATCGAGCAAAGCACCCGCGCCCTGGCGCGTGCGGCCGACAAGTTCAGCGACGCCACGCTGCCGCGCGTGAACCGCGCCAGCGATGAGGCTGCGCGCGCCGCGCGCCAGTTCGGCCGCGTGGCCGACGGCATGGCCGACAACCCGCAATCCCTGCTCTACGGCCCGGGCACGCCGCAGCCGGGCCCGGGCGAGCCTGGTTTCAAATGAAGCACCCCCTGAGTCGCCTTCGGCGCCTTCCCCCTCTCTCGCAGCGCTGCGCGCTGCGGGAGGGGGACGCAGCCAGCGGCCTGGCAAAGCCAGCTCCGCGGCTGCCTGGCCTGGGGCGCGCCAGTTTTAGGCGCTGCGGGTGGCGCGCAGCGCCGTGGAAAACTGACATCGAAGGAACCGCTCCATGAAAACTCATCTTTTGATAGCTGTTCGCGCTTGCTGCATAAGCGCTGCGGCCGTTTTTTGCACTATTTTCATGGCCGGCTGCGGCGCGCTGCCGCAGCCCCCGGCGCGGCCCCAGCTCTACGACCTGGGGCCCGGCCCCGCCACGGCGCCCGCCGCGCCCGCCACGGGCCTGCCCGCGTTGGCCCTGGCCGACATGGAAGCACCCGGCGGGGCGGGCAGCGGCACCGCCGTGGTGTACCGCCTGGCCTATGCCGACGCGCAGCAGCTACGGCCCTACCAGCTGGCTCGCTGGAGTCAGCCGCCCACGGCCCTGGTGCTGCAGCGCCTGCGCGAGCGCCTGGGCGAGCAGCGCGCCATCGTCCAGCCGCTGGATCGCCCGCTGGCCCCGGGTTCTGACAAACCGCCCGTGGTGCTGCGCCTGGACCTGGAGGAATTCAGCCAGGTCTTCGCCAGTCCCGAGCGCAGCAGCGGCCTGCTGCGCTTGCGTGCCACCCTGGCCGAGCCGGTGCCCGGCGGCGAGCGCCTGCTGGGCCAGCGCGTGTTCGTGGTGCAGCGCCCCGCGCCCAGCGCCGATGCCGGCGGAGGCGTGCGCGCCCTGGCCGAAGCGGCCGACCAGGCCGCCGGGGAACTGGCGCAATGGTTGCAGGGGATGGAACGCTGAGGCTTGTGGCTGGGGACGCATAAAAAAGGCCGCTGATGCGGCCTTTTTTGCAGGGCACTGACGGCGCAGGGGCCGAGGGGGGTTACACCCCGGCGGCGTGTGCCTGCTGGTCGGCGTGGTAACTCGACCGCACCATGGCGCCCACGGCGGCATGGGAGAAGCCCATCTGGTGCGCCTCGGCCTCGAACATCTTGAAGGTGTCGGGGTGCACGTAGCGGCGCACCGGCAGGTGGCTGTTGCTGGGCGCGAGGTACTGGCCGATGGTCAGCATCTCGATGCCGTGCGCGCGCATGTCGCGCATCACCTGCAGGATTTCCTCATCGGTCTCGCCCAGGCCGACCATCAGGCCGCTCTTGGTGGGCACTTGCGGCACCAGGGCCTTGAACTTCTGCAGCAGGCTCAGCGAGAACTGGTAGTCGGCGCCCGGGCGCGCTTCCTTGTACAGGCGCGGCACGGTTTCCAGGTTGTGGTTCATCACGTCGGGCGGCGCGTCCTTGAGGATGGCGAGCGCGCGGTCGTCGCGGCCGCGGAAGTCGGGCACCAGCACCTCGATCTGCGTGCGCGGCGATTGTTCGCGGATCTGCTGGATGCAGGCGGCGAAGTGGCCCGCGCCGCCGTCGCGCAGGTCGTCGCGGTCCACGCTGGTGATGACGGCGTATTTCAGCCGCATCTGGGCGATGGTGCGCGCCAGGTTGCCGGGTTCGTCCTGGTCCAGCGGGTCGGGGCGGCCGTGGCCCACGTCGCAGAACGGGCAGCGGCGCGTGCACTTGTCGCCCATGATCATGAAGGTGGCGGTGCCGCTGCCGAAGCATTCGCCGATGTTCGGGCACGAGGCTTCCTCGCAGACGGTGTGCAGCTTGTTGGCGCGCAGGATGTCCTTGATTTCGTAGAAGCGCGTGGTGGGCGAACCGGCCTTGACGCGGATCCACTCGGGCTTCTTTAGCACCTCGCCGCGCTCGACCTTGATCGGGATGCGCGAGAGCTTGGCGGCGGCCTTCTGCTTGGCCAGCGGGTTGTAGTCAGCGGTGGATTGCGCTTCGCGCACGACGTCGGAGGTGCTCATGGCCTTGGCGGTTCAGGGGGACAGGCGCGTGGCGAGCTGGTGGCCCAGCCGTGCGGCGGCTTCGTCCCATGTGGTGTGGACGCCGATTGTAGAAAGATCGACCGTGGCCAGACCCGCGTAGCCGCAAGGGTTGATGCGGGCATAGGGCGCCAGGTCCATGGCGACGTTCAGGGCCACGCCGTGGTAGGTGCGGTGCTGGCTGACCTTGATGCCCAGCGCGGCGATCTTGCCCAGGCCGGTGAAGTCCGGCGCGGGGGGGGCGAGCGCACCCTCACGGCGTTGCGGGCGCTGGGGCAGCATGGCGTGGCTGCCCGGGTCGTCCAGGCGCACGTAGATGCCCGGCGCGCCGGCCACGCGGTGGCCCGTGACGCCGTAGGCGGCCAGGGTGCGGATCACGGCTTCCTCGATGCGGTAGACGTATTCCTTCACGTAGTAGCCAGCGCGCCGCAGGTCGATGAGCGGGTAGGCCACCACCTGGCCCGGGCCGTGGAAGGTGACCTGGCCGCCGCGGTTGGTGGGCACCACGGGAATGGCTCCGGGGTTCAGGATATGGTCGCTTTTGCCCGCCAGGCCTTGTGTGTAGTGCGGTGTGTGCTCGCAAATCCAGAGCGTGTCGGGGGTATCGTCGGTGCGCTCCGCAGTGAAGTCCTGCATGGCCTGCACCGTGGCGCGGTAGTCGGTGCGGCCCAGGATGCGGATGTCCATGGTCAGCTCAGAGGACGACCTTGACCAGCGGGTGCGCGGTGAGCGCGCGGTACAGGTCGTCGAGCTGTTCCCGGCTGGTGGCGGTCACGGTGATGGTGACGCCCAGGTACTTGCCGCCGCTGCTGGGGCGCAGCTCGATGCCGCTGGCGTCGAACGTGGGGTCGAAGCGGTGGGCGATGTCGGTCACGGCGTGCACGAAGCCGTCCTGCTGCAGGCCCATCACCTTGATCGGGAACTGCGAGGGGTATTCGATCAGCGAATCCTTGCGCGGATCGGGGGCGGAGCCGTTGGCGGTGGAGGGGGCGGAGGTCATACGTGCTTTCAAATCAATAGCTGCTGGCGCCCGTGGATTGTGCGCCAACGGGCGATTGGGCTGCATGCGCGGAGGCGCACCGGGGGCGGGCAGCGGCGGGCACCGCAAGCGTGGTGCGCAGGCATGTGGCGCACCGGCGTTGTGCGGGCGCGCCAAAACCTTGCCGAGCGTCTCGGGTTTTTACTTATAATCGCGCGGTTTTGTCGTTTCGGTCTGATACAAGCGTGGGCACCAAGAAGATGAACAACCTTGCCCATGAGACTGAAGCTGAGGACGAAGAACCTGACTTCAAGCCCCTGACGGCCCAAGAGGCCCAGGAATGGCGCCGCCGCAATCCGCCGGTTTCCGTTTGGCGCATCGTGGCAGGTCAGGCGCTGGTGGGAGTGGCCGTCGCCGTCTTGGCGTGGCTGTTCTCCGGCAAGCCTTCCGTGGCATGGTCCGCTGGCTATGGCGCACTCTCGGTAGTGGTTCCCGCTGCCCTGTTTGCGCGTGGCGTGGCGCGCCAAAGCGGCTCCGCCAACGCGGGGGGCGCCATGGCAAGGTTCTTCGTGTGGGAGCTGGCCAAGCTCGTGCTCACCGTCGCCATGCTGGCGGCGGCGCCGCGGCTGGTCAGGGATTTGAGCTGGCTGGCCTTGCTGGTCGGCATGGTCGTGACGATGAAAACTTACTGGGTGGCGCTGAAGGTGCGGCCCGGTGTCCGAAAAACCGATTGATTTTTTGAGAGAAGAGTAAGCAATGGCCGCAGAAGCGCACGGACCGACTGCCAGTGAATACATCGTTCACCACTTGCAGCACCTCCAGAACATCAAGCAGAAGTCCATCGTGGATTTCTCGGTCATCAATTACGACTCCATCGCCGTCGGCCTGATCCTGGGCCTGCTGGCGCTGTTCGTGTTCTGGCGCGCCGCCAAGAGCGCCACTTCCGGCGTGCCGGGGCGCTTCCAGGCCGCTGTCGAGATCCTTGTCGAAATGGTGGACAACCAGGCCAAGGCCAACATCCACAACGCCGAGAGCCGCAAGTTCATCGCGCCTCTGGCCCTCACCGTGTTCGTCTGGATCTTTTTGATGAACGCCATGGACATGCTGCCCGTCGACCTGCTGCCCCTGCTGTGGCAAGGCGCCCAGGGCGACCACCACGCCTACCTGCGCGTCGTGCCCACGGCCGACCTCTCCACCACGCTGGGCCTGTCCTTCGCCGTGCTGATCCTGTGCTTCTACTACAGCCTGAAGATCAAGGGCGTGGGCGGCTGGGCGCACGAACTGGTGACCGCGCCGTTCGGCACCAGCAAGAATCCCGTCTTCGCCCTGATCCTGGGCGTGGTCAATCTGCTCATGCAGATCATTGAATACGTTGCCAAGACCGTGTCGCATGGCATGCGGCTGTTCGGCAACATGTACGCTGGTGAGTTGGTGTTCATGCTGATCGCCCTGATGGGTGGCGCGGCTGCCATGTCGCTTTCCGGTGTGTTGCTCCCCGTGGGGCACATCATTGCAGGCTCGATCTGGGCGATCTTCCACATTCTGGTGATCACCCTGCAAGCCTTCATTTTCATGATGCTTGCGCTGATCTACCTCGGCCAGGCGCATGAAGCTCACTGATCCTTCCTTTCCTTTTTTCAACCTTTCTTTTCATCCCTAGGAGTCATCATGGAAAACATTCTCGGTCTCGTCGCTCTGGCTTGTGGTCTGATCGTGGGTCTGGGCGCTATCGGCGCTTCGATCGGTATCGCTCTGATGGGCGGCAAGTTCCTGGAATCTTCCGCTCGCCAGCCTGAGCTGATCAACGAACTGCAAACCAAGATGTTCATCTTGGCCGGTCTGATCGACGCCGCTTTCCTGATCGGCGTGGCCATCGCCCTGCTGTTCGCGTTCGCCAACCCCTTCCAACTGGCTGCCTAAGCACTCCGATCAACGCCAACGATAGAAAGGTGTTGCCGTGAGTATCAACGCGACCCTGTTCGTTCAGGCCATCGTCTTCCTGATCCTGGTGTGGTTCACGATGAGCTTCGTGTGGCCCCCGATCGCGAAGGCGCTGGATGAGCGAGCCCAGAAAATCGCCGATGGTCTCGCCGCTGCCGACAAGGCCAAGTCCGAACTCGCCGCTGCCGACCAGCGCGTGAAGAAGGAACTGGCAGCCGCCAGCAACGAAACCGCCACGCGCCTGGCCGATGCCGAGCGCCGCGCACAGGCCATCATCGAAGAGGCCAAGGCCCGCGCCAGCGACGAAGGCAACAAGATCGTCGCCGCGGCCCGCGCCGAAGCCGAGCAGCAAGCGATTGCCGCCCGCGAAGCCCTGCGCGAGCAGGTGGCGGTGCTGGCAGTCAAGGGCGCCGAGCAGATTCTCCGCAAGGAAATCAACGCCGGTGTCCATGCCGATCTGCTGAACCGCCTCAAGACCGAGCTGTAAGGAACGCAACATGGCTGAACTCGCCACCATTGCACGCCCTTACGCCGAGGCGCTGTACAAGGCTTGCACTGGCGCCGCCGGTGCCGACCTGAACGGCGCCGCCGCCTGGGTGGACGAGCTGGCGGCGATTGCCGCCAACCCTCAATTGCGCCAACTGGCAGACAACCCCAAGGTGACTCCCGAGCAGGTGCTCGGCGTTATCACGGGCGTGGCCCGCACGGCTCTGCCGGAGATGGCCAAAAATTTCCTGCGCACCGTGGTCGACAACGGCCGCGTGCAGGCGCTGCCTGAAATCGCAGCCCAATTCCGCGCGCTGGTGAACCAGAGCAATGGCAGTTCCGATGCCGTGGTCTACAGCGCTTTCCCGCTGGATGCCAATGCCCTGGCCGAGCTGGGCGCCACGCTGGACAAGCGTTTTGGCCGCAAGCTCAACCTCACCGTGCAAACGGACGAGGCGCTGATCGGCGGTGTCCGCGTGGTGGTGGGCGACGAGGTGCTCGACACCTCGGTCAAGGCCCGTCTGGAACAAATGAAAGCGGCCCTCACGGCCTGAGCGGCTGGAGGTCTGGGCTAATTAAAGAAAGAAGGAAAGAGTCATGCAACTCAATCCCGCAGAAATTTCTGAACTCATCAAGAGCCGCATCGAAGGGCTGGCCGCCAGCAGCGACATCCGCAACCAGGGCACCGTGGTGTCCGTGACGGACGGTATCGTGCGCGTGCATGGCCTGTCCGACGTGATGCAGGGCGAAATGCTGGAATTCCCCGCCGGCAGCGACGGCCAGCCGAGCTTCGGCCTGGCACTGAACTTGGAGCGCGACTCGGTCGGCGCCGTGATTCTGGGCGAGTACGAGCACATCTCCGAGGGCGACACCGTGAAGTGCACGGGCCGTATCCTGGAAGTGCCCGTGGGCCCCGAACTGGTGGGCCGCGTGGTGAACGCCCTGGGCCAGCCGATCGACGGCAAGGGCCCGATCAACGCCAAGATGACGGACGTGATCGAGAAGGTCGCCCCTGGCGTGATCGCACGCCAGTCCGTGGACCAGCCGCTGGCCACCGGGTTGAAGTCCATCGACTCCATGGTGCCGATCGGCCGTGGCCAGCGCGAGCTGATCATCGGCGACCGCCAGACCGGCAAGACCGCCGTGGCCATCGACGCCATCATCAACCAGAAGGGCCAGGGCGTGACGTGTATCTACGTCGCCATCGGCCAGAAGGCGTCGTCGATCAAGAACGTGGTGCGCGCCCTGGAACAGGCCGGCGCCATGGACTACACCATCGTCGTGGCTGCATCCGCATCGGAATCCGCCGCCATGCAGTACGTGTCGGCCTACTCCGGCTGCACGATGGGCGAATACTTCCGCGACCGCGGCCAGGACGCGCTGATCGTCTATGACGACCTGTCCAAGCAGGCCGTGGCCTACCGCCAGGTCTCGCTGCTGCTGCGCCGCCCGCCGGGCCGCGAAGCCTACCCTGGCGACGTGTTCTATCTCCACAGCCGCCTGCTGGAGCGCGCTGCCCGTGTGAACGCCGACTACGTCGAAGCCTTCACCAAGGGTGAAGTCAAGGGCCAGACCGGCTCGCTGACCGCGCTGCCGATCATCGAAACGCAAGCCGGCGACGTGTCCGCGTTCGTGCCGACCAACGTGATCTCGATCACCGACGGCCAGATCTTCCTGGAAACCAGCCTGTTCAACGCCGGTATCCGTCCTGCCATCAACGCCGGTATCTCGGTGTCCCGCGTCGGCGGTGCAGCGCAGACCAAGCTGATCAAGGGCCTGTCCGGCGGTATCCGTACCGACCTGGCGCAGTACCGTGAACTGGCTGCGTTCGCGCAGTTCGCTTCCGATCTGGACGATGCCACGCGCAAGCAGCTCGACCGCGGTGCCCGCGTGACCGAACTGCTCAAGCAGCCGCAGTACAGCCCGCTGCCCATCAGCCTGATGGGTACCACGCTGTTCGCCGTGAACAAGGGTTTCCTAGACGATGTGGACGTGAAGAAGGTTCTGTCCTTCGAATCCGGCCTGCACCAGTTCCTGAAGACCAGCCACGCCGCCCTGCTGGAGCGCCTGGAAAGCAACCGCGCCTTCGACAAGGAAGGCAAGGACGAGGCCGAGCTGACGCAAGCCATCACGTCGTTCAAGAAGACGTTCGCTTAAACCGGACGAGGAGCCCTCATGGCAGCAGGCAAGGAAATACGCGGCAAGATCAAATCGGTGGAAAACACCAAGAAGATCACCAAGGCCATGGAAATGGTGGCCGCGTCCAAAATGCGCAAGGCGCAAGACCGCATGCGCGCTGCTCGTCCCTTTGCCGAGAAGGTGCGCAACATTGCCGCCCATCTCGGCGAGGCCAACCCCGAGTACGTGCATCCCTTCATGAAGACGAACGACGCCAAGGCGGCGGGCGTCATCGTGGTGACGACGGACAAGGGGCTGTGCGGCGGCATGAACACCAACGTGCTGCGCGCGGTGACGACCAAGCTGCGCGAACTGCAGGCCCAGGGTGTCGAAACGCAGGCCGTTGCCATTGGCAACAAGGGCCTGGGCTTCCTGAACCGGGTTGGCGCGAAGGTGGTGGCCCATGTCACCAGCCTGGGCGATACGCCGCATCTGGAGAAGCTCATCGGCCCCGTCAAGGTGCTGCTGGACGCTTACGCCGAAGGCAAGATCAACGCGGTGTACCTGAGCTACACCAAGTTCATCAACACCATGAAGCAGGAGTCGGTGGTGGAGCAACTGCTGCCGCTGTCCTCCGAGCGGATGCAGGCCGACAAGTCCGGCCCGAGCTGGGACTACATTTACGAGCCCGATGCGCAGGCCGTGATCGACGAGTTGCTGGTGCGTTATGTCGAGTCGCTGATCTACCAGGCAGTGGCGGAGAACATGGCCTCCGAGCAGTCTGCCCGCATGGTGGCCATGAAGGCCGCCACCGACAACGCTGGCAACGTCATCAACGAGCTCAAGCTGGTCTACAACAAGACGCGCCAGGCCGCGATCACGAAGGAACTTTCGGAGATCGTCGCGGGTGCCGCAGCCGTCTAGGCCGCCTCGCGGTCTCGGTTTAAATTTTTGGAGCAAATCAAATGGCTCAAGTGCAAGGCAAGATTGTTCAATGTATCGGCGCCGTGGTGGACGTGGAGTTTCCGCGCGACCAGATGCCCAAGGTGTACGACGCCCTCAAGCTCGACGGCTCGGCCCTGACGCTGGAAGTGCAGCAGCAGCTCGGCGACGGCGTGGTGCGTACCATTGCCCTGGGGTCGTCCGACGGCCTCAAGCGCGGCATCATGGTGACCAACACCGCCAACCCCATCACCGTGCCCGTGGGCAAGGCCACCCTGGGCCGCATCATGGACGTGCTGGGCAACCCCATCGACGAGCGCGGCCCCGTGGACCAGGCCCTGACGGCTTCCATCCACCGCAAGGCGCCCGCCTATGACGAGCTGTCGCCCTCGCAGGAACTGCTCGAAACCGGCATCAAGGTGATCGACCTGGTCTGCCCGTTCGCCAAGGGCGGCAAGGTGGGCCTGTTCGGTGGCGCGGGCGTGGGCAAGACCGTGAACATGATGGAGCTCATCAACAACATCGCCAAGGCGCACTCGGGTCTGTCCGTGTTCGCCGGCGTGGGCGAGCGTACCCGTGAAGGGAACGACTTCTACCACGAAATGGCCGATTCCGGCGTGGTGAACCTGGAGAGCCTGGGCGATTCCAAGGTGTCCATGGTCTACGGCCAGATGAACGAGCCCCCGGGCAACCGTCTGCGCGTGGCGCTGACCGGCCTGACCATCGCCGAGTCGTTCCGCGACGAAGGCCGCGACGTGCTGTTCTTCGTGGACAACATCTACCGCTACACGCTGGCCGGTACCGAAGTGTCCGCCCTGCTGGGCCGCATGCCCTCCGCCGTGGGCTACCAGCCGACGCTGGCCGAGGAAATGGGCCGCCTGCAAGAACGCATCACCTCCACCAAGGTCGGCTCGATCACTTCCATCCAGGCCGTGTACGTGCCCGCCGATGACTTGACCGACCCGTCGCCCGCCACGACCTTCGCCCACTTGGACTCCACCGTGGTGCTGTCGCGCGACATCGCCGCCCTGGGTATCTACCCCGCCGTGGACCCGCTGGACTCCACCAGCCGCCAGCTCGACCCGCAAGTGGTGGGCGAAGAGCACTACAAGGTGGCCCGCGACGTGCAAGGCACGCTGCAGCGCTACAAGGAACTGCGCGACATCATCGCCATTCTGGGCATGGACGAACTGGCGCCCGAGGACAAGCTGGTCGTGGCCCGCGCCCGCAAGATCCAGCGTTTCCTGTCGCAGCCGTTCCACGTGGCCGAAGTGTTCACGGGCTCGCCTGGCAAGTACGTGCCGCTGTCGGAAACCATCCGTGGCTTCAAGATGATCGTCAACGGCGAGTGCGACCACCTGCCCGAGCAGGCCTTCTACATGGTCGGCACCATCGACGAAGCCTTCGAAAAGGCCAAGAAGCTGGCGTCCTGATGCAGCAGGCCGCCGGGTTGGTTCCTGGCGGCCGGCACATCGAACCCAGTCCCCGCTTTTTCTGAGGAGCAACGATGAATACCCTCCACGTCGATGTGGTCAGTGCCGAAGAGTCCATCTTCTCCGGCCAGGCGCGCTTTGTCGCCCTGCCGGGCGAGGCTGGCGAGCTGGGCATCCTGCCCAAGCACACGCCCCTGATCACGCGTATCAAGCCCGGCTCGGTGCGCATCGAGATGGCCGACGGCAGCGAAGAATTCGTCTTTGTGGCCGGTGGCATCCTGGAAGTGCAGCCCGATTGTGTGACCGTTCTGTCCGACACCGCCATCCGCGGCAAGGATCTGGACGACCAGAAGGCCCGCGAAGCCAAGGCTGCGGCCGAGGAAGCGCTCAAGAACGCCAAGAGCGAGATCGACCTGGCGCGCGCCCAGTCCGAGCTGGCCATCATGGCAGCCCAGATTGCCGCACTGCGCAAGTTCCGCCAGAAGCGCTGAAAAGCCCGTTGCGCCGTGCGTGCGCACGGTTGCCAAGGAAGAACCCGGCCCAGGCCGGGTTTTTTCATGGCAAATCGGGCTCAAAGCCAATACTGGCAAGCGCTAGCAGCTATCAAATGAGAAGCGTGTCGCGCCCTTGTGCACAATAGCGTCCATGGATGACATCGTGAAACAGGCACTGGCCAAATGGCCGAATGTGCCGGACTGCTATGGCTGGCTCGGGCTGGATGCGCGCGGGCATTGGTATCTGCGCGATGCCGCCACCCAGGCCAGTGGCCCGTTTGCCCAGGCCAGGGGCCAGAAGCTGGCGCATGAGAAGCTGATCGGCTTCATTGGGCGCAACTACGATGCCGATGCGCGCGGTTGCTGGTTCTTTCAGAATGGCCCGCAGCGCGTGTATGTCGAGCTGGAGGCAACGCCCTTCATCTACCGCATTGGCTGCGATGGCGTAGTGCGGGCCCATACCGGCCAGGAGGTAGCGCCGGATCGCTGTTTGCTGGATGAGGAAGGGCGGGTCTACTTGGTTTCGGCGCTGGGCGTTGGCTTGGTGCATTCCCTGGACGTTCCTGCCTTCGCGCAGGCACTGGAGCAAGGGCGCTGGCTGGCGCCCATCGACGTGGCGGCGTCAGACTTGCCGGGCCATTACGGCTTTGTGCGCAGTCCCGAAGCCTTGCAACGGGCGTAAAAAAGCCGGCGCTTGGCCGGCTTGGGAATTTTGCGCGTGCCAGCGATTATTTCGCGGCGGCATCGCCCTCTGCGGCCGGAGGTGCCGGCTCGGTGAAGCTAGCACCTGCGGCGTTGGCCATGTAGGCCACGCCACGGGCAATTTCGGTGTCGTTGAAGTCCCCGCCACCCTGCGGGGCCATGGCGCCCTTGCCCTTGAGTGCGGAATGCACCAGGGCGTCGAAGCCGGTGGCGATGCGCGGTGCCCAGGCTGCGGCTTCGCCAAACTTCGGGGCACCTGCTGCGCCGGTGGCATGGCAGGCGGCGCACTGGCCCTTGAACACCTCCTCGCCGGTGCGCAGCGGCCGGTTGGCATTGCGGATTTCCACCATGCCGACCTTCTGAAGGCGTTCGGCCTTGGCCTTTTCCGCATTCACCCCGCTGGGCGCGGGTTTGTCACCGGAGACGACGAACGTCACCAGGGCGATGATGACGAAGATGGGAACCACGAAAGAGAAGAAACCTGCCAGCAGGACTTGTTGTGGCGACTTGATGGGGCCGGTGTGCGCACCCTCTTGCTGTGGGTCTGTCATGGTTTCCTCTGTGATCGGGGGCGTTTTTGTAACAGCCTTTGATTATATCTGTGCCCCGCGCAGCCCTTTCAGGGCCGCGCGGGCTCAGGAGGCGCTTTTCCCCGCGGGAGCCGTCTCGCGCCAGCCGCCACCCAGGGCCTTGTAAAGCTGCACCTGGTTCTGCAGCTGCGCCAGGCGCACCTGCACCACGGCTTGCTCCAACGCGAACAGCGAGCGCTGCGCATCGAGCAGATCGAGGTAGCTGGCCACGCCATTCTGGTAGCGCAGGTCGGACAGGCGCAGCCGCTCTGCCTCTGCAGTGGTCTGGGCTTGCTGGGCGCGCGATTGTTCGGCCAGCAGGCTTTGGCTGGCCAGGGCATCGGACACTTCCCGGAAGGCGCTTTGAATGGCTTTCTCGTACTGGGCCACCGCCATCTCGCGGCCGGCCTTCGCGGCCTCTAGTGCGGCTTGGTTGCGTCCGGCATTGAATACCGGGAGCAGTGCCGACACCGTCGGCGTGAACGCCCAGGTTCCGCTCTTGAACAGATCCGATAGCTCGGTACTGGCCGTGCCTGCCTGGGCCGTGAGCGTGATGCTGGGGAAGAAGGCCGCGCGCGCCGCGCCGATGCTGGCGTTGGCCGCGATCAACTGCTGCTCGGCCTGCCGGATGTCCGGCCTTTGGGTGAGCAAGTCCGAGGGCAGCCCCGCAGGCAAATCGGCCATGGCCGGCGTGGCGGCCAGGCGGCTGCCCGCCAGGCTGGCGCGAATGTCGTCGGGCACCGGCTGCCCCAGCAGCAAGGCCAGGGCGTTTTCGTCGAGCGCGCGCTGGCGCTGCTGCTGCGCCAGCGTGGCACGCGCGGCTTCGGTCAGCGACTCGGCCTGGCGGTAGTCCAGGTCCGAGGCCAGGCCGACGTCACGGCGCATCTTGGCCAGCGCCAGGGAGTCCTCGCGCGTGGCCAGGGTACGGCGCGAGATGTCGAGCAGCTCTTCGTCCGCCTGCAGCGCGAGCCAGCCATTGGCCACGCCGGCCACGAGGCTGACCTGCAAGGCCTTGCGCCCTTCTTCGCTGGCCAGGTATTGCGCAAGGGCCTGCTCCTTCAGGCTGCCCAGGCGGCCGAAGAAGTCCAGTTCCCAGGCCGACAGCACGCCGCCAACGCTGTAGGTATTGGTGAGCGTGCCCGTGCTGGCACTGGGCGCGCGGGAGGCCGTGGCGCCCACGCCGACCGATGGCCATTGCGCTGCCCGCTGGATCTGGAACTGCGCGCGCGCCTGCTCGATGGCCAGGGCAGCGACGCGCAGATCGCGGTTGTTGGCCAGGGCGGCGTCTATCAGCCGCTGCAGGCGCGGGTCGGTGAAATAGTCCTGCCAATCCGTGCTGGCCGCGGCGGCGGCGGATGCGCCGGCATGGGCGTAGGACGCGGGCACCGGGGCTTGCGGGCGCTCGTAGGTGGGGATGAAGGAGCAGCCGCCCAGCAGCAGGGCTGCCAGGGCGATCGGGGCGACGAGGGTTTTATTCATGGGCGGAAATCCCCACTTCTTCGGCATGACGCCGGTTCAGTTCCTGCTGGCGTGTGCTGCCCTTGAAGAGCGAGCGCACGATGACGAAGAACACAGGCACGAAAACGACGGCCAGCACGGTCCCCGTGAACACGCCGCCGAGCACGCCGGTGCCGATCGCGCGCTGGCTTGCGGAGCCGGCGCCCGATGCGATCACCAGCGGCAGCACGCCGAGGCCGAAGGCGAGCGAGGTCATGATGATGGGGCGGAATCGCAGATGCGCCGCTTCCAGCGCCGAGGTGATGACGCTCTTGCCTTGCGCTTGCAGGTCTTTCGCGAACTCGATGATCAGAATGGCGTTCTTCGCGGACAGGCCAATCACGGTGATCAGCCCCACCTGGAAGTACACATCGTTCGAGTAGCTGCGCAGCAGCGTCGCCAGCAGCACCCCGAGCACGCCCAGGGGCACCACCAGGATCACGGCGAGCGGAATCGACCAGCTCTCGTAGAGTGCCGCCAGGCACAGGAACACGGCGAGCACGGCGAAGCCGTAGAGGATGAGCGCTTGCGCGCCCGCGAGCTTTTCCTCGCGCGACTGTCCTGACCATTCGAAGCCGAAGCCCGCCGGCAACTGGGAAGCCAGCTTTTCCATTTCGGCCATGGCGGCGCCGGTGCTGTAGCCAGGGGCTGGCGCGCCGGCAATGCGCATCGCGGGGTAGCCGTTGTAGCGCACGGTCTGCTGCGCGCCCTTGATCCAGCGGACGCTGGCGAACGAGGACAGCGGCACGAGCTGGCCTTGGCTGTTGCGCACGTTGATCTGCAGCAGGTCTCCTTCTTGCATGCGTGCGGGGGCGTCAGCCTGCACCACGACGCGCTGCAGGCGGCCCTGGTTCGGGAAGTCGTTCACATAGCTCGAACCCAATGCCGTGGAGAGCGCCGAATTGACCGAATCGAAAGGCACGCCCAGGGCGTTGGCCTTGTCGCGGTCGATGTCGATCTGCAACTGCGGCGCGTCTTCCAGCCCGTCCGGACGGACCTGGGTGAGGATCTTGCTCTGCGATGCCATGCCCAGGAGCTGGTTGCGCGCGTTGACCAGCGCTTCATGTCCCGCGCCGCTGCGGTCCTGCAGGCGGAAGGTGAAGCCGGAAGCCGCGCCCAGCTCAGGAATGGGCGGTGGGCTCAGCGCGAAGATGAAGGCGTCGCGCACACCCATCAAGGCACCCATGGTGCGGCCCGCCAGGGCTTCGGCAGAGTGCTCGGGGCCTTTGCGTTCGGCCCAGTCCTTGAGCGTCACGAAGGCCAGGGCGGCGTTCTGGCCTTGGCCAGAGAAGCTGAAGCCCAGCACGCCCACCATGCTCTTGACTTCCGGCTGCTTGAGGACGAAGCCTTCCACCTGCTGCATCACGGCCAGCGTGCGCTCCTGGGTGGCGCCTGGAGGCAACTGCACGTTGACGATGATGTAGCCCTGGTCTTCATTCGGCAGGAACGAAGTCGGCAGGCGCGTGTAGACGACGGCCACGGCGCCCACGATGGCGGCGTAGATCACCAGGTAGCGCACGGCCCGCTGGAGTATGCGGGCCACCATGCCCTCGTAGGTTTTCGCGGTGCGGCTGAAGCCCCGGTTGAACCAGCCGAAGAAGCCTTTCTTTTCGTGGTGATGGCCTGCTTCCACGGGCTTGAGCAGCGTCGCGCACAGCGCCGGTGTCAGCGACAGCGCCATGAACGCCGAGAAGCTGATCGAGGCCACCATCACCGTGGAGAACTGGCGGTAGATATTGCCGGTGGAGCCGGCGAAGAAAGCCAGCGGCACGAACACGGAGATCAGCACCACGGTCACGCCGATGATGGCGCCCGAAATCTGGCGCATGGCCTTGCGCGTCGCTTCCAGCGGGGGCAGACCTTCTTCGCTCATGATGCGTTCGACGTTCTCGACCACCACGATGGCGTCGTCCACGACGATGCCGATCACCAGCACCATGCCGAACATGGTCAGCACGTTGATCGAGAAACCGAGTGCCAGCAGCACGGCGAAGGTGCCCAGCAGGGCAATCGGCACGACGATGGTTGGAATCACCGTGTAGCGCCAGTTCTGCAGGAACAGGAACATCACGAGAAACACCAGCGCCACGGCTTCCAGCAGGGTGTGCACCACCTGGGTGATGGAGATGTCGACGAAATTCGAGCTGTCATAGGGGATGGACCATTCCACGCCCTTGGGGAAATAGTGCTCTAGCTCCTTCATCTTGGCGCGAACGTCCTTCGCGGCCTGCAGGGCGTTGCCGGTGGGGGAGAGCTGCACGCCAATGCCCACCGCAGGCTCGCCATTCAGGCGGGCAGAGGTGGCATAGGCCTGGCCGCCCAGTTCGATGCGCGCCACATCCTTCAGCCGGACGGTGGAACCATCGGGGTTGGCACGCAGCACGATGTCGCCAAACTGTTCCACCGAGGTGAGCTGGCCGTTGACCACCACCGTGGCGGAGATGCCTTGCCCTGCCACGTTGGGCAGATCGCCGATGGTGCCGCTGGCCACCTGCGCGTTCTGGGCGCGGATCGCCGCCGTGACATCCGCCGGGGTGAGCTGGTAGCCCGTCAGCCGCGTCGGCTCGATCCAGATACGCATGGCGCGTTCCGCGCCGAACAGCTGTGCTTGCCCGATGCCAGGCAAGCGCTGCAGTTCGGGAACGACGTTGCGTGCGCCGTAGTCGCCCAGCGCGACGGTGTTGAACGCCGGATCCTTGGACGACAGCATGGCGAACAGCAGGAAGTTCGAGCGCGATTTGTCAACGCGCACCCCTTGCTGCGTCACCACCGCCGGCAGGCGCGGGGTGGCCCGCGAGAGCCGGTTTTGCACGTCCACCTGGGCCAAGTCGGCGTTGGTGCCGGGCTGGAAGCTCAAGGTGATGCTGCCGGAGCCGTCCGCCTGAGCAACCGACTCCATGTAGATGAGCCCGGGCGAGCCATTCATTTCGCGCTCGATCACCGACAGCACGCTGTCTTCGAGCGTCTGGGCCGAGGCGCCAGGATATGCCGCGCTGACCACGATGGTGGGCGGGGCGACAGGAGGGTATTGCGCGATCGGCAATTGTTTGATCGAAACAATGCCGAGCACGATGATGAACAGCGCGATCACCCATGCAAAGATGGGGCGGTCAATAAAGAACTTGGCCATGGAGCGGGCCTCTGTTTATTGGGCGGTAGCCGACGCGGTTGCGGCGGGGGCTGCTGCGTTCGCGGGTGCGGTAGCGCCCGGCGGTTGCCAAGGCACGGCCTGCACGGGGGTGCCCGGTGGCAGCATCATCAGCTTCTGGAAGCCATCGACCATCACCTGCTCGCCGGCCTGCAGCCCTTCCTGGACGAGCCAGCGGTTGTTCTGGGCCATGGTGACCTTCACGTTGCGTGGCGTGACCTTGCCATCGTCGCTGACCACGTTCACGCTGTCGCCTTGCTGCGTGCGTGTCACGGCCTGTTGCGGCAAGGTGATAGCGTTCGACGCCTGTGCTTGCTCCACGCGCACGCGCACATACAAGCCGGGCAGCAGCTCGCCCTTGGGGTTGGGGACTTCTGCGCGCAGCGTGACCTGGCCCGTGGTCGGATCCACAGACAGGTCAGTGAACAGCAGCTTGCCCGGCAGCGGGTACTCGCTGCCGTCGGCAAGCATCACGCGCACGCTGGCTGCCTGGGCGCCTGCGGCACGCTTGAGCTGGCCAGCCTCCATGGCGCGGCGCAGGTTCAGCACGTCGGTGGAGGATTGGGTGAAATTCACGTACACCGGATTGATCTGCTGTACCAACGCTAGTTGGGTTGCTTCTCCCTGTCCCACCAAGGCACCCTCTGTCACCATCGCACGGCCGATGCGCCCGCTGATCGGGGACGTCACGGCGGTGTAGCTGAGGTTGATTTCGGCTTGCCGAACGGCTGCCTTGCCGGCTGCCACGTCGGCCAAGGCAGCCTTCTGCGACGCTTCGGCGTTGACGAAGTCTTGCTTGCTGACGGCATTGGCCGCGACCAGGGGGCGCAGGCGCTCAAGCTGGGCCGAGGCCTGGGTCCAATTGGCCTCGGCGCGCGCCAGGGTGGCGCGGGCGCTTTCCAGTGCTGCGGTGTAGGGCGCTGCATCTATCTTGAAAAGCAGCTGGCCTGCCTTGACCTCGCTGCCTTCGCGGAAGAGGCGTTCTTGCAGGATGCCTGCGCTCCGGGCGCGAATTTGCGCCGTGCGCACGGCCTCGACGCGGCCGGGAAGCTCCGTGACCAGCCCCACATCACCCGGGGTGGCTTTCACGACGCCGACCTGAACGGGAGGCATCTTGGGGCCGCCACTTGCCGCCGGGGCATCGCCCTTGCCGCCGCAGGCCCCCAATGCCATAGCGCATGCAAGGGCAAGAAGGGTGTATTTCAGGTGGTGGACTGTCGTCGTGTCTTTGTCTGCAGGGGCGCGCGTGCTGTGCATGGAGAGTCCTTCCGTTAGGGCCGCATATCGTCAGGTGAGCTGCTATGCGGCGCTGGCCTGGCGGGGAATGGTGCTGCAAAAAAGTCTGGCATTATACATACATTCATGAATGTATAATGCAGGACTGCACAGGGTCCATGGTGTTTTCTGAATGTGACAGGGAGGTGATTGCGATGGTGCGCAGAACCAAGGAGGATGCGGTAGCTACGCGCAATAGCCTGCTGGATGCGGCGGAGCAAGTCTTTTATGACAAAGGGGTTTCCCGTGCTTCGCTTGGTGACATTGCGCAGGCTGCTGGTGCCACCAGGGGGGCTATCTATTGGCACTTCAAAGACAAGGCGGACTTGTTCAATGCCATGATGGACCGCGTCACGCTGCCATTGGAGTGCGCTTATGGGCTTGGGGGCGTGGATGTGGAGGAGGGGGCGTCTCTGTGGCGCCTGCGGGGGGCGGTGCAGGGGGTGTTGCGTGCGGTGGCGACGGATGAGCGGGCCCGCCGTGTATTCGAGATCGCCATGTACAAGGTCGAGTACGTTCAGGAGCTGGGCGCAGTGCGTGACCGCCATGTAATGGCGTGCGAGGGGTTTCGCGCGAAGCTTCGGGAGGATGTGGCCTCCGCTGCGAAGGCCCAGGAGCTGATGCTGTCCATGTCGGCGGATGTCGCGGCGATGGGGCTCTGGGCGTTGTTTGACGGGCTGTTGCAGGGCTGGATGCTCAATCGCGGGGGCTTCGATCTGCTGGAGGTGGGGCGGGTTACGGTGGATGCTTACCTCAGGGGGTTGGGTTTTGAGTTGGGTGTGGACTGACGCTGCGGCGGGCTGGTCCATGCGATAATCGCCGACTCGCTCCATTGCGGGGTATGCGGCTGTAGCTCAGTGGATAGAGTATTGGCCTCCGAAGCCAAGGGTCGTGGGTTCGATCCCCGCCAGCCGCGCCACACGCTGTTCCTGTTGAGAAATCTCCGGATCTTGTGTGCGGTAAAAATGCTGCTATACTTCGAGTTTCTCCGGAGGGATGCCCGAGTGGCTAAAGGGGGCAGACTGTAAATCTGTTGGCTTACGCCTACGCTGGTTCGAATCCAGCTCCCTCCACCAGAAATGGTGTGGAGAAGTTCTCAAGGTTTTCCTTGGGTTAAGCACGATCTGTGCGGGAGTAGTTCAATGGTAGAACCCCAGCCTTCCAAGCTGATGACGCGGGTTCGATTCCCGTCTCCCGCTCCAGGTTTGCTTGAGTGAAATTTTCCGGTCTGCATTCGTGGATTGGGTATGCCCTTGTGGCTCAGTGGTAGAGCACTCCCTTGGTAAGGGAGAGGTCGCGGGTCCGATTCCCGCCAAGGGCACCAGAATTTGGGCGCACTCCATGCTGGGGTGCGCCCATATTGTCGAGTTGGGTTAGTAGTTTTTTTCGGAGTCGAAAAAATGGCAAAAGGTAAGTTCGAGCGGACCAAGCCGCACGTCAACGTAGGCACGATCGGCCACGTGGACCATGGCAAGACCACCCTGACGGCGGCAATCGCCACCGTGCTGTCCGCCAAGTTCGGCGGCGAAGCCAAGAAGTACGACGAAATCGATGCGGCCCCCGAAGAAAAGGCCCGCGGCATCACCATCAACACCGCCCACGTCGAATACGAAACGGCCAACCGCCACTACGCCCACGTGGACTGCCCCGGCCACGCCGACTACGTCAAGAACATGATCACCGGTGCTGCCCAGATGGACGGCGCCATCCTGGTGTGCTCGGCCGCCGACGGCCCGATGCCCCAGACCCGCGAGCACATCCTGCTGGCCCGCCAGGTGGGCGTGCCCTACATCATCGTGTTCCTGAACAAGTGCGACATGGTGGACGACGAAGAACTGCTGGAACTCGTCGAAATGGAAGTGCGCGAGCTGCTGTCCAAGTACAGCTTCCCCGGCGACGACACCCCATCATCCGCGGCTCCGCCAAGCTTGCCCTCGAAGGCGACAAGGGCCCCCTGGGTGAGCAAGCCATCGACAAGCTGGCTGAAGCACTGGACACCTACATCCCCACGCCCGAACGCGCCATCGACGGCGCCTTCCTGATGCCCGTGGAAGACGTGTTCTCCATCTCCGGCCGCGGCACCGTGGTGACCGGCCGCGTCGAGCGCGGCATCATCAAGGTCGGCGAAGAAATCGAAATCGTCGGTATCCGCGACACGCAAAAGACCACCTGCACCGGCGTGGAAATGTTCCGCAAGCTGCTCGACCAAGGCCAGGCCGGTGACAACGTCGGCCTGCTGCTGCGCGGCACCAAGCGCGAAGACGTCGAGCGCGGCCAGGTGCTGTGCAAGCCCGGCTCCATCAAGCCGCACACGCACTTCACCGCCGAGGTGTACGTGCTGAGCAAGGACGAAGGCGGCCGCCACACCCCGTTCTTCAACAACTACCGTCCGCAGTTCTACTTCCGTACCACCGACGTGACCGGCTCCATCGAGCTGCCCGCCGACAAGGAAATGGTGATGCCCGGCGACAACGTGTCCATCACCGTGAAGCTGATCAACCCCATCGCCATGGAAGAAGGCCTGCGCTTCGCCATCCGTGAAGGCGGCCGCACCGTGGGCGCCGGCGTCGTGGCCAAGATCATTGAGTAAATTTGCTCATTCGTAGGGGTATAGCTCAATTGGCAGAGCGTCGGTCTCCAAAACCGAAGGTTGTAGGTTCGATTCCTACTGCCCCTGCCACCTAAAAGTGGCAACCAGAAAGCCCGCCAGAGTCTGGCGGGCTTCAGTGTCTTGTGCATGGCACCTTCAGTGCCAATAACGATCCGATATGGCCACTACTCAGATTGATACCGTCAGCACGGGTGCCGACAAGGCAAAGCTGGCCGCCGTCGTTGCATTGGTGGTGGCATCCCTCGCTGGTTTTTACCTGTTGGGCAAGCAGGGTGCTTTCGTCCAATGGGCCGTGCTGCTGGTGGGGCTGGCAGCTGCGGTGGGTGTGTTTCTCACGTCCGAGTGGGGGCGTCAGTTTGTCGGCTTTGCGCGTGATGCCGTCAAGGAAGTCAAGAAGGTTGTATGGCCGACACGCAAGGAAACCTTGCAGATGACGGGCTATGTGTTCGCCTTCGTTGTGCTGATGGCGCTTTTTCTCTGGTTGACCGACAAGACCCTGGAGTGGGTGTTGTACGACTTGATTTTGGGCTGGAGGAAGTGATGAGCGAATCCCTCGTGACAGGTGGATCGCAGGCACCCGAGGCTGCGGGTTCGACTGTGAATCCAGATCTGCGCTGGTACATCGTGCATGCCTATTCGGGTATGGAAAAGGCGGTCGAGCGCAACATCACGGAGCGCATCATGCGTGCAGGGATGCAGTCCAAGTTCGGGCGCATTCTTGTCCCGACCGAAGAGGTCGTGGAGATGAAGAATGGCCAGCGCAAGACGACGGAGCGCCGCCTGTTCCCGGGATACGTCTTCGTCGAGATGGTCATGGAGGACGACACCTGGCACCTCGTGAAGCACACGAGCAAGGTCACGGGCTTCGTGGGCGGTGCCAAGAACCGTCCGGCACCGATCTCCGAGGAGGAGGTGCAGAAGATCGTCAGCCAGATGCAGGAAGGCACGGACAAGCCGCGCCACAAGGTCGAATTCATGGTGGGCGAGATGGTTCGTGTCAAGGAAGGCCCGTTCACGGACTTCAATGGCACGGTGGAAGAGGTCAACTACGAAAAGAACCGTCTGCGTGTTTCCGTGATGATCTTTGGCCGTTCCACGCCCGTGGAGCTGGAATTCGCCCAGGTGGAAAAAACCTGAGCTGAACCAAGGGATAGCCGTCCCTGAGAGAATCTCGCGCTTTTCGACTCGGCGCAAATCACATCAATGAGTCGGTAACCCCGGGGAGCCTGTCGCGTTTTGCGGCGTGGCGTTTGTACCCGCAAGGAGCTTTCAATGGCGAAGAAAATCGTCGGCTTCATCAAGCTGCAAGTGCCAGCTGGTAAGGCCAATCCCTCTCCCCCGATCGGTCCCGCGCTGGGCCAGCGCGGTCTCAACATCATGGAGTTCTGCAAGGCGTTCAACGCGCAGACCCAGGGTGTCGAGCCGGGCCTGCCGCTGCCCGTGGTGATCACGGCATTTGCCGACAAGAGCTTCACTTTTGTCATCAAGACGCCGCCGGCCACCGTGCTGATCAAGAAGGCGATCAAGCTGGACAAGGGCTCTTCCAATGCGCTGAGCACCAAGGTCGGCAAGATCACGCGCGCACAGCTCGAAGAGATCGCCAAGACCAAGCTGAAGGACATGAATGCCGCGAGCGTGGACGCTGCCGTGCGTACGCTGGCTGGCTCTGCCCGTTCCATGGGCGTGACGGTGGAGGGCCTCTGAAATGGCGAAGCTGACCAAGAAGCAAAAGGCCCTGCAGGGCAAGGTGGACTCCACCAAGCTGTATCCCTTCGCCGAGGCCGTGGTGCTGGTGAAGGATGCCGCGACCGCCAAGTTCGATGAGTCCATCGACGTGGCCGTGCAACTGGGCGTGGACGCCAAGAAGTCCGACCAAGTGGTGCGTGGCGCCGTCGTGCTGCCGCACGGCACTGGCAAGACCACCCGCGTGGCTGTGTTCGCCCAGGGTGCCAAGGCCGAGGAAGCCAAGGCCGCAGGCGCCGACATCGTCGGCATGGACGACCTGGCTGCCCAGGTCAAGGCCGGTGACATGCCCTTCGACGTGGTCATTGCCGCACCCGACGCAATGCGCGTCGTGGGTACGCTGGGCCAGATCCTCGGCCCGCGCGGCCTGATGCCGAACCCCAAGGTCGGCACGGTGACGCCCGACGTCGCCACGGCCGTGAAGAATGCCAAGGCGGGTCAGGTGCAGTTCCGCGTCGACAAGGCCGGCATCATCCACAGCACGATCGGCCGCCGTTCTTTCGACAACGAGAAGCTGCAAGGCAACCTCGCTGCGCTGATCGACGCGTTGAACAAGGCCAAGCCGGCCACGAGCAAGGGTCTGTACCTGCGCAAGGTGGCTGTGTCCTCGACCATGGGTGTCGGCGTTCGCGTCGACACGCAATCCATCGCAGCCTGATTGCGGTGAATCTTGAGGCGCTCGCAAGAGTGCTTCAGTGGTGGGCTGGTGCGGCGTTGCCGCATCGGGCCATCCAAGACCGCTGGTGTGCAGTTGGCTGCACTTAAATCCACAGAGCCAGCGCAGATGGCGATCCCGCTGCAGATGGAATGCATGTTCCGAAACAGTTGGTCGCTGCTAACCAAGAGCGCGCACGGAGGCTTGCCCGAAGTGCGCATATGAAGGAGTAGACCTTGAGTCTTAATCGCAGTGAGAAAGAAGCGGTCATCAACGAAGTGACCAGCCTCGCCGCTAAAGCTCAAACGCTCGTGATCGCGGAGTACCGTGGCATCACGGTCGCCGACATGACCAAACTGCGCGTTGCCGCACGCAGCCAAGGCGTTTCCCTGAGTGTTCTGAAGAACACCCTGGCACGCCGCGCTGTGGCAGGCAGTCAGTTCGACGTGGTGGCCGACCAGATGACCGGTCCCTTGATCTATGGCTTCTCCGAAGACGCTGTGGCCGCCGCCAAGGTGGTGGCCGATTTCGCGAAAACCAACGACAAGCTGGTGATTCGCGGTGGCGCTTTCGGTGGCAAGGCCCTGGACGTGAACGGCGTGAAGCAACTGGCCAACATCCCTTCCAAGGAAGTGCTGCTGGCCCAGCTGTGTGGCTTGCTGATGTCGCCGATCTCCCGCACCGCCGTGGTGCTGGGTGCCCTGGCGGCCAAGAAAGGCGAAGGCGAACCTGCTGCCGCTTGATGCGGCCTGGCAGACGTCCCCCTCTTAAACCAATTGTTAGGAAATCAAAATGGCATTCGATAAAGACGCATTCTTGACCGCGCTGGACAGCATGACGGTCCTGGAACTCAATGACCTGGTGAAGGCCATTGAAGAGAAGTTCGGTGTGAGCGCTGCCGCCATGGCTGCTCCCGCTGCCGCCGGTGGTGGCGCCGCCGCTGCTGCCGCCGAAGAAAAGACCGAGTTCAACGTCGTGCTGACCGAAGCCGGCGCGAACAAGGTGTCGGTCATCAAGGCCGTGCGCGAAATCACCGGCCTGGGCCTGAAGGAAGCCAAGGACCTGGTGGACGGCGCGCCCAAGAACGTCAAGGAAGGCGTTGCCAAGGCTGATGCCGAAGCCGCCGTCAAGAAGCTGGTGGAAGCCGGCGCAAAGGCCGAACTCAAGTAATTGGGTTTTCGTCGCCGGGCTGGAGGTCTTGTCAAGGGCCTCCAGCCTTTGGTGCTTATGGGTCATGCGATGGGCATGCGTCCCCAGAGCACACCAAAAAATGGCCCCGGGGCTATTTTTTAGTGTCTTCTGAACCGTCCGACAGCGGAAGACGCCTTGGTTCGGGCGATGTGCAATGCATCGCCGTCCGCCATGGTTGGTAGTGGCCAACCGCCAAGCCCGCAGAGCATGCCGTTTCTGTGGGGCAGTCGTCGAAGACCTCATTCCATGTCTTTGCCCGGAGATCTCATGGCCCAAACATCCACGTACAGCTACACCGAACGCAAGCGCATCCGCAAGAGCTTCGGTAGCCGTGACAGCGTGCTCGAAGTGCCTTACCTGCTGCAGATGCAGAAGGACGCATACACAGCCTTCCTGCAGGCCGACACTCCTCCCAAGAAACGCAGCGGCGATGGCCTTCAGGCCGCGTTCAATTCGGCATTCCCGATTGTCTCGCACAACGGCTTCGTGGAAATGAAGTTCGTCGAGTACAACCTGGCCAAGCCCGCGTTCGACGTGCGCGAGTGCCAGACGCGCGGCCTGACCTTCGCCTCGGCCGTACGCGCCAAGGTGCAGCTCATCATCTACGACCGCGAGTCTTCCACGTCGCAGTCCAAGGTGGTCAAGGAAGTGAAGGAGCAGGAGGTCTACATGGGCGAGGTGCCCCTGATGACCGACAAGGGCTCGTTCATCATCAACGGCACCGAGCGCGTGATCGTCTCGCAGCTGCACCGCTCGCCCGGCGTGTTCTTCGAGCACGACAAGGGCAAGACCCATAGCTCGGGCAAGCTGCTGTTCAGCGCGCGCATCATTCCCTACCGTGGCTCGTGGCTGGACTTCGAGTTCGACCCCAAGGACATCCTGTATTTCCGCGTCGACCGCCGCCGCAAGATGCCGGTGACGATCCTGCTCAAGGCCATCGGCCTGAATCCCGAATCGATCCTGGCGAATTTCTTCGTCAACGACAACTTCCGCCTGATGGACAGCGGCGCGCAGATGGAGTTCGTGGCCGATCGCTTCAAGGGCGAAGTGGCGCGCTTCGACATCACCGACAAGTCGGGCAAGGTCATCGTCGCCAAGGACAAGCGCATCACCGCGCGCCACACGCGCGAACTGGAACAGTCGGGCACCACGCACGTGAGCGTGCCGGAAGATTTCCTGATTGGCCGCGTGCTGGCGCGCAACATCATCGACGGCGACACCGGCGAGATCATCGCCAAGGCCAACGAGGAACTGACCGAGGCGCTGCTGAAGAAGCTGCGCGCCGCTGGCGTGCAGGAAATCCAGTGCATCTACACCAACGAGCTCGACCAGGGCCCGTACATCTCGCAGACCCTGCGCATCGACGAAACTGCCGATGAGAACGCGGCGCGCGTGGCCATCTACCGCATGATGCGCCCCGGCGAGCCGCCAACCGACGACGCCGTGCAGGCGCTGTTCCAGCGCCTGTTCTACAGCGCCGACACGTACGACCTGTCGCGCGTCGGCCGCATGAAGTTCAACGCCAAGATCGGCCGTGACGAGTCCACGGGCCCGATGGTGCTGTCGAACGACGACATCCTGGCCGTGGTGAAGATCCTCGTGGACCTGCGCAACGGCAAGGGCGAGGTCGATGACATCGACCACCTGGGCAACCGCCGCGTGCGCTGCGTGGGCGAACTGGCCGAGAACCAGTACCGCACGGGCCTCGCGCGCATCGAGAAGGCTGTGAAGGAACGCCTGGGCCAGGCCGAGCAAGAGCCGCTGATGCCGCACGACCTGATCAACTCCAAGCCGATTTCCGCGGCGCTCAAGGAGTTCTTCGGCGCCTCGCAGCTGTCGCAGTTCATGGACCAGACCAACCCGCTGGCCGAAATCACGCACAAGCGCCGTGTGTCCGCACTGGGCCCGGGCGGTCTGACGCGCGAGCGCGCCGGATTCGAGGTGCGCGACGTGCACGTCACGCACTACGGCCGCGTCTGCCCGATCGAAACGCCGGAAGGCCCGAACATCGGCCTGATCAACTCGCTGGCCCTGTACGCGCGCCTGAACGAGTACGGCTTCATCGAAACCCCGTACCGCCGCGTGGCGGATGGCAAGGTGACGATGGACATCGACTACCTGTCGGCCATCGAGGAAGGCAAGTACGTCATCGCCCAGGCCAACGCCACGCTGGACGCCGAAGGGCGCCTGACCGGCGAGCTGGTGTCGGCGCGCGAGAAGGGCGAATCGACGCTCGTTTCCGCCGATCGCGTGCAGTACATGGACGTGTCGCCGGCGCAGATCGTGTCGGTGGCGGCGTCGCTGGTGCCGTTCCTGGAGCACGATGACGCGAACCGCGCGCTGATGGGCGCCAACATGTCGCGCCAAGCCGTGCCCGTGCTGCGTCCCGAGAAGCCCCTGGTGGGCACAGGCATCGAGCGCGTCGCGGCCGTGGACTCCGGCACCGTGGTGACGGCCAAGCGCGGCGGCGTGGTGGACTACGTCGATGCGACCCGCATCGTGATCCGCGTGCACGACGCCGAGGCAGTGGCCGGCGAAGTGGGTGTGGACATCTACAACCTCATCAAGTACCAGCGTTCCAACCAGAACACCAACATCCACCAGCGCCCCATCGTCAAGCGCGGTGACGTGCTAGCCAAGGGTGACGTGATCGCCGACGGCGCATCGACCGACCTGGGCGAGATCGCCATCGGCCAGAACATGCTGATCGCGTTCATGCCCTGGAACGGCTACAACTTCGAGGACTCGATCCTGATCAGCGAGCGCGTGGTGGCCGAAGACCGCTACACCTCGATCCACATCGAGGAACTGGTGGTGATGGCGCGCGACACCAAGCTGGGCGCCGAGGAAATCACGCGCGACATTCCGAACCTGTCGGAACAGCAACTGAACCGCCTGGACGAGTCCGGCATCATCTACGTCGGCGCCGAAGTGCAGCCCGGCGACACGCTGGTCGGCAAGGTCACGCCCAAGGGCGAGACCACGCTGACGCCCGAAGAGAAGCTGCTGCGCGCCATCTTCGGCGAGAAGGCGTCCGACGTGAAGGACACCTCGCTGCGCGTGGACCAGGGCAGCTCGGGCACCGTGATCGACGTGCAGGTGTTCACCCGCGAAGGCATCCAGCGCGACAAGCGCGCGCAGCAGATCATCGACGATGAACTCAAGCGCTTCCGCCTGGACCTGAACGACCAGCTGCGCATCGTCGAGGCCGATGCCTTCGACCGTATCGAGAAGTTGCTCGCCGGCAAGGTGGCCAATGGCGGCCCGCAGAAGCTGGCCAAGGGCACCAAGATCGACAAGGCCTACCTCGACGGCGTGGAAAAGCACCACTGGTTCGACATCCGCCCAGCCGATGAGGCCGTGGCCGCGCAGCTCGAATCCATGAAGAACGCCATGGAGCAGACGCGCCACAGCTTCGACCTGGCCTTCGAGGAAAAGCGCAAGAAGCTCACGCAAGGCGACGAGCTGCCGGCCGGCGTGCTGAAGATGGTCAAGGTCTACCTGGCCGTCAAGCGCCGCCTGCAGCCCGGCGACAAGATGGCCGGCCGCCACGGCAACAAGGGCGTGGTCTCCAAGATCACGCCCGTGGAAGACATGCCCCACATGGCCGACGGCACGCCCGCCGACATCGTGCTGAACCCGCTGGGCGTGCCCTCGCGCATGAACATCGGCCAGGTGCTGGAAGTCCACCTGGGCTGGGCCGGCAAGGGCCTGGGCCAGCGCATCGGTGACATGCTGCGCGACCAGGCCGCCGCCGCCGAGGTGCGCCAGTTCCTCGAAGAGGTCTACAACACCCGCGGCCGCAAGGAAGACCTGAGCCAGCTGTCCGACGCCGAAGTCATGGCCATGGCCGGCAACCTGACCCACGGCGTGCCGTATGCATCGCCGGTGTTCGACGGTGCCTCCGAGGCCGAGATCAAGGACATGCTCAAGCTGGCCTATCCCGAGGACCTGAAGGCGCGCAAGGGCCTGACCGAGACGCGCACACAAGCCTACCTGTACGACGGCCGCACGGGCGATCGCTTCGAGCGTCCGACGACCATCGGCTACATGCATTACCTGAAGCTGCACCATCTGGTCGACGACAAGATGCACGCGCGCTCCACCGGCCCGTACTCGCTGGTCACGCAGCAGCCGCTGGGCGGCAAGGCGCAGTTCGGCGGCCAGCGCTTCGGCGAGATGGAAGTGTGGGCGCTGGAAGCCTACGGCGCGTCCTACGTGCTGCAGGAAATGCTGACGGTGAAGTCCGACGACGTGCAGGGCCGTACCAAGGTGTACGAGAACATCGTCAAGGGCGAACACGCGATCGAGGCAGGCATGCCCGAGTCGTTCAACGTGCTGGTCAAGGAAATCCGTTCCCTGGGCCTGGACATCGAGCTGGAACGTTCCTGAGCAGGATCGAGTTTTTAAAAAAGTGAGCGGCTGGCGCTCGCCACATCTTGGTTTGCAAGTGTTTTGTGTTGCGAACCCTTATGCAGCAAGCGCCAGCAGCTATGTTTTTAGGTGAAAAGGAAAGAGTCACATGAAATCGCTACTCGACCTGTTCAAGCAATTCACACCCGATGAGCATTTTGATGCCATCAAGATCGGCCTGGCATCGCCCGAGAAGATCCGTTCCTGGTCCTTCGGCGAGGTGAAGAAGCCCGAGACCATCAACTACCGCACGTTCAAGCCCGAGCGCGACGGCCTGTTCTGCGCCAAGATCTTCGGCCCCATCAAGGACTATGAGTGCCTGTGCGGCAAGTACAAGCGCCTCAAGCACCGCGGCGTGATCTGCGAGAAGTGCGGCGTCGAAGTCACGCAGACCAAGGTGCGCCGCGAGCGCATGGGCCACATCGACCTGGCCGCGCCCTGCGCGCACATCTGGTTCCTCAAGTCGCTGCCGTCGCGCCTGGGCCTGGTGCTGGACATGACGCTGCGCGACATCGAGCGCGTGCTGTACTTCGAAGCCTACGTGGTGACCGACCCCGGCATGACCCCGCTGAAGAAGTTCAGCATCATGAGCGAGGACGACTACGACGCCAAGTGCCGCGAGTACGGCGATGAATTCGTCGCCAAGATGGGCGCCGAGGGCATCAAGGACCTGCTCGAAGGCATCGACATCGACACCGAGATCGAGCGCCTGCGCGGCGACCTGACCGGCTCCGAGGTCAAGGTCAAGAAGAACGCCAAGCGGCTCAAGGTGCTCGAAGCGTTCAGGAAGTCTGGCATCAAGCCCGAGTGGATGGTGCTCGACGTGCTGCCTGTGCTGCCGCCGGACCTGCGTCCGCTGGTGCCGCTGGATGGCGGCCGCTTCGCCACGTCGGACCTGAACGACCTGTACCGCCGCGTCATCAACCGCAACTCGCGCCTCAAGCGCCTGCTGGAGCTGAAGGCGCCCGAGATCATCGCGCGCAACGAAAAGCGCATGCTGCAGGAAGCCGTGGACAGCCTGCTGGACAACGGCCGCCGCGGCAAGGCCATGACGGGCGCGAACAAGCGCGCGCTCAAGTCCCTGGCCGACATGATCAAGGGCAAGAGCGGCCGCTTCCGCCAGAACCTGCTGGGCAAGCGCGTCGATTACTCCGGCCGTTCGGTGATTACCGTGGGCCCGACGCTCAAGCTGCACCAGTGCGGCCTGCCCAAGCTGATGGCGCTGGAGCTGTTCAAGCCCTTCATCTTCTCGCGCCTCGAAGCCATGGGTATCGCCACGACCATCAAGGCCGCGAAGAAGGAAGTGGAAGCCGGCACGCCCGTGGTGTGGGACATCCTGGAAGAGGTCATCAAGGAGCACCCGGTGCTGCTGAACCGCGCGCCCACGCTGCACCGCCTGGGCATCCAGGCGTTCGAGCCCATCCTGATCGAAGGCAAGGCCATCCAGCTGCACCCGCTGGTGTGCGCGGCGTTCAACGCCGACTTCGACGGTGACCAGATGGCCGTGCACGTCCCCCTGTCGGTGGAAGCGCAGATGGAAGCCCGCACGCTGATGCTGGCCTCCAACAACGTGCTGTTCCCGGCCTCGGGCGAGCCGTCCATCGTGCCCTCGCAGGACGTGGTGCTGGGCCTGTACCACGCCACGCGCGACAAGATCAACGGCAAGGGCGAGGGCCTGGTGTTCGCCGACACCGGCGAAGTCCAGCGCGCACTCGACGCGGGCGAGGCCGAGCTGCACGCCAAGATCAGCGTGCGCCTGACCGAGTGGACCCGCGACAAGGCCACGGGCGAATTCGTGCCCGAGACCAAGCTCGTGGACACCACCGTGGGCCGCGCGCTGCTGAGCGAGATCCTGCCCCGCGGCCTGCCCTTCAGCAACCTGAACAAGGCGCTGAAGAAGAAGGAAATCTCCAAGCTCATCAACGCCAGCTTCCGCAAGTGCGGCCTGAAGGAAACCGTGGTGTTCGCCGACAAGCTGCTGCAGAACGGCTTCCGTCTGGCGACGCACGCCGGCTTCTCGGTGGCCATCGACGACATGCTGGTGCCGCCGCAGAAGGCCGACATCCTGGCCCGCGCCGAGGCCGAGGTGAAGGAGATCGAGCAGCAGTACGTCTCCGGCCTGGTCACGTCGGGCGAGCGCTACAACAAGGTCGTGGACATCTGGGGCAAGGCCGGCGACGACGTGTCCAAGGTGATGATGGACCAGCTCAAGGTGCAGAAGACCATCGACCGCCACGGCAACGAAGTCAACCAGGAGTCGTTCAACGCCATCTACATGATGGCCGACTCGGGCGCGCGGGGTTCTGCCGCCCAGATCCGCCAGCTCGCCGGCATGCGCGGCCTGATGGCCAAGCCGGACGGCTCGATCATTGAAACGCCTATCACCGCGAACTTCCGCGAAGGCCTGAACGTGCTGCAGTACTTCATCTCCACCCACGGCGCCCGCAAGGGCCTGGCGGATACGGCGCTGAAGACCGCGAACTCGGGCTACCTCACGCGCCGCCTGGTGGACGTGACGCAGGACCTGGTGGTGAACCAGGAGGACTGCGGCACCAGCAACGGCTCGCTGATGCGCGCCATCGTCGAGGGCGGCGAGGTGATCGAGTCGCTGCGCGACCGTATCCTGGGCCGCACCACGGCCGAGGAAGTGCTGCACCCCGAAACCCGCGCCGTGCTCGCTCCGGCGGGCCGCATGCTCGATGAAGACCTCATCGAGGAGCTGGAAGCCGTGGGTGTGGACGAGGTCAAGGTGCGCACCGCGCTGACCTGCGAAACCCGCTTCGGCCTGTGCGCCAAGTGCTACGGCCGCGACCTGGGCCGCGGCGGCCTGATCAACCTCGGCGAAGCCGTGGGCGTGATCGCCGCGCAGTCCATCGGCGAACCCGGCACGCAGCTGACCATGCGCACGTTCCACATCGGCGGCGCTGCTTCGCGCGCCGCCATCGCGTCGAGCGTGGAAGCCAAGTCGAACGGCCTGGTGGCCTTCAACGCCACGATGCGCTACGTCAGCAATACCAAGGGCGAGCTGGTGGTGATCGCGCGTTCCGGCGAGATCATCATCCAGGACGACCATGGCCGCGAGCGCGAGCGCCACAAGGTGCCGTACGGCGCGGTGCTGACCGTCAAGCCCGACGAAGCCATCAAGGCCGGCAAGATCCTGGCCAACTGGGACCCGCTGACGCGCCCGATCATCACGGAATTCGCCGGCCAGGTGAAGTTCGAGAACATCGAGGAAGGCCTCACCGTGGCCAAGCAGGTGGACGACGTGACCGGCCTGTCCACGCTGGTGGTGATCGACCCCAAGCGCCGCGGCTCCGCCAAGGTGGTGCGCCCGCTGGTCAAGCTGGTGGACGCGAACGGCCAGGAGGTGAAGATCCCCGGCACCGACCACTCGGTGGCCATCGGCTTCCAGGTGGGCGCGCTGATCCAGGTGCGCGACGGCCAGGACGTGGGCCCCGGCGAAGTGCTGGCGCGCATTCCGGTCGAAGGCCAGAAGACGCGCGACATCACCGGCGGTCTGCCGCGCGTGGCAGAGCTGTTCGAGGCCCGCACGCCCAAGGACAAGGGCACGCTGGCCGAGATGACCGGCACCATTTCCTTCGGCAAGGAAACCAAGGGCAAGGTGCGCCTGCAGATCACTGACCCGGACGGCAAGGTGTGGGAAGAGCTGATCCCCAAGGAAAAGAACATCCTGGTGCACGAAGGCCAGGTGGTCAACAAGGGCGAGCACATCGTGGACGGCCCGGCCG
Source organism: Acidovorax sp. YS12 (assembly GCA_021496925.1). Taxonomy (NCBI): domain Bacteria; kingdom Pseudomonadati; phylum Pseudomonadota; class Betaproteobacteria; order Burkholderiales; family Comamonadaceae; genus Acidovorax; species Acidovorax sp. YS12. The sequence goes on from CP053915.1 coordinate 3,691,599, forward strand.
ACCCGCAGGACATCCTGCGCCTGCTGGGCATCGAGGAACTCTCGCGCTACATCGTCGATGAAGTGCAGGACGTGTACCGCCTGCAGGGCGTGAAGATCAACGACAAGCACATCGAGGTGATCGTGCGCCAGATGCTGCGCCGCGTCGTGGTCGAGAACCCGGGCGAGTCCAGCTACATCGGCGGCGAGCAGGTCGAGCGCAGCGAGATCCTCAACACCAACGAGGCGCTGCAGGCCGAGGGCAAGATTCCCGCCACGTACTCCAACGTGCTGCTGGGCATCACCAAGGCGTCGCTGTCCACCGACTCGTTCATCTCCGCCGCGTCGTTCCAGGAAACCACGCGCGTGCTCACCGAGGCGGCCATCATGGGCAAGCGCGACGAGCTGCGCGGCCTGAAGGAAAACGTCATCGTGGGCCGCCTGATCCCGGCTGGCACGGGCCTGGCCTACCACCAGGCGCGCAAGGTCAAGGATGCCATGGACGACGCCGAGCGCCGCGCCATCGCCGAGGCCGAAGCCGCCGAGATGGCTGCCGTCACCGAAGGCGCCGATGAGCCCGAGGTGAACGCCCACGCGGGCGACGCCGCGGACTAAGCCACCGCGGCGCTACGACGCTGCGATGCTCCCGCCCTGCCTGGCAGGCCGGGAGCTTTTTTTTTGCCATCCACGACGCCATGCCGACCTCTCCCGTTTTCTGGGGCCTGTGCGCCCTGACGCTGTTCTGGGCCGTTGGCGCCTACAACCGCCTGGTGCGGCTGCGCTCGGCGGTGGTGCAGGCGTTCGGCGGGCTCGATGCCCACCTGGTGCGCCTCCTGGCCCTGCTGGCCGAATGCGGTGCCGCCCACGAGGCCGCGCACCCGGCCGCGCAGGGCGCCGTGGGCCAGGCGCGCACCGCGCTGCAGGCCGCTGCCACGCAGTTCGGCGCCTCGCTGGCGGTGGCGCGGGCGCGGCCGCTGCAGGCCGACGCTGCCGCCGCGCTGGCCGCCGGGCGCGAAGTGCTGTCTGCCGCCTGGCAGGCCTTGCTGCGCGTGCGCGAGGACGAGGACGGCCCCGCCGCCTGCGCCCCGTGGCGCCAGCAGTGGGATGCGCACCAGGCGCAAAACCTGCTGGCCCTGCAGCAGTTCAACGACGCCGTGGCGTGCTACAACGCCGCCATTGCCCAGTTTCCGCCATGCCTTCTGGCCTGGCTTTTTGGCTTCAAGCCTGCGCGGCCGCTATGAATCCTTCCCCGCCCTCCACGCCTTCCTCCGTGCCGCTGTGGCAGCAACTGGCGGCCACCGCTGCCGCGCTGCAGGCCGTGCGCGCCGGGCAGTCGGCCACTGCCGCGCTGGACGCGCACGGCGGCCCGCTGCGCCCCGGCGTGCAGGCCCTGCTGTTCCAGGTGCTGCGCCAGCTGGGCCGCGCCCAGGCGCTGCGCCGCCAGCTCGCGCCGCGCAACCCGCCGCCGCGTGTCGATGCGCTGCTGTGCACCGCGCTGGCGCTGGCCTGGGACGAAGGCAGCGCGCCCTACGCGCCGTTCACCTTGGTCAACCAGGCGGTGGAGGCCGCCAAGCGCGGCGCCGCCACGGCCCAGGCCGGGTTCGTCAACGCCTGCCTGCGCCGTTTCCTGCGCGAGCGCGATGCGCTGGTGGCCGCTACCGACGCCGACCCGCAGGCGCGCTGGAACCACCCCGCGTGGTGGATCGAGCGCCTGCGCCAGGACTGGCCGCAGCACTGGCAAGCCATCCTGGAAGCGAACAACGCGCATGCGCCCATGGCCTTGCGCGTCAATCAGCAAAAAGTGGCTCCAGCCCAATACCAGCAAGCGCTGGCAGCTATCAACATAGAAGCGCATGCGGTGGGCGCCTGCGGCCTGCTGCTGCGCCAGGCCGTGCCGGTGCAGCAGTTGCCCGGCTGGAGCGAGGGCTGGGTGGCGGTGCAGGACCTCGCGGCCCAGCGCGCCGCGCCGCTGCTGCTGGACGGCCTCCAGCGCCCGGCCGGGCGGGCGCTGCGCGTGCTCGATGCGTGCGCGGCGCCGGGCGGCAAGACGGCGCATCTGCTCGAATGCGCACGCCCCGATGCGCCCATCGCCGTCACGGCGCTGGATGTCGATCCGCAGCGCTGCGAGCGCATCCACGGCACGCTGCAGCGCCTGGGCCTGCAGGCCCAGGTACTGGCGCGGAACGCGGGGCGCCCGCAGGACTGGTTCCAGCCGCACTGCGGCGGTGTGCCGTTCGACGCCATCCTGCTCGATGCGCCATGCACGGCCTCCGGCATCGTGCGCCGCCACCCGGACGTGCGCTGGCTGCGACGTCCCGGCGACGTGGCGCAGCTCGCTGCCGTCCAGGCGCGCCTGCTCGACGCCCTGTGGCCGTTGCTGGCGCCGGGCGGGCGCCTGCTGTACGCCACCTGCTCGGTGTTCAGGGCCGAGGGCGATGCGCAGGTCCAGGCGTTTGTTGCGCGCAACACCGATGCCCGGTGGCGGCCGTCTCCTGGCCATTTGTTGCCCGGCGGCGGCGGCGCGGGCGGCGCAGTCCGGGACAATCCAGCCTGTGACCACGACGGCTTCTACTACGCACTGCTGGACAAAGCGCCCGCCTGAGCCCGCCACGGCGCGGGCCTGGCTGTGGGCCGCCCTGCTGTGCCTGCTGCTGGGCTGGGCCGCGCCCGCCCCGGCCCAGGTGCCGGGCGAGGTGGTGCAGATGCAGCTCGAACGCACCGACGAGGGGCTGCTGCTCAGCGCCAGCCTGAACTTCGAGCTGCCCGAGCTGGTCGAGGACGCGCTGCGCAAGGGCATTCCCATGTATTTCACCACCGAGGCCGAGGTGCTGCGCGAGCGCTGGTACTGGTCGGACAAGACCGTCGCGCAGGCCCACCGCTACCTGCGCCTGTCGTACCAGCCGCTCACGCGCCGCTGGCGGCTGCAGGTGGCGTCCGCGCCGTTCACCAATGCCGGCCTGGGCGTGGCGCTGGCGCAGCACTTCGACGACTACGACGAGGCGCTCGCGGCGATGCAGCGCATCGCGCGCTGGAAGATCGCCGAACCCTCCGAGCTGGATGGCGGCGTGGGCCATGTGGTGCAGCTGCGCTTCCGGGTGGACATGTCGCAGCTGCCGCGCCCGCTGCAGATCGGCGCCCTGGGCCCGCGTTCGGGCTGGAACCTGCTGGTGGCGCGCAGCCAGCGCCTGCCTGCGGAGCATGCCCCATGAGCGAGCTGCCGCCCGCCGATTCCCACGGCGCTGCGCGCCCTTCGCGCACCGTGCGCTGGGCGCTGGCCGTGGGCGTGGCCGTGATGTGCGCCATCGGCCTGGTGCTGCTGTTCCTGCTCACGCTGGCCACCAACAACCGCGCGCTGTACGAGCACAACTACGCCTGGCTGTTCGGCGTCAACGTGCTGGTGGCGGCCTCGCTGCTGGGCGTGCTGGTGTGGGTGGCGGCGCGCCTGGCGCTACGCCTCAAGCGCAAGCGCTTCGGCAGCCGCCTGCTGGTCAAGCTGGCCGGCATTTTCGGGCTGGTGGGGCTGGTGCCGGGGCTGCTGATCTACGTGGTGTCGTACCAGTTCGTCTCGCGCTCGATCGAGAGCTGGTTCGACGTCAAGGTCGAGGGCGCGCTGTCGGCGGGCGTGAGCCTGGCACGCGTCACGCTCGACACCATCGCCACCGACATGGCGAACAACACGCGCCAGGCCAGCGCCCAGCTCAGCCAGGTGCCCGATGCCGCCGCCGGCCTGGTGCTGGAGCGCATCCGCGACCAGCTCGGGGCCACGGACCTGGTGCTGTGGAACGCGGCGGGGCAGGCCGTGGCCGGCGCGGGCCAGTCGCGCTACACCATCAGCCCCGAGCGCCCCAGCCCGCAGCTACTGCGCGCGGCGCGCCAGCAGAGCCAGGTGTTCCAGATCGAAGGGCTGGACGACACCACCGACCCGGCTGCGCTGCAGAACGCCCGCGTGCGCACCCTGGTGCAGGTCAGCAGCACGCAGGTCGGCCTGCTGCCCGAGCCGCGCTTCCTCCAGGCCACGCTGCCCCTGCCGGCGGCCCTGGTGGCCAACGCCGTGGCGGTGCAGGAGGCCAACCGGGAGTACCAGGAGCGCGCGCTGGCGCGCGGCGGGCTGCGGCGCATGTACATCGGCACGCTCACGCTGAGCCTGTTCCTGGCGGTTTTCGGCGCCGTGCTGCTGGCCGTGCTGCTGGGCAACCAGCTGGCGCGCCCGCTGCTCGTGCTGGCCGAGGGCGTGCGCGAGGTGGCACAGGGCAACCTCAGCCCCAAGGCCGTGCTCCAGGGCCGCGACGAGCTGGGCGGCCTCACGCGCTCGTTCGCCCTGATGACGCAGCAGCTCGCCGACGCCCGCTCGGCCGTCGAGCGCAGCATGCGCGACGTCGACGCCGCGCGGGCCAACCTGCAGGCGATGCTCGACAACCTGACGGCGGGCGTGGTGGTGCTGGATCCCCTGGGCATCATCCAATCGGCCAACCCCGGCGCCACGCGCATCCTGCGCGCGCCCATGGCCGCCTACGCGGGGCGCGGGCTGGGCGAAGTGCCCGAACTGGCCGAGTTCGCCGCCGCCGTGCAGCAGCAGTTCGATGCCTTCGCCGCCGACCGCAGCGTGCTGCATGGCCTGGACCACTGGCAGCAGTCCTTTGTGCTGCACGCGCCGCCCGGCGGCAACGCGCACAGCGGCACCAGCCTGGTGGTGCGCGGCGCCGAGCTGCCCGATGGCTCGCGCCTGCTGGTCATCGACGACATCACCGAGATCGTCTCGGCCCAGCGCACCCAGGCCTGGGGCGAAGTGGCGCGGCGCGTGGCGCACGAGATCAAGAACCCGCTCACGCCCATCCAGCTCTCGGCCGAGCGGCTGCAGATGAAGCTGACCGGCAAGCTGCCCGAAGCCGAGGAGGCGGTGCTCGCCAAGTCGGTGCGCACCATCGTCGACCAGGTCGGCGCGATGAAGCGCCTGGTCAATGAGTTCCGCGACTATGCGCGCCTGCCTGCCGCCGAGCTGCACCCGCTGGACCTGAACGCCCTGGTGGCCGACGTGCTGCAGCTGTACGGCAGCGAAAACGCCACGGTGCCCGTGGCGGTGGAGCTGGATCCGCGCTGTCCGCCGGTGGCGGGCGACGCGCAGCAACTGCGCCAGGTGGTGCACAACCTGCTGCAAAACGCCCAGGACGCGACCGAAGAGGCCGCACGCAAGGGCCAGGCGCCGGCCGAGCCGGTGCGCATCGGCACGCACTGGAGCGAATCGTCGCGCCGCGTGCGTCTCACCGTGAGCGACAGCGGCAGCGGCTTCGCGCCGAACATCCTGCAGCGCGCGCTGGAGCCCTACGTCACCACCAAGTCGGGGGGCACGGGCCTGGGGCTGGCGGTGGTCAAGAAAATCGCGGACGAGCACGGCGCGCGTGTCGATCTCGTCAACCGTATGGAAAACGGCATGGTGCGAGGTGCCCAAGTGTCGCTATCATTCGCGCCTGAGCGCGCGGTGGCGCTTTAACAACACCGCATCGCAAGACAAGGCGCTTCACAGACATGGCAAACATATTGGTGGTGGACGACGAGCTCGGCATTCGGGATCTGTTGTCCGAAATCCTCAACGATGAGGGGCACAGCGTGGACCTCGCCGAGAACGCGACCCAGGCCCGCAGCGCCCGCACGGACGCCACCTACGACCTGGTGCTGCTCGACATCTGGATGCCTGACACCGACGGCGTCACGCTGCTCAAGGAGTGGGCCGCGACGGGGCTGCTGACGATGCCCGTGATCATGATGAGCGGCCACGCCACCATCGACACCGCCGTCGAGGCCACGCGCATCGGCGCCTTCTCCTTCCTGGAAAAACCCATCACCCTGCAAAAGCTGCTCAAGGCCGTGGAACAGGGGCTGGCGCGCAGCCAGGCCAACGCCGCGCCCGCCGCGCTGGCGGCGCACAAGCCCCTGGCCGCGCTGGGCGATGGCGCGGTCGCTAGCCTTCCCCTGCACAGCCCGGTGATGCCTGCCGACATGGGGCCGCTGGCACACCAGGGGTTCGACCTGGACCGTCCTTTGCGCGAGGCGCGCGATGGCTTCGAGAAAGCCTATTTCGAGTTCCATCTGGCACGCGAAGGCGGCTCCATGACGCGCGTGGCCGAGAAAACGGGCCTGGAGCGCACCCACCTGTACCGCAAGCTGCGCCAACTGGGCGTGGAACTGGGGCGCAACAAGCGCGGATAAATTTCGTGTGGAGAATCAGAGGCGGTTTTTTCTGGCTATAATTGAAGTCTTGGCTCGGTAGCTCAGTTGGTAGAGCAGCGGATTGAAAATCCGCGTGTCGGTGGTTCGATTCCGCCCCGAGCCACCAGGTTCAAAAGCCCCAAGCTCTCCAGTTTGGGGCTTTTTTATTGCCTTCTCCCTGGTGGCATATGCTTCTGAATCAATAGCTATCAGCGCTTGCTGAATAAGCGCTGAAGCCGTTTTTCATGGAGTATCGCCGTGCTTCAGCGCCAGCGCTGCGGCGTACAGGGCGTTGCGGGGTTCGCCTGTGATCTCCGCAGCCAGGCGCACGGCGGTTTTTACGGGCAGCTCCTGCAGCAGCAGGCGCAGCGCGCGCAGGCCCTCGCCAGCGTCGCCCTCCGCGGCGGCTGGGTGCAGCAGCACCACGAATTCACCGCGCGTGCGCTGGGGCCCGCCGGCGAGCCAGGCGGGCAGCTCGCACGCGGGTTGTGTCACGACTTCCTCGAACTGCTTGGTCAGCTCGCGACCGAGCGTGACCGGGCGCGGGCCGAGCGTTGCCAGCGCCTGCGCCAGCTCGGCGATGCGGTGCGGGGCCTCCAGCAGCACCACGCAGCGCGGCTCCTGCGCCAGCGCTGCCACGGCCTGGGCCCGCTCACCTGGCTTGGTCGGCAGGAAACCAGAGAACACGAAGCCCGACCCCTCGACGCCCGGGGCCACCGCGCCCGCCACGCTCAGCGCGGTGGTCACGCTGCTCGCGCCGGGCAGCGGCAGGGCGCGCAGGCCTGCGGCGCGCACTGCGGCCACCAGGCGCGCGCCGGGATCGCTCACGCCCGGGGTGCCAGCGTCGCTCACGTAGGCCACGCGCTGGCCGGCCTGCAGGCGCAGCACCACGGTTTGCGCGGCCTCCTGCTCGTTGTGCTGGTGCACGGCCAGCAATTGGCTACCCGGGCGTTCCAGCCCGTACGAGCGCAGCAGCGCCTGGGTGTGGCGCGTGTCCTCGCAGGCAATGGCATCGGCGAGCTGCAGCACGTGCAGCGCGCGCAGCGTGATGTCGGCCAGGTTGCCGATGGGCGTGGCCACGACGTACAGCGCCCCTTGCGGATAATGCTGCGCAGCCGCCGCCTCGCGGGCGGCGCCAAGGGCGGAAGCGAAAGAGGCGCTCAATGGATTTCCTTGAAAAAATGGGGCTGCGCGGCCGCACCACGCGGGCCGTGGGGCAGGCGGCCGAAGACCTGGCGCTGGCTCATCTGCAGGCGGCGGGCCTGCGCCTGCAGGCGCGCAATTATCGGACGCCCGGGCGCGGCGGCGGCGAGATCGACCTCGTGCTGCGCGCGCCCGACGGCACGCTCGTTTTCGTCGAGGTGCGCAGCCGCGCCCAGGCCAGCCATGGCGGCGCCGGGGCGAGCATTGGCGCCGCCAAGCGCCGGCGCATCGTCCTGGCCGCGCGCCACTACCTGCTGCGCTGGCCATCGCCGCCGCCGTGCCGCTTCGATGCCGTGCTGGTGGAAGGCGGCCAGGTGCAGTGGCTGCGCGCGGCTTTCGACGCCGACGGCTGACCGGCATGGCCGGGTGCCAACGCTTTGCTACAGGGCCTGTAGCAATGGGCCGCTATCATTGCCGCCCATGCTTGAGCAACGCATCCAACAGCATTTCATCGACAGTGCCGACCTGAAGTACCAGGCCGCGCAGGCGCTGAGCCAGCCCATTGCGGCGGCCGTGCAGGCCGTGCTGGCGTGCGTGACCAGCGGCGGCAAGCTGCTGGCCTGCGGCAGCGGCCCGTCCGCCGCGCAGGCGCGGCAGTTTGCCGCCCTGTGCGTGGCGGGTTTCGAGCGCGAGCGCCCGGAATTGGCGGCGCTGGCGCTCAGCGCAGACGCGGCGCTGCATGTCTCGCCTTCGGGCCAGATCGACGCGGAGCAGGGCCTGGCACGGCAGGTGCGCGCCCTGGGGCAGGCGGGAGACGTGCTGCTGCTGCTGTCGGTGGCGGGCAACGATCCCGCGCTGCTGGCGGCCGCCGTCGCGGCGCACGAACGCGACATGAGCGTGGTCGCCCTCACGGGGCAGGCGGGCGGCGATCTGGCGGCCCTGCTGCGCGAGACCGACGTATGGATCGCCGTGCCGCACGAGCGCGCCGCGCGCGTGCGCGAGGTCCATGGCCTGGCGCTGCACTGCCTGTGCGATGGCGTGGATGCGCAACTATTGGGTGAACAGGAGGTACCGTTATGAAGTCTGAACGAAACCGCAGCGTCTGCATGCTGCTTGCCGCGGCCGCGCTGGCGGGGGGGCTGTCGGCCTGTGTGCCGCTGGTCATGGGCGGCGCCGCCGTCGGCACCCTGGTGGCGGTGGATCGCCGCACCTCGGGCACGCAACTGGAGGACGAGGGCATCGAGTTCCGCTCGGCCAACCGCCTGCATGGCATGTACGGCGACCGGGCCCACGTCAACGTCACGAGCTGGAACCGCCAGGCGCTGCTGACCGGCGAAGTGCCGACGCAGGAGGACCGCCAGAAGGTCGAGCAGACCGTGCGCGAGGTGGAGAACGTGCGCTCGATCGTCAACGACCTGGTGGTGGCGCCGCCCTCGTCGCTGTCGCAGCGCTCGAACGACACCCTCATCACGGGCAAGGTCAAGGCCAGTTTCGTCGATGCCAAGGACCTGACCAGCCCCGCCTTCAAGGTCGTGACCGAGCGCGGCGTGGTCTACCTCATGGGCCGCGTGACCCAGCGCGAGGCGACACGCGCCACCGAAATCGTGCGCGGCGTCAGCGGCGTGACCAAGGTGGTGCGCGTGTTCGAGATCATTTCCGAAGAGGAGCTGAGCCGCAACTTCGCCAACCCCCAGCCCGCGCCGGTGGTGCGCGACCCCGACCCGCTGACCCGCGCGCCCTGAGCGGGGCTCACTTCGTCAGGCGCGCGATCAGGCTCGACGTGTCCCAGCGGTTGCCGCCCATGCGCTGCACGTCGCCATAGAACTGGTCCACCAGCGCCGTGACGGGCAGGCGCGCGCCGTTGCGCTGCGCCTCGGCCAGCACCAGGCCCAGGTCCTTGCGCATCCAGTCCACGGCGAAGCCGAAGTCGAACTTGCCTTCGGCCATGGTCTTGCCGCGGTTGTCCATCTGCCAGCTCTGCGCCGCGCCCTTGCCGATCACGTCGAGCACCAGCGGCATGTCCAGGCCGGCCTGCATGCCGAAGGCCACCGCTTCGGACAGCCCCTGCACCAGCCCGGCGATGCAGATCTGGTTGACCATCTTGGTGAGCTGGCCCGCGCCGCTGTCGCCCATGCGCGTGAAGGCGCGCGAGAACGCCATCGCCGTGGGCCGCACGGCCTCGAAGGGCGCCGAGTCGCCGCCGCACATCACCGTGAGCTGGCCGTTCTGCGCGCCCGCCTGGCCGCCCGAGACCGGGGCATCGACGAACTGCAGGCCCAGGGTGCGCGCGGCGCGGTACAGCTCGCGTGCCACTTCGGCCGATGCCGTGGTGTGGTCGACGAAGATGGCGCCCGGCTCCATGCTCGCGAACGCGCCATCGGCGCCGAGCGTGACGGCGCGCAGATCGTCGTCGTTGCCGACGCAGCAGAAAACGATGTCGACCCCCCGCGCGGCTTCACGCGGTGTCGCGGCCTGTGCATGGTTTTGGCCTCCAGCGCCCGCGTATTCAGCGCACCAAGCTATTGATTTGATAGCGGTGCGGTTGTACACCGTGACCTGGTGCCCGGCCCGTGCCAGATGGCCCGCCATGGGGGAGCCCATCACCCCCAGGCCAAGAAAGGCCACCTTGCGTGCGGGCGTGGGTTCGTAGGTGCGGGAAGGGGTGCTGGACATGGCGGGCTTTCAGGGGGGGGAAGGAAAGGAGAAAGGAAAACGCCCCTTGCGGGGCGCGGCGTGCGGGGCCTGGAGGGGGGGCTCAAACGATGGCGAAGTTCTCGGTACCCGACGCCAGGTCGATGGTCTTGGCGCGCTGGCTGCTGAGCTTGATCTGCAGCCGCAGGTCGTTGAGCGAGTCGGCGTTGCGCAGCGCGTCTTCGTAGCTGACGATGTTGGCCTCGAACAGGTCGAACAGCGCCTGGTCGAAGGTCTGCATGCCGAGGTTGCGGCTCTTCTTCATGATCTCCTTGATCTCGACGACCTCTCCCTTGAAGATCAGGTCGGCGATCAGCGGCGTGTTCAGCATCACCTCGACCGCTGCGGCGCGGCCCTTGCCGTCCTGCTTGGGCAGCAGGCGCTGCGACACCATGGCGCGCAGGTTCAGCGACAGATCCATCAGCAACTGCGCGCGGCGCTCCTCGGGGAAGAAGTTGATGATCCGGTCCAGCGCCTGGTTGGCGCTGTTGGCGTGCAGCGTCGCCAGGCACAGGTGGCCGGTCTCGGCGAAGGCCACGGCATGCTCCATGGTCTCGCGGTCGCGGATCTCGCCCATCAGGATCACGTCGGGCGCCTGGCGCAGCGTGTTCTTCAGCGCCGCCTCCCAGCTCTCGGTGTCCAGCCCCACCTCGCGCTGCGTGACCACGCAGTTCTTGTGCGGGTGCACGAATTCGATCGGATCCTCCACGGTGATGATGTGGCCGAACGAGTTCTCGTTGCGCCAGTCCACCATGGCGGCCAGCGTGGTCGATTTGCCCGAGCCCGTGGCACCCACCAGGATGCACAGGCCGCGCTTGGTCATGGAGATTTCCTTCAGCACCTGCGGCACGCCCAGGCCGTCGACGGTGGGCAGGGTCAGCGGAATCGTGCGCAGCACCATGCCCACGCGGCTCTGCTGGATGAAGGCGTTGACGCGAAAGCGCCCGATGCCCGAGGGCGAGATGGCGAAGTTGCACTCCTTGGTGCGCTCGAAGTCCGCCACCTGGCGGTCGCTCATGATGGAGCGCGCCAGCGTCATGGTGTGGGCGGGCGTGAGCGGCTGGGGCGACACCTTGGTCACCTTGCCGTCCACCTTGATCGCGGGGGGGAATTCCGCCGTGAGGAACAGGTCGCTGCCGCCTCGGCTCACCATGAGTTTCAGCAGGTCATTGATGAACTTGCTGGCCTGGTCGCGTTCCATCAGCGCTTCTCCGTGGGGTGCCCTGGGGGCGGGTTATTGGCGGTGCTCGCTCAGGCGCGCGCTCACGACGCGCAGGCGCAGCGACAGCTTGCGGGCCAGCAGCGCGATCAGGCTCGCGGCAAGCTGGGGGTCCTTGCTCATCATGTCGTCCATGGCTTCGGCGGAGAGTACGGCGATCTCGCAGTCGGTCAGCGTGGTGCAGGCCGAGAAGCGGATGCCGCTGTCCAGCAGCGACATCTCGCCCAGGATGTCGCCGGGCCGCGTCTCGGCCAGGCGCAGGTGCTCGCCCCAGGGCTGCACGCGATCCACGGCGATGGTGCCGGTAAGCAGCACCACCATGAAGTTGCCGTATTCGTCCTGGCGGATCACGTCGCGGCTCGGCGGTATGGCGGCGAACTCGAAGAAACGCTCCATGCGCTCCACGGCGTCCTTGTCCAGGTGCGCCATGTACTTGTCCTTGGACCACAGCGCCTGCAGCAGCTTGCCGCCGCGGCTGGTGGGCAGGCGCTTGGCGCCGACTTCCACGGCGCGCGCCTCCCAGGGCACGAGCAGCGAGTCGTCCACGCCCTGTCCGGCGAAGGCCGTGGTGAAAAAGACCGAGTCGCCGCTCTCCTCGGAGGGCTTGTGCGCCGAGGTTTTCGAGCGCAGAAGGCTCAGAATGCCTTTCATAGGATGCTCCTGGGCGGCCGCCGGGGCCGCGGTAAGGGGTGAGTCAGGCTCAGCCGGGGAAGTTTTCCGGGATCTTGGCCTTGCTGCGGGCCTCGGCGGGGCTGATGATGTTGCGGCGCACCAGATCGGTGAGGTTCTGGTCCAGGGTCTGCATGCCCATGCTGTTGCCGGTCTGGATGGTGGAGTACATCTGCGCCACCTTGGCCTCGCGGATCAGGTTGCGGATGGCGCTGGTGCCCAGCATGATCTCGTGCGCGGCCACGCGGCCCGAGCCGTCCTTGAGCTTGCACAGCGTCTGCGAGACCACCGCCTGCAGCGATTCGGACAGCATGGCGCGCACCATCTCCTTTTCTTCCGCCGGGAACACGTCGATGATCCGGTCGATGGTCTTGGCCGCGCTGCTGGTGTGCAGCGTGCCGAACACCAGGTGGCCCGTTTCGGCGGCGGTCATGGCCAGGCGGATGGTTTCGAGGTCGCGCATTTCGCCCACCAGGATGGCGTCCGGGTCCTCGCGCAGCGCCGACTTGAGCGCGGCGGCGAACGACAGCGTCATCGGCCCCACCTCGCGCTGGTTCACCAGGCACTTCTTCGACTCGTGCACGAACTCGATCGGGTCCTCGATGGTCAGGATGTGGCCGTACTCGGTCTCGTTCAGGTGGTTCACCATGCCCGCCAGCGTGGTGGACTTGCCCGAGCCCGTCGGGCCCGTCACCAGCACCAGGCCGCGCGGCTTGAGCGCCAGGTCGGCGAAGATCTTCGGCGCGTTGAGCTGTTCCAGCGTCAGGATCTTGCTCGGAATGGTCCGGAACACGGCGGCCGCGCCGCGGTTCTGGTTGAAGGCGTTGACGCGAAAGCGCGCCAGGCCCTCGATCTCGAAGGAGAAGTCCACCTCCAGGAATTCTTCGTAGAGCTTGCGCTGGGCGTCGCTCATGATGTCGTACACCATGGCGTGCACGGTCTTGTGGTCCAGCGGATCGACGTTCAGGCGGCGCACGTCGCCGTGCACGCGGATCATGGGAGGGAGCCCGGCGGACAGGTGCAGGTCGGAAGCCTTGTTCTTCACGCTGAAGGCCAGCAGTTGGGTAATGTCCACGAAATCCCTCTATCGTTTGCTACGCTGCCGAACATTATGACCACGATTGCCAACAACCTCCAAAAGGTTCTGGGCCGGATGGCGCAGGCCTGCCAGGACGCCGGTCGCGCGCCCGCGGGCGTCGCGCTGCTGGCCGTTTCCAAGACCTTCGGCCCCGAGGCAGTGCAGGGCGCGGCGCTTGCCGGCCAGCGTGCCTTCGGCGAAAACTACATTCAGGAAGCCGTGGAAAAAATGGCCGCGCTGCGCGCGCTGGCACCCGAGCTCGCGGCCGGGCTGGAATGGCACTGCATCGGCCCCATCCAGAGCAACAAGACGCGCCTGGTGGCCGAGCACTTCGACTGGGCGCAGACCGTGGACCGCCTCAAGACCGCGCAGCGCCTGTCCGACCAGCGCCCCGCGCACCTGCCGCCGCTCATGGTATGCATCCAGGTGAACGTGGACGGCGGCGCCACCAAGTCGGGCGTGGCACCCGACGAGGCCGTGGCGCTGGCCGAGGCCGTGGCCCGGCTGCCCCGGCTGGTGCTGCGCGGCGTCCTGAGCATTCCGGACGATGCGCCGGGTTTTGAAGCGCAGCGCGCGCTCCACGCCAGGGCCGCGGCCGTTTTCGAGCGCATCAAGGCGCAGGGCTTCGCGGGGCTGGAGCGCTTCGACACCCTGTCCATGGGCATGACCGGCGACCTGGAGGCTGCCGTCGCCGCCGGCAGCACCATGGTGCGCGTGGGGCGGGGCATCTTCGGCGCGCGCACGTATCCGTGAGCGCCGCCGCTCAGGTGCCGCCCAGCGCCTGGTACAGCGTGGCGTGGTTGACCAGCCGGTTGAGCCGGTTCTCGGCCAGCGCGATCTCGGCGTTGCGGCGCTTTTCCTGGGCGTCGAGCCAGGGCTTGAGCGCCACCGCGCCGGCGCGGTAGCGCACCTCGTACAGGCGCTCGGCGCGGCGCGCGTCGGCCAGCGACTGTTCCAGTTGCGTGGCCTGCGCGGCGTACTGGCGGCGTGCCGAGAGGGCGTTGTCCACGTCCGCCAGCGCCTGGTACAGCGTCTGGCGGAAATTGACCACCGCGCGCTCGTAGTCGGCCTGGGCGATGGCGGCGTTGGTGCGCATCTCGGTCTGGTTCAGGAACGGCAGCACCAGCCCCGCGCCCAGCGTGGCCACGGGGTTGGCCAGCACGCTGCCGAGCGCGCTGCTGCTGCCGCCGAGCGCACCCGTGAGCGACAGTTGCGGGTAGTACGCCAGCCGCGTGGCGTCGCCGCTGGCCAGCGTGCCGCGCAGCCGCAGCTCGGCCGCGCGCAGGTCGGGGCGGCGCGCCAGCAGTTCGGCGGGCAGGCCGGGGGCCACGCCGGGCAGCGCGCCATCGGGCAGGGCCTGCGGTGCGCGCCAGCCCGGCGCGGCGGGGCCGGTGGCGGCGCTGTCGAACAGCAGCGCGAGCGCGTTGGCGGTTTCCACGGCCTGCTGCTGCAGTTGCGCCAGGGCGGCGCGCTGGCTCGCCAGGCTCTGGCGCGATTCGGCCAGCTCCAGCGGCGAGACCGCGCCCGCCTCGTACTGCGTCTGCACCAGCGCGAGCGTGCGCTCGGCGTAGCCGATGCTCTCGGCCGCCAAGGCCAGGCGCTGCCGGGTGTAGGCCAGCCGCCAGTACAGCGTGGCCGTGGTGCCCGCCAGGGCCTGGGCCGTGGCCTCGCGGTCCTCGGCGCTGGCCTGGGCCTCCCAGCGCGCGGCGTCGTGCGCGGCGTCCAGGCGGCCCCACAGGTCCAGCTCGTAGCTCACGCCGAGCGAGGCGCTGTTGGCGCGCGTGATGCCGGCGCCGCCTTCCAGGGCGCGCCCCGCGCTGGTGCTGAGGCTGGCGTTGACGCTGGGCCGGTGCTCGGCCAGCCGCGCCTGCAGCTGCGCGCGCCGCACCTGCAGCGCGGCCGCGGCCAGGTTGTTGTTGTGCGCCAGCGCGGCATCGACCAGGCTGTCGAGCTCCGGGTCGCCGAAGGCGCGCCACCAGCCGCCGGTGGCGCTGTGCGCGTCGCGCGCGCCGGCCTGGGCGTGCGGCCACTGGGCGGGCACGGCCACGGCGGGCGCCTCGTAGGGCGTGCGCGGCGTGGCGCAGCCGGCGAGCGCCAGGGCCAGGGCCAGTGCGGCGGTGCGAAGGTGTGCGGTCTGTGTCATGGGCGGTCAGCGGAAAATACAAGCCAAATCGGCCTCCAGGCCAATACCATAAAGCGCTGCCAGCTATTGAAAAAATAGCTATTCACGCGCCAGCGCCTGCACCGGGTCGAGCCGCGCGGCGCTGCGCGCGGGCAGGAAGCCGAAGACCACGCCGATCAGCGTGGCGCAGGCGAAGGCCGCCAGCATGGAACTGGTGGAGTAGGCCATCTGGAAGTCCTTGCTGGCCTGCGCGAACACGGCGCCGAAGGCCAGCGCCAGCAGGATGCCGAGCACCCCGCCGATCAGGCACACCAGCACCGCCTCGATCAGGAACTGCTGCTGGATGTCGCCCTGGCGCGCGCCCACGGCCATGCGCACGCCGATCTCGCGCGTGCGCTCGGTCACGCTCACCAGCATGATGTTCATCACGCCGATGCCGCCCACCACCAGCGAGATCACGGCGATCGAGGAGACCAGCAGCGTCATGGTGCGCGTCGTGGCCTCGATGGTCTGGCGGATGCTGTCGGTGTTCAGCACGAAGAAGTCCTTGCGCCCGTGGCGCCGCTCCAGCAGCTGGTTGATGCCCTGCTCGGCGGCGTCGGTGGGCGCGTCGTCGCGCACGCGCACGGTGATGGAGCGCAGGTAGTCCTGGTTGACGATGCGGCTCATGGCCGTGGTGTAGGGCACGAAGACGTTCAGCGCCTCGCTGTTGCCGAAGGCCGAGTCGCTCTTCGCCGCCACGCCGATCACGCGCACCGGCACGCTGCCCAGCAGCAGCACCTCGCCCACCGGGTCGGGTGTGCCCGGGAACAGGGTCTTGCGCGTGTTGTCGTCGATCACGGCCACCTGGTCGCGGCGCGTCACGTTGTCGGCGTCGAAGGCCGTGCCCTGGGCGATCTTCACGCCCTTGACGCGGAAGTACTGCGCGCCCGCGCCCATCACCGTGGCCGAGGCCTCGACGTTGCGGTAGCGCGCCGTGACGGCGCTGCTGAGTGTGGGCGTGACGCTGTCCACGTAGCCCTGCTGCGCGAGCGCGTCGGCATCGGCCGGCACCAGGGTGCGCACGGCGGCGGCGCGCCGGTCGCCGAAGCCCGCGCCCGAGAACACCTCGATGGTGTTGGTGCCGATGGCGCTGATGTTCTTCAGCACCTGCTGGCGCGAGCCCTCGCCCAGCGCCACCACGGCCACCACCGAGGCGATGCCGATGATGATGCCGAGCATGGTCAGGAAGGTGCGCAGGCGGTGCGCGTTCATGGCGATCAGCGCCATCTGGAAGGCTTCGAGGAAGCGGTCGCGCCAGGCGCCCAGGCCACTGCGCGCGGCGGGGCGTGGCTGGGGCGCGGCGGGCGGCGGGGTGGCCGCGCGCGCCGTGGGCCGGTCGCCGATGATGCGGCCGTCGCGGATCTCGATGATGCGCTCGGCGTGCCCGGCCACGGCCATGTCGTGCGTCACGAGGATGATGGTGTGGCCCTCGGCGTGCAGCTCCTGCAGGATCTTCATCACCTCCTCGCCGCTGGCGGTGTCGAGCGCGCCGGTGGGTTCGTCGGCCAGGATCACGCTGCCGCCGTTCATGAGCGCGCGCGCGATCGACACGCGCTGCTGCTGCCCGCCCGAGAGCTGGCCGGGGCGGTGCCCCATGCGGTCTTCCAGGCCCAGCCGCGCCAGCAGCGCGGCGGCGCGCGCGTGGCGCTGCGGCGCGGGCACGCCGGCGTAGACGGCCGGCACCTCCACATTGCCGCGCGCCGTCAGGTCGCCCAGCAGGTGGTAGCGCTGGAAGATGAAGCCGAAGTGGCCGCGGCGCAGCGCGGCGAGCGCGTCGGCGTCGAGCTCGCGCGTCTCGCGCCCGCCCACGCGGTAGCTGCCGGTGGTGGGCCGGTCCAGGCAGCCCAGGATGTTCATCAGCGTGGACTTGCCCGAGCCCGACTGGCCGACGATGGCGACCATCTCGCCGGCGCGGATGTCGAGGTCGATGTCCTGCAGCACGGCGATGGTGCCCTCGCCAGCCGGAAACTCGCGGCGCAGCCCGCGCAGTGCGAGCAGCGCCGGGCTTGTGGCAGAGGTGGCGGCGGTGCCGCCCAGGGTGGAGGAGGGGAATTCCTGCTTCATCGCGCCGGCCTCACAGGCGCATGGGCGGGCGCGGCATGCCGCCCTGCGGCGGCGCGCCCGCCGCGGCCTCGCCCAGCACCACCTTGTCGCCTTCGGCCAGGCCCTCGGTGACCTCGGCGGTCACGTTGTTGTTGATGCCCACGCGGACCTGGCGCGGCGTGGGCTGGCCGTCCGCGCCCAGCACGCGCACGCTGTGGCGGCCGTCCTTGCCGCGCGGGCCCAGCGCCGACGCGGGGATGGTGACCGCGCCCTTGGCCTGCGCGCGCACGATGGAGACCTGCGCCGTCATCGAGATGCGCAGCTGGTTGTCCGGGTTGGGCACGTCGAACAGGCCGTTGTAGTAGATGGCCGTGGTGGTGCTGGTGCCCGTGCTGCTGGACGACGCGCCCGTGCCCTCGGTGAGGATGGCGTCGGTCGCGGGCTCGATGGTGCGCAGCTGGGCGTGGTAGCGCTGGTCGGGCTGGCCCAGGATGGTGAAGTACACGGGCAGGCCGGGCTGCACCTTCACCACGTCGGCCTCGGAGATCTGCGTCTTCACCGTCACCGTGTCGAGCTGCGCCACCTTGATGATGGTCGGCGTGGTCTGGTTGGCGTTCACCGTCTGGCCCTGCTGCACCACCAGGGCCACGACGATGCCGTCGATGGGCGAGACGATCTTCGTGTAGCCCAGGTTCACCTTGGCCGTGTCGGCGGTGATCTCGGCCTGCTTGATCTGCGCCTGCAGCGCGGCGATGTTGGCGCGCGTGGTGGCGAGCTGGGCCTCGGCGGCCTCGTAGTCGGCGCGCGCGCCCGCCTCGTTGTCGAGCAGGTGCTTCTGGCGCCGGTAGCCCAGTTCGGCCTGGACCAGCGCGGCCTTCTGCGCCGCGAGCTGCGCGCGCACGTTCTCCAGCGCCGCCTCGGCGTTGCGCACCGTGTTCTGCTGCGTGGTGGAGTCGATCTCGGCCACCGGCTGGCCCTTCTTCACGCGCTGGCCCAGCTCGACGAACAGCGTCTTCACCTGGCCCGACACCTGCGCGCCCACGCTCACCTGCTTGAAGGCCTGTACCGTGCCCGTGGCCAGCACGGCGTCCTCCAGATCGCCGCGCGTGGCGGTGGCGGTGACGAAGCGCGGCGCGGGCGGCGCCGAGAAGAACAGCAGCTTGGCGCCGATGGCGGCCGCGGCCAGCACGGCCGCCAGGGCGGCGATGCGCGCCGGGGTGAAGGACTTGCGGGTCAGGGGCATGGTGCGAAGGAGGAGGGCGAACAAAGCCAGGACGCCCGGAGTGTGCCAAGGCCGCGCGGACAGGCTGTGGCGCAGGGGTAAAGTTCCGGTAAACCCCTGGGGTTTACCCGTGTGCCCTGGCGGGCCGCAGCCCCAGCACGCGGCCTGCGAGCTGCGTGAGCTCGCGCACCACGGCGTCGGGCGGCAGGCGCCCGTCGGGCCGGTACCAGGCGTACAGAAAGCCGGGCAGGCTGCAGGCCGCCTGGGCCGTGATGCGCGTCTCGCCGAAGTCGAAGGTCCCGGCGCGGCGCCCCTCTTCGAGCAGCGCGCACAACTGTGCGTAGAAGTGGTTGGCCAGGCGCTTTTGCGCGGCCAGGTACTCCGGCCGGTACACCTGCGGCTCGCGGTAGGGAAAGAAGGCCGCAGGGTAGTGCGCGATGGTCGCGCGGATGAGCCGCTCCAGCCCCTCCATCACCTTCTCGTGCGCGGGCCGCGCGTCGTCCGGCGCGAAATCCATGGCCGTGAAGCAGGCCACCGCGGGGCGCCAGGACAGCACCTCGAAGATGTCGCGCTTGTCGCGGAAGTAGTAGTACACGTAGGGCTTGGTCACCCCCAGCGCCTGCACGATCTGCTCCATCGTGGTGTGGGCGTAGCCTTGGGCGGCGAACAGGCCCTGCGCCACCTGCAGGATGCGTTCGCGCTTGGCGTCCGAGCCCGGCGTGGCGGTCCGCTGGCGCCCCCGGGCGGGCGCCGGGCGGGCCGGAGTGTCTGGCCTGGCGCCAGGTGTCGCGTTGGTTATACCCATAGGTATGATTGTTCTACCAAACGGTATATGCTGGCAAGGCCATGGCACGGCGCCGCGCGGGCGGCACCGGCGCCCGCGGCGGCAGAACACCTCCAGGAGACAAGGCCATGAACGCTTTCGCACCGGCGCAGGACGCGCCGGCCTCGCCCTACGCCCCCGCCGTGCCCTTGCACGACCTGCTGCGCCAGCACGCGCGCGCCACGCCCGGGCGGGCCGCGTACCTCTGGTACGGGCGCGCCATCACCTGGGCCGAGCTGGACGCCGCGAGCGACGCCTTCGCCGCCCGGCTGCAGGCGCTGGGCGTGCGCCCGGGCGAGCCCGTGGCCCTGTTCATGAACAACTGCCCGCAGTACCTGATGGCGCACTACGGCATCCAGAAGATGGGCGCCATCGTGTGCCCGTGCGGCCCGCTGAACAAGGAGCACGAACTCGGCCACCAGCTCGGCGACCTGGGCGCGCGCGTCATCGTCGCGGCCGACACCTTGCTGCCGGTGGTGGAGAAGGTGCGCGCCTCCACCGCGCTGGCGCACGTGTTCGTGGTGCGCCATGCCGACTGGCTGCCCGAGGGGGCGCCGGCCATCGACGTTCCCGCCGAACTGCTGGCCCAGCAGGGTGCGGCGGCGCCCGTGCCCGCGGGGTGCGAGGACTTCCGCGCCGTGGTGCAGGCCGGCGGGCAGCCGCGGCCCGTGGCCATCGGCCTGGACGACGTGGCCCTCATGACCTACACCTCCGGCACCACCGGGCTGCCCAAGGGCGCGATGCTGAGCTACGCCAACGCGCACTTCAAGACCGCCGCGTCGGCGCTGTGCAACGACGTGCAGGCCAGCGACGTGCTGCTCGCCGTGGCGCCGCTGTACCACATCGCCGGCATGGTGATGGGCGTGAACCTGCCCGTGTTCACCGGCGCCACCTGCGTGCTGCTCTACCGCTTCGACCCGATGGCCGTGGCCCAGGCGCTGGAGCGCCATCGCGTGACCTGGTGGTACAGCATCGCCCCCATGAACGGCGCGCTCATGCAACTGCCCGGCGCGCGCCAGATGGACTGGAGCGCGCTGCGCCGCAACCCCGTCACGAGCTTCGGCATTACGTTCACCGAGGCGCTGGCGCAGCAGTGGCGCGGCTTCGCGCCCCACTGCATCGCGCACGAGGCCGCCTACGGCCTGAGCGAGACGCACACCGTGGACACCGCCATGCCCGCGCAGGCCATCCGCTGGGGCAGCCAGGGCAAGGCCGTGCCGGGCAACGAGATCCGCATCATCGACCCGGCCAGCGGCGCCCCCCTGCCGCCCGGCGAGGCGGGCGAAATCGCCATCCGCGGCCCCGGCAACTTCAAGGGCTACTGGAACAACCCCGAGGCCACGGCGCAAACCCTGCGCGACGGCTGGGTGCACACCGGCGACATGGGGCGCCTCGACGCCGACGGCTACCTCACCTTCATGGGGCGCTTCAAGGAGATGATCAAGGTCTCGGGCTACAGCGTGTTCCCCGAGGAAGTCGAGGGCATCCTGGCACGGCACCCGGCGGTGGCGCAGGCCGCCGTCATCGGCGTGCCCGACCCCGTCAAGGGCGAGGTGGTGCGCGCCTTCGTGGTGCGCCGGCCGGGCCAGGCAGCCGATGCCGAGGCCCTCGCCGCCTGGTGCCGCGACAGCATGGCGCCCTACAAGGTGCCGCGCGAGGTGCACTTCCTCGACGCCCTGCCCGCCACCGGCGCCGGCAAGGTGCTGCGCCGCCTGCTGCGCGACATGGGGTGAAAATCCACTCCAACCCTTTTCCAGCAAGCGCTGGCAGCTATCGAATCGGAAGCACTATGTTCCAAAGAGTCTTGGTCGCCAACCGTGGCGAAATCGCGCTGCGCCTGGTGCGCGCGCTGCAGGAGCTGGGCGTGGCCAGCGTCGCCGTGTACGCGCAGGACGACGCCGGGGCCCCCCATGTGGCCGCCGCCGACGTGGCCGTGCCGCTGCAGGCCAGTGGCCCCGCCGCCTACCTCGACGGCCGGCAGCTGCTGCGCATCGCCACCGCCCAGGGCTGCGACGCGCTGCACCCGGGCTACGGCTTCCTGAGCGAGAACGCCGCCTTCGCCCAGGCCTGCGCCGGCGCGGGCGTGCGCTTCATCGGCCCCACGCCCGCGCAGCTCGCGCTGCTGGGCGACAAGGCGCGCGCCCGCGCGCTGGCGCAGGAATGCGGCGTGCCGCTGATGCCCGGCAGCGCCGAGGCCGTGACGCTGGACGAAGCCCGCGCCTTCCTCGCCGCGCAACTGGCCGAGGGCGCCAGCGGCATCATGGTCAAGGCCGTGGGCGGCGGCGGCGGGCGCGGCATGCGCGCGGTGCGCAGCGCCGCCGAGCTGCCCGCCGCCTACGCGCGCTGCCGCAGCGAGGCCAGCGCCGCCTTCGGCGTCGATGGCGTGTACGTCGAGCGCCTCATGGCCGGCGCGCGCCACATCGAAGTGCAGGTGCTGGGCGACGGCAGCGCACGCCCCCTGGCGCTGGGCGAGCGCGAATGCACGCTGCAGCGGCGCTTCCAGAAGCTGGTGGAAATCGCCCCCAGCCCGAGCCTGCCGCAGGCGCTGCGCGCGCGCATCACGCGCGACGCCCTGCGCATGGCCGCCGCGCTGCGCTACGAAAGCCTGGGCACCTTCGAGTTCCTCGCCGACCTCGCGTCCGAGGCGCTGCCCTACGTCTTCATCGAGGCCAACCCGCGCCTGCAGGTCGAGCACACCATCACCGAGGAGGTGTTCGGCGTCGATCTGGTACAGGCGCAGATCCGCCTGGCGGCGGGCGCGTGCTGGGCCGACCTGGGGCTGGACCCCCAGGCCCCGCCCGCGCCGCGCGGCTACGCCATGCAGTGGCGCATCAACGCCGAGACGCTGGCGGCCGACGGCAGCGCCCAGCCCGGCGGCGGCCGCATCGGCGCGCTGGCCTGGCCCGCCGGGCCGGGCATCCGCATCGACAGCCACGCCGCGCCCGGCGCCAGCCCCTCGCCGCACTACGACACGCTGCTGGCCAAGCTCATCGTGCACAGCCCGGCGCCGCGCTTCGGCGACGCGCTGCGGCGCGCGCGCCGCGCGCTGGCCGAATGCCGCATCCCCGGCCTGGCCACCAACCTGGCGCTGCTGCGCGCGCTGGCCGCGCGGCCCGAGATGGACACCCAGGCCGTGCACACGCGCTGGCTCGAAGAGGTGCTGCCGGAACTGCTCGATGCTGCACAAACGATAGCTGCCAGCGCTGACCAGGAAAGGGCCGAGGCCACTTTGGAGGAGAAATCCGAAGCGGCAGCCCCGGCGCCCGAGGGCGCCGTCACCGCCCCCATGCCCGCGCGCATCGTGCAATGGTCGGTGGCCGAGGGCGCGGTGGTCGCCGCCGGGGCCGAGCTGGGCATCCTCGAAGCCATGAAGATGGAGCACGTGCTGCAGGCCCCGCAGGCCGGCGCCGTGCAGGCGCTGCTGGCGCCGGCGGGCAGCTACGTGGTCCAGGGCCAGCCGCTGCTGGTGCTGGCCGCCGCGCCGGGCGAGGGCGCGCAGGCGCAGGCGCCGGAGGCGGCGCCCGATCCGGCGCACATCCGCGCCGACCTGCAGCGCGCCATCGACCGCCATGCCTTCACGCTCGACGCCGCGCGCCCCGAGGCCATGGCCAAGCGCCACGCCCAGGGTAGCCGCAGCGCGCGCGAGAACATCGCCGACCTGTGCGACGCGGGCAGCTTCATCGAGTACGGCGCGCTCGCCATCGCCGCGCAGACGCGCCGGCGCAGCATCGACGACCTGGTGGTCAACACGCCGGCCGACGGCATGGTCACCGGCATCGGCGCCATCAACGGCGCGCAGTTCGGCGAAGAGAAGTCGCGCGCCGTCGTCATGGCCTACGACGCCACCGTGCTCGCCGGCACGCAGGGCCTGCGCAACCACGCCAAGACCGACCGCATGCTGGGCATCGCCCTGGCGCAGAAGCTGCCCGTGGTGCTGTTCGCCGAAGGCGGCGGCGGGCGCCCCGGCGATACCGACGTGCCCGTGGTGGCGGGCCTGCACGTGCACACCTTCGCGGCCTACGCCGCGCTGTCCGGCCAGGTGCCGGTGGTGGGCATCGCGCACGGGCGCTGCTTCGCCGGCAACGCGGCGCTGCTGGGCTGCAGCGACGCCATCATCGCCACGCGCGCCAGCACCATCGGCATGGGCGGCCCGGCCATGATCGAGGGCGGCGGCCTGGGCGTGTTCGCGCCCGGGCAGGTCGGCCCCAGCGGCGTGCAGCACGCCAATGGCGTGATCGACATCCTGGTGGACGACGAGGCCCAGGCCGTGGCCGCGGCCAGGCAGTACCTGGCCTTCTTCCAGGGCCGCAGCGCCGGCTGGGCCGCGCCCGACACGCGCCTGCTGCGCCAGGTGGTGCCCGAGAACCGCCTGCGCGCCTACGACACCCGCGCCGCCATGGCGCACCTGGTGGACGCGGGCAGCCTGCTGCCGTTGCGCACGGGCTTTGGCGTGGGCATCCACACCGCGCTGGCGCGCATCGAGGGCCGCCCGGTGGGGCTGCTGGCCAACAACCCGGCGCACCTGGGCGGCGCCATCGACGCCGACGCGGCCGACAAGGCTGCGCGCTTCATGCAGCTGTGCAACGCGCACGGCCTGCCGCTGGTCAGCCTGGTCGACACGCCCGGCTTCATGGTCGGCCCCGACACCGAGAAGACCGCCCAGGTGCGCCACGTCAGCCGCCTGTTCGTCACCGCCGCCAAGCTGCGCGTGCCGTACTTCAGCGTGGTGCTGCGCAAGGGCTACGGGCTGGGCGCCATGGGCATGGCGGCCGGGAGCTTCCACGCCCCGGTGTTCAACGTGGCCTGGCCCACGGGCGAGTTCGGCGCCATGGGGCTGGAGGGCGCGGTGCGGCTGGGCTTTCGCAAGGAGCTGGAGGCGCTGCCCGAGGGCGCCGAGCGCGACGCGCTGTTCCAGAAGCTGCTGGCGCGGCAGTACGCGCACGGCGAGGCGCTGCACATGGCCAGCACGCTGGAGATCGACGCCGTGATCGACCCGGCCGACACGCGCGCCTGGCTGGCACGCGGGCTCGCGGGGAGCCGGGTGCGCGAGGCGGGGGCGGGGTTTGTCGATACCTGGTGAGGTGGTGCTTTTCCGGTTTGGAGCCTATGCCTTTCAAGGTTGTTGGCTGCTCTCGTTTTTGTCTTGCTGTGGGTTTGCTTCCCGGGGCCGGGACTCGCCCCGGCGGGCGACTCCCTTTTCTTGCTCGTGCAAGAAAAGGAAGCAAAAGAAGCACGCCCCTGCTGCCCGTATCCCCTGCGCTTCGCTCCGGGGCAGCCTGCGGTGCTCGGGCATGGGGCGGTGCCGCGTAACTCACTGCGCGCTGCGCGCTCCGTTCAAACAGACGCGGCAAGTCAGATCACGAAGCGCGTGTGTCCTGCGGCACACGCGCCCGCCCCACGCCCTGCGCTCCTCGGTACGGCCAGAAGGGGTTTGAAGCCCCGCACGGGCCATCGCTACGCTCGGCCCCCAACACGCAGGCGCGACGCGCCGCGCGCACCAGGCCGAGCGTAGCGATGGCCCGTGTCGGTCTCCACCCCCTTTCAGGCTGCGCCTGGGGCGAGGCGGTGGCGGGGTGGCATGCGCGAAGTCGCGCATGCTTCGTGAACTGACTCGCTGCGGTTGTTTGAGCGCAGCGCCGCAGGCGCGCAGCGAGTTCCGCAGCGCACCTCGCCAGCGTCTCGCCCCAGGTGTGCCCCCACGCGCAGCGTGGGGGTCGCAGACTGCGGGGCGCGTTTCTTTGGGTACTTTCTTGCCGCGCGGCAAGAAAGTACCTCGCCCGCCGGGGCGAGTCCCGGCTCCGGGAAGTAAACCCACCACAAGCATAAAAACAGCCAAAAACCCTTACCAGTAAAGCGCATCCAGCTACACAAACAGTAGCGATTGCCAGCGAGTAAGTGATAACGGTTAGCATCGCCCCATGTCCCAGCCCTCCATCCGGCGCCTCGCGGCCTCCGTCCTCCCCCTGGCCCTGCTGTGCGCCTGCGCCACCCCCACGCCGCTGGATACGGCCTGGCTGGCCGCGCTGAGCGCGCAGCCCCCGACACCCTTGCTGCTGCTGGGCGAGCAGCACGACGCGCCCGAACACCAGCAGTGGGAACAGGCCACGGTGCAGTGGCTCGCCCAGCGCGGCCAGTTGGCGGCGCTGGTGATCGAGATGGCCGAGGCGGGCACCAGCACCGAGGGCCTGCCGCCCACGGCCAGCGAGGCCGAGGTGCGTGGCGCGCTGCGCTGGCCCGACGGCACCTGGCCCTGGGCCGACTACGGCCCGGTGGTCATGGCGGCGGTGCGGGCGGGCGCGCCGGTGCTGGGCGGCAACCTGCCGCGCGCCAGCCTGGCCAGCGCGCGGCGCGACGTGGCGCTCGAAGCCCGGCTGCCGCCCGAGGCGCTGGCGCGCCAGCACGCGGACGTGCGCGAGGGCCATTGCGGGCTGCTGCCCGAGGGCCAGATCCCGGCGATGGCGCGCATCCAGCTGGCGCGCGACCAGAGCCTGGCACAGACCGCGCAGCGGGCCCTGCGCCCGGGCCGCACCGTGGTGCTGGCGGCGGGCCACCAGCATGTGCAGCGCAGCCTGGGCGTGCCCGCCTGGCTGCCCTATGGTTTGGACTACAAAGTGGCCATAGCCCAGGCAGGACAAGCGCGAACAGCTATCGAAAAAGAAGCGGACTACATCCAGAAAACACCCGCCTTGCCGGCCCGCGACTACTGCGCCGAACTGCGCGCGCAGTGGTCGTCCGTGCCGGCTCCGGCGGCTACGCCGGCATCTGCGCCTGCTGCTGCAGCAGCGCCGTGAATTCAGGCGCTGGCAGCGGGCGGCTGTACAGGTAGCCCTGGTAGGCGTCACAGCCGCGTTCGCGCAGAAAGGCGAGCTGCTCGGCGGTCTCCACGCCCTCGGCCAGCACCTGCAGGCCCAGGCTGTGGCCCATGGCGATGATGGCGGCACTGATGGCCATGTCGTCGGCGTTGTGCGGGATGTCGCGGATGAAGCCCTGGTCGATCTTCAGCACGTCGATGGGGTAGCGCTTGAGGTACGACAGCGACGAGTAGCCCGTGCCGAAGTCGTCCACCGCCGTGCGCAGGCCGAGCTGCTGCAGGCGCAGCAGCACCTGGCGCGCTTCTTCGGGGCGCTCGGCCAGCGCGGTCTCGGTCAGCTCGAACTCCAGGCAGCGCGGCGGAAAGCCCGAGTCCGCCAGCGCCTGGGCCGCGCAGCCGGCCACGTCGGTCAGGTGGAACTGGCGCGGCGAGATGTTCACCGCCAGCGTGATTTCGGGCAGGTCGGCATCGCGCCAGCGCTGGCCCTGCTGGCAGGCCTCGCGGATCACCCATTGCCCCAACTGGCCGATGACGCCCGAGCTCTCGGCCACGGGAATGAAGCGCCCGGGCGAGATGACGCCTTCCTCGGGGTCGATCCAGCGCACCAGCGCCTCGGCACCCACCAGGCGGCCCGTGGCGATATCCACCTGCGGCTGGTAGTACAGCTGCAGGTGCCCCTGCGCCAGCGCCACGCGCAGGCGCGCCTCCAGCTCCAGGCGCTCGCGCGCGGCCTGGGTCATGTCCTCGTTGAAGAAGCACCAGGCGCCACGTCCGCGCGCCTTGGCGCCGTACACGGCGGCGTGCGCGCCCTGCAGCAGGCCCTGGGCCGAGTCGGCGTGCTCGGGGAACATGCAAATACCCACGCTCACCCCGGCCACCACCTCGATGCCGTCGGGCGATGTCCAGGGCTGGCCCACGGCGGCGATGAGGCTGCGTGCCACGGCCGCGGCGCCGTCGGAGTGGCGCAGATTGCGCGCCACCACCGCGATCTCGTCGCCCGCCATGCGCCCCACCAGGTCGCCCGGGCGCAGGGCCGAGCGCACCTGGCGCGTGATGTGCTTGAGCACCTCGTCGCCCACGGCGTGGCCGTAGCTGTCGTTCACGTCCTTGAAGCGGTCCAGGTTGAGCAGCAGCACTGCCATGGTCTCGCCGCCGGCCTGCGCCTGCTCGACGCTGGCGCTCAGTTGCTGGCCAAACCACAGGCGGTTGGACAGGCCGGTGAGCGGGTCGTAGTGCGCCAGGTATTCCAGGCGTTGGCGCTGCGCTTTTTCCTCGGAGATATCGGTGAACATGCACACGTAGTGCGTGATGTCGCCCTTGGGGTCGCGCACCGCCGACAGCGACATGTGCTCTGGGAACACCTCGCCGTTCTTGCGCCGGTTCCAGATTTCGCCCTGCCAGTGGCCGGTGCGTTGGATGCACTCCCACATGGCCTGGTAGAACGTCTTGTCGTGGCGGCCCGACTTGAAGACGCGCGGCGTGAGGCCGCGCAGCTCTTCCTCGGTGTAGCCCAGCAGGCGCGTGAAGGCGGCATTCACCGACAGGATGCGGTTCTCCGCGTCGGTCACGACCACGCCCTCGGTGGTGTTGTCCACCACCGTGGCGGCCAGGCGCTGGCGCTCCTCGGCGGCGCGGCGGTCGGTCAGGTCGGTGAGGATGCCGGAAAAGCGTTCGGGCTCGCCCTGCGTGTTCAGGTGGCGCTGGCCGCGTGCCTGGAACCAGCAGTATTCGCCGTCAAAGCACTGCAGGCGCGCTGTCTCGTCGAAGGGCTGGCCCGTGGCCAGCGAGCGCTCGACGGCGCGGCGTACGCGCTGGCGGTCGTCGGGGTGCAGGCGGCGCAGCAGGTGCAGGCCATGGGACAGCTCGCCGCCCTTGTAGCGCAGCAGGCGCACCAGGCCCTGCGAGTAGGTGGAGCGGCGCTGCGCCAGGTCCCAGTCCCACATGCCGCTGCCACTGCCGTCCAGTGCCAGGCGCAGGCTGTTCTCGCTGCGCACCAGCGCCGCGCGCGTGGCGCCGACCTCGCTCATGTCCAGCAGCAGGCACACCAGGTGCGCCGGCGTGCCGCCGGTGGCGGGCACGTGGCTGACGTTGCACAGCACGGGCAGCGGCGGGCGGCCGTCGGCGCGCAGGCACAGGCGCTCGGCCTGGTAGTAGTTGATGCGGCCGTCGAGCAGCTGTTCGAGCTGCTGCTGCGCCCGCGCCTGGTCGTCGGGCACCACCCATTCGCGGAAGCTCGCCTGCAGCGCCGCCTCGGGCGGCATGGCCAGCCACTGGCACAGGCGCTCGTTGGCCCAGAAGATGCGCAGCGTGCCCAGTTCCACGCGCGCGATGCCCGCGGGCGCATGGCCGGCGATCTGCGCCAGCTCCTGCGACAGCGCCCAGCGCGCGGCCTCGGCCGTGCGCATGCGCCGCAGCAGCCACCATGCCAGCACGCCGGTGAGGAGCACGTAGAGCCAGCCCTTCATGGTCTGGCCGCGCGCCAGCCACAGCGGGTCGGTGATGAGCACGGCCAGCAGCGCGTCGCCCACGGCCACCCAGACCGCGCCCACCGCCAGGTAGAGCACCATGCCCCACCATGGCGCCATCCGCAGCCTGTGCTCCGGTGTGTTGATTTCCATTGATTCGCTCCGCTGGGAGCCCGAAGACGGCGCTGCCCCACCCCACCACACGATACGCCCTGGCCGCCTTCCCGCCCGCGCGCGCCCCACCGCCGCCGCAGGCCCGGCGGATGCCCGGCAGCCCCTGGAGGCTGCTGCGACAATCCGCAACCATGACCCAAACCTACATTCTCACCCTGTCCTGCCCCGACCGGCTCGGCCTGGTGCACGCCGTTTCCGGCTTCCTGCTGGAGCACGGCTGCAACATCGAGGAAGCCGCCCAGTACAACGACCACGCCACCGGCCTGTTCTTCATGCGCGTGCAGTTCGCCTGCGCCCAGCACGACGGCCCGGCCCTCAAGGGCCAGCTCGCGCCGTTCGCCGAGGGCTTCCAGATGCGCTGGAGCCTGCACCCGCGCGCCGAGGCCATGCGCACCGTGCTCATGGTCAGCCGCGAAGGCCACTGCCTCAACGACCTGCTGTTCCGCGTCAAGAGCGGGCTGCTGCCGATCGACATCCGCGCCATCATCAGCAACCACCGCGACTTCTACCAGCTCGCCGCCAGCTACAACATTCCCTTCCACCACATCGCGGTGACCAAGGACAACAAGGCCCAGGCCGAAGCCCGGCAATACGAGATCATCGAGGCCGAAGGGGCCGAGCTGGTGGTGCTGGCGCGCTACATGCAAGTGCTGTCCAACGACCTGTGCACCAGGCTGGCGGGCCGGGCGATCAACATCCACCACAGCTTCCTGCCCAGCTTCAAGGGCGCCAAGCCCTACTACCAGGCGCACGACCGGGGCGTGAAGCTCATCGGCGCCACGGCCCACTACGTCACCGCCGACCTCGACGAGGGGCCGATTATCGAACAAGATGTTACACGTGCCGACCATACCGACACGGTGGAGGACCTGACGTCGCGTGGCCGCGACACCGAAAGCCTGGTGCTGGCCCGCGCCGTGAAGTGGCACAGCGAGCACCGCGTGCTGCTCAACGGGCACAAGACCGTGGTCTTCCGCTGAAGGCGGCGCACCGGGTGGTGCTATGAAGAACATAGCTGCTCGCGCTTGATAGGTAAAGGTTCAATGCATAAAAGGCATTGAAACCTTTGCGCAGCAAGCGCCAGCAGCTTTGCTTTCGATAGCGGCCGTTCAGCCGCCCGCGTGCGTCCAGCGGCGGCTCAGCAGGCGCGCCAGCGCATCCAGCGCGAAGCCCAGCACGCCCACGGTGAGGATGCCGGCCGTCAGCTCGTCGTAGGCCAGGCGGTCGCGCGTGTCGAGGATGAAGTAGCCCAGCCCGGCCGACACGCCCAGCATCTCGGCCGGCACCAGCACGATCCAGACGATGCCCAGCGCCAGGCGAAAGCCCGTGAGCACGTGCGCCACGATGCCCGGCAGCACCACGCCGCGCACCGTCTCCCAGCGCGTGGCGCACAGGCTGGCCGCCAGGCGGAGCCAGGCCGCGTCGAGCGCCGCCACGCCGGCGGCGGTGTTCAGCATCACCGGCCAGACGGCGGCGAACGCCAGCAGGAACACCACCGGCGCCTCGCCCACGCCCAGCGCCATCACGGCCAGCGGCATCCACGACAGCGGCGACACCATGCGCAGGAACTGGAACACCGCGCCCGTGGCGCGCGCGAAGCGCGGCGACAGCCCGAGCCACAGCCCCAGCGGCACGCCCAGGGCCAGCGCCAGCCCCAGCGCCAGGGCCACGCGCTGCAGGCTGACGGCCATGTGCGGCCACAGGCTGCCGCCGTGCAGCAGCCGCGCCCAGGCGGCCAGCCCGGCCTGGGGCGAGAACGCCGTGCGGATCGCCTCCACGTCGGAGAGCTGGCGCGCGCCCAGCGCCCACAGCGCCAGGGCCACGGCAAAGCCCAGCAGCGGCCAGCCCAGACGGGCGCCCCAGGCGCGGATGGCGGGCGCGGCCATCAGACGGCGATGGTCTCGGTGCGCGTGAACCCCGCCGGCTGGCCGAACGCCGCCAGCCCGCCGACCTGCGCCAGCGCCGCCTTGACGAAGCGGTCGTCCACCAGGTCGCGCGCGGCGAAGGCCGGATCCAGCCGCTGCAGGAAGGCCGCGTCGCCCTCCACCTGCGTGGTCTGCAGCGCGCGCACCAGCGCCTCGGTGTACGACGGGTAGGGGTAGGGCTGGAAGTCGATGCGCCGCTGCGCCCAGTCCGCGTGCCGCACCACGCCGGAGCGCTCGTAGCCGGCGTAGTCCGACGCCGCCAGCACCTTGGAGAGCACCGGCAGCCCGTGCGGCGTGTACTTGCCCTCGCCGGTGCTGGCCAGCAGCTTGGCGGTTTCGAGCTGGTTGTTGCGCGTCCACAGCTGCGCGCGGACGATGGCGCTGGTCACGCGCTGCGCCCACTCGGGGCGCTCCACGGTGTCGCGCTCGGCCAGCGTCACCAGGCAGCAGGCGTGGTTCTTCCAGACGTCGCCGACGAAGCGCAGCACCTTGCCCGCCTGGAGGTTCTCGGCCGCCGCATTGAACGGCTCGGCCACGATGTAGCCTGCCACCGACCGCGCGGCCAGTGCCGACACCATCTCCGCCGGCGGCAGCACCACCAGGTTCACCTCGCGCGGGCCCAGCGCGGCGCTGCGCGGGCGGCTCACGGGCGTCAGCCCCTGGGCGCGCAGCAGTTGCTGCAGCACGATGTTGTGGATCGAGTACCAGAACGGAATCGCCACCGTCTTGCCGCCCAGCTCGGCCACGCTGCCGATGTCGTTGGCCACCGTGAGCGCCGAGCCGTTGATGTGGTTCCACGCCACCACCTTGGCCGGAAATTTCGACCCATAGCGCACGAACAGCGTGGTGGGCGAGAGCAGGTGCACCACGTTCACCTGGCCCGCGATGAAGGCCTCGACGATCTGCGCCCACGAGCGGAACAGGCGCGGCTTCTCGGTGCGCAGGCCCTCGGCCTCGAACAGCTGGCGCGCATGCGCCACCAGCAGCGGCGTGGCGTCGGTGATGGGCAGGTAGCCGATGCGCACCGGCACGTCGTCGCCATTGAAGGCCTGGGCGCGCGCGTCGCCCGCGCGCAGCAGCGGCACGGCGGCCGCGCCGCCCAGCGCGGCGATGCGCAGCCAGTCGCGCCGCGACATGCCGCAGCCGCACTGGCTGGAGGCGCAGAGGTGCCGGTAGGAAACCCGGTCGCTGGAGGGGGTGGGCATGGGGAACGCGCCTTTCTTTGCTTCTTACGTCGTCGAGGGAATGGCGTGCACGTCGTGCAGCGCCTGCAGGATGTCCAGGTGCAGCGCCGTGGCCGCGGCCGGGTGGGCGTGGCGCGGACGCGCGATGTCCACGCGCCACTCGCGCACCACGCCGGCGGGCTGGCCGGCCACGCCGTCCTGCGGCCCCATGAGGAGGATGCGGTCGGCCACCAGGATGGCTTCGTCGATGTCGTGCGTCACCAGCAGCGCGGCGGTGTGCCAGCGGTGCACCACGTCCACCAGCAGCGCCTGCATGCCGGTGCGGGTGATGGCGTCGAGCGCGGAAAAGGGCTCGTCGGCCAGCAGCAGGCGCGGCTCGCGCGCCAGCGCCCGGGCCAGCGCCACGCGCTGCGCCATGCCGCCCGAGAGCGCCGCCGGGTACAGGTGCGCCTTGCCCGCCAGCCCCACGGCTTCCAGCGCCGCCTGCACGCGGGCCTGCAAGGCGCTGCGCGTGGCGCGCGGCTGGTGCGTGAAGCCGAGCCCGAAGCCGGCGTTGGCCGCCACGTCGAGCCAGGGCAGCAGGCTTGGCTGCTGGAACACCACGGCCGCGCGCGGGTGCGGCGCGGCCAGCGGCGTGCCCAGGAACTCCACCTGCCCCTGCGTCGGCGCCTGCAGCCCGGCCAGCGTGCGCAGCAGCGTGGACTTGCCGCAGCCGCTGCCGCCCAGCAGGGCCACGATCTCGCGCGCGCCGATGTCCAGCGACACGCCGGCGAACACCGGCGCGCCCTGGCCATAGCGGCAGCCCAGGCCGCGCCCGCGCAAGGCCACGGCGTCGGGCGCTGTTGCCTGCGCCGTTGCCTGTGCCGTCACGCCGGGGCCTCCAGCGCCACGCCCGCCTGGGCCAGCGCCGCCTGCAGCTGCGTCAGGCTGGGGGTGATGACGGGGATGAAGGCCGCCTCGCTCCAGCGCCGGCCGAAGTCGGGCGCGCGGTCGCGCAGGTAGGCGCGCCCGCCGGTGGCGAGCAGCTCCAGCTGCAGGGCCTCCTGCACCAGCGCCGCCAGGCGCAGGCGCACCTGGAACAGCGGCACCGGCTGGTGGGCGAATGTGCCTTCTGCCAGCCCCTGCTCCATGGCCTGCACGGCCGCCTGCAGCGCCGCGTGCGCCGCGCGCAGGCGCGGCTCCAGCACCCCGCGCGCCTCGCCCATGTGCGCCGCCGCCGCGTCCAGCGCCGCCTGCGCCAGCCCCACCGACATGCCGCACTGCATCGCCAGGAAATGCGGCCGCGCGGCGCGCAGGAACTGCGGGCCGTCGAGCGCCAGCACGGCATCGTCGGGCACGAAGGCGCGCTCCAGGTCGATGGCCGCGGTGTGGCTGCCGCGCAGCGCCAGCAGGTCCAGGTCGGCGCTGCGGCGCACCCCGGCGCTGGCGCTGTCGAGCGCCACGATGAGCGGGGCGCTGCTGCCCGCCACGCGCGCCGCCGCCGCGACGGCGAAACCGTCCACGTGCAGGTTGGTCACCCAGTGCATGCGCCCGCTGACGTGCCAGCCGCCCGCGCCGCGCTCGGCTTCGAGCTGCAGCGGCTCGATGCACGAGAGGTATTTCATGGCGTTCGACAGGCCCGTGGCCCCGGCCTGGCGCCCGTCCAGCAGCGCCGCCAGCCAGTGCGCGCGCGGGCCCGGGTTCTCGCTTTGCAGCACGAAGTCGATGAAGCAGCGCTGGCCCCACAGCACGAAGGCCGCCGCCAGCGACAGCCGCGCCACCTCGGCGATGGCCTGCGTGGCATCGCGCGCGTCGCCGCCCGCGCCGCCCAGCGCGGCGGGCACACCCACGCGCAGCAGCCCGGCCTGGGCGAGCTGCGCCAGCACCTGCGGGGCCAGGGCGTCGCTGGCGTCGAGCGCGGCGGCGTGCGTGCGCAGCCAGCCGCGCGTGTCCGCCGGCACCCAGCGGTAGGCCAGTCCGGCGCTCATGCGGCGAAGGTGCCGCGGGCGAACGGCAGCAGTTGCGGGTTGATGGCGCTGCCCGCGAGGTTGTTGGCGAAGTTGCACAGCGTGGCCAGGCTCACGCCCAGCACCACCTCCAGCGCCTGCGCGTCGCCGTAGCCGGCGCCGCGCCATGCGGCCAGCGCCGCGTCGGGCACGGCGCCCCGGTGGGCGATGACGGCAGCGGTGAAGGCGGCCACGGCGTCCAGCCGGGCGTCGCCCGTGGGCTGGCCGTGCTGCAGCGCCAGCACCTGGGCTGCGGGCAGCCCGGCCTTGCGGGTGGCCACGGCGGTGTGCCCGGCCACGCAGAAGTCGCAGCCGTGGATGCGCGCCGCCGTGAGCTGCACCACCTCGCGCTCGGCCAGCGGCAGGCTGGCGCGGGCGTTGATGCCGCCGACGGTGAGGTAGGTCTCCAGCGCCACGGGCGCGCCAGCCAGCACGCCGATGAGGTTCGGCAGGAAACCGTTGTTGGCGATGGCGCGCTCCACCAGCGGGCGGCTGGCGGCGGGGGCGTCGTCGGGTGTGTGCAGGGGAAGTCGGCTCATGGTGCGCCATCAGGCAGTGAAGGGATGCGGTCGATTGTGGGCGCCGCCGTGCGCCGGCGGGCGCCCCAGCGTCGCTGGTTTATGCCCGGGCGTCTCTGCTTAGTGGGGCGGTGTGGCACCAGGCTGCGCGCGCTGGCGCTGCCAGGTGCCCGGCTGCAGGCCGGTGGTCTTCTTGAAGGCGCGCGAGAACGCCGCGTACGACAGGTAGCCCACCTGCTCGGCGGCGCGCGCCACGCTTTCGCCGCGCTCGATGCGCTGCGCCGCCACCTGCATGCGCAGCGTGGTCAGGAACTGCCCCGGCGCCTGCCCGCAGGCGCCCTGGAATTCGCGGAAGAAACGCGCGCGCGACATGTGCACCACGGCGGCCATGTCCTGCACGCTCCAGGCCTGGCCCGGCGCGTCGAGCAGGCGCGCCAGCAGCGGCGCCAGCGCCGGGTGGCGCAGCAGCCGCCACAGCCCGGCGGGCACCTCGGCCGCGCGCACGGCGTGGCGCACCACGTAGAAGAACAGCAGGTCGGTCAGCCGCGCCATCACGGGCGAGGTGGCGGCATCGCCGCCCGCGCCGGCCTCGGCCTCGGCCTCGCGCAGCATGCACTCCACCAGGGCGGCGGCCGGGGCGGCGCCGTCGGCGGCGCGCAGCACCAGCACCTCGGGCAGGGCGCGCACCATCATGTGGCTGAGCGCGCCGCTGAACTGGAAGAAGCCGCAGGCCAGCCCGGTGCCCCGTCCGTCCCCGGGAAGCAGGGGCGCCATGGCCTGGGGCGCGCACAGCGCGGCGTCGCCGGCCTGGGCCGTGAGGCTGTGCGGCGTGTCGCCCAGCAGGAACACGCCGTCGCCTGCCGCCAGCGCCACCGGCGCCCGGCCCGGCCGGTGCAGGTGGCACTGGCCCTGCAGCACGATGTGAAAGCCCGCCAGCGCGTGCCCCGCCGTGGAGGCGCGCCAGCGCTCGCCGCAGTAGCGGCCCACGTGGAACACCGTGGTCTGCCACTGCAGGCCGGCGAGCAGGCGGTCGATGGTGCGGTCCAGTTCGGCGGGGGCGATGGCGGTCATGGCGTGCGGCCGGAGCGAAAAGACGAAAAGGGGCCCATGCTCGCCGCCGCCGTCCGGCGCGTGAACTGCTTTGTTCGCATATGCTTTCTCGGATTCCGCCCGCCACTGCCACCCGCCTTGCCATGCCCGCGCTCCCCCACCTGACCACGGCACGCCGCATTCCGCCCATCCAGTGCCTCATCACCTTCGAGGCGCTGGCGCGCCTGCGCAGCGTGACGCAGACGGCCGACGAGCTGTGCGTGACGCCCAGCGCCGTGAGCCACCGCGTCAAGCAGCTCGAACACATCCTGGGCACGCGCCTGTTCGGCCGCAGCGACTTCTCCCTCACGGCCGACGGCAGCGGCTACCTGGGCCAGGTGCGCGAGGGGCTGGCCGCGCTGCAGCGCCTGCCCGGCGCTGCCGTGGCGCCGGGGCGCAAGCGCCTGACGCTGGCCGTCACGCCCACCTTCGCGCGCGCCATCCTGATTCCGCGCCTGCGCCAGTTCACCGAGGCCTACCCCGAGATCGACCTGGCGCTGCAGGTCTCGGTCCCGCTGCTCGACGGCGTGGCCGAGGACGCCGACCTGGTGGTGCGCTTCGGCCCGGGCCACTACGCCGACATGGAGCACGTGGAGCTGGCGCGCGACGTGCTCACGCCCCTGGCGTCGCCCGGCTTCGTGCGCGAATACGGCCCGTTCGAGCGCCCCGGGGATCTGGAGGGCCAGCCCCTGCTGCGCAGCCCGCTGGAGCCCTGGCGCACCTGGTTCGCCGCCGCCGGGCTGGACTGGGGCGAGCCGCGCGAAGGCTCGCAGTTCAACGACGTGGGCCTGATGTGCGACGCCGCGGCCGCCGGCATGGGCGTGGCGCCCGTGCGGCTCAAGCTGGGCGCGCCCTGGCTGGAGCGCGGCACGCTGGTGCGGCTGTTCGACACCGTGGCGGCCAGCCCCTACGCGCACTACCTGTGCTGGAAAACCGGCACCATGGAGCGCTGGGAGTGCGCGGCCTTCGCCGAGTGGCTGCGCCGCGCCATGGTGTGAACACGGTTTTCAATCAAAACAGGCCCCAGCCCTTATCCAGCAAGCGCAAGAAGCTATCAAAACATGAGTAATCCGCCCAGCCCCTCCGAACGCGCCGCGCGCCAGCGCGAGGTCGTCCAGGCCCTCTCGGCCTGCGTGCCGCCGCACGCCCTGCTGTGGCAGGCCGAGGACACCACGCCCTACGAGTGCGACGGCCTCACCGCCTACCGCCAGCGCCCGCTGGTGGTCTGCCTGCCCGAGACCGGGGAGCAGGTGCAGGCCGTGCTGCGCGCCTGCCACCGCCTGCAGGTGCCCGTGGTGGCGCGCGGCGCGGGCACCGGCCTGTCGGGCGGCGCCATGCCGCACGCGCTGGGTGTGACGCTGTCGCTCGCCAAGTTCAACCGCATCCTGCGCGTCGATCCGGCCAGCCGCACCGCCACCGTGCAGTGCGGCGTGCGCAACCTCGCCATCAGCGAGGCCGCCGCCCAGCACGGCCTGTACTACGCGCCCGACCCGAGCAGCCAGATCGCCTGCACCATCGGCGGCAACGTCGCCGAGAACTCGGGCGGCGTGCACTGCCTGAAGTACGGCCTGACGGTGCACAACGTGCTGCGCGTGCGCGGCTACACCATGGAGGGCGAGCCCATCGCGTTCGGCAGCCACGCGCTCGACACGCCGGGCCTGGACCTGCTGGCCGCCGTGATCGGCAGCGAGGGCATGCTGGCCGTGGCCACCGAGGTCACCGTGCGCCTCATCCCCCGGCCGCAGCTGGCGCGCTGCATCATGGCCAGCTTCGACGACGTGCGCAAGGCCGGCGACGCGGTGGCGGCGGTGATCGCCGCGGGCATCATCCCGGCGGGCCTGGAGATGATGGACAAGCCCATGACCGCCGCCGTGGAGGACTTCGTCAAGGCCGGCTACGACCTCGCGGCCGAGGCCATCCTGCTGTGCGAGAGCGACGGCACGCCCGAGGAGGTGGAGGAGGAAATCCAGCGCATGAGCGCGGTGCTGCGCGGCGCGGGCGCCACGGCCATTTCGGTCAGCCAGGGCGAGGAGGAGCGCCTGCGCTTCTGGAGCGGGCGCAAGAACGCCTTCCCGGCCAGCGGCCGCATCAGCCCCGACTACATGTGCATGGATTCGACCATCCCGCGCAAGCGCCTGGCCGACATCCTGCTGGCCATCGCCGCGATGGAGAAGAAATACGGCCTGCGCTGCGTCAACGTGTTCCACGCGGGCGACGGCAACCTGCACCCGCTGATCCTGTTCGATGCCAACGACCCCGACCAGCTGCACCGCTGCGAGCTGTTCGGCGCCGACATCCTGGAGACCAGCGTGGCCATGGGCGGCACCGTGACCGGCGAGCACGGCGTGGGCGTGGAGAAGCTCAACAGCATGTGCACCCAGTTCACCGCCGAGGAGAACGCGCAGATGGCCGCGCTCAAGCAGGCGTTCGACCCCGCCGGGCTGCTCAACCCCGGCAAGGTGGTGCCGACCCTGCACCGCTGCGCCGAATACGGAAAGATGCTGGTGCGCGGCGGCCGCATCGCGCACCCGGACTTGCCACGGTTCTGAGCGAAAAAGGGCTCCAGCGCCTGTCCAGCGTGTGCTGGCAGCTATTTCATTGATAGCGAATCACTGGTCGCGCTGCGGTGTGCGCCGTGCCGCGGCTGCTTCCTGGTGCTCCTGCTCCCGCAGCTCGCGCAGGCGCCGCACGTTGGCCAGCATGGCCTCGCGCTGCGCACGCGTCAGCACCGGCACGCGGAAGGACGCGGGCATGCCGTCTTGCGGCGCGTCCGCCGCGGCGGGCGGCGGCAGGCCGGGGGGAGGAAACGGGGAACGCTGGGACATGTGCGCAACTCCAAGATCGGCTCCCGGACCCGCAACTTCCGCGCGCTGGCGCGCTGCCATGGCCCGGGGAGCATTTCACCAAGAAACGTAACTGTTACGCAATCATACTACGTGACTATTTTCGCGAATCAACCTGCTGTGCCACCGCATCCCTAGTGTGACTGCATGCAGGAAGCAAGAACCCACTTTGCGCAACGGTTACGCGATGCCATGGCCGCGGCGGGCTACGATGCCAAGCCGTCGGTGCTGGAGCGCGAATTCAACACGCGCCACTGGGGCAAGCCGATGACCCTGCACGGCGTGCGCCGCTGGCTGCTGGGCGAGACCATGCCGGACCACAAGAAGCTCGTGACGCTGGCCGAGTGGCTCGGAACCAGCGTGCAGGAGCTGGGCTACGGCGAGCGCGCGGCGGCGCCCCAGGCTGCCCGTTCGCAGCCGCTGTGGCATGCCGGCATGGGCTACCAGGACCGCGAGCTGTTCGAGGTCTACCTGCGCCTGCCCGTGCCCCAGCGCCGCCTGGCGCGCGATGTGATCCTCGCCATCGCGCGCGCCCACGCGGCCGAGGAGGCGGAGCGCAAGGCCCGCTGACGCACGCACCAAAGCACAAAGGCCACCCGCAGGTGGCCTTTGTGCTTTGGGCGATCCGGGCGTGCCGTCAGCCGCGCGGCGCCACCTTGTCCAGCGCGTCGCGCAGGTGCCCCACGGTGCGCTCCACGTTGTGCCATTTCTCCAGGCCGAACAGGCCGATGCGGAAGGTCATGAAGTCCGCGCCCTCGTCGCACTGCAGCGGCACGCCCGAGGCGGTCTGCAGGCCCACGGCGGCGAACTTGCTCGCGTTCTGGATGCCCGGGTCGGTGGTGTAGCTCACCACCACGCCGGGCGCCTTCCAGCCCTCGGCGGCCACGCTGGGAAAGCCGCGCGACTCCAGCAGCGCGCGCACCTGGGCGCCCAGGGCGATCTGTTCGTCGCGCACCTTGGCGAAGCCGTAGGCGCGCGTCTCCAGCATCACGTCGCGCAGGCGCACCAGCGCGTCGGTGGGCATGGTGGTGTGGTAGGCATGCTGGCCTTTTTCGTAACCTTCGGCGATCTGCATCCACTTCTTCAGGTCGCACGAGAAGCTGCTGCTCTGCGTGCCGTCGATGGCTTCACGCGCGCGCGCGCTGAGCATCACCATGGCGCAGCAGGGCGAGCCGCTCCAGCCCTTTTGCGGGGCGGAAATCAGCACGTCCACGCCGGTGGCCTGCATGTCCGCCCACATGGCGCCCGAGGCCACGCAGTCGAGCACGAACAGCGCGCCCACCTCGTGCGCCGCAGCGCTCACGGCGCGCAGGTAGTCGTCGGACAGGAGGATGCCGCTGGCCGTCTCCACGTGCGGCGCGAACACCACCTTCGGCCTTTCGGCGCGGATGGCGGCCGCCACTTCGGCGGCCGGGCAGGGCGCCCAGGGGGCCTGCGGGCCATCGCCCTGCTTGCGCGCCTTGCACACCACGGCGCCGCCACCCAGGCCCTTGTCGGCGTCGAAGATCTGCGTCCAGCGGTAGCTGAACCAGCCGTTGCGCACGATCAGCACCTTCTCGCGGTTGGCGAACTGGCGCGCCACGGCCTCCATGCCGAAGGTGCCGCTGCCGGGCACCAGCACGGCGGTGTGGGCGTGGTAGACCTCCTTGAGCGTGGCCAGGATGTCCTGCATCACGCCGGTGAAGCGCCTGGACATGTGGTTGAGCGCGCGGTCGGTGTAGACCACCGAGAATTCGAGCAGGCCATCGGGATCGATATCGGGCAGGAGTCCAGGCATAGGGGGGTGTTTCCGTCGGTCAAAGGGACCGGGGCATTGTGGCACGCCCCCCCGGGGTGCGGCGGGTGGCGTTGGCTACACTCGTGCGCGAAACCACCATGCCTTCCGCCCCAAGATCTTCCGCCGGCGTGGCGCTGGAGGGGAAGCTCCACCCCCCCAGGCTGGCGCCCGGCAGCATCCCGCGCCACAAGCTGCTGGCCCTGCTGGAGCAGGCGCCGCACTGGCGCGTGCTGCTGCTGCGCGCCCCGGCGGGCTACGGCAAGACCACGCTCATGGGCCAGCTGTTCGCGCAGCTGGCGTGCCAGCCCGGCACCTCGTGCCACTGGCTGACGCTGGACCCGCGCGACGACGACCCGCTGCACCTGCTCACGCACCTGCAGGCCGCCATGGACCGCCATGGGGATGGCGCGGACGGCGCGGCCGATGCGCCCGTGCCCGACCTGGGCCTGTGGCTCAACACGGTGGCGCGCCGCGGCGGCGGCGCGGTGCTGTTCCTGGACGAATTCGAGTCGGTGCGCGGGCAGGCCACGGTGCAGCTCATCCACCAGCTGCTGCGCTTCGCGCCGGCCAACCTGCGCGTGGTCGTGAGCACGCGCCCGCACGCGCGGCTCGCGCTGCACCGCCTCAAGGCCAGCGGCTGGCTGCTGGAGTGGGACGCGCGCCAGCTGCGCTTCGACGACGAGGAAACCCGCGCCCTGCTGCGCCACGGCGACGCCGCGCGCGCGCCCGCCGCCTGGCTGGAGCTGCTGGCCCAGCGCTGCGAGGGCTGGCCCGCCGCGCTGCGCCTGGGCACGCTGGCGCTGCACCACGGCGAGGCGCCGCCGCGCTTCCTCGACACGCTGCACGACGGGGGCTCCGACCTCGCCAGCTACCTGGCCAGCGAAATCCTGGAGCAGCAGCCGCCCGCGCACCGTGACTTCCTGCTCGACACCAGCATCCTGCGCTACCTGCTGCCGCCGCTGTGCGACGCGCTGTGCGAGCGCGGCGGCAGCGCCGCGCTGCTGGAGGACATGGGCCGCCAGCTGCAGTTCCTCACCCCGCTGGGCCCGAGCCAGGGCGGCGCCTGGCGCTGCCACTCGCTGCTGCAGGACTTCCTGCGCAAGCGCCTGGACGCGCTGCACCCCGGCCGCGCCGCGCTGCTGCACCGCAAGGCCGCCGCCTGGCTGGAGGCCGAGGGCCTGCTGATCGAGGCCATCGGCCACGCGCTGGACAGCGGCGACGCGGCCTTCGCCGCCGCGATGGTGGCGCGCGCCGCCCGGCCGCTGGTGCGCAGCGGCCACCTGGCCACGCTGCAGCGCTGGATCGCGCGCCTGCCCGCGCACATCGCCGACGGCCATCCCGGCATCGTGTGGGCCGCCGGGCGCGCCCACACCTACTTCCACCAGTTGGAGGAGGCGCGCGCGCGCCTGCGCCAGCTGCTGGCGCTGTCCACGCAGCAGGACTTCGACCGCCTCACCTGGGAGGACTACCTGGCGCTGGAGGCGCTGCTCGCGGCCGCCGAGGACGACGTGGCGCAGACCATGCAGGTGACGCAGCGCAACCTGCCCCAGGCCCGCGGCGACTATGCGCGCGGCATCATGCTCAACGTGCGCGCGCACGGCGAGATCGCGCAGCACCATTTCGACGCCGCGCTGGCGCTGCTCGACCAGGCCGACCTGCACAACCGCAAGGCCTCCAACCTGTTCGGCCTGTCGGCCGCGCTGGGGCTGCGCGCCGCCATCTGGAGCTCGCGCGGCGCGCTGCAGCGCGCCCTGGCCTGCTACAGCGGCATGGGCACCGACGGCCAGCACGCGCAGCATGCCGCGCTGGGCTCGGGCCTGCGCTGCGAGCTGCTGTACGAGACCGACCAGCTCGACGCCCTGCAGGCCCTGCTGGCGCTGCACGCGCCGCACGCCGACGACTACCTGGCCACCGACCTGGTCATCGGCGCCTACCTGGCGGCGGCGCGGCTGCAGTTTGCGCGCGGCGACGGCGGCGGCGCGCAGGCCATCCTCGACGAGGCGCTGGCGCGCTCGCTGCAGCGGCGCTTTCACCGCCTGGAATTCGCCTGCCGCTGGGAGAAGGTGCGCCTGGCCACGCTGGCGGGCCAGCTCGCGCAGGCGCGCGCGCTGGTGCCCGCCGCCCTGCCTGGGGAGGGCAGCTTTCACTTCGCCACCGACACCGAGGCCTGCGACATCGCATGGCTGCGGCTGCAGGTGCGCGACGGCCAGGCGCGCCAGGCGCTGCCCGCCATCGCGCAGCACGAGCACCAGGCGCGCGCCACGCAGCGCGGCTGGCGCGCGCTGAAGCTGTCGGTCCTGCGCGCCTGCGCGCTCGGCGCGCTGGGCGACGCCCCGGCCGCGCATGCGGCGCTGGCCGCCGCGCTGGCCGAGGGCAGCCGCCACGGCTTCGTGCGCAGCTTCGCCGACGAAGGCGCGCCCGTGCTCGGCCCCATCGCCGCCTGGCTCGCGCCGGGCGCCGCGCTGCCGGCCGGCGTGCCACGCGAGTACGCGCAACAGGTGCTGGCGGCCGGGGCGTTGCCGCCCGCCGCACCGGCCGCCGTGGACGCGGACGAGGGCTTCAGCGCGCGCGAACGCGCACTGCTGCAGGCACTGGCCCAGGGCCAGCAGAACCGGGAGATCGCCAGCCGCCAGGGGCTGGCGGAAAACACGGTCAAGTGGTACCTCAAGCGGCTGTACCTCAAGCTCGACGCGCGCAACCGCGCCCAGGCCATCGCCCAGGCGCGGCGCCTGCGCCTCATCGACTGACGCCTGGGCGACTGCTTGGCGTAGCGACAAACCCTAGCTCCACCCGAACAGGTGGTGACGCGCCGCGCCCCCGTTTCCTAGACTGCCCCGCACAACAACGACGGAGACACCGCCCCCCAGGGCGGCTGGCAGACACGATGACCACAGCCTTGGCAACCCGCCCCGCGGCGGATGTGACACTGGACGAAAAATACGAGCTGGCGAGCGGCTGGACCTTCATGTCCGGCACGCAGGCGCTGGTGCGCCTGCCGCTGCAGCAGCGCCTGTGCGACGTGGCCGCGGGGCGCAACACGGCGGGCTTCATCAGCGGCTACCGTGGCTCGCCGCTGGGCCGCTACGACATGGAGCTGTGGCGCAACGCCGAGCGGCTGAAGGCGCACCACATCCACTTCCAGCCCGGCGTGAACGAGGACCTGGCGGCCACCGCCGTGTGGGGCTCGCAGTACGTGGGCATCTTCCCCGGCGCGCGCTACGACGGCGTGTTCAGCATCTGGTACGGCAAGACGCCCGGCGTGGACCGCAGCGCCGACGTGCTGCGCCACGCCAACGCCGCGGGCACCGCGCCCTGGGGCGGCGCGCTGGCGCTGTGCGGCGACGACCACGCGGCCAAGTCCTCCACGCAGGCCGCGCAGTCGGACCAGATCCTGATCGCCACCGGCATCCCCGTGCTCTACCCGGCCAACGTGCAGGACATCCTCGATTTCGGCCTGCACGGCATCGCCATGAGCCGCCATGCCGGCTGCTGGGTCGGGCTCAAGCTGGTGACCGACGTGGTCGAGTCCTCGGGCAGCGTGCAGGTGGGCGTGGGCCGCCCGCACACCACCGCGCCCGCGCCGCTGCCCACGCAGCCGGCCGACGGGCTGAACATCCGCCGCTTCGACGGGCCGCTGCCGCAGGAGGCGCGCCTGTACGAGCACAAGCTGCACGCCGCGCTGGAGTACGCGCGCGCCAACGGGCTCAACCGCGTGGCGCTCGACAGCGCCGCGCCGCGCCTGGGCATCGTCGCGGCGGGCAAGAGCTATGCCGACGTGCGCCAGGCGCTGCTGGAACTGGGGCTGGACGAGGCCGCCGCCAGCGCCCACGGCATCCGGCTGCTGAAGGTCGGCATGGTCTGGCCGCTCGATCCGCACGCCATCGAGGACTTCGCCCAGGGCCTGCAGACGCTGCTGGTGGTGGAGGAAAAGCGCAACGTGCTGGAGGACCAGATCAAGGCCATCCTGTTCGACGCGCCGGGCCTGCGCGGTGTGCGCGTGGCCGGCAAGTACCACGGGGCCAACGGGTGGGCGCGCACGCGCGGCGCGCCGGGCCTGCCGTCGACGGGCGAGCTGGCGCCGCCGGCCATCGCCGCGCTGGTCGCGCGGCTGCTCGGCCTGCCGGGCTGCGAGGGCGCCGCCCCGGCCGCCGTGCCCAAGGGCGGGCCGGTGCGCCTGCCCAACTTCTGCTCGGGCTGCCCGCACAACACCTCCACCCAGTTGCCCGAGGGCAGCCGCGCGCTGGCGGGCATTGGCTGCCACGCCATCGCCTCGCTGCAGCGGCCGCAGACCACCGGCACCATTTCGCACATGGGCGGCGAGGGCGTGATGTGGGTCGGCCAGGCGCCGTTCACCGACGAGCCGCACGTCTTCGCCAACCTGGGCGACGGCACCTACTTCCACTCGGGCTTCCTGGCCATCCGCCAGGCCGTCGCGGCCAAGGTGCGCATCACCTACAAGCTGCTGGTCAACGGTTTCGTCTCCATGACCGGCGGTCAGCTGGTGGACGGCGAGCTGTCGGTGCCGCAGATGGCCGCCGAGCTGCTGGCCGAGGGCGTGGGCCGCATCGTGGTGGTGGCCGACGACCCGGGCCGCTACGACGGCGTGGCGCTGCCCCCGGGCGTGGCCGTGGAGCACCGGCGCGCGCTGGAGCGCGTGCAGCGCGAACTGCGCGAATTCACCGGCGTGTCGGTGCTGATCTACGACCAGGTGTGCGCCACCGAGCGCCGC
The DNA here is from genome assembly GCA_021496925.1 of Acidovorax sp. YS12. Lineage (NCBI taxonomy): Bacteria > Pseudomonadati > Pseudomonadota > Betaproteobacteria > Burkholderiales > Comamonadaceae > Acidovorax > Acidovorax sp. YS12. Next base: position 3,736,333 of record CP053915.1, read on the forward strand.
CGCTTGCGCAAGCGCGGCAAGGTCCCCGACCCGGACCAGCGCAGCTTCATCAACAGCGCCGTGTGCGAGGGCTGCGGCGACTGCAGCGCCAAGTCCAACTGCATGTCCATCGAGCCGCTGCCCACCGAGCTGGGGCGCAAGCGGCGCATCAACCAGTCGTCGTGCAACAAGGATTTTTCCTGCGTCGAGGGCTTCTGCCCCAGCTTCGTCACCGTGCACGGCGCCACGCCCCGGCGCGGCAAGGCGCGCGCGCTGCCCGAATCGGACCTGGCGCTGCCCGAGGCCGCCTTGCCCGCGCTCGACGGCGCGCGGCCCTACGGCGTGCTGGTCACCGGCATCGGCGGTACGGGCGTGGTGACGGTGGGCGCCATCCTGGGCATGGCCGCGCACCTGGACGGCAAGGCCGCCAGCACGCTCGACGTGACGGGCCTGGCGCAGAAGTACGGCGCCGTGATGTCGCACATCCGCATCGCCGCCGACGCGGCGCAACTGCAGTCCACGCGGCTGGCGGCGGGCGAGGCCGACCTGCTGGTGGGCTGCGACCTGGTGGTCAGCGCCGGGGACGAGGCGCTGTCCAAGTTCCGCGCCGGGCGCACCCGCGCCGTGGTGGACACCAGCGTGGCGCCCACCAGCGAATTCACGCGCAACCCCGACTGGCAGCTCGACGCGCAGGCGCTGCAGCAGCGCATTGCCGCCGCCGCGGGCGGCGGCGCGCAGCTCGCCCTGGTCGAGGCCACGCGCCTGGCCGTGGCGCTGATGGGCGACACCATCGCCGCCAACCTGTTCCTGCTGGGCTTTGCCTGGCAGCGCGGCTGGCTGCCGGTGGCGCGCGCGGCCATCGAGCGGGCCATCGCGCTCAACGGCGTGAGCGTGGACTTCAACCTCAAGAGCTTCCTGTGGGGCCGCCGCGCCGCGCACGACGGCGCCGCCGTGCAGGCGCTGGCCGAGCCCGCCGGCACGCAGAAGGTGGTGCAGTTCCAGCCGCGCCTGGCATGCCTGGCCGACGTGCTGGCCGACCGTGGCGCGCGCCTGGCCGCGTTCCAGAACCCCGCCTACGCCGAGCGCCACGCCCGCCTGGTGCAGCGCGTGGCGGCGGCCGAGCAGGCCGCCGGCGGCGGCGAGCGCCTGGCCACCGCCGTGGCGCGCTACTACTTCAAGCTGCTGGCGTACAAGGACGAGTTCGAGGTGGCGCGCCTGTACAGCACGCCCGAATTCCGCGCCGAGCTGGCGCAGGCCTTCGAGGACGGCTACCGGCTGCACTTCCACCTCGGCGCCTGGCCCTTCGCAGGCAAGGACCCGGTGACGGGCCTGCCGCGCAAGCGCGAACTCGGGCCCTGGGCCTGGCAGGCGCTGCGCCTGCTGGCGCGCCTGCGCGGCCTGCGCGGCACGGTGCTGGACCCGTTCCGCCACAACGCCGAACGGCGCCTGGCGCTGCGCCTGATCGCCGACTACGAGCAGGACGTGGAGCGCCTGGTCGCCGGCCTCACGCCCGAGCGCCTGGCGCTGGCCATCGAGACGGCGCAGTGGCCCGAGCAGGTGCGCGGCTTCGGCCACGTGCGCGAGGCCAGCGTGCAGAAGACCGGCGCGCTGCGCGCCGCACTGGCGCAGCGCTGGGCGCAGGCCGACGCGCCCCAGCAGGCGCGCGCGGCCTAAGCTATTAAAAAAAGAGCTGCTTGCGCTTTCTGCAAGCCATTTCCATGGCTGTTTCATATCGAAAACAGCCATGGACAAGCGCGAGCAGCTATCAATTCAGTAGTCCACCCACCACCGACACCAAGGAGCGAGACATGACGCACATTCCCCACTTCACCCGCCGCGCCGCGGTCCTGGCCGCCGCGCTGGGCGCCACGCTGGGCGCCGCGCCCGCCCGCGCGCAGGGCGAGCCGCCGATCAGGATCGGCATCAGCACGGCGGTGCAACTGCAGATCGGGCGCGACACGCGCGACGGCGCGCAGCTCGCCATCGACGAGATCAACGCCAAGGGCGGCCTGCTCGGGCGCAAGCTGGCGATGGTGGTGGCCGACGAGACCGAGGACCCGGAGAAGGGCATCAGCGCCATCAAGAAGCTGACGGCCGACGAGAAGGTGGACGCCATCGTCGGCGGCTACACCTCGGGCGTGGTGCTGGCGCAGCTGCCGCACATCGCGGCGGCCAAGACGGTGTACATCAACGTGGGCGCGGCCTCGCCCGCCATCAACGCCAAGGTCAAGCAGAACTACGAAGCCAACAAGTACATCTTCCGCATCGGCACGCTCAACTCGCTGCACCTGGCGGGCGGCCTGGTGAGCTACATGACCGACTACCTGCACGGCGAGCTGGGCATGAAGAAGTTCGCCATCGTCGGCGAGAGCGCCAAGTGGGTGCAGGATCTGATCCCCGTGCTCAAGCGGGGCGCCACGGCCAAGGGCCTGGACGTGGTGATGGCCGAGACCTTCGACACCGGCACCACCAACTTCTCGCCGCTGCTGTCCAAGGTGAAGAACAGCGGCGCCGAGTACATGGTGGTGATCCTGTCGCACGCCTCCAGCGACGTGCTGGCCAAGCAGTGGTACGACGCGCGCATACCCGTGCCCTACGGCGGCATCGACGTGAAGGGGCAGGACACCGATTTCTTCGAGCGCGTGGGCGGCAAGGCCGTCACCGCCGTGGCGGGCAACTACATCGTGCGCGCGCCGCTGTCGCCGCGCACCCTGCCGTTCCTCGACGCCTTCAAGGCGCGCTACAAGCGCGAAACCGTGTACACCGGCGCGGGCGCCTACGACGCCGTGCACGCCTGGGCCGACGCGGTGGCGCGCGCCAATTCGGTTCAGGCCGACGCCGTCATCAAGGCGCTGGAGAAGGTGGACATGCCCATCACCACCGGCCGCCTGCAGCTCGACGACACGCACGACGTGAAGGCCGGCCCCGGCCTGGTGAACATGCTGTGGGTGCAGTGGCAGGAGGGCGGCAAGCGCGTCATCCTCTGGCCCAGGGAGGCGCGCACCGGCGACTTCGCCAAGCCGCAGTGGATGCAGTGAAGCAGGCCCGGGCATGACGGACATCCTGGTTCACGGCGCGGTCACCAGCGCCATCTACGCCATGCTGGCGGTGGGCTTCACGCTGGTGTTCGGCGTGGCGCGCATCCTCAACCTGGCGCACGGCGCGTTCTACATGCTCGGCGCCTACTTCACCTACCTGTTCGCCACGCTGCTCGGCCTGCCGCTGGCGCTGGCGGCGCTGGCCGCCATCGCCGCCACGGCGGGCCTGGGCTGGGCCGTGGAGCGCTGGTTGATCCGGCCGCAGCGCGACTCCAGCATGGCGGTGATGATGGTCACCATGGCCTTCCTGCTGGTGGCCGAGCAGGTGCTGCTGGTGACCTTCGGCTCCGAGGTCGTCAACGTGCCGGCCTTCGCCGACGCCAAGTTCAGCCTGGGCGGCGCCGACATTGGCGGCCAGCAGCTGCTGACCCTGGCCACGGCGGTGGCGGCGCTGGCCGTGCTGTGGCTGCTGATCCAGCGCACGCGCGCCGGCGCGGCTATCCTGGCGCTGTCGCAGGACCCGCTGGCCGCGCAGTACATGGGCATTCCCACCGACCGCGTGTACGGCCGCGTGGTGGCCCTGTCGGCCGCGCTGGCGGCGCTGGCCGGGGTGATGGCCGGGCCCTTCCTGTCCACCTCGCCGCACATGGCCATGCCCGCGCTGACCAAGGCCTTCGCCATCGTCATCGTCGGCGGCCTGGGCTCGCTGCCGGGCAGCATCCTGGCGGCCATCCTGCTGGGCTACGCCGAAACGGCAGTGGCCTACCTGGTGTCCTCCTCGTGGACCGAGGTGGTGTCGCTCGCCGCCGTGTTGCTGACGCTGCTGCTGCGTCCCGCCGGCCTGCGCGGAAAACGCGCCGCTTTCTGAGACCATGCCCATGAAAATCACCCTTCGACAATCCCTGGCGCTGGCCGCCGCGCTGGCGCTGCTGGCCGCCGTGCCCTGGCTGGGCAGCGCCTACATGACGGGCGTGTTCACCGTCTGCCTGATCTACGCCATCTGGGCCATGGGCTGGGACTTCTTCTCGGGCCTGACCGGGCGCGAGAACTTCGGCTACCCGCTGTTCATCGGCATCGGCGCCTACGCCACCGGCTACCTGGACGCCAACCACGGCCTCTCGCCCTGGCTCGGCCTCTTCGTGGCCATGGGCATGTCGGCGCTGCTGGGCCTGGCCATCGGCTTTCCCACGCTGCGCCTGAAGGGCCCGTACTTCGCGCTGGCCACGCTGGCGGCGGCGGCCATCGCGCAGCGCATGCTGCTGATCCTGTGGGACATCACGGGCGGCGAGGAAGGCATCCAGGGCCTGACGCCGCTGGTGCTGGACACGGTGCGGTACTACTACCTGGTGCTGGGCGTGGCGCTGGCCAGCGGCGCGGTGCTGGTCGGTCTGTCGCGCTCGCGCTGGGGGCTGCTGCTGCGCGCCATCCGCGGCGACGAGGCGGGCTGCCAGGCCGCGGGCATCAACGTCACGTTCTACAAGATCGCCGCGCTGGTCATCAGCGCCGTGTTCGCGGGCCTGGGCGGCGCGCTGTACGCCAGCTACCAGATGCAGGTCAGCCCGCAGATCGTCTCGGTGCTGATGCTGGTGGCCGTGGTCACCATGGTCTACGTGGGCGGCATCGGCTCGGTCTACGGCGCGGCGGGCGGCGCCATCGTGCTGTCGCTGCTGGGCGAGATGCTGCGCAGCGCGGGCGAGTACCGGCTGCTGGTCTATGCGCTGCTGCTCATCGTGGTGATCTTCTTCCTGCGCGGCGGCCTGGTCGCGCCGCTGTGGCGCAGGCTGGGCAAGGGGGCCACGCCATGACCGCGCTGCTCGACATCCAGGGCCTGACCAAGCGCTTCGGCGGACTCACCGCCGTGCAGGACATGGCGTTCTGCGTGGCGCGCGGCGAGATCCTCGGCATCCTCGGCCCCAACGGCGCGGGCAAGACCACGCTGTTCAACCTGCTGACCGGCTTCATCCGGCCCGACGCGGGGCGCGTGCTCTTCAACGGCCAGGACCTGGCCGGGCGCACGCCCGCCCAGGTGGTGAACCAGGGCCTGGCGCGCACCTTCCAGCTGTGCCGCCCCTTCGTGGGCATGAGCGTGGCGGAAAACGCCATGGTGGCCTGCTACTCGCCGCGCGGCCGCGCCACCGGCGAGGCGCCGCGCGAGCGCGCGCTGCGCATGCTCGACGACGTGGGCCTGGCCCACAAGGCCGAGACCCCGGCCGAGCTGCTCTCCTACGGCGACCAGCGGCGCCTGGAGATTGCGCGCGCGCTGGCCACCGACCCGCTGCTGCTGCTGCTCGACGAACCCTTCGCCGGGCTGGGCGCGAGCGAGATTGAGCCGCTGTCGGCGCTGATCCGCCGCCTGCACGCCGAGCGGGGCCTGAGCATCCTCATCATCGAACATAAGCTGCGCGAATTCATGCAGCTGGTGCAGCGCGTGGTCGCCATCGACTTTGGCGAACTGATCGCCATCGGCGACGCGCAGGACATCGTGCGCCACCCCAAGGTGGTGCAGGCGTACATCGGAAAGACGGAGGCCGACCTTGCCACTGCTTGACATCCAGGGGCTCGCCGCCTCCTACGGCAAGGCGCTGGCCCTCGAATCCGTGGACCTGCACGTGCAGCCCGGCGAACTGGTGGGCGTGCTTGGCCCCAACGGCGCGGGCAAGACCACGCTGCTCAAGGCCATCTCGCGCAGCCTCGCGTCCAGCGGCACGCTCAACCTGGACGGCCAGCCGCTGCACGGCCACGCCGCACACGCGGTGGTGGGCCTGGGCATCTGCCACTGCCCCGAGGGGCGGCGCCTGTTCACCGAACTCACGGTGCGCAAGAACCTGGAGCTGGGCGCGTACCTGAACCCCTCGCGCGACGGCGTGCAGGCCACCATGGAAACGGTGTTCGCGTTGTTCCCCATCCTGCGCGAGCGGCTGGAGCAGACCGTCTCCACGCTCTCGGGCGGGCAGCAGCAGTTCGTGGCCATCGGCCGCGCGCTCATGGGGCGACCGCGCCTGCTGCTGCTCGACGAGCCCTCGGTGGGCATCGCGCACCGGCTGAAGATCGAGATCTTCGACGCCATCCGCGCCATCGCCGCCTCGGGCGTGGCCGTGCTCATGGCCGAGCAGGACGCGCAGAACACGCTGCGCGTGGCGCAGCGCGTGTACGTGCTGGAAAACGGCCGCATCGCGCGCCACGGCAGCAGCGCCGAGCTGGCGGGCGACGATTACATCCGCCGCATCTACCTGGGCATCTGAATGGACACCGACACCTTGCGCGCGCACCTGCGCGACCTTCTGGGCGAGGCCGGCGTCGTGGACGCCGCCGACGCGGCCCAGCGCCCCGCCGGCTTCATGCGCCAGGACACGGTGCAGTGCCGCCTGCTGGCGCGTCCGCGCAGCACCGGGGAAGTGGCCGCCGTGCTGCGGCTGTGCCATGCGCAGCGCATCCCCGTCGTGCCCCACGGCGGGCGCACGGGCCTGGTGCACGGGGCCGACGCCACGCCCGCGCAGCTCGTGCTGTCGCTCGAACGCATGAACGCCATCGAGGCCATCGAGCCGCGCCAGCGCGTGGCCGTGGCGCAGGCCGGCGTCACGCTGCAGGCGCTGCAGGAGGCGGTGCAGCCGCATGGCCTGGCCTTCCCGCTCGACCTGGGGGCGCGCGGCTCGGCCACGCTGGGCGGCAACGCGGCCACCAACGCGGGCGGCAACCGCGTCATCCGCCACGGCATGATGCGCGAGCGCGTGCTCGGCCTGGAGGCGGTGCTGGCCGACGGCACCGTGGTGTCCTCGCTGAACCGCATGCTCAAGAACAACGCGGGCTACGACCTCAAGCAGCTCTTCATCGGCTCCGAGGGCACGCTGGGCGTCATCACGCGGCTGGTGCTGCGCCTGGCCGAGCTGCCCGCGAGCCAGAACGTGGCGCTGGTGGCGCTGCCCCATTTCGACGCCGTGGCCGCCCTGCTGGGCCACATGGACCGCGCGCTGGGCGGCGGCCTGTCGGCCTTCGAGGTGATGTGGGGCGCGTTCTACGAACTCGTGACCACGCCGCCCGCCGCCAGCGCGCCGCCGCTGGCGCACGGCCAGCCGTTCTACGCACTGGTCGAGTCGCAGGGCGCGGACCAGGCGCTGGACGGCCCGCGCTTCGTCGCCGCGCTGGAAGCGGCCATGGCGCAGGGCTGGATCGTGGACGCGGCCGTCGCCGGCTCGGCGCGCGAATGCGCGGCGCTGTGGGCGCTGCGCGACGACGTGATGCAGACGGCGCGCCACGGCTGGCCCTTCACCTTCGACGTGTCGCTGCCCATCGCGGCCATGGAGGGCTACGTGGCCCAGGTGCAGGGCGCCCTGGCTGCGCGCTGGCCGGCGCACCACTGCTGGGTGTTCGGCCACCTGGGCGACGGCAACCTGCACGTGGTCGTCCACACCGGCGCCGACGGCGACCGCGCGGCGGTGGAGCAGATCGTCTATGCCCCGCTGGCGCCGCTGCAGGGCTCGGTCTCGGCCGAGCACGGCATCGGGCTGGAGAAGAAGCCCTACCTGCACCTGTCGCGCAGCGCGGCAGAGATCGCGCTGATGCGTACGCTCAAGCAGGCGCTCGATCCGCTGCAACTGCTCAACCCAGGCAAGGTGCTGCACGACTCTTGAAGGGGATTTGCCCCGGCTCCTACACTGGCGCCATGCGCAAGAAGCCATCCCTTTCCACCAAGCTGCTGGCCCTGGGCGTGGGCTTCCTGCTCATCGCCCTGGCCTCGATCGGCCTGACGCTGTGGGTGACCTGGCAGCTCGAAGGCGGCGCGGCCGCCGTGAACGAGGCCGGGCGCCTGCGCATGAACATGCTGCGCATGGTGATCGCGCAGCAGAACGAGTCGCCCGAGCGCGTGGCCGCGCTGGAGCGCCAGTTCGACGACAGCCTGGAGCTGCTGCGCACCGGCGACCCGGCGCGCCCGCTGTTCGTGCCCCGGGCCGAGGAAACGCGCGAGCGCTTCGAGCGCGTGCGCAGCGAATGGCGCATCCTGCGCTCGCACTGGGGCGAGGTCATGCCCGTGCAGGCCGTGGAGCGTGCCGACGCCTTCGTGCTGCACGTCAATGCCTTCGTCGAGTCGATCGAGACGCAGATCGCGCGCTGGACGGCGGTGCTGCACCTGTTCCAGCTGCTCATGGTGGCGCTGGCGATTGCCGCCGCCGTGACCTTCATGGCAGTGAGCTACCTGCTGGTGCTGCACCCGGTGGCGCGCCTGCAGCAGGCGCTGGCGCGCTTGCGCCAGGGCGACCTGGGCACGCGCCTGGTGGTCGATACGCCCGACGAGTTCGGCCAGCTCGCGGCGGGCTTCAACCTCATGGCCCATGCGCTGCAGGCCTCGCACGAGGACCTGGAGCGCAAGGTGCGCGACAAGACCGCCAGCATCGAGGAGCAGAACCAGCGCCTGGCCGCGCTGTACGCCGTGAGCGCCCTGGGCGCCGAGGCCGGCAGCCTGGAGGCGCTGGCCCAGGGCTTCGTGCAGCAGATCCGCCAGGTGGCGGGCTGCGACGCGGCCGCCGTGCGCTGGTCCGACGAAGCCAACGAGCGCTACGTGCTGCTGGCCGCCGACGGGCTGCCGCAGGCGCTGGCCGAGCAGGAGCACTGCCTGGCGGCGGGCAGCTGCGACTGCGGCCAGGCGCAGGAGACGGCGCAGATGCGCATCATCCCCATCACGCCGGTGTCGGCCCAGCAGCTGCCGCACTGCCGCGAGGCCGGGTTCGAGACCGTGGTCAGCATTCCCGTGCGGCTGCAGCAGCGCCTGCTGGGCGAGGTGTCGCTGTTCTTCCGCAACACCCGCAGCCTCTCGCAGGACACGCGCGGGCTGCTGTCCACCATGGCGCACCACCTGGCCAGCTCCATGGAGAGCCTGCGCGCCACGGCGCTGGAGCGCGAGGCGGCGGTGGCCGAGGAGCGCAGCCTGATCGCGCGCGAGCTGCACGACTCCATCGCGCAGTCGCTGGCCTTCCTGAAGATCCAGACGCAGTTGCTGCGCGATGCCATCGCCAAGGACAACGCGCAGGTGCGCGAGCGCAGCCTGGCCGAGCTGGAGACCGGCGTGCGCGAGTGCTATGCCGACGTGCGCGAGCTGCTGGTGCATTTCCGCACGCGCACCAGCGACGAGGACATCGAGACCGCGCTGCGCGCCACGCTTTCCAAGTTCGAGCACCAGACCGGCGTGGCCACCCACCTGAGCATGGGCGGCCACGGCCTGCCGCTGGCGCCCGACGTGCAGATCCAGGTGCTGCACATGGTGCAGGAGGCGCTGTCCAACGTGCGCAAGCACGCCCAGGCGCGGCGTGTGGAGCTGCGCGTGGAGCGCCACCCCTGGCGCTTCGAGGTGCGCGACGACGGCTGCGGGTTCGACCCCGCGCGCGTGGCGCCCGATTCGCTGCACGTGGGCCTGGGCATCATGCGCGAGCGCGCCCAGCGCGTGGGTGCCGAGGTGCGCGTAGACTCTGCGCCCGGTGGCGGCGGCACGTGCGTGTGCATCGCGCTGCCCGCCGCTTCCACCGTCGCCCCCGCCGCCCCCGCGCTTGCATGACCGCTCCCATCACCGTTTTCGTCGTCGATGACCACACCCTGTTCCGCCGCGGGCTGATCGCGCTCATCGGCCTGGACGAGGGGCTGCGTGTGGTGGGCGAGGCGGCCGACGCCGCCGAGGCGCTGCGCCTGGTGCCCGGCCTGCAGCCGCAGGTCATCCTGCTGGACAACCACCTGCCCGGCGTGCTCGGCGTTGATGCCATCGGCGGGCTGCGCGAGGCCGCGCCCGGCTGCCGCGTGGTCATGCTCACGGTGAGCGAGGACGGGCAGGACCTGGCTGCCGCGCTGCGCCACGGCGCGCAGGGCTATCTGCTCAAGACCATCGACGGCGCTCTGCTGAGCGAAGCCATCCGCCGCGCCGCGCGCGGCGAGCCCGTGGTCAGCCCCGAGATGATGGGCAAGCTCGTGGCGGCCTTCCAGAGCCAGGGCGTGCCCGTGCCGCCGCCCGTGGCCGAGCCCGAGGCGGCCTCGCCGCTGTCCCCGCGCGAGGAAGACGTGCTGCGCGAGATCGCCCGGGGCGCGAGCAACAAGGAGATCGCGCGCACGCTCGATATCGCCGAGACCACGGTGAAGATCCACGTGCAGCACATCCTGCGCAAGCTCGGCCTGAGCTCGCGCGTGCAGGCGGCGGTGTACGCCTCGGACCGCCAGCGCTGACGAACTCTCTTTTTGATAGCTGCCAGCGCTTGATGGACGGGCGCTGAGGCCATTTTTCGCTTGAAATCTGCAGGGGCGGCATAGTTCTTTCGGACGATGGCGCCATCGTCCTTCTGCCGCGCCGCGGGCCCTCCAGAGACGGATGGGCAAGGCGCGCGCCCTGGGCGACCATGGCAAGGCATTCGCAAGAGAGGACACAAATGCCTTCCCCGTCACACCACGCAGCAGAAGACCCGCGCCATACCCGCCAGGCCTGGTCGGTGCTCATCGTGAGCACGCTGGCCTTCACCGTCTGTTTCATGGTCTGGATGATGTTCGGCGTCATCGGCATCCCGATCAAGAAGATGCTGAACCTGAACGCCACCGAGTTCGGCCTGCTTACCGCCATGCCCGTGCTCACCGGCTCGCTGGTGCGCGTGCCGCTGGGCATCTGGACCGACAAGTACGGCGGCCGCATCGTCATGGCGGTGCTGCTGGCCCTCACCGTGCCCGCCATCTGGGTCATGGGCTACGCCACGCAGTACTGGCACTTCCTCGTCATCGGCCTGTTCGTGGGGCTGGCCGGGGGCGCGTTCTCGGTCGGCACGCCCTACGTGGCGCGCTGGTTCCCCAAGAGCCGCCAGGGCACGGCCATGGGCGTCTATGGCGCCGGCAACTCGGGTGCGGCGGTGAACAAGTTCGTCGCCCCGGTGATCTTGGTGGCCTTCGGCTGGCAGGCCGTGCCGCACGTCTATGCGGCCATCATGCTGGGCACGCTGGTGCTGTTCTGGATATTTTCCTACAGCGACCCAACGCACCTGGTGTCGAGCAACGTCAAGTTCACCGACCAGCTCAAGGCGCTGAAGGATCCCAAGGTGCTCAAGTACTGCCAGTACTACAGCATCGTGTTCGGCGGCTACGTGGCGCTGGCGCTGTGGATGGTGCAGTACTACGTGGGCGAGTACGGGCTGGACATCCGCGTCGCCGCGCTGCTGGCCGCGTGCTTCTCGCTGCCCGGCGGCGTGCTGCGCGCCATCGGCGGCGTGCTGTCGGACAAGTACGGCGCGCACAGCGTGACCTGGTGGGTGCTGTGGGTGAGCTGGATCTGCCTGTTCCTGCTGTCGTACCCGCAGACCGACTTCACCGTCCTTACCGTCGATGGCCCCAAGGTGTTCCACATCGGCCTGAACGTCTACGTGTTCACCGCGCTGATGGCCGTGCTCGGCGTGGCCTGGGCCTTCGGCAAGGCCAGCGTGTTCAAGTACATCAGCGACGACTACCCCGGCAACATCGGCACGATCAGCGGCATCGTGGGCCTGGCGGGCGGCATGGGCGGCTTCATCCTGCCGATCATGTTCGGCGCGCTGATGGATTGGACGGGCATCCGCTCCAGCGCCTTCATGCTCATGTACGGCGTGGTCTGGGTCTCGCTGATCTGGATGTATTTCACCGAGGTGCGCCGCACCGACGTGATGGATCACTGAAACCTTCTGAAAGGTGCCTTCCATGTCAACCCCCGCATCGCACGCCGGCGCCCGCCAGGGCCGCCTGCTCACGCTCTGGACGCCCGAGGACAAGCAGTTCTGGGAGCGCGAGGGCGAGGCCGTCGCCAAGCTCAACCTGTGGATCTCGGTGCCCGCGCTGTTCCTGGCCTTCGCCATCTGGCAGGTCTGGAGCGTGGTCGCCGTGAACCTGCCCGCTTTAGGCTTCAAGTACTCGACCAACCAGCTGTTCTGGCTCGCCGCCGCGCCCGCGCTCTCGGGCGCCACGCTGCGCATCTTCTACTCGTTCATGGTGCCGGTGTTCGGCGGGCGGCGCTGGACGGCGCTGTCCACCGCGTCGCTGCTGATCCCGGCCATCGGCATCGGCTACGCGGTGCAGGACAACACCACCAGCTACCCCACCATGCTGGTGCTGGCGCTGCTGTGCGGCCTGGGCGGGGGCAACTTCAGCTCCAGCATGGCCAACATCAGCTTCTTCTTCCCGAAGGAGCGCAAGGGCTCGGCGCTGGGCGTGAACGCCGGCCTGGGCAACCTGGGCGTGTCGGTGGTGCAGTTCCTCAGCCCGCTGGTGGTCACGGTCGGCGTCTTCGGCATCTTCGGCGGCGACCCGCAGACCATCGTGAAGAACGGCGAGCACATCCAGGTGTGGACGCAGAACGCCGCCTTCGTCTGGGTGCCGTGGATCCTGCTCACGTCCATCGCTGCCTGGTTCGGCATGCACGACATCGCCGACGCCAAGGCCAGCTTCGCCGCGCAGGCCGCCATTTTCCGGCGCAAGCACAACTGGCTGATGTGCGTGCTGTACCTGGGCACGTTCGGCTCGTTCATCGGCTACGCGGCGGGCTTTCCGCTGCTCATCAAGAGCCAGTTTCCCAACGTCAACCCGCTGGCCTACGCCTGGCTCGGGCCGCTGGTGGGCGCGGTGGTGCGGCCCTTCGGCGGCTGGCTGGCCGACAAGCTCGGCGGCGCGCGCGTGACGCTGTGGAACTTCATCGTCATGGCGCTGGCCGTGGTGGGCGTGGTCTGGTTCCTGCCCTCGGGAAGCTCGGCGGGGCAGTTCGGCGGTTTCTTCGTGTGCTTCCTGGTGCTGTTCCTTACCACCGGCATCGGCAACGGCTCGACCTTCCGCATGATTCCGGTCATCTTCCTGAGCGAAGCCATGCGCGGCGTGGACACCCGCGACGCCGCCGCCGTGGCCCAGGCCAACAAGGAGGGCAACACGCTGGGCGCAGCCACGCTGGGCTTCACGGCGGCCTTCGCGGCCTATGGCGGCTTCTTCATTCCCAAGAGCTACGGCAGTTCCATCGCGCTCACGGGCGGCCCCCAGGCCGCGCTGTGGGCCTTCGTGGCGTTCTACGCCATTTGCATCGTCATCACTTGGTGGTACTACGCGCGCAAGAGCGCCGAGATGCCCTGCTGACCCTGTCCCTCCCTGTCCTCGACCCCGACAACGATTTCCAAGGAGCCCCACGATGAGCCATTTCCTCGACCGTCTCTCGTACTTCGCGCAGCCGCGCGAGACCTTTTCCGACGGCCATGGCCAGACCAACGGCGAAGACCGTACCTGGGAAGATGCCTACCGCGACCGCTGGGCGCACGACAAGATCGTGCGCTCCACCCATGGCGTGAACTGCACGGGCTCCTGCTCGTGGAAGATCTACGTCAAGGGCGGCATCGTCACCTGGGAAACCCAGCAGACCGACTACCCGCGCACGCGCGCCGACCTGCCCAACCACGAGCCGCGCGGCTGCGCGCGCGGCGCCAGCTACAGCTGGTACCTCTACAGCGCCAACCGCGTGAAGTACCCCATGGTGCGCGGGCGCCTGCTCAAGCACTGGCGCGCGGCCCTGGCCGTGGCCAAGAGCCCGGTCGATGCCTGGGCCGCCATCGTCGAGAACGACGGCGCGCGCCGCGAGTGGCAGAAGCAGCGCGGCCTGGGCGGCTTCGTGCGCAGCACCTGGGACGAAGTCAACCAGATGATCGCCGCGGCCAACGTCTACACCATCAAGAAGCACGGCCCGGACCGCATCATCGGCTTCTCGCCGATCCCGGCCATGTCGATGATTTCCTACGCTGCCGGCTCGCGCTACCTGAGCTTGATCGGCGGGGTGTGCATGAGCTTCTACGACTGGTACTGCGACCTGCCGCCGTCCAGCCCGCAGGTGTGGGGCGAGCAGACCGACGTGCCCGAGAGCGCTGACTGGTACAACTCCAACTTCATCATCGCCTGGGGCTCGAACGTGCCGCAGACGCGCACGCCCGACGCGCACTTCTTCACCGAGGTGCGCTACAAGGGCGCCAAGGTCGTGGCCGTCACGCCCGACTACTCCGAGGTGGCCAAGCTGGCCGACCTGTGGATGCACCCCAAGCAGGGCACCGACGCCGCCGTGGCCATGGCCATGGGGCACGTGATCCTGAAGGAGTTCTACTTCGACAAGCGCTCGGCGTACTTCGACGACTACGCGCGCCGCTACACCGACCTGCCGCTGCTCGTGGTGCTGGAGCAGAAGACGCTGCCCGACGGCCGCACGGTCATGGTGCCGGGCCGCTACGTGCGCGCCAGCGACTTCGACGGCCACCTGGGCCAGGCCAACCACCCCGACTGGAAGACCGTGGCCTACGGCACCGACGGCCAGGTGGCGCTGCCCAACGGCTCCATCGGCTTCCGCTGGGGCAAGGACGGGCGCGACGACCAGGGCCTGTGGAACCTCGAATCGAAGGAAGCGCGCACCGGCAACGACGTGCAGCTCAAGCTCTCGGTGCTCGAAGACGGCGCGCAGGCGCATGACGTGGCCGACGTGGCCTTCCCGTACTTCGGCGGCATCGCCACGCCCAACTTCAGCGCCAACGACCAGGGCGGCGACGTGGTGGTGCGCCGCGTGCCCGTCACCCACCTCGACCTGAGCGGCGAGGGCGTGCAGGGCCGCGTGGCCGTGGCCACGGTGTTCGACCTGCAGGCGGCGCAGTACGGCATCCACCGCGGCCTGCCCGGCGAGGGCGCCTACGAGGGCTATGACGCCAACGCGCCCTACACCCCGGCATGGCAGGAGCGCATCACCGGCGTGCCGCGCGACCAGGTGATCGCCATCGCGCGCCAGTTCGCCGACAACGCCGACAAGACGCATGGCAAGTCCATGGTCATCATCGGCGCGGCCATGAACCACTGGTACCACTGCGACATGAACTACCGCGGCATCATCAACATGCTGATGATGTGCGGCTGCGTCGGCCAGAGCGGCGGCGGCTGGTCGCACTACGTGGGCCAGGAGAAGCTGCGCCCGCAGACCGGCTGGACGGCGCTGGCCTTCGCGCTCGACTGGATCCGCCCGCCGCGCCAGATGAACAGCACGAGCTTCTTCTACGCCCACACCGACCAGTGGCGCTACGAGAAGCTGGGCGTGGAGGAAGTGCTCTCGCCGCTGGCCGACCCGAAGGCCTACCAGGGCGCGATGATCGACTTCAACGTGCGCGCCGAGCGCATGGGCTGGCTGCCCAGCGCGCCGCAGTTGCAGACCAACCCGCTGCAGGTGGTCAAGGACGCGCAAAAGCGCGGCATGGACCCCAAGGACTACGTGGTGCAGTCGCTCGAAGACGGCTCGCTCACCATGAGCTGCGAGGACCCCGACCACCCCGCCAACTGGCCGCGCAACATGTTCGTGTGGCGCTCCAACATCCTGGGCAGCTCGGGCAAGGGGCATGAGTACTTCCTCAAGCACCTGCTGGGCACCACGCACGGCGTGCAGGGCAAGGACCTGGGCCCGCAGGACGCCAAGCCCGAGGAAGTGCAATGGCACGCCCAGGCGCCCGAAGGCAAGCTGGACCTGCTGGTCACGCTCGACTTCCGCATGAGCACCACCTGCCTGTACTCCGACATCGTGCTGCCCACGGCCACCTGGTACGAGAAGAACGACCTCAACACCAGCGACATGCACCCGTTCATCCACCCGCTGTCGGCGGCCGTGGACCCGGCCTGGCAGGCGAAGAGCGACTGGGAGATCTACAAGGGTTTTGCCAAGGCCTTCAGCGAAGTCTGCACGGGCCACCTGGGCGTGGAGAAGGAAGTCGTGCTCACCCCCATCATGCACGACACCCCGGCCGAGCTGGCGCAGCCCTACGGCGTGAAGGACTGGAAGAACGGCGAGGTGGAGCTGATCCCCGGCGTGACGGCGCCGCAGATCGCGGTGGTCGAACGCGACTACCCCAACACCTTCAAGCGCTTCACGGCCCTGGGCCCGCTGATGGACCGCATCGGCAACGGCGGCAAGGGCATCGGCTGGAACACGCAGACCGAAGTCGAGCAGCTCGGCGACCTCAACGGCCGCGTGCGCGAGGAAGGCGTGACGCAGGGGCGTCCGAAGATCGTCAGCGACATCGACGCCACCGAGGTGGTGATGATGCTCGCGCCCGAGACCAACGGCCACGTGGCCTGCAAGGCCTGGGAGGCCCTGGGCAAGCAGACCGGGCGCGACCACGTGCACCTGGCGCTGCACCGCGAGGACGAGAAGATCCGCTTCCGCGACATCCAGGCGCAGCCGCGCAAGATCATCAGCTCGCCCACCTGGAGCGGGCTGGAGAGCGAGAAGGTCAGCTACAACGCGGGCTACACCAACGTGCATGAGCTGATCCCATGGCGCACCCTCACGGGCCGCCAGCAGTTCTACCAGGACCACCCGTGGATGCGCGACTTCGGCGAGGGCTTCTGCGCCTACCGCCCGCCGGTGCACCTGAAGGCGCTGCACGAGGTCGAGGGCAAGATGCCCAACGGCAACCCCGAGATCGCGCTGAACTTCATCACGCCGCACCAGAAATGGGGCATCCACAGCACGTACAGCGACAACCTGCACATGCTCACGCTCAACCGCGGCGGCCCGGTGATCTGGCTCAGCGAGGACGACGCCCAGCGCGGCGGCATCGTGGACAACGACTGGGTCGAGCTGTTCAACGCCAACGGCGCCATCGCGGCGCGCGCGGTGGTGAGCCAGCGCGTCAACCCGGGCATGGTGATGATGTACCACGCGCAGGAAAAGATCGTGAACACCCCGGGCTCGGAAATCACCGGCACGCGCGGCGGCATCCACAACTCCGTCACGCGCGTGGTGCTCAAGCCCACGCACATGATCGGCGGCTACGCGCAGTACAGCTACGGCTTCAACTACTACGGAACCATCGGCACCAACCGCGACGAGTTCGTGCTGGTGCGCAAGATGCGCCGCATCGACTGGATGGACGAGGAAGCTTCGGCCCCGGCCGCCGCACATGCCTGAGCGACAAGGAGAAACACGATGAGAGTACGCGCACAAATCGGCATGGTGCTGAACCTGGACAAGTGCATCGGCTGCCACACCTGCTCGGTCACCTGCAAGAACGTCTGGACCAGCCGCCCCGGCGTGGAATACGCCTGGTTCAACAACGTGGAGACCAAGCCCGGCATCGGCTACCCCAAGGAATGGGAGAACCAGGACAAGTGGAACGGCGGCTGGACGCGCCTGGCCGACGGGTCGATCGTCCCGCGCCAGGGCGGCAAGTGGAAGCTGCTCATGCGCATCTTCGCCAACCCGAACCTGCCGCAGATCGACGACTACTACGAGCCCTTCACCTTCGACTACGACCACCTGCAGTCGGCGCCCGAGATGAAGGCCGCGCCCACCGCGCGCCCGCGCAGCCTGATCACGGGCCAGCGCATGGAGAAGATCGAGTGGGGCCCGAACTGGGAGGAAATCCTCGGCGGCGAGTTCGCCAAGCGCAGCATCGACGTGAACTTCGAGCAGGTGCAGAAGGACATGTACGGCCAGTTCGAAAACACCTTCATGATGTACCTGCCGCGCCTGTGCGAGCACTGCCTGAACCCGGCGTGCGTGGCCTCGTGCCCCTCGGGCTCGATCTACAAGCGCGAGGAAGACGGCATCGTGCTGATCGACCAGGACAAGTGCCGCGGCTGGCGCATGTGCGTCTCGGGCTGCCCGTACAAGAAGATCTACTACAACTGGCAGACCGGCAAGGCCGAGAAGTGCATCTTCTGCTACCCGCGCATCGAGGCGGGCCAGCCCACGGTGTGCTCCGAGACCTGCGTGGGCCGCATCCGCTACCTGGGCGTGCTGCTGTACGACGCCGACCGCATCGAGGAAGCCGCCAGCGTGGAGCGCGACCGCGACCTGTACGAGGCGCAGCTCGGCATCTTCCTCGACCCGAATGACCCCGACGTCATTCGCCAGGCGCGCGCCGACGGCATTCCCGACGCCTGGCTCGAAGCCGCGAAGAACAGCCCGGTCTACAAGATGGCCGTGGACTGGAAGATCGCGCTGCCGCTGCACCCCGAGTACCGCACGCTGCCCATGGTCTGGTACGTGCCGCCGCTGTCGCCCATCACCTCGGCGGCCAACGCCGGCCACCTGGGCGTGAACGGCGAGATCCCCGATGTGGCGCAGCTGCGCATTCCCGTGCAGTACCTGGCCAACCTGCTCACCGCCGGCGACACCGGCCCCGTGGTGCGCGCGCTGGAGCGCATGCTCGCCATGCGCGCCTACCAGCGCGGCCTGCACGTGGACCGGGTGGAGAACCTGGCCGTGCTGCAGCAGGTGGGCTTGAGCGCGCACGACGTGCAGGACATGTACCAGGTGATGGCCATCGCCAACTACGAGGACCGCTTCGTCATCCCCTCGGCGCACCGCGAGTACGCCGAGAACGCCTTCGACCTGCGCGGCGGCTGCGGCTTCTCGTTCGGCAACGGCTGCTCCGACGGCGCCACCGACGTGAGCATGTTCGGCGGCAAGAAGCGCCGCACCATCCCCATCAAGGCCACGGTGTAAACCGCCAGGGAGAACCAGTCATGTTCAAGAAAACCCCGGAATCGCTGCGCCTGACGCTGCGCGCTCTGGCCCGCCTGGTGGGCTACCCCCACGCCGAGCTGCGCGCGCAGATGCCCGCGCTGCTCGACGCGCTGCGCCTGGAGCAGTCGCTGCCGCCCGAGCGCATGCTGGAGATTGAGGCCCTGTGCCGCCAGCTCTGCGCCATGGAGCCCATGGAGGCCGAGGCGCGCTATGTCGATACCTTCGACCGCGGCCGCCAGACCTCGCTGCACCTGTTCGAGCACGTGCACGGCGACTCGCGCGAGCGCGGCCCGGCGCTCATCGACCTGCTGCAGACCTACGAGCAGGCCGGCCTGCGCTTCGAGGCGCCGGAGCTGCCCGACCACCTGGGCGTGGTGCTGGAGTTCGCCTCCACCCAGCCGCCCGCCGTGGCGCGCGAGTTCCTTGCCGAGATGGCGCACATCCTCAACGCGCTGTTCACCGCGCTGGCCAACCGGGGCAACCCCTACGCCTGCGTGATCGCCGCCGTGCTCGAGGTCACGGGCCAGCGCGTGCAGGCCGTGGCCATCACGCCCGAGCCGGGCCTGGATGAAACCTGGGCCGAGCCCGAGGCCTTCGACGGCTGCGCCACCAAGGGGCAGAACCGCCCCGGCCAGGCCCAGCCGCTGCATTTCGTGCCCGCATCGCAAAAGACGACGCGCGCTTCCTCTTCTTCCCAAGGAGTCTCGCCATGACCGCCTGGATCGACACCTTCCTGTTCGGCCTGTACCCCTACATCTGCCTGGCCGTGTTCTTCATCGGCAGCTGGGCGCGCTTCGACCGCGACCAGTACACCTGGAAAAGCGACTCCTCGCAGCTGTTGCGCCAGGGCAGCCTGCGCTGGGGCAGCAACCTGTTCCACGTCGGCGTGCTGTTCCTGTTCTTCGGCCACAGCGTGGGCATGCTCACGCCGCACTTCATGTACGAGCACTTCATGACCGCTGGCGCCAAGCAGATCATGGCGATGGTCTCGGGCGGCATCGCCGGCACGCTGGCCTTCATCGGCGTCACGCTGCTGCTGCACCGCCGCCTGTCGGACGCGCGCATCCGCGCCACCAGCAAGACCAGCGACATCGTGCTGCTGTGGCTGCTGTGGGTGCAGCTCGCGCTCGGCCTGGCCACCATCCCACTGTCGGCCCAGCACCTGGACGGCTCGGTCATGATGCTGCTGGCCGAATGGGCGCAGCGCATCGTCACCTTCCGCACCGGCGCGGTGGAGCTGCTGGCCAACGTGGGCTGGGTGTTCAAGGTGCACATGGCGCTGGGCATGACCGTGTTCCTGGTCTTCCCCTTCACCCGCCTGGTGCACGTGTGGAGCGGCTTCGGCACGCTGGCCTACGTCGTGCGGCCGTACCAGCTGGTGCGCGCCCGCCGCCTGAACCTGCCCGCCGGCCACAACCAGCCCGGCAGCCGTGGTGCTATGAACTAAGTAGCTGCCAGCGCTTGCCACGCAATGATTTCAGCATTAAATCAATCTGAAATCCTTGTGTGGAAAGCGCCAGCAGCTATCAAAACAGGAGAAACCCCATGACCGCCACCGCCCAGATCCCCGTCGCCCGCATCAACGGCGTGGCCCTGCACCCGCAAGGCGTGCTGCTGCCGCCCGAGGCGCTGCGCCAGCGCGCCTGCACCGAGCTGCTGCGCCAGCAGGCGCAGCGCGCAGGGCTGCTGGCGGCCGCCGACGCCCCGGGCCTCGACGGCGCCACCAGCGCCGCGGCGGGCGAAGCCATCGAGCGCCTGCTGGAGCAGGCGCTGCAGGTGCCCGAGCCGTCCGAGGACGCCTGCCGCCGCTACCACGCCGCCCACCCCACGCTGGGCGGGCAGGGCGAGCGCGTGCGCCTGCGCCACGTGCTGTTCGCCGTCACCCCCGGGGTCGATGTCAAGCAACTGCGCCAGCGCGCCGAGGCCCTGCTGCTGGAGCTGCGCTGCGCCGACGACGGCGGCGCGCGCTTCGCCCAGGCCGCGCGCCAGTGGTCCAACTGCCCCAGCGGCCAGGAGGGCGGCGAGCTGGGCTGGCTCACCACCGAGGACTGCGCGCCCGAATTCGCGCGCGAGATCTTCGGCACGCAGGAGGTGGGCGTGCTCTCGCGCCTGGTGCACAGCCGCTTCGGCCTGCACGTGGTCGAGGTGTGCGAGCGCCAGCCCGGCCAGGCGCTGCCCTTCGAGCAGGTGCACGCCAGCGTGGCCCTGCTGCTGCGCCAGCAGGCCTGGGTGAACGCGCTGCGCCAGTACCTGCAGGTGCTGGCCGGCAGCGCCGAAGTCGAAGGCGTGCAGCTCGACGCGGCCGACACGCCGCTGGTGCAGTAGCGGCCCCGTCGCCAGGAAGCTGCCAGAAAGTGCCCCATGCCTGACGACGAACTGCTGCAGCGGCTGCGCCGCTTCCACGACGACGCCTTTCCCCACTACCGCGAGCAGTTCCAGACGCTGGTGGATGACGGCCAGCACCCCACCACGCTGTTCATCGGCTGCTCCGACTCGCGCCTCGTGCCCTACCTGCTGACGGGCGCGGGGCCGGGCGAACTCTTCCTGGTGCGCAACGTGGGCGCGTTCATCCCGCCGTACGACGGCTCCCACGGCCACCACGGCACCACCGCCGCGATCGAATTCGCCGTGCTCAACCTGCACGTGCGCCGCATCATCGTCTGCGGCCACAGCCACTGCGGCGCCATCAAGGCGATGTACGGCGAAGTCTCGCCCGAGGCCCCCAACCTCGATCGCTGGCTCGACCTGGGCCGCGAGGCGCTGCTGCCGGTGCAGCCCGGCCCCGAGGCCCTGCGCCGCACCGAACAGCGCGCCGTGGTGCTGCAGCTCGAACGCCTGATGGAGTACCCCATGGTGCGCAGCCGTGTGCAGACGGGCCAGGTCAGCCTGCACGGCTGGCACTACGTCATCGAGGACGGCGAGGTGCACGTGTTCGACGTGCAGACCGGCGGCTTCGTGCCCGCATCCCGGGCCGACAACAGCGGCACCGGCCCCTACCACCCCTACGTGGAGCACGACGGGCAGGTGCTCGTCGATTGATCGCCGGGCTTGCCAAGGCGCGCGGCCGTGCTACATTCGGCCGCGCATGGGCGGCCCTGCCGCCACATGCGCCCTTCAGCCAGCCCAGTGCGTCCCCGGTTCTACTGGCCAGCCAGCAACGCTTGCACGCACTGGCCCTATGAACCACTGCCCTGCCTCCCTGGCTGCCGCCCTGCTGGCGGCATTCGCCTCTCCCGCCCTCTTCGCCCAGGCCTCTGCGGCCGAGACGGCCCTGCCCGAAGTGACCATCCAGGGCAGCGGCGAGCCCGCCTACAGCTCCGCCGAGGCGGGCGCCGCCACCAAGATCGACGTGCCGCTGCGCGACGTTCCGCAAACGGTGAACGTCATCACGCGCGAGCTGATGCGCGACAGGGGCGTGCAGTCGATGGAGGACGCGGTGAAATCCGTGCCCGGCATCAACCTGTCGCACGGCGACGGGCAGCGCGACCAGGTGGTGATCCGCGGCTTCAGCGCGCTGGGCGACCAGTTCGTGGACGGCTTCCGCGACGACGCCATGTACTACCGTGACCTGTCGAACGTGGAGCGCATCGAGGTCGTCAAGGGCCCGGCTTCCGTGCTGTACGGCCGGGGCTCCTCGGGCGGCATGATCAACCGCGTCACCAAGAAGCCCGGCATCGACAAGAGCGAGGTGGGCCTGCAACTGGGCAGCTGGAACCAGCGCCGCGGCGAATTCGACATCGCGCGCAACGTCAGCCAGAACGTCGCGGTGCGCGTGACGGGCGCCATCGAGCGCGCGGACAGCTTCCGCGACCAGCAGTTCCTCGAACGCGAGGCGTTCGCGCCCTCGGCGCTGGTGAAGTTCAGCCCCGACACCAGCCTGCTGCTGCAGGCCGAGTACCTGCGCGACAAGCGCGTGACCGACTGGGGCATCCCGTCGTGGCAGGGCCGCCCCATCGACGTGGCGCCCGGCACCTACTACGGCGCGGCCAACGCGCGCCAGGCCGACACGGCGGGCTCCACGGTGAGCGCCGCCAGCGCCACGCTGGAGCACCGCTTCAACAGCGCATGGTCCCTGCGCAACGCGCTGCGCTACTACGACTACCAGCTCGACCGCTACATCACCTCGGCGGGCGCGGTGACGGCGGACGCCAACCTCGCGCTCTACCCCTCGGGCTTGCGGGTGGCACGCAGCCGCAGCGCCATCGCGCGCAGCGAGCACGGCGTGTTCAACCAGACCGAGCTGACCCAACGCGCGGCGCTGGGCGGCATGGCGCACCAGATCCTCTACGGCGTGGAGCTGGGCGTGCAGGACCGCTGGCAGTCCAGCCGCTCCGGCAGCGCCGGGCCGGTGGACGCCTACCGCCCGGCCGCGCCCGACGCCAACCCCGTGCTCACGGTGAACTCCGGCAGCCCCAACACCGGCAGCGGCACCGTCGCGGCGGCCTACGTGCAGGACCTGGTGTCGCTCTCGGCGCAGTGGAAGGCGCTGCTGGGCATCCGCTACGACCGGTTCCGGCAAGAGGTGGACGTGGCCGCCATCCCCAACCGCACCGACACCGCCTGGAGCCCGCGCGCGGGCCTGGTGTGGCAGCCGTCGGCCTCGCAGTCGTACTACGTGTCCGTGAGCAAGTCGTTCCAGCCCGCGGGCGAGAACTTCAATCTGAGCGCGGGCAACGCCACGACCGAGCCGCAGGAAACCACGAGCAAGGAGATCGGCGCCAAGATCGACCTGCTGGACGGCAGGGCCACCGCCACCGCCGCGCTCTTCAACCTGGAGCGCACCAACATCATGACCAGCGACCCGGCCAACCCGGCCTTCTCGGTGCCCGTGGGCACGCAGCGCACCCACGGGCTGGAGCTGACGTTCGCGGGCGACCTCCCGGGCGGCTGGCGGGCCTCGGCGGGCTATGCCTACATGGATGCGAAGGTCAGCCGCTCCCTCAACCCCGCCCTGCAAGGCCGGAGAGCGACCCTGACGCCCGAACACGGCGCCAGCCTGTGGCTGACCAAGGCGCTGGCGCGCGGCTGGCAGGCCGGTGCGGGCATGAACTACGTGGGCGCGCGCTTCGCCGACCCGGCCAACACCACCACCTTGCCGGCCTACGCCACGGTGGACGCCATGCTGGCCTACCGCATGGGCAAGGTGGACCTGCAGCTGAACCTGTACAACCTGTTCGACCGCCGCTACATCGCCTCGGCCCACGGCAGCGTGGCCAATTCCCTGCTGCCGGGCGCGCCACGCTCGGTGCGGCTGACCACGCGCTACGCCTTCTGACGCCGCCGCGCAATGGTTTCGGCATGAAAACCATCTGAAACCATTGCCAGGCCAGCGCGGGCAGCTATCAAAACCATGGGCTCGCGAACAATAGAGGCACTGCTGGCGGCCGAGTCTTGATGGAACGCAAGACCCTTCTGGTGTCAGGCCTCCTACATTTCCTACCCATGAAGCGCGAACCCCAACCTACCCTGGCCTCCACCATACAGCCCATCAGCCTGGACGTGCTGCGCGAGAAATACCTCAAGGCGGGCGAGACCCGCGCCGAGGAGCTGTACGCGCGCGTGGCGCGCGCCCTGGCCTCGGCCGAGGCCGAAGACCGCCGCGCCGAGTGGGAGGAAAAATTCCTCGCCAACCTGCAGGCCGGTGCCATCGGCGCCGGCCGCATCATGAGCGCCGCGGGCACCGACATCCAGGCCACGCTCATCAACTGCTTCGTGCAGCCCGTGGGCGACTGCATCCAGGGCGTGGACGACGCCGGCTACCCCGGCATCTACGAGGCGCTGCGCGAGGCCGCCGAGACCATGCGCCGCGGCGGCGGCGTGGGCTACGACTTCTCGCGCATCCGCCCGCGCGGCGCGCGCGTGCGCGCCACGGGCTCGCTGGCCTCGGGGCCGTGCAGCTACATCAACGTCTTCGACCAGTCCTGCGCCACCGTGGAGAGCGCGGGCGCGCGCCGCGGCGCGCAGATGGGCGTGCTGCGCATCGACCACCCCGACGTGCTCGACTTCATCACCGCCAAGCGCACGCCCGGGCGCTGGAACAATTTCAACGTCTCGGTCGGCGTGACCGACGAATTCATGCAGGCCGTGGTGCAGGACACCGCCTGGGAGCTGGTGCACCGCGCCGAGCCCGGCGGCGAGCTGCGCCAGGGCCCCGGCGTGCGCCAGCGCGCCGACGGGCTGTGGGTGTACGAGACGCTGCGCGCGCGCGAGCTGTGGGACACCATCATGCGCTCGGCCTACGACTTCGCCGAGCCCGGCATCCTGTTCCTGGGCCGCATCAACGAAGACAACAACCTGCAGTACTGCGAGCAGATCGCCGCCACCAACCCCTGCGGCGAGCAGCCGCTGCCGCCCTATGGCTGCTGCGACCTCGGCCCCATCATCCTCACGCGCTTCGTGCGCCACCCGTTCGGCGTGGCCGGCACGCCCGCGTTCGACTTCGACGCCTTCACCCAGGTGGTGGCCACCCAGGTGCGCGCGCTCGACAACGTGCTCGACGTGACCTACTGGCCGCTGCAGCAGCAGCGCGACGAATCGGCGGCCAAGCGCCGCATCGGCGTCGGCTTCACCGGCATGGGCAACGCCCTGGCTATGCTGTGCCTGCGCTACGACGCGGCCGACGGCCGCGCCATGGCGGCGCGCATCGCCGAATGCATGCGCGACGCGGCCTACGCCGCCTCCATCGCCCTGGCGCAGGAAAAGGGCGCGTTCCCCAGGTTCGACGCCGCAGGCTACCTGGCCCCCGGCACCTTCGCCAGCCGCCTGCCCGCCGCGCTGCAGGACGCAATCCGCGCGCACGGCATCCGCAACAGCCACCTGCTGTCGGTGGCGCCCACCGGCACCGTGAGCCTGGCCTTTGCCGACAACGCCTCCAACGGCATCGAGCCGCCGTTCTCCTGGACCTACACGCGCAGGAAGCGCGAGGCCGACGGCAGCCGCAGCGAGTACCAGGTGGAGGACCACGCCTGGCGCCTGTACCGCGACATGGGCGGCGACGTGCAGAACCTGCCCGCGTACTTCGTCTCGGCGCTGGAGATGTCGGCGTCCGACCACGTGGCCATGATGGAGGCGGTGCAGCCCTTCGTGGACACCTCGATCTCCAAGACCGTCAACGTCCCGGCCGACTACCCCTACGAAGACTTCAAGCACCTGTACCTGCAGGCCTGGCAGGCGCGCCTCAAGGGCCTGGCCACGTACCGGCCCAACGCCATCCTGGGCGCCGTGCTGGAGGCCACGCCGGCGCCCGCGCCCGCGCCCGTGGCGGCCCCGGCGCCCGCCGAGGAGCGCGCCGTCCTCGACCCCATGCGCACCGTGATCGAAAGCCGCCCCAAGGGCGCGCTCTCGGCCGTGGCCGAGAAGATCGAGTACTGGACGCAGGACGGCCACCAGCGCCTGTACCTCATCGTCTCCTTCCTGCCCGTGCCCACCGGCGTGGGCAAGGGCACGGTGGACCGCGCCATCGAATTCTTCATGCCCGTGGGGCAGAACAGCGAGTCGCAGCAGTGGATCACCTCCAGCATGCGCCTGCTGTCGCTGGCCGCGCGCGGCGGCTTCCTGGAGCGCGCGCTGTCCGACATGCGCAAGGTCGCCTGGGACCGCGGCCCGGTGCGCCTGGGCAGCCACGAGAAGGCCGACGGCACGCGCGTGCCGCTGTGGCACGACTCCGAGGTGGCCGCCGTGGCCTACGCCATCCAGAACATCCTGGCGCGCCGCGTGCAAGATCCGGTGCAGCAAAGCCTGCCGCTGGACGACCCCGGGCAGGACGGCGCCAGCGACACGCCCCCGCCCATGGCCGGTAAGAAATGCCCCGAGTGCGGCGCGCACGCCATGATCCGCAAGGACGGCTGCGACTACTGCACCCAGTGCGGGCACATGGGTTCTTGCGGGTAGCCATGGGGGGCTGACATGGATCGTCCCCGGCGGCCCGTGATTCCGGTGCGGCCGGTGGCCGGGCGGCCGCCGGCCGAGGCGCTGGCGCGCATCGACTGGCGCTGGCACTGGGCCACGCTGGGCTGGGCGCCGCACCGGCTGGGCTTCTTCCTGGCCCTGGGGGTGCTCGGTGCGTCCAGCCTGTGGTGGGCCGGGGTGCAGGCCGCGCCGCTGGCGCCGTTCCTGGTGCCCCCGGCCGCATTGCCGCCTGCCGTGGCGCATGCGGCGGTAATGGTGTTCGGCTTCATGCCGCTGTTCTTTGCCGGTTTCGGCTTCACGGCGCTGCCCAAGTGGCTGGAGGTGCAGCCCTGGCCGGTGCGCGTGCTGTGCGCGCCGCTGGTGCTGCAGGCGCTGGGCTGGCTGGCCTGGCTCGGCGGCGCCATGGCGGCCCCGGCGCTGGCCTGGGCGGGCCTGGGGGCGGCCTGGCTGGGCCTGGGCGGGACCGGCGCCCTGCTGGCCTGGCTGGTCTGGTGCAGCCCGCTGGCCGACCGGCTGCACGCGCGCCTGATCGTGGCCGCCTGGGGGCTGGGCTGGCTGTGCCTGGCGGCGCTGGGCCTGGCCGCATGGCGCGGTGATTTCGCCCAGGCGCAGGCTCTGGCGCGGGCCGGCCTGTGGGGCTTCGTGCTGGTCGTGTTCGCGGCGGCGCTGCACCGCATGATTCCGTTCTTCACCTCCAGCGCCATGCCCGGCATCGCGGCGCGGCGGCCGTTCTGGGTGCTGGCGCTCATGGTGGGCGCCGCCTGGGGCGAGGCCGGCGCTGTGCTCGCGGGAGCGTGGTGGCCCCTGTCCGCGCCGGTGCTGCTGCTGCGCGGCGTGCTGGAGCTGGCCGTGGGCGCCGTGCTGCTGTGGCTGGCGGGCGTGTGGTGGCGCGTGCTCGGGCTGAAGAACCGCCTGCTCGCCATGCTGCACGCGGGCTTCGTCTGGCTGGGCCTGGCCTGGGTGCTGGGCGGCGCGGCGCATGCCTGGCACGGCTGGCAGGGCGCGGCGGTGTGGCCGCTGGCCATGCTGCACGCGCTGGCGCTGGGCTGCATGGGCGCGCTGATGCTGGCCATGGTGTCGCGCGTGTCTTGCGGCCATGGCGGGCGCCCGCTGGTGGCCGACGGGCCGCTGTGGAGCCTGTTCTGGCTGTTGCAGGGCGCGGTGCTGCTGCGCCTGGCCGCTGCGCTGTGGCCCGCGTGGGGCGCGGCCCTGCTGCCCTGGGCCGCGCTGCTGTGGGCCGTGGCGGTGCTGGCCTGGGGGCTGCGCATGGGCCGCTGGTACGGCCGCCCGCGCGCCGACGGACGGCCGGGGTGAGGATTCTGGTATTCATGCAAAAAATGGCTAAAACCCTTACCCATCAAGCGCGAGTAGCTACTGAAAAATGAGTGATCCCTTGTCCTCCGATGCCCTGGCCGCGCTGCTGCAGGCGCGCCAGACCGTGCTGCCCAAGCGCCTGGGCGCGCCGGGGCCGGATACGGCGCAACTGGCCGCCATCCTCGGCGCGGCGGCGCACGCGCCGGACCATGGCGGCCTGCTGCCCTGGCGCTTCGTGCGCATTCCGCAGGCCGCGCGGCCGGCCCTGGCCGAGGCGTTCGCCCAGGCCCTGGCCGAGCGCGAGCCCGAGGCCACCCCCGCGCAACTGGCGCAGGCGCGCGAGAAGGCCGTGCGCGCCCCGGAACTGCTGGTGCTGGTGGCCGATGGCGCCTGCGGCGGCCCGGCCATCAGCTGGGACGAGCGCCTGGTCTCGGCGGGCTGCGCGGTGCAGAGCGTGCTGCTCATGGCCACGGCGCTGGGCTTCGGCTCGGCGCTGACCAGCGGCAAGGCCCTGCAGTCCGTGGCGCTGCGCGGCCTGCTCGGCCTGCCCGCGCCGTCGCGGGCGCTGTGCTGCATCAGCATCGGCACGGTGCTGGCGCGCAAGCCCGCGCGCACGCGCCCGGTGCCCGCGGCCTATGTGGGAACCCTGGTTCCGGGTGAGGGCATCGCACCGGGGTGGGAGAATCCGTAGTGTGGTGCTCGACGCTATCTGGAACATAAAACCGCGTCTTCGCCGCCCTGGCTAGGCGCAAATCCTCGCGATAGCTACGGCTATCGCGAGGATTTGCGCCTAGCCAGGCCAACGAATCCATCGGTTTTTTTGCTCCATCAAGCGTCGAACACCACACTAGCCATGCAAATCCAGCACTTTGACGACCTGCTGCGCGCCGCGCGCGCCCAGCCCGAGCCGCAGCGCCTGTTGATGGTGTTCGTCGGCACCGAACTGCCCGGGGACGCCAGCCCCGAACAGCGCGCGCGCTTCGCGCAGGGCGAGGGCGGCGCCCTGGTGCCGCTGATGTGCGTGGACAAGACGCCCGAGGAGCTCGACTCCTTCGCCACGCTGGCGCGCGAGGCGCAGCAGTTCGAGCCGCCGCACCAGCCCTGGCGCCTGGTGTTCGCCGCCGCGCTGGCCGGCCGCGGCGGCCAGGCGCCCAGCAGCACGGACGCCGAGCAGCCGCTGCAGCACATGGTGGAGTCGATCAAGGCCGGCCAGTTCGGCCCGCTGCTGCCGTTCGACCGGCAGGGCGAACCCGTCCACTTCAAATGACGGCATTCGCCTCCCTGCCCGGCCTGCATTCGCCCGGCGTCGGTTTCGAGCAGCCCTTCGAGATGCTGCAGGCCTGCCACGAGCGCGTGCAGCGCATGCTTGGCCTGCTGCAGCGCCTGCAGGACTACCTGCACGACAAGCCGTGCGACGACATGGCGCGCCAGGCGGCGCGCGACGTGCTGCGCTACTTCGACATCGCCGCGCCGCTGCACCACGAGGATGAGGAGCTGCACGTGTTTCCGCCGCTGCTCGCGCAGGGCAGCCCGGCGGTCGCGGCGCTGGTGCGCCAGCTGCAGGCCGACCATGCGGCCATGGCGGCGGACTGGGCCCAGGCGCGCGAGCCGCTGCTGGCGCTGGCCGAAGGGCGGCTGGCGGCGTTCAGCGCAGCGCACGAGGCGCTGCTGGCGCGCTTCGCCGCGCGCTATGGCGAGCACATCCGCCACGAGGAGGGCAGCGCCTATCCTGCGGCGCAAGCCCTGCTGCCCGAGGCCACGCAGCAGGCCATGGGCACGGAGATGGCGCGCCGGCGCGGCGCGCGTTGAGGATCAGTGGACGATGACCGGGTTCTGCGCCAGCCCGGTGTAGCGGTCCAGCGTGGCCTCGACTTCTTCCTGCGTGGGCGTGTCGCGCTGCCAGGCCAGGATCTGCTGCTGGAACATTTCGGCCCAGGAACCGTCGAGGTAGACCTCCTTGCCCGAGCGCTTGTCCACGATCTCGAAGCCGTGGCGCGGCAACTGGGGCACCTGCGGCGGCTGCGCGTCGCCGCCGCGTGGCGATTCAAAGGCTTCGGGCAGGATGTGAACCACCACGAAAGAGTCCGAGTCATAGAGCATTTGCATGGCGTTCCTCCTTTCCGCTTGCCTGTCAGATGACGGCCCGCACCGGGAAGTTCAAGGCCCGGCTTCTGCTTTGCAGTATTTCACGAAAGCACTGTCCCTATGGCGTGCTGGTCTCCTTGAGGCGTAAATCGACGAAATCGCCGCTGCTCTGGGTGATGCGCAGGCGCACCGGCAGGTAGTGCACGCTGGGCGCCAGCCACAGGTCGGCGCGCTGGTCGTGTTCGTCCTCGGGCACGCGCTGCAGCTTCAGCGCCGTGATGGTGCCCGCGGGCAGCTCCAGCGGCTCGGTCTGGCCCACGCGGAACACCCAGCGGCCGGCGGCGCGCGCGCTGGCCGTGGTCAGCGCGATCTCGGTGCCCTCGGGGTAGCGCTCGGGGGCGGCAGCGATCAGGGACGCCAGTTCGATGAACACGCTCAGCCGGTCCTGCGCGCCCGGCGCGATTGGCGCCGAGGGCGTGTTGGCGCTGAAGGTGATGCGGCCCTGGTCGAAGTCGAAGTGCGCCGCCTGCTCGCTGCGCACGCGGTCGCCGAAGCGCCGGGGCTGCAGGCCGTGCGCGGTGAGCTGGCCGACGCTGGTCTGCGCGCGCGAGCCGATCAGGAAGGCGCGGATTTCCTGGCGCGCCTCGTAGTGCGTGCCATCGTGCTTCCAGAGCATTTCGGCGCTGGCGCTGTAGTGGAAGCGCTTGACTTCGCCGCTCACCTCGAACGCCAGGCGCGTGGGCGGCGGCACGCGCACGGGCGGCGGCGCGCCGCCGCCGGCCTGGGCGCTGGCACCGCCAGGCAGCGTGATGGCCAGGCCGGGGTCCCGGGGCTCCGGGGGATCGGCCGGCGCGCTGGCGCTCTCCTGCGGCGCGCTGGCGGGTTCCTCGGGGGCCGGGGCCGCGGCGAGCGCTTCGCTCGCGGCGGGCGCGGGCGCAGCCGGTGGTTCCGCGGCCTCGGCGGGCTCCAGGGACGGTTCGATCGGCACGGTGATGTCGCCTGCCGTGGCTGCCGCCAGGGCGGTGGCATCGGCCGGCAGGGCGTCGGCAGGCAGCTCCGGCAGGGGATCGGGGGCCGCCGGGGCCGGCTTGGGTTTCGGCTTGGGCTTGGGCGGCGGCCTGGGGCGCGGCGGCGCGGTGGGAGCGGGCTGGGGCGGCGGCAGGGCGATGCTGCGGGTGCTGAACGCGGCCACCTCGGGGCTGTGCAGGCGCGTCGTGAGGTCAGGCAGGCCCAGCAGCGCCAGGGCGTGCAGGGCCAGCACCAGGGCCGTCAGCAGCAGCAGGGCGCGGCGCGGCATCAGGGCGCGCTCCAGCCCAGGTCGGCGGACAGCTGCCGTGCCGCGGTGCGCAGGGGCGTGGCGACGGCGCCGTCCCAGTCCGGGTCGAAGGTGGCGGCGGGCCCCAGCGTCGTGATGCCCAGCGCCAGGTGGCCGTCGGCGTCGAACACCGGGGCGCAGAAGGCCACGACGCCAGGCAGCAGCGTATCGACCACCCGCGCCAGCCCGTGGGCGCGCACTTCCTGCCACAGCGCCTGGGCCGCCGGGGCGCCGTGGGGCAGGCCGGCGCGCTGCTGGCGCCGGGCCAGCGCCGTTTCGCGCGCCAGCAGCGTGGCCGTGGCCTCGGCGGGCAGGTAGGCGCCGAAGCAGCGCCCGGTGGCCGAGGACAGCAGCGGCATCACGTCGCCCAGGCGCAGGTTGACCGTGACGGCCTGCGGCGCCTCTTCCCAGTGCACGATGGTCGGCCCATGGTTGCCCCAGACGGCCAGCGCCAGGGTGTGGCCGAGCTGCTCGCGCAGCGCCGGCATGCGCTCGCGCGCCAGGCGCACCGGATCCAGCCGCGCGAGGGCGGCAAGGCCGAGCTGGAGCGCGGCGGGGCCGAGGTCGTAGCGGGCGCTGCGCACGTCCTGCGCCACCAGGGCCAGGCGCTGGAAGCTGACCAGGTAGCGGTGCGCCTTGGCCGCGCTCATGCCGGCGCTGGCCGCGAGGTCCTTGAGCATGAGCGGCCCGCTGGCGCGGGCCAGTGCGTCGAGCAAGGCGAAGCCCACCTCCACCGACTGTATGCCCAGGCGTTCCTTGTCCATCTGCACTGAGATCGTCGACACGTTCTAAAATGAATTTTCGATTAGTTGAATGAGTTTACTCACTCGTAATTCGGGGCGGCCCTGCCGTTCCAGGAGACCCGCCATGAAACTTGCCACCTACAAGGATGGTTCGCGCGACGGCCAACTGGTCGTGGTGTCGCGCGACCTGGGCTCGGCCCATTATGCGACCGGCATTGCCAGCCATCTGCAGCAGGTGCTGGACGACTGGAATTTCCTCGCGCCGCAGCTGCAGGATCTGTACGACCTGCTCAACGCCGGCAAGGCGCGCCATGCGTTCCCGTTCGACGCGCGCCAGTGCATGGCGCCGCTGCCGCGCGCCTACCAGTGGGCCGACGGCTCGGCCTACATCAACCACGTGGAGCTGGTGCGCAAGGCGCGCGGGGCCGAGGTGCCGGCCAGCTTCTACACCGACCCGCTGATGTACCAGGGCGGGAGCGACGATTTCCTCGGGCCCTGCGACGACGTGGTGGTGCCCAGCGAGGCCATGGGCATCGACTTCGAGGCCGAGATCGCCGTCGTCACCGGCGACGTGCGCATGGGCGCCTCGCCCGAGCAGGCGCTGGAGGGCGTGCGCCTCGTGATGCTGGCCAACGACGTGTCGCTGCGCAACCTCATCCCGGGCGAACTGGCCAAGGGCTTCGGCTTCTTCCAGTCCAAGCCCGCGACCGCGTTCAGCCCCGTGGCCCTCACGCCCGACGAACTGGGCGGGGCCTGGCAGGGCGGGCGCGTGCACCTGGCGCTGCATTCCACCTGGAACGGCCGCAAGGTCGGCATGTGCGACGCCGGGCCCGAGATGACGTTCCACTTCGGCCAGCTCATCGCCCACATCGCCAAGACGCGCAACGTGCGCGCTGGCGCCATCGTCGGCAGCGGTACCGTGAGCAACAAGGACTGGGCCAAGGGCTACAGCTGCATTGCCGAGAAGCGCTGCATCGAGACCATCGAGCATGGCCAGCCGTCCACCGGGTTCATGCAGTTCGGCGACACCATCCGCATCGAGATGCGCGGCGCCGACGGGCAGAGCCTGTTCGGCGCCATCGACCAGCAGATCGTGGCGCTGCACGAATCTGAATGAAAAGTGGCTCCAACCCTTATGGGGAAAGCGCTGGAAGCTCCTGAAACAGGAGCGACTGCAGGGTTGGGCAAAGCGCGCTACGCTGGGCGTTTTGATCCGGTGGAACGCCCCATGCTGAATTTCGACTTTCAAAACCCCACCCACATCGCCTTTGGCCAGGGCCGCGTGGCCGACCTGGACCACCTGGTGCCCGCGCAGGCGCGCGTGCTGATCCTCGTGGGCGGCGCCAGCGCCGAGAAGAACGGCACGCTGGCCGAGGTGCGCCAGGCCTTGGGCGCGCGCCCGCACGCGACGTTCCCGGGCATCGAGCCGAACCCGAGCTACGAGACAGCGCTGCGCGCCGTGCAGCAGATCCGCGAGGGCGGCTTCGACTTCCTGCTCGCGGTGGGTGGCGGCTCGGTGATCGACGCCGCCAAGTTCATCGCGGCGGCGGTGCACGTCGAGGGCGAACCCTGGAGCATCCTGGAAAAGCGCGGGCGCAACATCGCGCGCGCCATGCCGTTCGGCGCGGTGCTGACGCTGCCGGCCACGGGCTCGGAGATGAACAACGGCTCCGTCATCACGCACCGCGCCAAGGGCGCCAAGCTGCCCTTCAGCAGCGCGCACTGCTTTCCGCGCTTCGCGGTGCTGGACCCGGCCAAGACCTACACGCTGCCGCCGCAGCAGCTGGCCAACGGCGTGGTCGATGCCTTCGTGCACACCACGGAGCAGTACCTGACCTACCCGGTCGATGCGCTGGTGCAGGACCGCTTCGCCGAAGGCATCCTGCAGACGCTGATCGAAGTGGGGCCGCGCATCCTGGCCGCGCCGGAGCCGGTGTACGCCGACCGCGCCAACATGATGTGGACGGCCACGCTGGCGCTCAACGGACTGATCGGCGCCGGCGTGCCGCAGGACTGGGCCACGCACATGATCGGCCACGAGCTCACCGCGCTGCACGGCATCGACCATGCCCGCACGCTGGCCATCGTGCTGCCGTCGCTGCTCAACGAGCGGCGGGTGCCGAAGCGCGCCAAGCTGCTGCAGTACGCCGAGCGCGTGTGGGGCCTGCGCGAGGGTGACGAAGAGGCGCGCATCAGCGCCGCCATCGCGTGCACGCGCGCGTTCTTCGAGAGCCTGGGCGTGCCTACGCGCCTGGGCGCCTATGGCCTGGGGGCCGGGCAGGTCGATGCCGTGGTGGCGCAGCTGGAGGCGCACGGCATGGTCAAGCTGGGCGAGCAGCGCGACATCACGCCCGAGGTGGCCCGCCGCATCCTGCTGGCGGCACTGTAGGCTGCCCTTTTCGCGTCGCTTCAGCGCGCCGCCAGGCGCTCGCGCAGCCGGGCCAGGCGGCGCCAGGCGGCGTCGATGTCGGCCTCGGTCAGCTCGCCGCTGGCAATCGCCTCGCGCACCAGGCTGGCCACATGGCGGCCCATGTCGTAGCGCGGCTGAAAGCCGGGCACGCGCGTGGCCGCCCCCGGGTTGTTCGACAGCACCAGCAGGTCGTTGCCTGCGCGGATGGCGCGCACCACCGCCTCGCGCGGCGTGTGCTGCAGCTGGATGGCGCCCATGTGCAGGTCGTCGGTGACGACCACGCCGTCGAAGCCGTCGCGCGCGCGCAGCAGCGGCTGGATGAAGCGCTGCGAGAGCGTGACCGGCCAGTCCGGGTCGACGCTGCGGTTCACCAGGTGTGCGGTCATCACGGCGTCGGCGCTGCCGCCGCGGATCAGCTGCTGGAACGGCCACTGCTCGATGGGCTGGGCCGTTTGCGTCACGTCCACCAGCCCCAGGTGGGTGTCGCCGGTGGCCAGGCCGTGGCCCGGCCAGTGCTTGAGCGCGGTGAGCACGCCAGCGTCGTGGTGCGCCTGGATGAACGCCTCGGCGTAGCGCACCACCGTGGCCGGGTCGTTGGAATAGGCGCGGTGGAGCTTGCCGATGACGGGCGACACCGCCTGCTGCAGCGGGTCGGCCGGGTCGCCGCGCAGATCGACCACCGGGCCGAAGTTGAAGTTGAAGCCGGCGCCGGCGACCATGCGCGCCATCTGGCCGTAGGTGGCGCGGGCCTGGGCCGGCGTTTGCTGGGCCGCCACGTCCTCGGCCGAGGGCGTGTCGGCGAAGCCGTTGGCGGCGCGCAGCCGCTGCACCAGCCCGCCTTCCTGGTCCAGCGCGATCAGCAGCGGGTAGGGCAGCGGGTTGGCCTGCTGCAGCGCCTGGTTCAGCGCGCGCACCTGCGCGGGGCCGGTGATGTTGTAGCGGTACAGGATGACGCCGCCGAGCTGGCCAGCGCGGATCTGCTGCAGGGCCTCCTGCACGCCGGGGGCGTCGGGCGTGGTGCCGTCGATGCCCATCATCACCATCTGGCCGACCTTCTGCTCCAGGGTCAGCGGCACCGGCGCGCCGCCACCGCCGCCGCAGGAAGCGAGCAGTGCGGCGGCCGCCGCCGCGGCCACGGCGAAGAGGCTTCTGGCGGTGCGGGCCGTGGGGGACAGTGGCGTGCGGAGTGTCGTCGAGGAGGGCATGGGCAAGGGGCGCGCGGGCGCGTGGTGCGGGATTGGCGCCGTATTGTTACCGCTGCCCCATGGCCTCCACCTGCACCGCGCAGTCGTAGAACGTCGGCCCCGCGCCCAGGTCGGTCAGGCGCTGGCTGGTCAGCTCGTTGACGTTGGTGCCGTCCAGCCCCAGCTTGCGCCACCACACGCCCAGGCCGTTGACCACGCCGGGGCGCGCGCGCTCGCTCACGGCCGCGTGGCATGTGTAGCTGCCGCGGTCGTTGAACACGCGCACCACGCAGTCCTCGGCGATGCCGCGCGGGGCGGCGTCGGCCGGGTGGATTTCGAGCAGCGGGCGGCCCTCGATCTGGCGCAGGCTCTGCACGTTCACGAAGGTGGAGTTGAGGAAGTTGCGCGCGGGCGGCGAGATCATCGCCAGCGGGTAGCGCGCCGAGGCGCCCGCCGCCTCGTGGTTCGGCACGTAGCCGGGCAGCGGGTCGAGCCCTTGGGCGGCCAGGCGCGCGCTGTACATCTCGCATTGGCCCGAGGGCGTGGGAAAGCCGCCCTTGGCGAACGGCGCATCGGGCACGGGCAGGCGGGCGTAGCCGTCGTCGAGCAGCTTCTGGAAATCGACGGCCTCGCCATAGGCCTGGCGGCAGAGCGTTTCATCGCTGTCGGCGAAGCACGGCTCGGTGAAGCCCATGCGCGCGGCCAGGTCGCGGAAGATCCGTGCGTTGCTGCGCACCTCGCCCAGGGGGTGAATCGCCGGGCGGTTGAGCAGCACGTCGGTGTGGCCGTAGCTCGCGTGCACGTCCCAGTGTTCGAGCTGGGTGGTGGCGGGCAGGATGTAGTCGGCCCAATCGGCGGTGTCGGTGTGGAAGTGCTCCAGCACCACGGTGAACAGGTCCTCGCGCGCGAAGCCCTGCACCACCTTGGCCGAGTCGGGCGCCACGGCCACGGGGTTGCTGTTGTAGACCACCAGGGCCTCGACCTGCGGGCCGAACGCGGGCGAGGCCAGGCGCAGCAGGTCGTCGCCGATGGTCACCATGTTGAGCGTGCGCGGCTGGCGTCCGGCCAGCAGGTCGGGGCGCGCGAGCTGCGCGCGCTGCACGGGAAAATGCCCCGAGCTGGACAGCAGCACCCCGCCCGCGCGCTGGCGCCATGCGCCGGTGAGCGCGGGCAGGCAGGCGATGGCGCGCGTGGCGTTGCCGCCGCCGTGCGCGCGCTGCACGCCGTAGTTGAGGCGGATGGCGGCGGGCCGCGTCGTGCCGTAGGCGCGCGCCAGGCCGCGGATCTGCTCCACCGGCAGGCCGCAGACCGCGGCCGCGCGCTCGGGCGGCCATTCGAGCGCGCGTGCGCGCAGGCCCTCCCAGCCGAGGGTGTGGCGCGCGATGTAGTCGTGGTCGAGCCAGTCGTGGGCGATCAGCTCGTGCATCAGCGCCAGGGCCAGCGCGGCGTCGGTGCCGGGCAGCAGTTGCAGGTGTTCGTGGCACTTCTCGGCCGTCTCGGTGCGGCGCGGGTCGATGCACACCAGGCGCGCGCCGTCGCGCTTGGCCTGCTGGGCGATGCGCCAGAAGTGCAGGTTGCTGCCGATGGAGTTGCTGCCCCAGATGAGGATGAGCTTGGCCTCCGCAAAGAACTCCACCTTCATGCCGACCTTGCCGCCGAGCGTGTGCACCAGGCCCTCGCCGCCCGCCGTGGAGCAGATGGTGCGCGCCAGCAGCGAGGCGCCCAGCCTGTGGAAGAAGCGCCGGTCCATGCTCTCGCCCTGCACCAGCCCCATGGTGCCGGCGTAGCTGTAGGGCAGGATGGCCTGCGGGTCGCGCGCGGCGATCGCCGTGAGGCGCGCGGCGATGTCCCCCAACGCTTCGTCCCACGAGACGGGCGCGAACCGGCCGCTGCCCTTGGGGCCGGTGCGCTTGAGCGGCGTGAGGATGCGCTCGGCGTGGTGCGTGCGCTCGGCGTATTTCGACACCTTGGCGCACAGCACGCCGCCCGTGGGCGCATGCGCGGGGTTGCCCTGCACGCGCACGGCGCGGCCGTTCTCCACGGTGGTCAGCAGGGCGCAGGTGTCGGGGCAGTCGTGCGGGCAGGCGCCGCGTACTGGGGTGGAGGAAAGCATGGCGAACAGGGGAGTGGGGGCAGGCGCTGCAGTATTCCACGTTCACCAAAGTGCTGTACTAGACTGTGCCAATCCAAGGAAGACTGCCATGAAGACCATCGACGCCATTGCCGCCCAGGCGCCCGCCATCGCCGCGCTGCGCCGCGACATCCACGCCCACCCCGAGCTGTGCTTTGAGGAAGTGCGCACCGCCGACCTCGTGGCGGAAAAGCTGACGCAGTGGGGCATTCCCCTGCACCGTGGCATGGGCAAGACCGGCGTGGTGGGCATCGTGCACGGGCGCGACGGCGGCGCCTGCGGGCGGGGCGTGGGCCTGCGCGCCGACATGGACGCGCTGCCCATGCAGGAGTTCAACACCTTTGCGCACGCCAGCAAGGCGCCGGGCAAGATGCACGCCTGCGGCCACGACGGCCACACCGCCATGCTGCTGGCGGCGGCGCAGCACCTGGCCAGCCACCGCGACTTCGACGGCACGGTGTACCTGATCTTCCAGCCGGCCGAGGAGGGCGGCGGCGGCGCGCGCGTGATGATGGACGACGGCCTGTTCACCCGGTTCCCCATGGAGGCGGTGTTCGGCATGCACAACTGGCCCGGCATGCCCGCGGGCACCATGGCCGTGAGCCCGGGTCCGGTGATGGCCTCGACCAGCGAGTTCAAGATCACCATCCGCGGCAAGGGCAGCCACGCCGCCATGCCGCACATGGGCATCGATCCGGTGCCCATCGCCTGCCAGGTGGTGCAGGGCTTCCAGGCCATCGTCAGCCGCAACAAGAAGCCGCTGGATGCCGGGGTGATCTCGGTCACCATGATCCACGCGGGCGAGGCCAGCAACGTGGTGCCCGACGCCTGCGAGCTGCAGGGCACGGTGCGCACCTTCACCACCGAAGTGCTCGACCTGATCGAGCGCCGCATGCGCCAGGTGGCCGAGCACACCTGCGCGGCGCACGAGGCGCGCTGCGAGTTCGAGTTCGCGCGCAACTACCCGCCCACGGTGAACAGCCCGGCCGAGGCCGCGTTCGCGCGCCAGGTGATGGTGGACATCCTCGGCGAGGACAAGGTGCTGGCGCAGGAGCCCACGCTGGGCGGCGAGGACTTCGCCTACATGCTGCAGGCCAAGCCGGGCGCGTACTGCTTCATCGCCAACGGCGAAGGCGGCCACCGCGACGCGGGCCACGGCGCTGGCCCGTGCACGCTGCACAACCCGAGCTACGACTTCAACGACGCGCTGATCCCGCTGGGCGCGACCTACTGGGTGCGGCTGGCGCAGGCGTGGCTGAATCGCACGCCTGGCTGAATTTCAAGGAAAAAACCGCTCCAACCCTTGCTGGGAAAGCGCTGGCAGCTATTGATTACGTAGCGGGTTGCGCTGCGCTATCACACCTCGCCCCACGGCAGCATCAGCGTCAGCAGCGACAGCTGCGCGAACTCGGGCGTGAAGGCGTCGATGATCTGCTGCGGTGCGGGGCACAGCGCGGTGTCGGTCATCACGCCGAACTGCACGCCGCCGCCGTAGCTGAGGATGGACACGCCCAGCCCGATGTCGCCCGACTGCGGCACCCAGAACATGCACTGCGTGACGCGCGCGCCGCACAGCGTCAGCGCGTCGCGCGGGCCGGGCACGTTGGTCATCACGGCGGTGGTCTTGCGCGCGAACAGGTTCAGCAGCGCGTCCTGCGCGGGCTTGACCAGCATGCCCGCCATCGACAGCATGGCGAAGGCCAGCAGCGGCTGCGTGCTGCCCTTGAGCGCGTTCATGCGCTGGCGCACCTCGTACACGCGCTCGATCGGGTTCTCGATGCCGATGGGCAGCACCAGCGGCACCAGGCCGAAGCGGTTGCCCAGTTTCCAGGCCTGCTCCATGGGACGCAGGTTCACCGGAATCATGGCGCGGATCTCCTGGCCCGCCGGGTCGTCGCCCTGGGCGCGCAGGTAGCCGCCAATGGCGCCGGCCACGCACGACAGCAGCACGTCGTTGACCGAGCAGTTCAGCGCCTTGCCGATGGCCTTGACTTCGTCCAGCGGGATCGGCGGGCACCAGGCCACGCGCTTGGCCTGGCCCGGCTTGCCCTTGAGGCGCGTGGCCGAGTCGTCGGGCATGAGCGCCAGCGCGGCGGCGTCGCTCACCAGCTGGTAGGCCATGCGCGCGGCCTCCACCGAGCCCGCCAGGCCCTGCTCCAGCATCTTCTCGGGCTCGCGCAGCAGGTGCAGCGAATGCGCGGCGCTCTCGCCCGCCATGTCGATGGCCTTCACGGCCATGTCGGTGAAGGGGCGGATCAGCGTGTCGGCCAGCCATTCCTCGGGGCTGCCCGCATCGTGCGCGGGCCTGGCGCGGCGCTGCGGCGGCTCGCTGCCGCCATCGACCAGCGACAGCGTGACCGAGATCAGCGCAATGCCGTCGGCGATGCAGTGGTGGATGCGCACGATGAGCGCGCTGCCCTTCTCGCCGTCGTCGCCCGTGAAGTCCTCGACCAGGTGGAACTGCCACAGCGGCCGGCGCCCGTCCAGCGGCTGCATGGCCAGCTCGCCCACGCGCTGCTGCAGCGCCTGCTGCATGCTCTGGCCCTTGCGGCGCGGCAGCGGCTCGCGCACCACGTGCGCGGCGATGTCGAAGCGGTCGTCATCGACCCAGGTGGCGCCGGCGGCGTCCTGCACCACGCGCTGGCGAAAACGCGGGTACTGCAGCAGGCGCTGCTGCACGCGCTCGCACAGCGCCTGCCAGCCGATGCCGGGCGAGAGCGTCCACACGCCGTTGATCATCATGCGGTTGTGGTCGCTGTCCATGCGCAGCCAGGCCGTATCGACCTTGCTCATGCGCTCGCCCGACAGGCCCAGCATGCCCGTGGCCGCGCGCTGCACGTTCTTGCCGACGATGCGCGCGGCGCGTGCCGCTGGCGCGGGCACGGCCAGGAGGGGGGCGGCGGCGGAGGCGATGCGGGTGACCATGGGGGGCGTGTCCTGTGCGTTGGGTGGTGGAAGGGAGCGCGGATTTTGGGGGATGGCCTCTAGGGAATGCACCCTAGCGGCAAGGGCCGGGCCGTAAGATACACCGGCGCATGCACTTGCCGACACCCGTTTTTTCCCACCTTGCGAGGAGACTCCATGTCCGATCTGAACGCCACCTTTGAAGCTGCCGTGGCCAACTCCAAAACGCTCAGCGAGCGCCCCGACAACGCCACGCTGCTGAAGATCTACGCGCTGTACAAGCAGGCCACCGAGGGCGACAACGAGTCCAAGAAGCCCAGCTTCACCGACATGGTCGGCCGCGCCAAGTGGGACGCCTGGGAAAAGCTCAAGGGCACCGGTGCCGACGAGGCCAAGCAGCAGTACATCGACCTGATCGAATCGCTGCGCTGACCGGCGCGGCACCCTGCCAAGGCGGCCTGCGGGCCGCTTTTTTCATGGTGCGTACCTGTTGCCGCGGCACGACAGGTCGGGCGTTCCCGGGGATTCTGGTTTCTAGAATGGAAACAATTCTTGTTTTTATTCATGAAATCATGACAACCCAACACCCGCGAACCGCACTGTGTCTTGGCCTCGCACTGGCCTTCGGCCTCGCACCCGCCCTGGCCCGGGCCCAGAGCACGGGGGCCCTGCTACCCGAAGTGCGCGTCGATGCGAACGCCGAAAAGGAATCCGCCACCACCACCGGTGGTGGGCTACCGCGCGCGCAACGCGGTCACGGCCACCAAGACGGATACGCCGCTCGCGGAAACCCCGCAATCCGTCACCGTGGTCACGCGCGACCAAATGGTGGACCAAGGCGCGACCACGTTCCAGGAGGCGCTGCTGTACGCGGCGGGCGTGCGCAGCGACGCCTACGGGCTGGACAGCCGTTCCGACAGCGTGCGCGTGCGCGGCAGCTGGCCCGACACCTACCTCGACGGGCTGCGCCAGAACTACAACTGGTACACCAGCACCGTGCCCGCCGACCCGTACGCGCTGGAGCGCATCGAGGTGCTGCGCGGCCCGTCGGGCATGCTCTTCGGCGCGGGCACGGTGGCGGGCGTGGTCAACATGGTGAGCAAGCGCCCGCAGCAGGAAACGCAGCGCGAGGTGGGCGTGCAGATCGGCAGCTGGAACCGCAAGCAGCTGCAGGCCGACCTGACCGGCCCGCTCACGGCGGATGGCGCATGGTCCTACCGCCTGGTGGCGGTGGCGCGCGACGCCGACACGCAGGTGGACCATGTGCCGAACGACCGCCGGCTCATCGCCCCCTCGCTGGCCTGGCGGCCCAGCGCCGCCACGTCGCTGGTCCTGCAGGCCCACTGGCAGCAGGACCGCTCGGGCAGCACGTCGCAGTTCCTGCCGTGGTCCGGCACGCTGCTGCCGAATCCCAACGGCATGCTCCCCGTGGGCCGCTTCATCGGCGAGCCCGGCGACTACTACGACACCGACCGCGAATCCATCGGCTACCTGTTCGAGCACCGCTTCGACGGCGCCTGGACCGTGCGCCAGAACCTGCGCCTGGCCCGCAACGAGAACCGCGGCGGCTACCACTACGCGGACTTTTTCACCATCCCGGGCGGATGGGGCGCCGACCCGGCCAACCAGCGCCTGATCGGCCGCCTGTACGGGCAGAACGCCACGCGCACGCGCATGGCCGCCGTGGACACGCACCTGCAAGGCAACTTCGACGCTGGCGGCATGCGCCACCAGTTGCTGCTGGGCGTGGACTGGAACCGCCAGACCGAGAACAAGACCGAAGCGGGCGATGCGTACAACACGCCCATCGACGCCTATGCGCCCGCGTACGGCAACCGCCTGCGCCCGGCGCTCGCCGCGCGGCCCGAGAACGTGCAGCGCCAGAGCGGCCTGTACCTGCAGGACCAGGTGAAGTGGGGCCCGTGGATCTTCATCGCCGGCCTGCGCCACGACCGCGCCGTGAACAGCCTGGCGGGCGCGCAGGACGACCGCACCAGCGCCACCACCAGGCGCCTGGGCGTGATGTACCAGCTGCCCGGTGGCTGGACGCCGTACGTCAGCTACGCCGAGTCCTTCAATCCCATCAGCGGCACCGACGCCTACGGCCAGCGCTTCAAGCCGCTGGAAGGCGAGCAGGTCGAGGTGGGCGTGAAGTACATGCCCGAGGGCAGCGCCACCCAGTTCACGGCCGCGGTGTACGACCTCAAGGAAAAGAACCAGCAGACGCCCGACCCGGTCAACCCGAACAACGCGCTGCAGGCGGGCCAGACGCGCAACAAGGGCGTGGAGCTCGAATACAAGGCGCGCGTGGCCACGGCCTTCGACCTGACGGCGCACTACAACTACACCGACGTCGATCCCCTGCTCGAAGGCATGCCGCGCCACCAGGCGGCCGTGTGGGGCGTGTACCGCTTCGCGCTGGGCGGCGTGCGCGGCTTTTCCGTGGGCGCGGGCTACCGCTGGCTGTCGTCGTTCCACGACGGCACGGGGCCCCGGGTTCCGGCGGCGGGCGTGGCCGACGCCATGCTGGCCTACGACAGCCAGGACTGGCGCTACGCGCTCAACATCAGCAACCTGGCCGACAAGCAGTACATGAGCACCTGCCTGTCGCGCGGCGACTGCTGGTGGGCCCCGCGCCGCAACGTGGTGCTGAGCGCTACGTACCGCTTCTGAGCGGCGGCCGCTGCCAGCCCCCGGTCAGCCGGCCTTCTTCTTGCCGGTGGATTTGGGCTTGGCCGGCGCCAGCAGGGCGTCGAACTGCGTGTGCAGCTCCGTCTCGATGCGGTGCCTGAACGCGCTGACCAGGAAGCCCAGCCGCGCGTCCAGCTCGAACAGATCGGGGTAGACCTGCAGCGTGCCGTTGACGCCCGCGCGCGTGAAGTGCACCGTGTCCTGGTCGTCGCCCTCCTCGTAGGTGCATTCCATGTCCAGCTTCTGTTCGGCCTTTTCGGCCCAGGCAAAGGCGATCTTGCGCGCGGCTTCAAGGCCGAGCTGGTGGGGGCGGCGGATTTGGATGTGGGACACAGGCGAACTCCTTGGGCGCGGCCGGCTGCAGCGCGCACAGGGCCTGCAGGCGCTGCGCGGCGGGCAGGGCCGCCATTTTTCGTACGGCATCATAAAACCGTGGCCAGTCGCTTTCCTCGCGCCGCAGCAGCACCTCGAACGCATCGGCCCAGCCGTCGTAGGCGGCCTGCGCGGCGAAGGCGGCGTTGTTGGCCTGGGCCACCCAGCGGTCGTAGCCGGCCAGCGTGGGCGCGGCCTGCGGCGCGGCGGCCAGCCACTGCGCGCGCAGCGCCGCGTAGCGCGTGCGGAAGTCCTGCATTGCTTCCGATTTCATAGCTTCCAGCGCTTGACTGGTAAGGGCTGAGGCCGATTTTTGTGCATAAACCTCCGCCAGCCGCTCGCGCGTGGCGCGGGTGAGCTGGCGGAACTGCGCGCGCCGCGCCTGGCTCGCGCGGTCGGCCGCCTGCGCGGTGGCGCTGGCGTGGCGCGACAGCCACAGCGCCCCGCCCACGCGCTCCACGGCGGTGGCGAAGGATTCGTTGAACGGCGTGTCGCCCTCGGCGTAGACCACCTGGTGCGCCAGCTCGTGGAACATCAGGCGCACGAAGTCGCCCTCGGGCCAGTGCACGAAGGTGGACAGCAGCGGGTCGCCGCCGAGCCAGTTCAGGTAGCCCAGCGTGGAGTACGCGGGCACGCCGTACACCGACACCTCCAGCCCCTGCGCGGCCAGCACGCGCGCCTGGGCCTGCGCGCCGGCCTCGCTGAAGTAGCCGCGGTAGCCGATGCAGCCCGTGAGCGGAAAGCACCAGCGGTGCAGCGTCAGCGCGTCGGGCGGCGCGGCCACCACGTTCCACACGGCGGCGGGGCGGCCCAGGTCGGCGTAGCGGCGGTAGCTGGCGTTGTCGGGCAGGTGCAGCGTGTCCACGGCGAAGGCGCGGGCGCGTTGCGCCAGTTCCAGCCGCTCGCGCAGCGCCGCCGGGGTGCCGTCGTCGGCGATCCACGCGGGCAGCGGGCGCGCGGCCTGCATCAATGCCAGGTGGCCGCGCAGGCCCTGCCAGTAGTAGCCGAGCTGGCTGTCCTGCGCGCAGCCGGCCAGCAGCCAGGGCAGCGCGAGCCAGGCCAGGCGCCGC
Organism: Acidovorax sp. YS12; assembly: GCA_021496925.1. NCBI lineage: Bacteria > Pseudomonadati > Pseudomonadota > Betaproteobacteria > Burkholderiales > Comamonadaceae > Acidovorax > Acidovorax sp. YS12. Next base: position 3,780,985 of record CP053915.1, read on the forward strand.
CGTGCAAGGGAATTCGGCCATCGAAGCATGCCCCGACTGTGCCATGGCCCGCCTACACTTGCGGCATTCACCCTCTGTTCACCCTCCGGACTGTCTTGATGGAAATCTTCTCGCTGGCACTGCTGCTGCTTTTCGGCCTGCACCTGCTCAAGTCGCGCGAGCGCGCGGCGCGCGTGGCGCTGCTCGGCGGCTTTCTGGCGCGCTACCAGATCGAGAAGCTCATGGAGTCGCTGACCGAGGGCTACCTGCGCGCGCTGGGCGAGCAGGACGCGCAACGGCGCGCGCAGATCTGGGACCTGCTGGCCACGACCGAGAAGAACCTGGTGCTGCAGTTGCAGTCCCTCGCCGACGACTTCGGCCGCGTGCCGGCCGACGAGGCGCGCGTCAGCACCCTGGCCATCGCGCTGCCCTATGCCAGCCGCTGGCTGCCCTCGGCCACCTTCGACATGCGCGCCATGCTGCAGTTGCATGCGCGCGGCATCGCCGCGGTGGTGGCCCAGGCCGCCGGTGGCGAGGACGGCACGGCGCAGGACCGCAAGCGCCAGGCCTACACCCTGACCGCCGAGCTGTACCTGCTGCAGCACAGCTGCCACTGGTTCTGCCGCTCGGCCACGGTGGCGTCGGTGCGCCTCATCGCGCTGCACCAGACGTCGTACGAACAGGTGCTGGCCGGCGTCTCGCCCGCCACGCGCGTCGCGTACCGGCGGCTTGCCGGAGTTTGATTCCCGAGGTTTCGCCATGCTTTACAAATTCAAGTCCCGCGCCACCGCCGACGTCATCATGCTCGAACCCAATGGCCGCCAGCTGGTGCAGATCATGGGCAAGGAGCCCGGGGCGGGCGGCATCGTCACGGTGGAGCAGATCCCTGCCGCCATCGCGGCCATCGAGGCGGCCATCGCCGCCGAAGACCACGCGCTGGCCCAGGCGGCCCAGGAGCGCGAGGGCGATGGCTCCGAGGAGCGGCCCGATGCCGTGCACCTGCGCCAGCGCGCCGCGCCGCTGCTCGACATGCTGCGCCGCAGCGCCGCCGCCGGGCGCGAAGTGACCTGGTGAGCCAGGGCATGTTCTAAAGAAAAAAGCCTCCAACGCTTGCCAGGCAAGCGCGGGAGGCTATCAAAAGAGGAGTGGAGCGCTTCGAACTGGCGCGCTCCAAGCCAGCGGACGCCGCGCAAGGGCCGCCCCGCCGCGCTGGCGTCGTCCCCCTTCCCGCGCTGCAAGCGCGAGAGAAGGGGGAAGGCGCGTCAGCGCCTCAGGGGGTTGTCACTCATAACTCCGTGCGTCCTCGATCACCTTGCCGTCGTTGGGCAGGCTGCCGGGAGCCACCATCTGCACGTCGCCGCGCAGCTTGGTCACCTCGCGCACGGCCTCGGCCAGTTGCAGGGCCAGGCCTTCGGCGGTTTCGGTGGTTTCCACCTGCAGCACCATCTGGTCGTTGGCCATGGCGCCGCTGACCACCAGGCGCGCGCGCTGCACCTGCGGGAAACGCTTGGTGATGGCCGCCACCTGGCCCGGGTGCACGAACATGCCGCGCACCTTGGTGGTCTGGTCGGCACGGCCCATCCAGCCCTTGATGCGCGTGTTGGTGCGCCCGGTGGGGCAGTCGCCCGGCAGCACGGCCGAAAGGTCGCCGGTGCCGAAGCGGATCAGCGGGTAGTCGGTGTTCAGCGTGGTCACCACCAGTTCGCCGACCTCGCCCTCGGGCACCGGGTCGCCGGTGCCGGGGCGCACGATCTCGACGATCACGCCTTCGTCCAGCACCAGGCCTTCGCGTGCGCTGGTCTCATAGGCGATCAGGCCCAGGTCGGCGGTGGCGTAGCACTGGTAGCCGGCCACGCCGTGCTGCGCCAGCCAGTCGCGCAGCGAGGGCGGGAAGGCCTCGCCCGAGACCAGGGCCTTGGCCAGGCTGGGCAGGGCCACGCCCATGGCCTGGGCCTTTTCCAGGATCAGCTTGAGGAAGCTCGGCGTGCCGATGTAGCCGGCCGGACGCAGCTCGGCCATGGCCTGCACCTGCTGCTCGGTCTGGCCTGTGCCGCCGGGGAACACGGTGCAGCCCAGCGCGTGGGCGCCGGTTTCCATCATCGAGCCGGCGGGCACGAAGTGGTAGGAGAAGCAGTTGTGGATCAGCTCGCCCGTGCGGAAGCCCGCGGCGTGGATGGCGCGCGCCATGCGCCAGTAGTCGCGCCGCGTGCCCTCGGGTTCGTAGATGGTGCCGGGGCTGGCGAACACACGCGGCATCTGCGGGCCGAAGCCGTGCGTGGCGAAGCCGCCGAAGGCGCTCTGGGCGCGCTGCTCTTGCTGGCGCTGCAGCAGCTCGTACTTGCGCGTGACGGGCAGGCGCGCGAGCGCCGCGCGGCTGGTGATGGTGGCCGGGTCGATGTCCGCCAGGATGCTGGCGAACGCGGCCGAGGCCGTGCGGGCATGCTGGATCTGCCGGGGCAGCGCGGCCATCAGGGCGGCTTCGCGTTCGGCGTGGGGGCGGGTTTCCAGGGCGTCGTAGAACTTGCTCATGCCGTGGTCTCCTGTGTGCTTCAGGTTGAGGGCCAAAAAGGCCGCTAGCGCTTACCATATAAGCGCTGGCAGCTACGAAATCAGGAGTGAATCATTCACCTCAGGCGAGCCAGCGCTTGCGGCGCTTGTAGCTCTTGACGTCCTTGAAGCTCTTGCGCTCGCCGCCGCCGACGCCGAGGTAGAACTCCTTCACGTCCTCGTTGCTGGCCAGGTCGCTGGCGGTGCCGTCCATGACGATGCGGCCGCTTTCCATGATGTAGCCGTAGTCGGAGTACTTCAGCGCCATGTTGGTGTTCTGCTCGGCCAGCACGAAGGTCACTTTTTCCTTCTTGTTCAGGTCCTGGACGATGTTGAACACTTCCTCCACGATCTGCGGCGCCAGGCCCATCGAGGGCTCGTCGAGCAGCACCAGGCTGGGGTTGGCCATGATGGCGCGGCCAATGGCGCACATCTGCTGCTCGCCGCCGGAGGTGTAGGCGGCCTGCGAGGTGCGGCGCGTCTTCAGGCGCGGAAAGTAGTTGTAGACCTTCTCCAGGTTCGCGGCGATCTCGCCCTTGCTCTTGCGCGTGTACGAGCCGGTCATGAGGTTTTCCTCGATGGTCAGGTGGGCGAAGCAGTGGCGCCCTTCCATGACCTGCACCACGCCGCGCTTGACCAGGTCGGAGGGCGAGAGGTTGTCGATGCGCTCGCCGCGCAGGTCGATCGAGCCCTTGGTGACCTCGCCGCGCTCGGCCTTGAGCAGGTTGGAGATGGCGCGCAGCGTGGTGGTCTTGCCCGCGCCGTTGCCGCCCAGGATGGCGACGATGCTGCCTTCGGGCACCGACAGCGATACCCCCTTGAGCACGAGGATCACGTGGTTGTAGATCACCTCGATGCCGTTGACGTTCAGAACGATGTTTTTGGAGTCCATGGTGTTGCCTTCGCTGTGCCAATCGGGAGGGCTGCGGGCGCAACCCTTTCGATTGGCGGCTGCCTGGGGGCAACCGCTGTGTCACTGGCCGTTGAGACTGGCGCTGCCGAGGCCGGCAGACGCCGCGCAAGGGCCGCCCCGCAGCGCTGGCGTCGTCCCCCTTCCCGAATCGCGCAGCGATTCGAGAGAAGGGGGAAGGCGCGCAGCGCCTCAGGGGGATGCCCTCAAGACTGGCAGTCCGCCGCGTCGCGGCGCGTCATCTTCTTGTCGGCCAGGTACTTCTCCGAGCCGGACTTGACCAGGGGCTTGAGGATCTGCTCATCGGCCTGGTACCAGTCGGAGGAGAACTTCCACTGCTTGCCGTCCCAGGTGTGCACGCGCGCCCAGGTCGAGCCCATGTGGTCGTTGCAGCTGGTGGACAGCGGGCGCATCAGGTCGGTGAAGCCCAGCGCGTCCAGCTTCTTCTGGTCGAGCGCCAGGTTTTCCATGCCCCAGCGCACCTGCTCGCCGGTCATGACCTTGCCCTTGCCGAAGCGCTCCTGCGCGCGGCGCACGGCTTCCACGCCCAGCATCTGGATGATGACGCCGCGCGTGTACAGCACCGAGCCCACTTCATCCTTCGGGCCCGTGCCCTGGCCCTTCTCATGCACGTGCTTCAGGATGTCCTGGATGACCTTGGACTGCGTGCCGTAGCCGTTGAGCGCCAGCGCGTGGTAGCCCTTGGCGCCTTCGCCCACGTCGCGCACGTCGGGCTCGGCACCGGCCCACCACACGCCGTACATCTTGTCGCGCGGGAAGCCGGTGGCCTGCGCTTCCTTCAGGGCGGTGGAGTTCATCACGCCCCAGCCCCACAGCAGCACGTAGTCCGGGCGGCTCTGGCGCACCTGCAGCCAGGTGGCCTTCTGCTCCACGCCGGGCGCGGTCACGGGCAGCATCTGCAGCTCGAAGCCGTGCATCTTGGAGCGCTCCTGCAGCAGCGGGATGGGCTCCTTGCCGAACGGGCTGTCGTGGTAGACCAGGGCGATCTTCTTGCCCTTGAGCTTGTCCAGGCCGCCGGCGTTCTTGGCGATGTGCTGAATCAGGATGTCGGCGCCGGTCCAGTAGCTGCCCATGTAGGGGAAGTTCCACTTGAACGCCATGCCGTCCTGCGCCACGGACAGGCCGTAGCCCAGCGTCATCAGCGGGATCTTGTCCACGGGCGCCTTCTCGGTCAGCGCGAAGGTGATGCCGGTGGCCTGCGGATCGAACAGCGACACGCCGGGGCGGCTCTTCAGGCGCTCGTAGCACTCCACGCCGCGGTCGGTGGCGTAGCCGGTCTCGCATTCCTCGAACGTGATCTTCACGCCGTTGATGCCGCCGTCGCGCGCGTTGATGAGCTTGAGGTAGTCCTGTTTGCCGTTGGCCCAGGGCGTGCCGTTGGGGGCGTAGGGGCCCGTGCGGTACGACAGCAGCGGGAAGAACTGCTCCTTGGCTTGCGCGAAGGCGCTCGTGGCCACGCCAGAGGCGCCTGCGGCAACGACGGCGGCAGCGATCACGATTTTCGAAAGCTTCATGGTTGTCTCCTAGTCAGAGGTGGGCGAAACGCAGGAACGGGAATCAATGCGGGAAGGGCCACACGCGCAGCTTCTGCTTGGCGGTGGACCACAGCTTGGCCAGGCCGTGGGGCTCGACGATCAGGAACCAGACGATCAGCGCGCCGAAGATCATCAGCTCGGCGTGCGACAGGCCGGCGGTGGAGATCTCCATGCCGAACAGGCCGAAGAGCGCGGGCAGGAACTGGTTCAGGAAGATGGGCAGCACCACGATGAAGGCCGCGCCGAAGAACGCGCCCATGATGGAGCCCAGGCCGCCGATGATGACCATGAACAGCAGGCGGAACGACACCTCGACCGAGAACGCGGCCGGCTCCCACGAGCCCAGGTGCACGAAGGCCCACAGCGCGCCGGCCATGCCGACGATGAAGGAGCTGACGGCGAACGCCGAGAGCTTGGCGTACATGGGGCGGATGCCGATCACGCTGGCGGCCACGTCCATGTCGCGGATGGCCATCCACTCGCGGCCGATGGCGCCGCGCACCAGGTTCTTGGCCAGCAGCGCCACGACCACGAGCAGCGCGAGGCAGAACAGGTACTTGCTCATCGCGCTCTCGATCGGCATGCCCAGCACCTGCAGGTGGCTGACCGAGACCGAGCCCGAGTCGGAGTTGTTCGTGAACCACTTGATGCGCAGGAACATCCAGTCGCTGAAGAACTGCGCCGCCAGCGTGGCCACGGCCAGGTACAGGCCCTTGACGCGCAGGCTGGGCAGGCCGAACAGGATGCCGAAGAAGGTGGCGCACAGCCCGCCCAGGATCAGCGCCGGAATCAGCGGCATGCCGGGGAAGCGCACGAAGAAGTTGAACGCGCCGTAGGCCCCCACGGCCATGAAGGCGCCCGAGCCCAGCGAGATCTGGCCGCAGTAGCCGACCAGGATGTTCACGCCCAGGGCGGCCATCGACATGATGACCAGCGGGATCAGGATGGCGCGGTAGAAGTAGTCGCTGGCCAGCATGGGCACGAGCACGAAGGCCACGGCCAGGAAGGCCAGGATGACGATGCGGTCCTGCGCGATCGGGAAGATCTGCTGGTCGGCACGGTAGCTCGTCTTGAACTGGCCGTTTTCGCGGTAGAACATGTCTTGCTCCTAATTGTTCTGGTGGATGCGGCGGTTCAGACGCGGTCGATGATCTTCTCGCCGAACAGGCCTTGGGGCCGGAACAGCAGGAACACGAGGGCCAGCACGTAGGCGAACCAGATTTCGATGCCCCCGCCCACGAACGGGCCCAGGTAGACCTCGGAGAGCTTCTCGCCCACGCCGATGATCAGGCCGCCGATGATGGCGCCGGGCACCGAGGTCAGGCCGCCCAGGATCACCACCGGCAACGCGCGCAGCGCCACGGTGGTCAGCGAGAACTGCACGCCGAGCTTGGAGCCCCAGATCATCCCGGCCACCAGGGCCACCACGCCGGCCACGCACCAGACGATGACCCAGATGCGGTTGAGCGGAATGCCGATGGACTGGGCCGCCTGGTGGTCGTCGGCCACGGCGCGCAGCGCGCGGCCGGTGCCGGTCTTCTGGAAGAACAGGCTCAGCAGCACCACCAGCGCGGCGGCGATGGCGGCGGCGATCACGTCTTCCTTGTTCACCAGCACGCCGCCCTCGAACATCGACTCGAACAGGAACACCGGCTCCTTGGGCATGCCCACGTCGATCTTGTAGATGTCGCTGCCGAACAGCGTCTGGCCCAGGCCTTCCATGAAGTAGGTGATGCCCAGCGTGGCCATCAGCAGCGTGGCGCCTTCCTGGTTCACCAGGTGGCGCAGCACCAGCCGCTCGATCACCCAGGCGCAGACGAACATGATGGCGCCCGCGATGATGAAGGCCGCCAGGTTGGCCACCAGCATGTTCTCGATGCCGGTCCACTTCGGGATCCATTCCGCGAAGCGCGCCATCGCCAGGGCCGCGAACAGCACCATGGCGCCTTGCGCGAAGTTGAACACGCCCGAGGCCTTGAAGATCAGCACGAAGCCGAGCGCCACCAGCGAGTACAGCATGCCCGCCATCAGGCCGCCGATCAGGGTTTCCAAAAAGAATGCCATGGTTGCTCTCCTGCCTTGCCCTCAGTGTCCTGCGCCCAGATAGGCGCGGATCACGTCTTCGTTGTTGCGCACTTCGTCGGGCGCGCCGTCGCCGATCTTCTTGCCGTAGTCGAGCACCACGACGCGGTCGGAGATGTCCATCACCACGCCCATGTCGTGCTCGATCAGCACGATGGTGGTGCCGAACTCGTCGTTCACGTCGAGGATGAAGCGACACATGTCCTGCTTCTCCTCGACGTTCATGCCGGCCATGGGTTCGTCCAGCAGCAGCACCTGCGGCTCCATGGCCAGGGCCCGGCCCAGGTCCACGCGCTTTTGCAGGCCGTAGGGCAGCTGGCCCACGGGCGTCTTGCGGTAGGCCTGGATTTCCAGGAAGTCGATGATGTGCTCGACGAACTCGCGGTGCGCGATCTCTTCCTTCTCCGCCGGGCCGATGCGCAGCGCCTGCAGCAGGATGTTGCTTTTGATCTTCAGGTTGCGGCCCGACATGATGTTGTCGATCACGCTCATGCCCTTGAACAGCGCCAGGTTCTGGAACGTGCGCGCCACGCCCATCTCGGCCACCTGGCGGCTGTTCATGTGGTCGAAGGTCTTGCCGCGGAAGGTGATGGAGCCCTCGGTGGGCGTGTACACGCCGTTGATGCAGTTGAGCATCGACGACTTGCCGGCGCCGTTCGGGCCGATGATGGAGCGGATCTCGTGCTCCTTCACGTTGAACGAGATGTCCGTCAGCGCCTTCACGCCGCCAAAGCGCAGGCTGATGTTCTTGATGTCGAGGATGACATCGCCGATCTTTTTCTGTGTCATGGCTGTGCGTCCCAATCAGGCTTTGGCGGGGTGGGTTTTGGCATCCACGATGGTCAGGGTCGCGCTCACGCTGCCGGTGCGGCCGTCCTCGAACTTGACCTGCGTCTCGATGAACTGCTCCTTCTTGCCGGAGTACAGGGCATCGACCAGCACGCCGTACTTCTGCGCGATGAAGCCGCGGCGCACCTTGCGCGTGCGGGTCAGCTCGTCGTCGTCCGGGTCCAGCTCCTTGTGCAGCACCAGGAAGCGCGCCACCTGCGTGCCGGCCATGCCGGGCTCGCCCGCCAGGTCGGCGTTGACCTGGGCCACGCAGTCGGCGATCAGCTCCAGCACCTTGGCCTTGGAGGCCAGGTCCACGTAGCCTGCGTAGGGCAGGTTCTGGCGCTCGGCCCAGTTGCCCACGGCCTCGAAGTCGATGTTGATGAAGGCGCACACCTTGTCGCGCTCGTGGCCGAAGCACACGGCTTCCTTGACGTGCGAGAAGAACTTGAGCTTGTTCTCGATGTAGTTGGGCGCGAACATGGCGCCGGAGTTGGTCTTGCCCACGTCCTTGGCGCGGTCGATGATGCGCAACTGGCCCTCGGCGTCGATCACGCCGGCATCGCCGGTGTGGAACCAGCCCTCGGCGTCGATGACCTCGGCCGTGGCGTCCGGGCGCTTGTAGTACTCCTTGAGCACCGACACGCCCTTGAGCAGCACCTCGCCGTTGTCGGCGATCTTCAGCTCGATGCCGGGCGCCGCCTGGCCCACGGTGTTCAGGTTGACCTGGCGGTCGCGCTGCAGGCACACGTAGGCGCAGGTCTCGGTCTGGCCGTAGAACTGCTTGAGGTTGATGCCGATGGAGCGGAAGAAGCGGAACAGGTCCGGCCCGATGGCCGCGCCCGCCGTGTAGGCCACATGGATGCGCGACAGCCCCATGGCGTTGCGCAGCGGGCCGTAGATCATCAGGTCGCCCAGCTTGTACTTGATGCGGTCGAGCAGGCCCACCGGCTTGCCATCAAGGATGTCGGAGCCCACGCGGCGCGCGAGCTGCATGCACTTCTCGTACAGCCAGCGCTTGGACGGCGCGGCGTCCTCCATGCGGATGGAGATCGAGGTCAGCATGCCCTCGAACACGCGCGGCGGCGCGAAGTAGTACGTCGGGCCGATCTCGCGCATGTCGATGCTCACCGTGGCCGCCGATTCCGGGCAGTTGATGGTGTAGCCCGCCACCAGCCACTGCGCCAGCGAGAACAGGTGGTCGCCCACCCAGGCGGGCGGCAGGTAGGAAATGATGCTGTCGTCGGGCCCGAGCTGGTCCACCTCGGTGGCGCCGCGCGCCGCGCCGATGAAGCTGGAGTGCGTCTGGCACACGCCCTTGGGCTTGCCGGTAGTGCCCGAGGTGTAGAGGATCACCGAAACGTCATCGGGCTTGACGGCCGCCACCATGGCGTCCCAGGCCTGCGGGTGGGCCTTGTCCCAGGCGGCGCCCTGCTCCAGCAGCTGCTCCACGCTGATCAGGCCCGGCTGGTCGTAGTTGCGCAGGCCGCGCGGGTCGTCGTAGATGATGGCGCGGATGCTGGGCACGGTCTCGCGCACTTCCAGCAGCTTGTCCACCTGTTCCTGGTTCTCGGCGAAGGCCACGGTGATCTCCGCGTCCTGCATCACGAACGTCATTTCGGCGGCCACGGCGTCCTGGTACAGCGGCACCGGCACGGCGCCCAGCGCCTGGGCGGCCACGAAGCCCATGTACAGGTGCGGCCGGTTGTCGCTGATCAGGGCCAGGTTCTGGCCACGCTGCAGGCCCAGCGCGGCCAGACCGCAGGCCATGTGGCGCACGGTGCGGGCCGTGTCGGACCAGCTCCAGGTTTGCCAGATGCCATATTCTTTTTCGCGCAGCGCCGGGGCATCGGGGCGCTCGGCGGCATGCTTTAGCAGCAGATGCGGAAACGTGGTGCTCATGGACGGTTGTTCCTGTGGTTCACCAAAGAGGGCGGGTTCGGCACGCTCATGCCTCACCTATGAATTTGCAAGCAATGGTAGGGAGAACTTTGACGTCAATATGTCTTGCCAACGACAATTTACGGGAAACTCCCCATCGGGTTAACCTTACTCGACTCCAGGGTTTGCCGCTTCTGGTATCCGACGGCCGCGCAGGGCTGTGCCGGGCCCGGGAAGCGGGGCCCATGCAGGCGTTGCGGGGAACAGGAAATGAAGGCGCGGCGGGCCGGACGCGCCCGCGCACAGGCGCTCAGCGCACGTACTTGCCGTCGCGCCCGACCAGGGTCAGTTCGACGAAGCGCGAGGCGTTGCGCCCCGGCTCGGTGGCGTGGACCTCGAAGCCGCCCAGGTCGAGCTTGCGCAGGCTCCAGGTGGCGTCGATGAAGCTGGCGCGCGTGGGGTTCTTGCCCGCGCGCTGCAGTGCTTCGCAGAACACCCGGGCGTTGATGTAGCCCTCCAGCGCCAGGTGCGAGGGCTCGGTCTTGGCACCGATGGCCTTCCAGGCCTGCACGAATTCGCGCGCCACCGGCACCACCGGGTTGGTGGGCAGCGGCATCACCTGGGTCAGCGCCATGCCTACGGCGTCGGCGCCCAGCGCGGCGATGTTGGCCGACGTGCCCAGCACCGACAGCCCGTACAGCGCCGTGCCGCGGCGCAGCGCGCGGAAGGATTTGACGAACTCCATGGCCGGCTTGCCGGCCAGGCCGATCAGCACGGCCTCGGGCTGGGCCTGGGCGATCTTGGCGGCCGCGGCGGCGGCATCGCTGGCGTTGTTCTCCACCGTGGCCGAAGGGCCCTCGGGCAGGCCCAGCTTGGCCATGGAGCGCTGCGTGGCGTTGAACACTTCCTTGCCGAAGCTGTTGGCCTGGTAGGCGATGGCGATGCGCTTGATGCCCAGCGTGTGCAGGTGCTGCACCAGCTTTTCCGCCTCCTCGGCGTAGCTGGCGCGGATGTTGAACACGTTGCGCTGCGGCACGCGGCTGAGCTGCGCGCCGGTGAAGGGCGCGAAGAACGGTATGCCCGACTCCAGCACCATGGGCAGCATGGCCTCGACGTTGGCCGTGCCCATGCAGTTGAACAGCGCGAAGGTGCTGGGGTCGGCCACCAACTGCCTGGCGTTGGCCAGGCCTTTTTGCACGTCGTACTGGTCGTCCAGCGTGTTGAGCACGATGCTGCGGCCCTGGATGCCGCCGCGCGCGTTCACGGCGGCGAAGGCGGCCTGCGCGCCCTGGTGCATGGCCGATCCCAGCTCGCCCAGCGGACCCGTCAGGTCGGTGCTCTGGCCGAGCACGATCTGGCTTTCCTGCGCGCTGGCCGGGCCCGCCTGCAGCCAGGGCAGGGCCGCGGCGGCGGTGCCGGCGAGCAGGGCGCGGCGGGACAGTCGGGTCTGGAGGGCGTGGGGCATGCTGGAATTCCTCAGGCTGCGGTGAAACGGCGGATATTGCGGTTCCGGCAGATAAAAATCTGTCCGCGCAACGACAATCGGTCACGTGGTATTCCAGTAGATTATGACCACGCCGGGAACATGGATGCCACCTCCGCCATGGCCGCATTCCCGCTTCGCCCCGCGCCGTCCGCCCCATTGCCGTAGCCCCGCCATGAGCCAAGACCTTTCCCTGCACAAGCGCCGCCGCACGCCCTCGCGCGGCGAGCTCGACGGCATTCCCTGGCTGGGCCTGCTCGAGGCCGAGGCGCGCGAGCGCGCGGTGGCCACGCTGGTCGTCGGCGACGCCAAGGCGGGCGACTACGTGTGCCGCGTCGGCCGCCCTGTGACCTACTGGTTCGGCCTGGTGGACGGCCTGCTCAAGATGAGCGCCGACAACGCCCAGGGCGGCACCATGACCTTCACCGGCGTGCCCCCGGGCGGCTGGTTCGGCGAGGGCACGGCGGTGAAGCGCGAGCCCTACCGCTACAACATCCAGGCGCTGCGCAGGAGCGTGGTGGCGGGGCTGCCGATCGACACCTTCCACTGGCTGCTCGACCACTCGATCCCGTTCAACCGCTTCGTCATGAACCAGCTCAACGAGCGCCTGGGCCAGTTCATCGCGGCGCGCGAGATCGACCGCCTGGGCAGCCCCGACGTGCGCGTGGCGCGCAGCCTGGCGGCGCTGTTCAACCCGGTGCTCTACCCCGGCGTGGGCCAGGTGCTGCGCATCACGCAGCAGGAGCTGGCCTACCTCGTGGGCCTGTCGCGCCAGCGCGTGAACGAGGCGCTGGCGGCGCTGCAGGCGCAGGGGCTGATCCGCGTCGAATACGGCGGCCTGCGCGTGCTCGACATCGATGCGCTGCGCACGCTGGTGTGGGCGCCGCCGGCCGAGTTGCTATCCAAACACTAGCTGCTCGCGCTTTCCTGGCAAGGGCTGGAGCCTGTTTTGGCCCGAAGCCGCGCCGTGCAGCACGGCCCGCTTGCGCGCGCCATGCCACACTGGGCCTCCCTTCCTGTTCTGGAGCACCCCATGGCCACACCTCCCGCGTCCCGGCCGGACAAGACCGCGCGCACCGCATTGCGGCAGCTGCGCGCCAGCGACCTGCGCGGCGCGGCGCGCCTGGCCACCCAGGCCACGGCCGGCGTGGCGCGCATCGCCGAGGGCGTGCACCAGTCGGTGCTCGGCACTATGGGCCTGCCCGGCGCAGCCGAGGCGGGCCGCACGCGCGGGCTCACCGGCATGGTCTACCGCAGCATCGAGGGCGTGACGCGCCTGGTCGATGCCGGGCTGCAGGCCGCGCTGCTGCGGCTCGAACCCTTCCTGGAGCGCGCCACGGGCGGCCCGGACGCCGCGCCGCCCGCCGAGCGCGAGGCCGTGCTGTCGGCCCTCAACGGCGTGATGGGCGACCGCCTGGCCGCCGACGGCAACCCGCTGGCCGTGCCGATGGAACTGCGCCAGCAGGGCCGCGCGCTCGACCTGGCGGCGCTGCAGGCCTCGGGCGCGGCCACCGGCAAGGTGCTGCTGCTGGTGCACGGCCTGTGCATGAACGACCTGCAATGGCAGCGCGCGGGCCACGACCATGGCGCGCACCTGGCCCGGGCGCTGGGCTATACCCCGGTCTACGTGCGCTACAACACCGGCCTGCATACCTCGCTCAACGGGCGCGAGCTGGCCGGCCATATCGAGGCGCTGCTGGCCGCCTGGCCCGTGCCGGTGCAGGAGTTCAGCGTGCTCGTGCACAGCATGGGCGGGCTGGTGGCGCGCAGCGCCTGCCGCTACGGCGCCGAGGCCGGCCACCGCTGGCCGGCGCAGCTGCGCCGCATCGTCTTCCTGGGCACGCCGCACCATGGCGCGCCGCTGGAGCGCGCGGGCCATTGGGTGGACGTGCTGCTGGGCAGCACGCCGTACAGCCGCCCGTTCGCGCGCCTGGGCCAGTTGCGCAGCGCGGGCATCACCGACCTGCGCTATGGCCACGTGCTCGACGCCGACTGGCAGGGCCGCGACCGCTTCCGCCGCAGCCCCGACCGGCGCACCCCCGTGCCGCTGCCCGCCGGGGTGGAATGCTTCACCGTGGCCGCCACGCTGGCGGCGCGCCGCTGCCCGCTGGCCGAGCGCCTGCTGGGCGACGGGCTGGTGCCCCTGCACAGCGCCCTGGGCATGCATGACGACCCGGCGCGTGGCCTGGCGTTTGCGCGCACGCGCCGGTACGTGGTGCACCAGGCCGGGCACATGGATCTGCTCAGCCATGCCGGCGTGGCCCGGCAGCTGACCCAATGGCTGGCCGAATAGGAATACAAGCAAAAAGTCGCTCCAGCCCTTGCTAGGCAAGCGCTAGCAGCTCTCATTTTTGATGTTGCTGTGCCATGGGTTGAAACCTGCGCGTCCGCCCCTACATGCACGCTTGCAGGCGCTTAACCGCGCCGCCGTTTTTTGAACCGCATCCGTCCCGTAAAACCTCTATGAGCAAGCAAACCCATTCCTTCCAGGCCGAAGTCGCGCAACTGTTGCACCTGGTCACGCATTCGCTGTACTCCAACCCCGAGATCTTCCTGCGCGAGCTGGTCTCCAACGCCTCCGACGCCTGCGACAAGCTGCGCTTCGAGGCGCTGAACGACGCCGGGCTGTACGAGGACGCGCCGAACCTCGAAGTGCGCGTGGCGTTCGACAAGGAGGCCAGGACGCTCACCATCACCGACAACGGCATCGGCATGAGCACGCAGGAGGCCATCGACCACCTGGGCACCATCGCCAAGAGCGGCACCAAGGACTTCATGGGCAAGCTCTCGGGCGACCAGAAGGCGTCGGCTTCCGAGCAAGGCCAGCTCATCGGCCAGTTCGGCGTGGGCTTCTACTCGGGCTTCATCGTGGCCGACAGGATCACCGTCGAGTCGCGCCGCGCCGGCATGAAGGCCGAGGAGGGCGTGCGCTGGATCAGCGGCGGTACGGGCGACTTCGAGGTCGAGTCCATCACGCGCGCTGCGCGCGGCACCAGCGTCATCCTGCACCTGCGCGACGACGCCGAGGAGTTCCTCAACGCCTGGAAGCTCAAGCAGGTCATCGGCAAGTACTCCGACCACATCAGCCTGCCCATCCTCATGGAAAAAGAGGAATGGAAGGAGAGCGAGAAGGAGGGCGAGCCCGGCGCCATGGCCAAGACCGGCGAGTGGGAGACCGTCAACAAGGCCAGCGCGCTGTGGACGCGGCCGAAGAAGGACATCACCGACGAGCAGTACCAGGATTTCTACAAGGCCATCAGCCACGACTACGAGAACCCGCTGACCTGGAGCCACAACCGCGTCGAGGGCAACACCGAGTACACGCAGCTGCTGTACATCCCGGCCAAGGCGCCGTTCGACCTGTACCAGCGCGACAAGCACGCCGGCATCAAGCTCTACGTCAAGCGCGTGTTCATCATGGACGATGCCGAGTCGCTGATGCCCAGCTACCTGCGCTTCGTCAAGGGCGTGATCGACTCGGCCGACCTGCCGCTGAACGTGAGCCGCGAGCTGCTGCAGGAAAGCCGCGACGTGCGCCTGATCCGCGACGGCTCGGTCAAGCGCGTGCTCTCCATGCTCGAAGACCTGGCCAAGCACGACCGGCACGAAGCCGGCGCCGAAGCCGACGGCGTCACCGACGTGGTGGACGCCGACGACAAGGCCAAGGAAGGCAAGTACACGCAGTTCTACGCCGAGTTCGGCGCCGTGCTCAAGGAAGGCCTGGGCGAGGACTTCGGCAACCGCGAGCGCATCGCCAAGCTGCTGCGCTTCGCCTCCACCAGCGCCGACACGCCGAGCGTGTCCTTCGCCGACTACAAGGCGCGCATGAAGGAAGGGCAGGAAGCCATCTACTACATCACCGCCGACACGCTGGCGGCGGCCAAGAACAGCCCGCAGCTCGAAGTCTTCAAGAAGAAGGGCATCGAGGTGCTGCTCATGACCGACCGCGTGGACGAGTGGGCGCTGAACTACCTGCAGGACTTCGACGGCACGCCGCTGCAGTCCGTGGCCAAGGGCGCGGTGGACCTGGGCAAGCTGCAGGACGAGGCCGAGAAGAAGGCCGCCGAGGAGGCCGCCGAAGCCTTCAAGCCCGTGCTGGCCCAGCTCAAGGAAGCCCTCAAGGACAAGGCCGAGGACGTGCGCGCCACCACGCGCCTGGTCGATTCGCCCGCCTGCCTCGTGGTGCAGGACGGCGGCATGAGCAACCAGCTCGCGCGCCTGCTCAAGCAGGCCGGCCAGAAGGCCCCCGACGCCAAGCCCGTGCTGGAAGTGAACCCCGAGCACGCGCTGGTGAAGAAGCTCGACGGCAGCGTGCACTTCCACGACCTGGCGCACATCCTGTTCGACCAGGCCCTGCTGGCCGAAGGCGGCCTGCCCGAAGACCCGGCGGCCTACGTCAAGCGCGTGAACGCGCTGCTGGCCTGATCTTCCGCTGGCACAGGAGGCGTCCGCGCGCGGCGCGCTGATTGCTCCTGAATGAATAGCGCCCAGCGCTTGCTTGGCAAGCGCTGGGCGCTTCTTTTGGGGCCGATGGCTGGGCGCGCCGCATCTGGTATGCCCCATCGGGCAGCATCTGCTGCTGTTTCTGCGCGGGTGTCCGCGCCATAGTGCGGGGCAGGCGACCGGGGCCCGCAGTGGTGCGGTCCGGTGCCGGTTACGAGGCCCACATGTCCCCCACGAAGCATTCCCACCCAGACGGGAAGCCGCGCAAAGTCATTCCCATCGCCGCCGCTGGCAGCTCGTTCTACGAGGCCCGGCAGAAAATCCACCCCCGCTCCATCCAGGGCGTGTTCGCCAACTGGCGCTGGGCCATGGTATGGCTCACGCAGCTGGTGTTCTACGGCCTGCCGTGGCTGCAGTGGGGCGAGCGCCAGATGGTGCTGTTCGACCTGGAGGTCAAGCGCTTCTACCTGTTCGGGCTGGTGCTGTACCCGCAGGACTTCATCTACCTGACCGGACTGCTCATCATCTCGGCGCTGTCGCTGTTCCTGTTCACGGCGGTGGCTGGGCGGCTGTGGTGCGGTTTCTCGTGCCCGCAGACGGTGTACACCGAAATCTTCCTGTGGATCGAGCACCGCATCGAGGGTGACCGCAGCGCGCGCCTGCGCCTGGACAACGGCGGCTGGACGGCCGAGAAGCTGTGGAAGAAGTCCGCCAAGCAGAGCGCGTGGATCGCCGTGTCGCTCTGGACGGGCTTCACCTTCGTGGGCTACTTCGTGCCGATTCGCCAGCTCGGCGTGGAGCTGCTGGCGCTGCACGGCCCGTGGCAGATGTTCTGGGTGCTGTTCTACGGCTTCGCCACCTACGGCAACGCTGGCTTCCTGCGCGAGCAGGTGTGCAAGTACATGTGCCCGTATGCGCGTTTCCAGAGCGCCATGTTCGACAAGGACACGCTCATCGTCACCTACGACACCCAGCGCGGCGAGCCGCGCGGCGCGCGCAGCAAGAAGGCTGGCGCCCCCGCCAGCCACCTGGGCGACTGCATCGACTGCTCGCTGTGCGTGCAGGTGTGCCCGGTGGGCATCGACATCCGCGACGGCCTGCAGTACGAGTGCATCGGCTGCGGCCTGTGCGTGGACGCCTGCAACAGCGTGATGGACAAGGTGGGCGCGCCGCGTGGCCTGATCCGCTACGCCACGCCCAACGGCATGGACAGCCGCTGGAGCACCGCGCAGATGCTGCGCCGCGTGGCGCGCCCGCGCGTGCTGATTTATACCGGCGCGCTGGTGGTGCTGTGCGTGGCGCTGGTGGCCAGCATGGCGCTGCGCACGCCGCTGAAGGTGGACGTGGTGAGCGACCGCGCCGTGCTGGCGCGCATCGTCTCCGGCGGCCAGCTGGAAAACCTGTACCGCCTGCAGATCATGAACGCCACCGAGGCGCCGCAGCGCTACCGCATCAGCGCGCAGGGGCTGGACGGGCTGGCCGTGGCCGCCGAAGACCGCGATGCCGAGGTCGACGCCACGCAGGCCCGCTGGGTGCCGGTGCGCCTGCGCATTCCCTACGGCGCGGCGCCTGCAGGCTCGCACACGGTGTATTTCACGGTGGAGGCGCAGGGCGGCGTGCCTGCGCGGGTGGTGGAGAAGGCCGCGTTCCAGGTACCGCGCTGAGGGGGACGGCGTTCAGAACGTGAACCAATGGGATGGACGCCCCTACCCTAAACGGCATCAAAGTGCCAAAGTGGAGACGTCAGTTCTCTTCCACTTCAACGAGCAGGAGCGTCCACCATGAAGGTTACAACCATTGGCATCGATCTGGCCAAGAATGTGTTTCAAGTCCACGGCGTTGATGAACACGGTCGGGCAGTGTTCAACAAGCCGCTCAAGCGCAACCAGATAGCGGCATTCTTTGCCAACCTACCCGCCTGTCTGATCGGCATGGAAGCTTGCGCCAGCGCCCATCACTGGGCACGCAAGCTCCAGGGCATGGGCCACACCGTGCGCCTGATGGCCCCGCAGTTCGTCAAGCCCTACGTCAAGACCAACAAGAGTGATGCCGCCGATGCTGCTGCCATCTGCGAAGCTGTTACCCGCCCGAGCATGCGTTTCGTGCCCGTCAAGAACATCGAGCAGCAAAGCGTACTGGCCCTGCACCGGGTGCGACAGGGGTTTGTCCTGGCCCGCACCGCGCAAGCCAATCAAATCCGGGGCCTGCTCGCCGAGTTTGGGCTGGTCATTCCACAGGGCATCGGCCACATCCACCAGCGGGTGCCAGAGCTCATCGAGGATGCTTCCAATGAACTGCTCGGCATGTTCCGCCAGCTCATGAACAAGCTGCTGGAGCACCTCAAGGAGCTTGACCGCCAGGTTCAGGAACTGGAAGCGCAAATCGTCGCCTGGCACCGCCAAAGCGATTTGAGCCGCAGGCTCGAACAGATACCCGGCATTGGCCCCGTGACGGCTTGCGCATTGGTCGCTTCGTTGGGCGATGCCAGGCACTTCAAGGATGGTCGACAAGTGGCTGCCTGGCTGGGCCTTGTGCCACGCCAGCACTCCAGCGGGGGCAAGCAAAACTTGCTGGGCATCAGCAAGCGGGGCGACACCTATTTGCGAACCTTGCTGATTCACGGTGCACGCTCGGTGATCTACCACACGCAGAACAAAGCATCCGACAGTGCGCAATGCCGCTGGGTCAATGGCGTGCTACAGCGGCGCAACAAGAACGTGGCAGCGGTGGCGCTGGCCAACAAGAATGCACGCATCGTGTGGGCCTTGCTCGCGCATGACAGAAGTTACGAGTCAGGCTACACACGGCAAGCAGCCTGAGCAGCCACAGCGCCGCTACGGCAGGAACAACGACGACAGGGAGCAAAACCACCGATTGCTCAAGCAATCATGAAGTGATGGCAAGACAGGTCAGACCGTGGTGGATGCAATCCGATGAGAACGTAGCACTTCGAGTGCGCTGAACCGATAGGAAATCCGCCAGCGAATCCCATCAGGGACCGTGGCTCATGCCACATCAAGTCCGGATATACGGGTGCAATCTTTACCTACTTGACAGCACTGCATGAGGGCTTGGCTTATTCGGGGCGTCCATATACGTTCTCAGGCCGCGCCGTCTTCCGCCTCCAGGCTCTTGACCAGCACCGCCGCCTGCGTGCGGCTGTAGCAGGCGAGCTTCTTCAGGATCGCCGTGACGTGCACCTTGACGGTGTTCTCCGCCAGCCCCAGCTCGGCCGCGATCTGCTTGTTGAGCAGCCCGTCGGCCAGGCACAGCAGCACGCGGAACTGCTGCGGCGTAAGCTGCGCCAGGCGCGCGGCCAGCTCGGCGTCGGCCTCGGAGCGCTCGGCCGCCATGGGCGGAAACCAGCTGCCGCCGTCAAGCACCGTGGCGATGGCCTCGCCCATGGCCTCGGCCGGGGCCGACTTGGGGATGAACCCGGCCGCGCCGAACTGCTGGGCGCGGCGGATGACGCGCGGATGGTCGTTCGACGAGATCACCACCACCGGCAGCTCGGGGTACTCGCCGCGCACGTGCAGCAGCGCCGAGAAGCCGCGCGTGCCGGGCATGCTCAGGTCCAGCAGCACCAGCTCCACCTCGGGGTGCTCCTGCAGCGCCGTACCCAGCGTGGCAGCGCTGGCGGCCTCCAGCGTGCGGAACTGCGGCAGGCGCTCGCGCAGCACGTGCAGCACGGCAGCGCGGAACAGGGGGTGGTCATCGGCGACCAGCAGCGTGGGCTCGGACATGGCACGCAGTCTGCCATGCCCGGCATGTTCTCAGGCGGGCGACACGGGCATGGGCGCGCCGCTGCGGCGCCAGAAGGCGGGCTCGGCGTAGTGGCGCTTGAGGAACTCGATCCACAGGCGCACGCGCAGCGGCATGTGCTTGCGCTGCGGAAAAACGACGAAGATGCCGTTGGGCGGCGCGGCGAACTCCTCCAGCACCGGCACCAGCAGCCCGGCGGCGATTTCCGACTCCACCTCCCAGGTGCTGCGCCAGGCGATGCCCCAGCCGCCCAGGCACCAGTCGTGCAGCACCTGGCCGTCGGAGCAGTCGAGCGGCCCACCCGGCTTCAGGTACACCACTTCGGTGCCACCGCCATCGACCGGCATGCGGAACGCCCAGCCGCGCGTCTGCGAGGCCTCGCTCGACAGCGTGAGGCAGGTGTGCTGCACCAGCTCGCCGGGGTGGCGCGGCGTGCCGTGGCGCTGCAGGTAGCCGGGGGTGGCCACGCACAGGCGCCGGTTGTCGGCGATGCGCACGCTCACCAGCGCGGAGTCGGGCAGGTCGCCCACGCGCACGGCGCAGTCGAAACCCTCGCCCGCCAGATCGACCACGCGGTCGCTGAGGTTCAGCGAAATGGTCACGTCGGGGTGCAGCTCGTGGAACAGCGGCACCAGCGGCGCCACGTGGCGCCGCCCGAAGCCCGCCGGCGCGGTGATGCGCAGGTGGCCCGTGGCCTTCACGCCCCCGGCCGAGACGCTGGCCTCGGCGTTGGCCACGTCGGCCAGCAGGCGCTGGCAGTCCTCCAGGAAGGCGCTGCCCTCGTGCGTGAGCGTGATGCGGCGCGTGGTGCGCACCAGCAGCTTGACGCCCAGGCGCTCCTCCAGCGCATCGAGGCGCCGCCCCATGATGGCGGGTGCCACGCCCTCCACCTTGGCCGCCGCCGTGAGACTGCCGCGCGTTGCCACCGAGACGAAAGACTCGAACGCCTTGAGTTTGTCCATGGCGTGAATTATGTGTGCGGAAGTAAAGAATAATCCAGCTTTGCGCCTGATTACCGCACCATCGCGCAGTACTTCGCCCCGTGCCCTGGGGCTGAAAGGGATTAATGACTTTTCCGTAATGGATAAGTGTTGTTTCCCCATCTTAATGTTCGCGCCGGTATCCAATACAGTCACGCCATGGAATCGCCAGCGGTGCCCCCGGGCGCCGCGGCCCCCCCCTTCATCAACTCCGAGTGAAAGCAAGACCATGACCCAGCGCATTTCCGTGCACGGCCTGCAAGTGGCCGAAAACCTCTACCGCTTCATCGAAGACCAGGTGCTGCCCGGCACGGGCGTGGACGCCGCCGCCTTCTGGCAGGGCTTCGGCGCCATCGTGGCCGACCTCGCGTCCAAGAACGCCGCCCTGCTGGCCGAGCGCGACCGCCTGCAGGCCGAGCTGGACACCTGGCACAAGGCCCACCCTGGCCCGATCCAGGACATGGCGGGCTACCGCAAATTCCTCGAAACCATCGGCTACCTGGTACCCCAGCCGGCCAACGCCCAGGCCACCACCGCCAACGTGGACGCCGAGCTGGCTACGCAGGCCGGCCCGCAGCTGGTGGTGCCGATCCTGAACGCACGCTATGCGCTGAATGCTGCCAATGCCCGCTGGGGCTCGCTGTACGACGCGCTGTACGGCACCGACGCCATCAGCGAGGCCGACGGCGCCGAAAAGGGCAAGGGCTACAACCCGGTGCGCGGCGCCAAGGTCATCGCCTTCGCGCGCGGCGTGCTGGACCAGGCCGCGCCGCTGGCCACGGGCTCGCACCAGGACGCTACCGGCTACCGCGTGGAAGGCGGCCAACTGGCCGTCGCGCTCAAGGACGGCGGCACGACCGGCCTGAAGGACGCGGCGCAGTTCGCCGGCTACCAGGGTGACGCCGCCGCCCCCTCGTCGGTGCTGCTGGCGCACAACGGCCTGCACATCGACATCCGCATCGATCGTGAAACGCTCATCGGCAAGACCGACGCCGCCGGCGTGGCCGACGTGGTGCTGGAAGCCGCGCTGTCCACCATCCTCGACCTGGAGGACTCGGTGGCCGCGGTGGACGCCGACGACAAGGTGCTGGGCTACGCCAACTGGCTGGGCATCCTCAAGGGCACGCTGACCGAGACCTTCGACAAGGGCGGCAAGCCCATGACGCGCGGCCTGAACGCCGACCGCCAGTACACCGGCGCCGACGGCAAGCCCGTGAGCCTGCACGGCCGCTCGCTGATGTTCGTGCGCAACGTGGGCCACCTGATGACCAACCCGGCCATCCTGTGGGGTGCCGAGGGCCGGGAGATCCCCGAGGGCATCATGGACGCCATGGTGACCACCACCATCGCGCTGCACGACCTCAAGGGCCTGGGCGCCAACGGCATCCGCAACAGCCGCACGGGCAGCGTCTACATCGTCAAGCCGAAGATGCACGGCCCGGCCGAAGTGGCCTTTGCCAGCGAGCTGTTCGGCCGCGTCGAGCAGGTGCTGGGCCTGGCCGCCAACACCGTGAAGCTGGGCATCATGGACGAGGAGCGCCGCACCTCGGTCAACCTCAAGGCCTGCATAGCCGCGGCCGCCAGCCGCGTGGCCTTCATCAACACCGGCTTCCTCGACCGCACCGGCGACGAGATGCACACCGCCATGCACGCCGGCCCGATGATCCGCAAGGGCGACATGAAGACCAGCGCCTGGATCCAGTCCTACGAGCGCAACAACGTGCTGGTGGGCCTGTCGATGGGCCTGCGCGGCAAGGCGCAGATCGGCAAGGGCATGTGGGCCATGCCCGACCTGATGGCCGCCATGCTGGAGCAGAAGATCGCCCACCCCAAGGCCGGCGCCAACACCGCCTGGGTGCCCAGCCCCACGGGCGCCACGCTGCACGCGCTGCACTACCACCAGGTGAAGGTGAGCGACATCCAGGCCGAGATGGAGAAGATCGACGCCAACGCCGAGCGCGACAACCTGCTCACCGGCCTGCTCACCGTGCCCGTGAGCAGCAACCCGAACTGGAGCGACACCGAGAAGCAGCAGGAGCTGGACAACAACATCCAGGGCATCCTCGGCTACGTGGTGCGCTGGGTGGACCAGGGCGTGGGCTGCTCCAAGGTGCCGGACATCAACGACATCGGCCTGATGGAAGACCGCGCCACGCTGCGCATCTCCAGCCAGCACGTGGCCAACTGGCTGCTGCACGGCATCGTCAGCGAAGGCCAGGTGCGCGCCACCTTCGAGCGCATGGCCGCCAAGGTGGACCAGCAGAACGCTGGCGACCCGCTGTACCAGCGCATGCACGGCCGCTTCGCCGAATCCATGGCCTACCAGGCCGCCTGCGACCTGGTGTTCAAGGGCGTGGCGCAGCCCAGCGGCTACACCGAGCCGCTGCTGCACGCCTGGCGCCTGAAGGTGAAGGCCGCGGCCGCCGCCTGAAAACTATCAAATCAATAGCTGCCAGCGCTTGCCACGCAAGCGCTGGAGGCCAATTTGATTCACAATGAGAACGGCACCCCTGGGTGCCGTTCTTTCTTTTTTGACGCCCGCCCGCATGCCGCCCGCCACCGACACCCGCCACTGCCCGCTGTGCGGCCAGTCCAACCAATGCGCCGTCGCCGCCGGGCAGCCGGCGCAGGGCTGCTGGTGCATGGCCCAGCCGGTGTCGCGCGCTGCGCTGGCGCGCCTGGCGCCGCAGCAGCGCGGGCAAAGCTGCATCTGCCCGCTGTGCGCGCGCGAGGTGCCGGCCGCCCCTATCATCGAAGCCCCTTCATCCCCCGCACCCTGAGGAACATCCATGCCCACGTACCACATCGAAATGATGGAAGGCCGCACCGTTGAACAGAAGCGCAAGCTGGCCGAGGCAATCACGCGCGTCTCGGTGGAGATCCTCGGCGGCGCGCCCGAGTCGGTGGACATCCTGATCACCGACGTGAAGCGCGAGAACTGGGCCACGGGCGGCCAGCTCTGGCTGGATAAACAGTGAGCAACCCCCTGAGCGGCTGCGCCGCTTCCCCCTTCTCTCTACGCGCTTCGCGCTACGGGAAGGGGGACGCTGCCCGCGCTCTGGGGCGGCCCTTGCGCGGCGTCCGCTGGCCCGGGCCGTGCCGGTTTCAAGGGCCAGGGGCCGTATAGGGCACCGCCATGACCGATTCCGCCGCCGCGCTCAAGGCCCGCTACGGCGAGCGCTACCGCTGGCTGCTGCTGCTCAGCGTGATGGTGGGCACGATGGCCTCCATCATTTCCTCGACCATCGTGAACGTGGCCATTCCCGACATGAGCCACCATTTCGCGCTGGGGCAGGAGCGCGCGCAGTGGGTCACCTCGGGCTTCATGGTGGCCACCACCGTGGCCATGCTGACCACGCCGTGGCTGCTGGCGCGCTTCGGCTACCGCGCCACCTACGTCGGCGCGGTGCTGCTGCTCATGGCGGGCGGCATCGGCGGCGGGCTGGCCAGGGAGTACTGGCTGGTGCTGGCCGCGCGCGTGGCCGAGGGGCTGGCGGCCGGCGTGGTGCAGCCGATTCCGGCGGTCATCATCCTCTACGCCTTCCAGCCGCACGAGCAGGGCCGCGCCAGCGGCATCTTCGGCATGGGCGTGGTGCTGGCGCCCGCCATCGGGCCGAGCATCGGCGGGCTGCTGGTGGACTGGTTCGGCTGGCGCTCCATCTTCTTCATGGTCGTGCCCCTGTGCCTGGCCTCGCTGTGGCTGGCGTACCGGTTCGTGCCGGTCACCGCGCCGGGCGGCGTCGAGGCCGGCGGTGACGGCGCGGGGCTGGACTGGCGCGGCCTGATGCTGGGCGCCGGCGGCACGCTGTGCCTGCTCAACGGCCTGGTGGCGCTGCACGGCGGGCCCGCGGGCGAGTCGGCCGGGCTGCTGGGCGCGGCGCTGGCCGCGCTGGTGCTGTTCGTCTGGTGGCAGCGGCGCCTGCTGGCGCGCGGCGGCAAGCCGCTGATGGACCTGCGCCTGTTCGGCTACCGCCAGTTCGCCATGGGCTGCGTGGTGGCCTTCATCTACGGCACGGCGCTGTTCGGCTCCACCTACCTGCTGCCCGTGTTCATGCAGCTGGGGCTGCAGCTCTCGGCCTCGCACGTGGGCGCCATCATGCTGCCGGCGGGCATCGCGCTGGCGGCCACCATCGCGCTGGTGGGGCGCCTGGCCGACCGGCGGCCCACGCCGCTGCTGGTGGGCACCGGGCTGGCGCTGCTGGCGGCGTCGTTCGCGCTCATGGTGCTGGTGCGGCCGGGCGCGGCGCTGTGGCTGCTGGTGGCCGTGACCATCATCGGGCGCGTCGGCCTGGGCTTCATCCTGCCGTCGCTCAACCTGGGCGCCATGCGCCCGCTGGACAAGGCGCTGATCTCGCAGGGGTCGAGCGCCATCAGCTTCATCCGCATGCTTGGCGGCGCGGCCGGCGTGAGCCTGTGCGGTATCGTGCTGGAATGGCGCCTGGCGGCGCACGGCGCCACGCTGGCCGGCACGGCGGCGAGCGCCAGCCGCAGCGCCGCCTTCGCCGAAACCTTTCTGATGCTCACCGGCCTGTGCCTGGTCGCGCTCGCGGCGGCCTGGCAACTGCGCGAACCCGAACCCGGACGCCCCTCCTGAACCTGACCTGCCCGCCATGTGCCAACTGCTCGGAATGAACTGCAACACGCCCACCGACGTGCGCTTCAGCTTCACAGGCTTCGCCCGGCGCGGCGGGGTCACGGGCGACCACACCGATGGCTGGGGCATCGCCTTCTTCGAGGACAAGGGCCTGCGCCATTTCGTCGACCATGAGCGGGCGGTGGATTCGCCCGTGGCCGAGCTGATCCGGCGCTACCCGGTCAAGAGCCGCAACGTCATCGCGCACATCCGCAAGGCCACGCAGGGCGTGGTGAGCCTGGAGAACTGCCACCCCTTCGTGCGCGAGCTGTGGGGGCGCTACTGGGTGTTCGCGCACAACGGCGACCTGAAGGACTTCCGCCCGCGCCTGCACGCGCATTTCCAGCCTGTGGGCAGCACCGACAGCGAGCACGCCTTCTGCTGGATCATGCAGGAGCTGTCCAAGTCGCACGCGGGCGTGCCCACCATCGACGAGCTCACGCTCACGCTGCGCGAGCTGGCCGCGCGCATCGCGCCGCACGGCACCTTCAACTTCCTGCTCTCCAACGGGCTGGCGCTGTGGGCCCATGCCTCGACGCACCTGCACTACATCGAGCGGCGCCACCCCTTCGCCAGCGCGCGCCTGAGCGACGAAGACCTGCGCCTGGACTTCTCCACCTGCACCACGCCCAGCGACCGCGTGGCCCTCATCGCCACCGCGCCGCTGACCTGCGACGAGCAGTGGACCGCCTTCGAGAGCGGCCAGCTCAAGGTGTTCGTGGACGGCGTGTGCCGCTGAAGCAGGCCATGCAGCCGCCCGCGCCGAAGCGCTACGAGAGCCTGGCGGCCGACATCGAGGCCTCGATCCGCGCCGGCGTGCTGCGCCCGGGCGACCGCCTGCCCTCGGTACGCCACACCTGCGAGAGCCGGGGCATCAGCGCCTCGACGGTGTTCCAGGCCTACTACCTGCTGGAAGCGCGCGGGCTGGTGCGCGCGCGCGAGCGTTCGGGCTACTACGTGAGCGAGGGCGCGCGCAAGCGCCCGCCCGAGCCCGACCACGCCTCGCGGCCCGCCGACGCCTCCATTGCCGTGGACGTGAGCGAGCTGGTGTTCGAGGTGCTGGAGGCCACCCGCACGCGCGACACCGTGGCCTTCGGCTCGGCCTTTCCCAGCCCGCAGCTGTTTCCGCTGGCGCGCCTGGGCCAGTCGCTGGCGGCCATGGCGCCCGCGCTCGACCCGTGGAGCACGGTGGACGACCTGACCCCCGGCAACCCGGCGCTGCGCCGCCAGATCGCGCTGCGCTACCTGGCCGACGGGCTGCGGGTGCACACCGACGAGATCGTCGTCACCAACGGCGCGCTGGAGGCGCTGAACCTGTGCCTGGCTGCCGTTACCCGGCCCGGCGGCGCCGTGGTGGTCGAGTCGCCGACCTTCTACGCCGCGCTGCAGGCGCTGGAGCGCCTGGGCCTGCAGGCCATCGAGGTGCCCACGCACCCGCGCGAGGGCATCGACCTGGCGGCGCTGGAGCACGCCATCGCGCGCCACCGCCCGCAGGCCTGCTGGCTCATGACCACGTTCCAGAACCCGCTGGGCAGCCTCATGCCCGAGGACAAGAAGCAGGCGCTGGTGGCGCTGCTGGCGCGCCACGGCGTGCCGCTGATCGAGGACGACGTGTACGCCGAGCTGTACTTCGGCGACCGGCGCCCGCTGCCCGCCAAGGCCTTCGACCGCGACGGGCTGGTGCTGCACTGCGGCTCGTTCTCCAAATGCCTGGCACCCGGCTACCGGCTCGGCTGGGCCGCGCCGGGGCGCTTCGCCCAGGCCGTGGCGCGCCAGAAGCTGACCACCACGCTCGGCGCCTCGGCCCCGGTGCAGGCGGCGCTGGCCGACTACCTGCAGCGCGGCGGCTTCGACAAGCACCTGCGCCGCCTGCGCCAGACCCTGGCCGCGCGCCAGGCGCGCGTGGCCGAAGCCGTGGCCGCGCACTTCCCGCCCGGCACGCGCGCCACGCAGCCGGCGGGGGGGTACTTCCTGTGGGTGGAGCTGCCCGAAGGCGCCGACACGCTGCGGCTGCACCGCCAGGCGCTGCAGCACGGCATCAGCATCGCGCCGGGCCCGATCTTCTCGGCCTCGCGCGGTTTCGCGCACTGCCTGCGGCTGAACTACGGCCAGGAATGGAACGCGCGCAGCGAAGCCGCGCTGGCCACGCTGGGGCGGCTGGCGCACGCGCTCTGAAGCGGCCCAGGCGCGTTCCGCCTTCATGGCCAAAACGGCCTCCAGCGCTTATACAGCAAGCGCAAGCAGCTATGAATAAATGAGCGGGCCGGCATGCGCATCCTGCGCCCGCGCGCCGGACGGCAGCAGCGTGCCTGTAACCTGATTCCACACCTTCACCCGCCGCGCCATGCGCCGTTGCGGGGCGTGCCTTTGTGAACCCAATAAATTCTTATTGGTATGACCAATTGAAATTTATTTCGATGATTGATTGTTAAATAGGTGTTAACCCTGTCATTGTGGTTTAAATAAAGCCAGAGAATCGCTCCACTTTGTGCTAACGGCTTCATTGGTAATACCAATTTGGTTTTGCCCTTGTGCGCTGCAGCACGAGACGTAGCCAGTCCGCCTCTTGCGCCAGCCGGTGCCCGGGTCCGCCCGACCCGTGCCGCAAGCCACCGGAGGCCGCACCGCCCGCGGTGCGCGACTGGAGGAGACTGACCCCGCAGGCCCACCGGCCCGCACAACGCACTTCGCACAACGGCCATGCAAACCCTCTGGCAACAGAACTACGACCCCGCCGGGAACATCTGGATCTCGGCCCTGGTCGCGCTCATTCCCATCGTCTTCTTCTTCCTCGCGCTGACCCGGCTGCGCCTCAAGGGCTACCAGGCCGGCACCATCACGGTGCTGCTGGCCCTGGGCGTGGCGCTGCTGTTCTACAAGATGCCCGTGAGCGCGGCGCTGGCCTCGGCCGTGTACGGCTTCTTCTACGGCCTGTGGCCCATCGCCTGGATCATCGTGGCCGCGGTGTTCCTCTACAAAATCTCGGTCAAGACGGGGCAGTTCGACGTCATCCGCTCGTCGATCCTCTCGGTCACGCCCGACCAGCGGCTGCAGCTCATCCTGGTGGGCTTCTGCTTCGGCGCCTTCTTGGAGGGCGCGGCCGGCTTCGGCGCGCCCGTGGCCATCACGGCGGCGCTGCTGGTGGGCCTGGGCTTCAAGCCGCTGTACGCCGCCGGCCTGTGCCTGATCGCCAACACCGCGCCCGTGGCCTTCGGCGCCATGGGCATTCCGATCATCGTGGCCGGCCAGGTGTCGGGCGTGGATGCGTTCGCCATCGGCCAGATGGCCGGGCGCCAGCTGCCGTTCATGACCGTGATCGTGCTGTTCTGGCTCATGGCCATCATGGACGGCTGGCGCGGCGTCAAGGAAACCTGGCCCGCCGTGCTGGTGGGCGGCGGCTCGTTCGCGGTCATGCAGTTCCTCACGGCCAACTACATCGGCCCCGAGCTGCCGGACATCACCTCGGCCATCGTGTCGCTGGTGGCGCTGACGGCCTTCCTCAAGGTCTGGCAGCCCAAGCGCATCTTCCGCTTCGAGGCCGAGGGCGGCGCCAAGGCCGTGGCACAGCCTGCCGCGCCCGCCACCCGCCAGCCGCTGACGGCCGGCGCCATCGCCAAGGCGTGGTCGCCCTTCATCATCCTCACCGCCATGGTGACGGTGTGGAGCATCAAGCCCTTCAAGGCGCTGTTCGCCGCCGGCGGCCCGCTGGCCTCGACCATCATCAACATCCCGGTGCCGTT
The DNA here is from genome assembly GCA_021496925.1 of Acidovorax sp. YS12. Classification (NCBI taxonomy): domain Bacteria; kingdom Pseudomonadati; phylum Pseudomonadota; class Betaproteobacteria; order Burkholderiales; family Comamonadaceae; genus Acidovorax; species Acidovorax sp. YS12. Next base: position 3,809,809 of record CP053915.1, read on the forward strand.
CCTGCACAACCTGGTGGAAAAGGCGCCGCCCGTCGTCGCCAAGGTCACGCCCTACGGCGCGGTCTACACCTTCAACTGGCTGCTGGCCACGGGCACGGCCATCCTGATCGCGGCCATCATCACCATCGCCTTCACGCGCCTGTCGCCCGCCAAGGCGGTGGCCACGCTGGGCGAGACGTTCAAGGAACTGGCCATCCCGATCTACTCCATCGGCATGGTGCTGGCGTTCGCCTTCGTGGCCAACTACTCGGGCCTGTCGGCCACGCTGGCCCTGGCGCTGGCGCACACCGGCCAGGCGTTCACGTTCTTCTCGCCCTTCCTGGGCTGGATCGGCGTGTTCCTGACGGGCTCGGACACCTCGGCCAACGCGCTGTTCGCCGCGCTGCAGGCCACCACCGCGCAGCAGCTGGGCCTGCCCCAGGTGCTCACCGTGGCGGCCAACACCACCGGCGGCGTGACCGGCAAGATGATCTCGCCCCAGTCCATCGCCATCGCCTGCGCGGCCGTCGGCCTGGCGGGCAAGGAGTCGGACCTGTTCCGCTTCACCGTCAAGCACAGCCTGGCCTTCGCCGTCATCATCGGCATCATCACGACGCTGCAGGCCTACGTGTTTACGTGGATGATTCCGGGCCATTGAAACCCTGGAATCTGAGAGCACCCCATGCGCCTGGCCGATCACGTTGTCGAGAAACTCCTTGCCCTGGTGCAGGAACGCGGACTGCAGCCCGGACAGAAGCTGCCCGCGGAGCGGCAACTGGCCGAGGTGCTGGGGGTGTCGCGCACCTCGGTGCGCGAGGCCATCCAGAAGCTGGTCAGCCAGGGCGTGCTCTCGGCGCGGCGCGGCGACGGCACCTACGTGCAGTCGCGCCCCACGGCCCACTGGCTGCAGGAGGCCATGCAGCCCCTGGCCGGCCTGATGGATGCCGACCCGCACTACCGCTACGACGTGCTGGAGACGCGCCACGCGTTGGAGACCAGCACCGCCTGGCTGGCCGCGCAGCGCGCCACCGCGCAGGACAAGGCGCACATCCAGCGCTGCTTCGAGGTGATGCTGCAGCACCAGCAAAGCGGCCACGCCGAGCTGGCGGCGCGCGCCGACGCGCAGTTCCACCTGGCCATCGCCGAAGCCTCGCACAACCTGGTGCTGGTGCAGGTGATGCACAGCCTGTTCACCGTGGTGCTGTCCACCGTGGAGCGCAACCGCCACGACATGTTCCGCCTGAGCGCGCCCATCACGCTGCAGGCGCTTACCGCGCAGCACCAGGCGCTGATGCAGGCCATCCTGGACGGCGACCCGCAGCGCGCGCGCGCATGCATTGGCGAGCACCTGGAGCATGTGCGCACCACCATCCAGCGCCTGGACGAAGACCGCGCGCGGCGCGAGCGTTCCATGCGCCTGCCCCTTGACCTGGCCCCGACGCTGCTGCCCGCAGCCGAGCCGCCCACCCCCGACATGAGACATCCATCATGATCATCTCCTCCAGCGCCGACTACCGCATGGCGGCGCAAAAGTTTCTCCCGCCCTTCCTGTTCCACTACATCGACGGCGGCGCCTACGCCGAGCAGACGCTGCGCCGCAACGTGGACGACCTCGCCGCCGTGGCGCTGCGCCAGCGCGTGCTCAAGGACATGAGCCAGCTCGACACCGGCATCGACCTGTTCGGCGAAAAGCTCTCGATTCCCGTGGCCCTGGCGCCCGTGGGCCTGACCGGCATGTACCGCCGCCGCGGCGAGGTGCAGGCCGCGCGCGCGGCCGATGCGCACGGCATCCCGTTCACCATGTCCAGCGTCTCGGTCTGCCCGATCGAGGAAGTGGCGCCGAAGCTGCGGCGCCCCATGTGGTTCCAGCTCTATGTGCTGAAGGACCGGGGCTTCATGCAGAACGCGCTGGAGCGCGCGCAGGCCGCCGGCTGCTCCACCCTGGTGTTCACCGTGGACATGCCCGTGCCCGGCGCGCGCTACCGCGACGCCCACTCCGGCATGAGCGGCCCGAACGCCGCGCTGCGCCGCTACTGGCAGGCCATGACGCACCCGCGCTGGGCCTGGGATGTGGGCCTGCTGGGCCGCCCGCACGACCTGGGCAACATCTCGGCCTACCGCGGCAGCCCCACGGGCCTGCAGGACTACATGGGCTACCTCAGCGCCAACTTCGACCCCTCGATCTCGTGGAAGGACCTGGAGTGGATCCGCGCCTTCTGGAAGGGGCCGATGGTCATCAAGGGCATCCTCGACCCTGAAGATGCGAAGGACGCCGTGCGCTTCGGCGCCGACGGCATCATCGTCTCCAACCACGGCGGGCGCCAGCTCGACGGCGTGCTGTCGTCGGCGCGCGCGCTGCCGGCCATTGCCGACGCGGTGAAGGGCCAGATCAAGATCCTGGCCGACTCGGGCATCCGCAACGGGCTGGACGTGGTGCGCGCCATCGCCCTGGGGGCCGACTGCGCCATGATCGGCCGGGCCTACATCTACGCGCTGGCCACGGCCGGCGAGGCCGGCGTCAAGCACCTGCTGGAACTGCTGGAAAAGGAAATGCGCGTGGCCATGACCCTGACCAGCGTGGCCAGGGTGGCAGACATCAGCGGTGACCTGCTGGTGCGCGAGGCATGAGCGGCGCCCCCCAAATCGCGCGCGAGGCCCTGCTCGCGCAGTTGCGCGACGCCGTGGGCGCGGCCCACGTGCTGACCGGCGACCAAGCCACGCGGCGCTTCCGCAAGGGCCACCGCACCGGCGAAGGCCCGGTGCTGGCCGTGGTGCGCCCGGGCACGCTGCTGGAGCAGTGGAAGGCGCTGCAGGCCGCCGTGGCGGCCGGGCGCATCGTCATCATGCAGGCGGCCAACACCGGGCTGACCGGCGGCTCCACGCCCGACGGCGCGGACTACGACCGCGAGATCGTGCTCATCAACACCCTGCGCATCACCGGCGTGCAGGTGATTCAGGGCGGTGCCCAGGTGGTCTGCCTGCCCGGCGCCACGCTGGACCGCCTGGAACAGGCGCTGGCGCCGCTGGGGCGCGAGCCGCACTCGGTCATTGGCTCGTCGTGCATCGGCGCCTCGGTGCTGGGCGGCATCTGCAACAACTCGGGCGGCGCGCTGGTGCGCCGCGGCCCGGCCTACACCGAGCTGGCGCTGTACGCGCAGGTGCGGGGGGACGGCTCGCTGGCGCTGGTGAACCACCTGGGCATTGCCCTGGGCAGCACGCCCGAGGAGATCCTGACCCGGCTGCAGGACGGCCGCTACACCGAGGCCGACGTGGCCAGCGACCCGCAGCGCGCCGCCTCGGACACGCGCTACGCCGAAGACGTGCGCGCCGTGGACGAGGACACGCCGGCGCGCTTCAACGCCGACCCCTCGCGCCTGTTCGAGGCTTCGGGCTCGGCCGGCAAGCTGTGCCTGTTCGCGGTGCGGCTGGACACCTTTCCCAAGGAGCCCAGCACGGTGTTCTACATCGGCAGCAACGCGCCCGACGACCTCACGGCCGTGCGCCGCCACCTGCTCACGGCGTTGCCGCGCCTGCCGATCGCGGGCGAGTACATCCACCGCACGGCCTACGACATCGGCGAGAAGTACGGCAAGGACACCTTCCTGCTCATCGACCGCTTCGGCACGGCGCGCGTGCCGGCGGCCTTTGCCCTCAAGAGCCGCGTGGACGGCTTCTTCGAGCGCCTGGGCCTGCGCGGCGTGACCGACCACCTGCTGCAGGCCTTCACCCACCTGCTGCCCAGCCACCTGCCCGCGCGCATGCGCGAATGGCGCCAGCGCTACGAGCACCACCTGCTGGTGCGCGTGTCCAACGACACGGCGGACGCCACGCGCGCCTTCCTCGCGCAGCACTTCGGCGGCAGCGGCACCGGCGGCTGGTTCGAGTGCGACGCCGAGGAAGGGCGCAAGGCCTTCCTGCACCGCTTCGCCATCGCGGGCGCGGCCATCCGCTACCGCGCGGTGCACCGCGCCGAGGTGGAAGACATCGTGGCGCTAGACGTGGCGCTGCGCCGCAACGACCGCGCCTGGGTGGAGGAACTGCCCGCCGACGTGGAGCGCGACACCGTGCACAAGCTGTACTACGGCCATTTCTTCTGCCACGTGTTCCACCAGGACTACATCGTGAAGAAGGGCGTGGACCCGCTGGCCATGGAGCACCGCATGTGGGAACTGCTGGACGCGCGCCGCGCCGAATACCCGGCCGAGCACAACGTGGGCCACCTGTACGTGGCCAAGCCCGCGCTGGCGGGCTTTTACCGCGCGCTGGACCCGACCAACACCTTCAACCCGGGCATTGGCCACACCGCGCGGCTGCGTGGCTGGGAGGAGTGCTGCGAGCAGCGGCCGGGCGGGTGGCCGAAGGGGTATTCCGAGAAGGCTTGATTGCTTCTTTTTTGGTAGCTTCTGGCGCTTTCTGGTATTGGGTCTTTTGCTCTTTTTTTGGCTTTGCTTCCCGGGGCCGGGACTCGCCCCGGCGGGCGACTTCCTTTTCTTGCTCGTGCAAGAAAAGGAAGCAAAAGAAGCACGCCCCTGCTGTCCGTATCCCCTGCGCTTCGCTCCGGGGCAGCCTGCGGTGCTCGGGCGCGGGGCGGTGCCGCGTAACTCACTTCGCGCTGCGCGCTGCGTTCAGACAGACGCGGCAAGTCAGTTCACGAAGCGCGTGTGTCCTGCGGCACACGCGCCCGCCCCACGCCCTGCGCTCCTCGGTACGGCCAGAAGGGGTTTGAAGCCCCATACGGGCCATCGCTGCGCTCGGCCCCCAACACGCAGGCGCTGCGCGCCGCGCGCGCCAGGCCGAGCGCAGCGATGGCCCGTGTCGTCTCCACCCCCTTTCAGGCTGCGCCTGGGGCGAGGCGGTGGCGGGGTGGCATGCGCGAAGTCGCGCATGCTTCGTGAACTGACTCGCTGCGGTTGTTTGAGCGAAGCGCGCAGCGCGCAGCGAGTTCCGCAGCGCACCCCGCCAGCGTCTCGCCCCAGGTGTGCCCCCACGCGCAGCGTGGGGGCGCAGACTGCGGGGCGCGTTTCTTTGGGTACTTTCTTGCCGCGCGGCAAGAAAGTACCTCGCCCGCCGGGGCGAGTCCCGGCCCCGGGAAGCAAACTCACTACACGCATCAAAACAGCCAAAAACCCAATACCAGCAAGCGCAACCAGCTATCAAATTTGAAGATGGCCCCCAGGTCAGCGCATCAGGACGGCGCCCGCTCCTGCAAGCGCAGCAGGGTCTGGCTCATCAGCGCGCGCAGCGCCGGGGCGCGTACCGGCTTGGCGAGGAAGCCCCAGCCGCGCTCGGCAGCCTGGCGGCGCAGCGTGGCGTCGCGCTCGGCCGTGACCAGGATTACGGCGGGCGCCTGGCCCCAGCGCTGGCACAGCGCGGCGTACACGTCGGGGCCGTGGTGGCTGCCCAGGTGCACGTCGAGCAGCACCAGCTGCGGCGCCTGGCCCGGCGCGGCCTGGGCCAGCGCCTCGGGCGCGCCCCCGGCCAGCGGCACCGCGCAGCCCCAGCGCTGCAGCAGGGCCTGGGTGGCGGCGCGGGTTTGCGGGTCGTCCTCGACCACCCAGGCGCTGCTGCCGTGCAGCGGCGCGTCGTCCGCCTGCTCGGGCGCGGCGGGCAGGGCGGCGTGGGCCTGCACGGCGGCCGGGTCGCCCAGCGGCACGCGCACCCAGAACACGCTGCCGCGCCCGAGCTGCGAGCGCAGGCCGATCTCGTGGCCCAGCAGGCGCCCCAGGCGCTCGACGATGGCCAGGCCCAGGCCGGCGCCCCGGTCGCCGTCGCCGCCTTCGTCGAGGCGGCGGAACTCCTCGAAGATCTCGCGCTGCAGCGCCTCGGGAATGCCCGGGCCCTGGTCGTGCACCTCGATGCGCACGTGCGCGCCGTCGCGCCGGCAGCCGACGACGATGCGCCCCTGGCGGCTGTAGCGGATGGCGTTGGAGACGAAGTTCTGCACGATGCGCCGCAGCAGGTTCTCGTCGGTGCGCACCACGTGCTGCGTGGGCACGCAGGACAGCTTCAGCCCGCGCTTGCCGGCGAGCACGCCGAAGTTGTGGCCCAGCACCTGCAGCAGCGGGCCCAGGGGCACGTCGCGCACGTGCACTTCGAGCTGGCCCGACTCCATGCGGGCGATGTCCAGCAGGCTGCCCAGGATGGCATCCTGCGCCGCCAGCGCGCTGTCGATGCTGTCGGCCACGCGGTGCCCGGCGTCGTCGTGCAGGTGGCTGCGCAGCAGCGAGGTGAACATGCGCGCGGCGTTCAGCGGCTGCAGCAGGTCGTGCACGGCGGCGGCGACGAAGCGGGTCTTGTAGCGGTTGGCGCGCTCGGCCTCGTGCCGCGCGGCGACCAGGTCGCGCGTGCGCTCGGCCACGCGGCGCTCCAGCGCGTCGGCCAGCGAGCGCAGCTCGCGCGCCGCGTTCTTGTAGCTGGTGATGTCGGCATAGCTGGTGACGAAGCCGCCCTCGGGCAGCGGGTTGCCGCGGATCTCCAGCACGGTGCCGTCTTCCTTGGCGCTTTCGTGCAGGTGCGGCGTGCCGCTGCGCAGGTGCGCCAGGCGCCGCTCGATCGACTCCTGCAGCGGCCCGTGCCCGAGCAGGCCGCGCCGTGCGTTGTGGCGCAGCAGGTCTTCGATGGGCTGGCCCACGCGCATGAGTTCGGGCGGGTAGCGGAACAGCTCCACGTAGCGCGAGTTCCAGGCCACGAGGCGCAGCGCGGCGTCGATGATGACCACGCCCTGCGGCAGGTGCTCCAGGCTGCGCGAGAGGCCGGTGTCGGCCTGCCTGGCCGCCTGCACGATGCCGTCCTGCGCGGTGCGCAGCTCCTGGGCATGCTGGCGCAGCACGGTCTCCAGCTCCTGGCGGCTGCGCTGGCGCAGCAGCGACAGGCGCTGGCGCTGGCGCGCGAACAGCACCAGCAGGGCCAGCGCCAGCCAGCCGCCGGCGCCCGCAGCGGCGGCCCAGCGGCTTTCCGCCAGGCTGTTGTGCGTCTCGTGCACCAGGTGCAGCTGCCAGGGGGTGCCGGGCAGGGGCTGGGTCTGCCACAGCACGCGGCCGGGCAGGGCGGGCAGGTCGGTGGACTGCACGCGCACCAGGCGCCCGCCGTTGTCCATGCGGCTGTCCACGCGGTACGCCAGCGGGCGCAGCGGCTGGTCGGCGTACTGCCGCGTGGCCTGGAGTTCGCGGCGCCCGGCCTCGTCCAGCGGGTCGAGCAGGCGGTAGCGCCAGGCGTCCTGGCTGGCCAGGAAGACCACGCCGTGCGCGTCGGAGGCGAGCACGATGTCGGGCGTCTGCAGCCACTCGCGCTCCAGCTCCTGCAGCGCGATCTTGATGGCCACCAGCCCCAGCGTGCGGCCGCTGCCGTCGCGGATGGCCTGCGACAGGAAATAGCCCGGCTCGCCCGTGGTCACGCCGATGCCGTAGAAGCTGCCGCGCCCGTGCGCCAGCGCCTGCTGCACGTAGGGGCGGAAGCTGTAGTCCACGCCCACGTTGCTTGTGGCGGTGCGCCAGTTGCTGGCGGCCACGGCCAAGCCGTCGCGGTTGAGCAGGGTCAGCGTGGAGGACTGGCTGGCGCCGTTGGCCTGCTCCAGCTTGCGGTTGAGGGCCTCGACCTCGGCCGGGTCCAGCGGGCGCGCCAGCGCGTCGCGCAACTGCGCGTCCAGCGCCAGCACCTCGGGCAGCGTGCGGTAGCGGTCGATGCGCTGGGCCAGCGTCTGCCCGTACAGCGCGAGCTGGCGCTGCACGCTGGCGCTTTCCTCGTGCAGCGAACGCTGCCAGGCCCCGTACCCGGCGGCGAGCATGCTGCCCGCCATGCCCCCGAGGAGGACCAGCAGGGTCCAGAGTTTGCGGCGGTTGGGTGGGGTCATGGTGGGTAGGTGTTTTCCCTAGGTTTGGGTGGGCATTCTCAGGGAGCCGCCCGCCGACTAATACCAATAGGTTATCGGCGCAAAAAGTTCCCGGCGGTACAAACGGCTCCCTCGAACACCCCACAGGGTGGTTCCCCGCGATTTCTGGAGACCTTGCATGCACGCCATTCCCGCCCACGCGGCCCCTTTGCCCTCGACGCTGCGCCTGCCGTTTTACCGGCAACTGTATTTCCAGGTGGTGGTCGCCATCGTCCTGGGGGTGTTGCTCGGCCACTTCGAGCCCGCCTACGGCGAGGCGCTCAAGCCGCTGGGCGACGGCTTCATCAAGCTGGTGAAGATGATCATCGCGCCGGTGATCTTCCTGACCATCGTCACCGGCATCGCCGGCATGTCGCAGCTCAGCGCCGTGGGCCGCGTGTTCGGCAAGGCCATGGCGTACTTCCTGTTCTTCTCCTCGCTGGCCCTGGTGGTCGGCATGGTGGTGGCCAACGTGGTGCAGCCCGGCGCGGGCATGAACATCAACCCGGCCGACCTGGACCAGACCGCCGTCAAGTCCTACGTGGCCAAGTCGCACGAGATGACCCTGACGGGCTTCGTCATGGACATCATCCCGAAGACGCTGATCAGCCCGTTCGTGGGCGACAACATCCTGCAGGTGCTGCTGGTGGCAGTGCTGTTCGGCATCGCGCTGGCCCTGGCCGGCGAGCGCGGCGCGCCGGTGCTGGACTTCCTCGAAGCGCTGACGGCGCCCGTGTTCAAGCTCGTGGCCATCGTCATGAAGGCCGCGCCCATCGGCGCCTTTGGCGCCATCGCCTTCACCATCGGCAAGTTCGGCCTGGGGTCGCTGGTCAACCTGGCCTGGCTGGTGGGCTCGTTCTACGTCACGTCGCTGCTGTTCGTGGTGGTGGTGCTGGGCACGGTGGGGCGCCTGTGCGGCTTCTCGGTGCTCAAGCTGTGCCGCTACCTCAAGGCCGAGCTGCTGCTGGTGCTGGGCACCTCGTCGTCGGAGTCGGCCCTGCCGTCGCTGATGGACAAGATGGAAAAGGCCGGCTGCGCCAAGTCCGTCGTCGGCCTGGTGGTGCCCACGGGCTACTCCTTCAACCTGGACGGCACCAACATCTACATGACGCTGGCGGCCCTGTTCATCGCCCAGGCCACCAACACCGACCTGTCGCTGGGCCACCAGGTCATGCTGCTGCTGGTGGCCATGCTCAGCTCCAAGGGCGCGGCGGGCGTGACCGGCGCGGGCTTCATCACCCTGGCCGCCACGCTGGCCGTGGTGCCCGAGGTGCCGGTGGCCGGCATGGCGCTGATCCTGGGCGTGGACCGCTTCATGAGCGAGTGCCGTTCGCTGACCAACTTCGTCGGCAACGCCGTGGCCACCGTGGTCGTCTCGCGCTGGGAAAACGCCCTCGACTACCAGCGCCTGCACGCGGCCCTCGACGGCCAGGCCGTGCCGGACGCCGCCGCGGCCGGGCTGCCGGCCGGTGCCGCCACGGCCCAGCCCGCCGCCTGAGCATCGCGGCATTCACGCACAGGGGCCCGCAAGGGCCCCTTGCTTTTTGGGGCCCCTCAGCCTGCGGCGGGCACTGCCGCCAGCAGCGCCGCGCAGGCCAGCGCCACGCCGGCCAGGCCCGCCCAGGCGCGCCGGGCGCTGCGGGTGCTGAACACCCACAGGGCCGCCGCCGCATGGAAGGCAAAACCCGACAGGCTGGCGATGAGCACGCCGTCGGCCCGCGAGGCGGAGGAAATGTGCGGCAGCGCCACGGCCAGCGCCGACGCCAGCAGCGCGGCCGCCGCGTAGCCGCCGAAGGTGGCGGCCGCCACGCGGCTGGCGATGGCCAGCCAGGCACGGGTGCTTGGCGCCCGGCTCATCCCGGGATTCCTTTGCGCAGGGCGCGCCGCACCTGCCAGGCTCCCCAGGCCAGCGCCACGCCAAAGCCCAGGGCCACCAGTTCCACGCCCGCCTGCTGCCAGTCGCCCGCCAGGGCATGGCGCCAGGCCTGCTGGCCCGTGGTCCATTGGTTCAGCAGGGGCAGGGCCAGGCACAGCACGGCGGCGGCCGACAGCTGCTCCACCCAGGCCCGCGCGGCGGGGCGGCACGCGGCGTGCAGCGCGGCAGCCAGCCAGGCGCAGAGAAAGCCGCGGATCTCCCAGGCCTCGCGGCCCGGCAGGTCCGCCGGCAGCAGGCGGTTGCACCACAGGTAGGCGATGCAGGCCACGGCGGTGCCGGCCAGGGCCGCCACGTTCAGGGCCTCGGCCGCGCGGTAGGCCCAGGGCGTGGCCGGGCCGGACTCCTTGCCGACCTTGCGGCGCCGCTTGATGCCAAACAGGATGGTGCCCGTGGCCATCATCGCCGTGCCCGCCAGCCCGCTGAAGAAGTAGAGCCACTTGATCGTCCAGCCGCCGAAGTGCGCCAGGTGCAGCGCGGCCATCACGCCATGCGCCTGGGCACTGGCAGGGGTGGCGCCGGCCAGCGGGCGCTGCACCTGCAGCACGGCGCCGTCCACGCCGTCGAAGGCCACGCTGCCCACGGCCTGGTGCAAGGTGCGCGGGTCGCCGCTGGCGCGGGTGTGGATGCGCACGACCATGGCTGCGTCGCCCGGCTGTTCGACCACCACCAGGCGCGGCGGCTGGCCCGTCAGGGCCTGGGCCTGCGCCAGCAGGGGGGCCAGGCCGTGCAGCGGCGCCGCGGTGCCGCTGCGCGCGCGCCGCATGGGCGGCGCCTGGTGCGTCAGCTCCTGCTGGAAGCGGCCGTGGGCCGCGCCGTCGGCGCCGTAGACGGCCCGCAGGGGCCAGGGCAGGTAGCTGGTGTAGAAGATGGCCAGCCCGGTGTAGACGATCATGAACAGAAAGGGCAGCGCCAGCACGGCCGTGGCGTTGTGCGCGTCCAGCCAGGAGCGCTGGCCCTTGGCCGGCCGGAAGGTGAAGAAGTCGGCAAAGATGCGCCGGTGCACCACCACGCCGGACACCAGGGCCACCAGCATGCCCACCGAGAGCCAGCCGACCAGCCAGTAGCCGGGAACGCCGCCGTGCAGCGTGTAGTGGAACGTCATGAAGTGGCGCCCGCCTTCGGTTCTGCGGCCCCAGGGCGCGGGCAGCAGGGCGCCGCTGGCCGGGTCCAGCGCGGCCGTCTGCGGGCCGCCGCGCGCTCCGGCGGCGGGCGGCCAGGCCAGGCGCAGCGCATCGCCCGGCTCCCGGGGCAGCTCGATGCGCCAGAAGCGTGCGCCCGCCCCGTGCGCGGCGAGGTGGCGCGCGGCGGCCTGCAGCGCCGCGTCGCTGGCGCCGCCGGCTGCGCCGGGCACGCTGGCGGCGGGCGGGCGCGCCTCCATCCAGCGCGTGATGGGCTCGCGGAACACGCTCAGCGTGCCCGTGAGGAAGATGGCGCACAGCAGCCAGCCGCAGACCAGGCCGCACCAGGTGTGCAGCCAGGCCATCGACTGGCGAAAGCCCTGCGGCGCGGGCGCCATGTGGTCAGAAGGCGCCGCGCAGCGTCAGCGTGGCATTGCGCGGCGTGCCGTAGCCGTTGCCGTTGCGGGTGCCGCCGACGAATTCCCAGTAGGTCTTGTCGAACACGTTGCCCACGTTGAGCGACACGCTCCAGGTGGGGCTGATGCGGTAGGACGCGCGCAGGTCGAGGATGGCGCGCCCGGGGTTCTGCACCACGGTCACGTAGCTGCGCGTCTGCGCGCTCAGGTTGGCGCCCACGGTCCAGGCCGACCACTCGCCCGGCAGCGTGTAGCTGGTGGCGGCGCGCAGCAGGTTGCGCGGGGCATCCGCGGTCAGGGGTTCGCCCGCGTCGTCGCGGGTGCTCAGGTAGGTATAGCCGGCGGCCACTTCCCAGCCGGGGGCGAGGCGGCCCGCCACCTCGGCGTCGACGCCCTGGCTGCGCAGCAGGCTGGCGTTGCGGTAGCAGTCGCTGGTGGTGATGCCGGGGCAGCCGCCGACGTGCTCGGTGTCGAGCACGGCCACGTTGCGCTTCTTGGTGTGGAACAGCGCCAGCGCCACGTTCAGGCGCCTGTCCATCAGCTCGCCCTTGATGCCGGCCTCGTAGTTGTCGCCCTCGGCGGGCTTGAGCAGCCCGCCGTTGAAGGACGAGTACTGCGACTGCGGCACGAAGGTGCTGGCGTAGCTGGCATACAGCGACCACTGCGGCCCCAGGTCGTACACCACGCCGACGTAGGGCGTGAGCTGGCCGTTCTGCGCGTAGTCGTTGGTCACCTTGCCGGCGACCAGGTCGTCGGTGTGGTACTTGTACCAGTTGAGCCGCCCGCCCAGGTGCAGGTGCAGGCGGGGCACCACCTCCAGCCGGGCGTTGCCGTACAGCGCCAGCAGGCGGACCTTGTCCTCCAGCTGGCTGGCATAGGCGGGCGTGGCGGGCTCGGGGATGAGTCCGTGCGGGAAATTGAAGATGTCCACGGGGATGTTCATGCTCACCGTGGTCGAGCGGCCGATGGCCTTCTGCTCCGTCCAGCTCGCGCCCAGCAGCGCCTTGTGCGTGCCGCCGAAGGCGTTGAAGCTGCCGGTGAGGCTGGCGTCCAGGCCGGTGGCATCGATGGACCGATCGACGAAGTAGTTGCTGGTGATGCCGAAACCCTTGCCCGTCGCCTTGTCCACCGCGCCGCGCGCCGTGTTCAGCTTCTGCACGATGCCGGTCTGGCTGTGGTTGACGGTGAGCTTGGCGCGCCAGTCGCCAGCGAGCTGGTGCTCCAGTTCGGCGAACACGTCGTCGGTCGTGGCCTGGTGGCGGTTCCAGTATTGGCCCAGCGACGTCGAGCGCGGCAGGCCCAGCGAGGTGGCATCCGTGTACATCGGCAGCTGGAAGATGGTGTAGCCCGTGATGTCCTGTTCCTGGTGCCGGTAGCCGGCCGTGGCCTTGGTGCCGGGGGCCAGGTCGGCGTCGATCACGCCGTAGAGCAGCGGCGCCTTGGTGTGGGCCAGGTCGTAGAAGTAGTCGCGGTCGGTGTAGGCGGCCACCACGCGGCCGCGCACCGTGCCGGCCTGGTTCAGGGCGCCGCCCGCGTCGATCTCGGTGCGGTAGTGGTTCCAGGAGCCGATGCTCTGCGCCACGTCCAGGTGCCCCTCGGCGCGCGGGCGCTTGCGCACCATGTTGACTACGCCGCTGGGGTCGCCCGCGCCCACCGCCAGCGCGCCCGCGCCGCGCAGCACCTCCACGCGGTCGAAGGTCGCGGTGTCCACCGGCACCCAGCCGGTGGGGTTGTAGGCGCCGCCGGGAATGCCGTCGATCAGGAAGTTGGTGTCGGGGATGACGTAGCCGCGCATGGTGTACACGTGCGCGCCGAAGTTGCGCTGCGACTTGGCCGCGCCGGTGGTCTGCTGGACCACGGCCTCGACCGAGGTCAGGTTCTGGTCGTCCATCTGCTGGCGCGTCACCACCGTGACCGACTGCGGCGTCTCGCGGATGGACTGCTCCATCTTGCCGATGGTCAGCGCCCGCGTGGTGTACGAGCCCGTCTGCTCGGTCGTGGGGCTGGCGACGGCCTCGGCCGTCACGCGCACCTCGCCCAGGGTCTGGCTGGCGGCGGGCGTGTGGGCGGCGGCGCTGGCGGCGGCAGGCGCTGCCGGTGCGGCGGGACGCAGGCCCCAACTGCCCGAGCCGGTGCGTACCAGCTCCAGCCCGCTGCCGGCCAGGGCCGCGCGGGCGGCCTGCTCGGCCGTCAGGCTGCCGCGCACGGCGGGGGCGGTGCGGCCGCGCACCAGTTCGGCGTCGATGCTGATCTGCTGGCCGCTGTCGGCGCCGATGCGCGCCAGCGCGCTGCCCAGCGGCTGCGCGGCCAGGTCGTAGCTGCGCACGGCCTGGGGCGCGGCAGCGGGTGGGGTGGATTGGGCGTGGGCGCCCAGCGCGCAGGCCAGGGCGGCGGCGGCCAGGGCGCGCGGGGTCAGGGGGCAATGGAGCGGCATGCGGAAGGTCTCGGCAAGAGGAACGACGGATGAAACGCAGGTTTCCAAGGCTTGTCGAACACGCCGCGAAAAGTGTTCATCTTTTTTGTGCCGAACCCGGCTGGTGCCGCTTTTTGCTATTTGTTTGATAGCTTTTCGCGCTTGATGCTATTGGCCTGGAGGCTAATTCGGCTTCTAATTGCAGCAGGTGCCGTCACTCGATCGCCACCAGCCAGCCGCGCTGGTATACGCGCACCTCGATGGGCAGCGTCTCGGCCAGCGCCGCCAGCGCGCGGTCCGTGTCGTCGAGCGCGTAGCTGCCGTACACGCGCAGCGCCGCCGCGCGCGGCGCGATGCGGATGAAGCCCCGGCGGTAGGCGCGCAGCGCCTGCACCACGTCGCCCAGGGGCTGGTCGTGCGCCTCGAACAGCCCGTGCCGCCACGCGGCGGCCGTGCCTGGGGCGATGGGGTCGGGCGTGATGGCCGTGGGGCTCCAGCGGGCGCTGCGGCCCTCCTGCAGCGTCTGGCGCTGGCCGCTGGCGGTGGTGATCTCCACGCTGTGCTCCAGCATGCCCACCAGGCTGTCGTCCGCGTGCTGGCGCACGATGAAGCGCGTGCCCAGCGCGCGCACCTGGCCGTGGGCCGTGCGCACGATGAACGCGGGGGCCTGCGCGCCCGCGGGCTGCGGCGCGGCGTGGGCCAGCAGCGCGCCCTGGCGCAGGGTGACGGTGCGGCGGCCGGGGCGGAAGTCCAGGTCGGCCGCGGAGCGTGCGTCCAGCGTGACGGTGCTGCCATCGGGCAGCGCGAAGCCGCGCCGCTCGCCCGTGCCGGTGCGCAGGTCGGCGCTCCACTGCGCGAGCGGGGCGTGCCGCTCGGCCAGCAGCGCGGCGCCCGCCGCCACGCCGCCCAGGCCGAGCGCGCCGCGCAGCAGGGCGCGGCGGCGGCGTGCGCGCGCCTCGGCGCGGGCCAGGGCCTCGCCCATGGTGCGGCCGGCGCCCGGCATGGCGGGCGCGGCGTCCCCACGCAGTGGGGCCAGCATCTGCTGCAGCGGCGCGTGCAACTGCTCCCAGGCCGCGCGGTGGCGCGGATCGGCATCCAGCCAGCGCGCGAAGCCGTCGTGTTCCCGCGCGCTGACCTGGCCCGAGTTCAGCGTGACAAGCCAGCCGATGGCGGCCTCGGTGGCCGCGTCGAGCGCGGCGTTTGCGGGCATGGCGGGTTCTTTCACACGTTCTCAGGCCCTGCACGGCGCGGCGATGCCGGCCTGCTGGCGCGCCAGGGCGATGGCGATGCGGCGAAAGCCCTCGGCCATGTGGCGCCGCACGGTGCTCTGCGAAATGTCCAGCTGCTGGGCGATCGCCTCGTAGGTCAGGCCGTCGACCTGGCTCAGCAGGAAGGCCTGGCGCGCCTTCAGCGGCAGGCCTTCCAGGGCGTTGGCGACGGTCTCCAGGGTTTCCAGCAGCACGGCGCGTTCCTCGGGCGAGGGGGCCAGCGCCTCGGGCTGCTGGGCCAGGGTGTCCAGGTAGGCGCGCTCCAGCTCGCGCCGCTGCCACAGCGTGAACAGCAGGCGCTTGGCGATGGTGGTGAGGAAGGCGCGTGGCTCCTCCACCACGCTGGCCTGGCGCGCGGTGAGCGCGCGCAGGAAGGTCTCCGACGCCACGTCCTGCGCCTCGGCCGTGTTGCGCAGGCGCGCCTGCAGGCGCGACAGCAGCCATGCGTGGTGCCCGGCGTAGAGCTGCTGGGCGCGGTGCAGAGGGTCGATGGGCGGGTGCGGCACGGACATGGCGCCATTCTAAATGTCGAATAAGAATGGTTTTCATTATGTGTCTTGAGGCCATTGCAGGCGGGGCGCGCGCGGCCGGGCTACGATCGGGCGCATCGACAGCCACCGCGAAGCGCGCCGCCATGACCACCGAAGCCCTGCTGGCCTATGCCCATTTCCTCGCCATTCTCATGACCGCCACCTTCCTCGCCAGCGAGGCCGCGCTGTGCCGCCGCGAGTGGATGAACGCCGCCGTGGTCGAGCGGCTGGTGCGGCTGGACCTGCTCTACGGCATCAGCGCGCTGGCGCTGCTGGCCACGGGCCTGGCGCGTACCTGGTGGGGCATGAAGGGCGCGGGCTGGTACTGGTCGCAGCCGCTGCTGCACGCCAAGGTCACGCTGTTCGTGGTGATCGGGCTGATGTCGCTCGGGCCGACCATGCGCTTCCTGCGCTGGCGCCGCCAGCTGCGCGCCACGGGCGCGCTGCCCGCCGAGGCCGAGGTGCGCGGCGCGCGCCGCCTGGTGATGATCGAGGCGCACCTGATGGTGCTGATTCCGCTGCTCGGGGCGTTCCTGGCGCGCGGCGTGGGTACGCGCTGAAATTTCAAGCCAGACAGGCCTCCAGCCCTTTCCCAGAAAGCGCTGGCAGCTATGGTTTTTGAGATGCGTTGGCCGGAAACGGCAAACCCCGCGCGCGGTGGGGTTTGGCGGGGTGGGGCTTGCGCGCCGGTGTCAGGCCGCGGGCTTGTTGCTCAGGCATTCCTTCATGAAGGCCTTGCGCTCGGCGCCCTTGAGGTCCTTGGTCTTGGCGTCGGCATTGCAGGTCTTCATCTTCTCCTGCTGCTTGGCCTGCTTGCTGGCGCTCAGGCACTGCTTCATGAAGGCCTTGCGCTCGTCGCCCTTCTTGTCGCCGGCCTCGGCGTTGCACGTGGCCATCCTGGTCTGCTGGGCGGTCTTGGGCTTGGCGGCCTCCTCGGCTGCGTGGGCGGTGGCAAAAGAGAGGGCCAGGCCGGTGGCGGCGATCACGGTAAGCAGCTTGTTCATGGAAATGCGCTCCTGCGAAAGAGGAAGAGGGATGTGTGAAAGCCCGCGTGCGGGCCATTCAGCATAACGCCACAGCCCCCGCGGCGGATGACGCCCGCCCCGTAGAATCGCCCCCATGCTCTCCGTCAAACAGGAATTGCTCGCGGCGCTGGCTGGCGAGCTGGAAAAAATCTCGCCCGGCGCCGGTGCGCGCGCCGCATTCGAGTCGCCCAAGGTGGCCGCGCACGGCGACTTCGCCTGCACCGCCGCCATGCAGCTGGCCAAGCCGCTCAAGGCCAACCCGCGAGCCCTGGGCGAGCAGCTCAAGGCCGCCCTCGAAGCCACGCCGGCCTGCCAGCGCTGGGTCGATGCCATCGAGATCGCGGGCCCCGGCTTCCTCAACATCCGCCTCAAGCCCGCCGCCAAGCAGGAAGTGGTGCGCGAGGTGCTGGCCGCGGGCCAGCGCTTCGGCTACCAGCAGGACAACGGCGGGCGCGTGCTGGTCGAGTTCGTCTCGGCCAACCCTACCGGCCCGCTGCACGTGGGCCATGGCCGCCAGGCGGCGCTGGGCGACGCCATCTGCAACCTGTTCAGCACCCAGGGCTGGAACGTGCACCGCGAGTTCTATTACAACGACGCGGGCGTGCAGATCGACACGCTGACCAAGAGCACGCAGCTGCGCGCCAAGGGCTTCAAGCCCGGCGACGACTGCTGGCCCACCGACGCCGACAACCCGCTGGCCAAGAACTTCTACAACGGCGACTACATCGCCGACATTGCCCAGGCGTTCCTGGCCAGGGAAACGGTCAAGGCCGACGACCGCGAATTCACTGCCAACGGCGACGTGGAGGACTACGACAACATCCGCCAGTTCGCCGTGGCCTACCTGCGCAACGAGCAGGACAAGGACCTGCAGGCCTTCAACCTGAAGTTCGACGAGTACTACCTGGAGTCCAGCCTGTACACCAGCGGCCGCGTCGAGGCCACGGTGAACCGGCTCATCGCCAACGGCAAGACCTACGAGCAGGACGGTGCGCTGTGGCTCAAGTCCACCGACTATGGCGACGACAAGGACCGCGTGATGCGGAAAAAGGACGGCACCTATACCTACTTCGTGCCTGACGTGGCCTACCACATCGCCAAGTGGGAGCGCGGCTTCGCCAAGGTCGTCAACATCCAGGGCACGGACCACCACGGCACCATCGCGCGCGTGCGCGCCGGCCTGCAGGCGGCCGACGTGGGCATTCCCCAGGGCTACCCCGACTACGTGCTGCACACCATGGTGCGCGTGGTGCGCGGCGGCCAGGAGGTGAAGATCAGCAAGCGCGCCGGTTCCTACGTCACGCTGCGCGACCTGATCGAGTGGACCAGCAAGGACGCGGTGCGCTTCTTCCTGCTGAGCCGCAAGCCCGACACCGAGTACACCTTCGACGTGGACCTGGCCGTGGCGCAGAACAACGACAACCCGGTGTACTACGTGCAGTACGCGCATGCGCGCATCTGCTCGGTGCTGCGGGCGTGGCAGGAGCAGGGCGGCGACGTGGCTTCGCTACAGGGCGCGGATCTGTCGGCCCTCGAAGGCCCGCAGGCCCAGGCGCTGATGCTGCAGCTCGCCAAGTACCCCGAGATGCTCACCGCCGCCGCCGAGGGCGAGGCCCCGCACGACGTGACCTTCTACCTGCGCGACCTGGCCGCGGCATACCACAGCTACTACGATGCCGAGCGCATCCTGGTGGACGACGAAGCCGTCAAGCGCGCGCGCCTGGCCCTGGTTGCCGCCACGGCGCAGGTGCTGGCCAACGGCCTGGCGGTGCTGGGCGTATCGGCTCCTGAACGAATGTAAGCCTCTACTGCTATGAAAACACGACAACGCGGCGGCACCATCGTCGGCTTCATTTTCGGTTTGATCGTCGGGCTGGGGGTGGCGCTGGCCGTCGTGGTCTACGTGATGAAAGTGCCCGTGCCCTTCATCACCAAGGGCGGGCTGCGCGGCCCCGAGCAGGACGCGGCCGAGGCCGAGAAGAACCGCAACTGGAACCCCAACCAGGCACTGGCGGGCAAGCCGGCGCCCGCGCGGCCCGCCGAGCCCGCCGCCCCGGCGGCGTCCGAGCCCGTGGCGCCGGCGCCGTCCAAGGTGGCGGAGCCCAAGCCGGACGCCAAGGCCGACGCCAAGGAAGCGGTGGCGAAGAACCCCAAGGACAAGGACGCCAAGCCCGCGGCCTCGGCCGATCCGCTGGGGGACTTCGCCAAGGCCAAGGCCTCGAATGCCACGGTGGAGCCGTTCGAGTATTTCGTGCAGGCCGGCGCGTTCAACACCCAGCAGGATGCCGACGCGCAGCGCGCCAAGCTGGCCATGCTGGGCTGGGAGGCGCGCGTGAGCGAGCGCGAGCAGAATGGGCGCGCCTACTTCCGCGTGCGCGTGGGGCCGTTCGCCAAGCGCGATGACGCCGAGCAGCTCAAGGACAAGCTCAAGGGCGCGGGCGTGGAATCGACCCTGGTGCGCGTCCAGCGGTGATGCCCTGCCAGGCGCTGCGCGCCCGGCAATGAACTTTTCACGGGGGCGCCGCTCCCATCGCTATTCCGATCAAGGAGATTGACGAAACATGAAACGCCGCGAGTTTTCTCTCACCGCTGCCTCGGCCCTGGCCGTGGGTGCCATTTCCCTGCCCGCCATGGCCCAGCCGCGCGAAGGCAAGGACTACCGCAAGCTGGCCAAGCCCGCAGCGACCGAAGCGCCTGCCGGCAAGGTGGAAGTGATCGAGTTCTTCTGGTACAGCTGCGGCCATTGCAACGCCTTCGAGCCGGCCTTCGCCGCCTGGCTGAAGACCGCGCCCAAGGACCTCGTGGTGCACCGCGTGCCCGTGGCGTTCAACGGCAGCTTCGTGCCGCAGCAGAAGATCTATTACGCGCTCGAAGGCCTGGGCAAAACCGAGGAAATCCACGCCAAGGTGTTCCGCGCCATCCATGTGGACCGCCTGAAGCTCACCAAGGACGAGGAAATCTTCGACTGGATGGGCAAGCAGGGCGTGGACGTGGCCAAGTTCAAGGAGATGTACAACTCCTTCACCGTGTCGAACCAGGTGCGCAAGGCCACGCAGATTCAGGACGCCTACGGCGTCGAGGGTGTGCCCTCGATGGGCGTGGCCGGCCGCTACTACACCGACGGCACCATGGCCGGCAGCATGCAGAACGTGCTGCAGGTGGTAGAGCAACTGGCCGCCCAGGCGCGCAAGGGCGCCTGAGCCCTTTTTCCCCCCGGACCAGCAGCCCGCCCGTGCGGGCTGTTTTTCTTTCTCCCGGCCGGTCGCTGCGCTGTAAGGATGGCAAAGGCTTGCCTTCCTAGAATGCGCCGCCCATGCTGCACTGCAGCATGCGGCAATCGGTGCCAACAATCCAGGGAGAAAAATGTCCAATCCACTCTATGACAACATCAAGCGCGACCCGCGCTACGCGCAGCTCGTGCGCGAGCGGGCGCGCTTCGCGACGACGCTGGCGCTGCTGGTCATCGGCGTCTTCTTCGCCTTCGTGCTGCTGGTGGCCTTCGTGCCCGGCGTCATCGCCCAGCGCCTGTCGGAAGGCAGCAACCTGACCGTGGGCATTGCCCTGGGGTTTGCGCAGTTCGTGTTCTTCTGCGCGCTTACCTGGGTGTACGTGCGCCGCGCCAACCGCGATTTCGATCCCCGCAACGCACAGATCGTGCAAGACGCCCTGAGGAAGTCGTGATGCGCATGCCTTCCTCCTTCTCCTCCTCCTCCTCGCGCGCGCTGCTGGCGCTGTCCCTGCTGCTGCCGGCCCTGGCCTGGGCCGGCCCCGATCTGGGCGTGGCCCAGAAGCAGCCGCTCAACTGGCACGCCATCGGCATGTTCTTCGTCTTCGTGCTGATGACGCTGGGCATCACCTACTGGGCCGCCGGGCGCTCCAAGTCGGCGTCCGACTTCTACACCGCCGGCGGCGGCATCACCGGCAAGCAGAATGGCCTGGCCATCGCGGGCGACTTCATGTCGGCCGCCACGCTGCTGGGCCTCACCGCCATGATCTACGGCGACGGCGTCGACGGCTACATCTACATGGTGGCCTTCTTCGTCGGCTGGCCCATCATCCTGTTCCTGATGGCCGAGCGCCTGCGCAACCTGGGCAAGTTCACCTTTGCCGACATCACCGCCTACCGCCTGCGCCAGGGCCCGGTGCGCACCATGGCCGCCGTCAGCTCGCTCACGGTGGTGTGCTTCTACCTGGTGGCGCAGATGGTCGGTGCCGGCCAGCTCATCAAGCTGCTGTTCGGCCTGGACTACAACGTGGCCCTGGTCGTCGTGGGTGCGCTGATGCTGGTGTACGTGATCTTCGGCGGCATGGTCGCCACCACCTGGGTGCAGATCATCAAGGCCTGCATGCTGCTGGCCGGGGGCACCGCCATCATGCTGCTGGCGTTCTCGCAGTTCGGCTTCAGCTTCGAGACCCTGACCACCAAGGCCATGGAAGTGCACAAGCTGGGGCAGAACATGCTCTCGCCGGGCAAGCTGCTGGCCGACCCGGTGACCGCCCTTTCCATGGGCCTGGGCCTGATGTTCGGCATCGCCGGGCTGCCGCACATCCTGATGCGCTTCTTCACCGTGACCAACGCGCAGGAGGCGCGCAAGTCGGTGTTCTACGCCTCGGGCATCATCGCCTTCTTCTTCAACGTCATCGCCATCATGGGGCTGTGCGCCATCGTGCTGGTGGGCACCAACCCCGAGTTCTTCGAGGGCGGCCAGGTCGGCGGCAAGCTGGTGGGCGGCGGCAACATGGTGGCGCTGCACCTGGCCAAGGCCGCGGGCGGCAACCTGCTGCTGGGCTTCCTGTCGGCCGTGGCGTTCGCCACCATCCTGGCCGTGGTGGCCGGCCTGGCGCTGGCGGGGGCCTCGGCCATCTCGCACGACCTGTACGCCCGCGTCATCATGAAGGGCCAGGCCAGCGAGGAGAAGGAGATCCGCGTCTCCAAGATCGCCACCCTGTGCCTGGGCGTGGTGGCCGTGCTGCTGGGCATGGCGTTCGAGAAGATGAACGTGGCCTTCATGGTGGCGCTGGCGTTCGGCGTGGCTTCCTGCGCCAACTTCCCGGTGCTGCTCATGTCGATGTACTGGAAGGGCCTGACCACGCGCGGCGCCCTGGTGGGTGGCTACACCGGGCTGATCAGCTCGGTGCTGTTCGTGCTCTTCTCCAAGTCGGTGTGGGTGGATGTGTTGGGCCATGCCGCGCCGCTGTTCCCCTACACGCAGCCGGCGCTGTTCGCCATGCCGCTGGCGTTCCTGGCCATCTACGTGTTCTCCAAGCTCGACACCAGCGCCGAAGCGCAGGCCGAGCGTGCTGCGTTCGACGACCAGTACGTGCGCGCCCAGACGGGCGTGGGCGCTGCCAGCGCCGCCGCGCACTGAGCGCGCCATGCTGCTGGGCCTGGCAGGCCGCACGGGCCCGGCAGCCTGCCAGGAGGCAATGGGCTGGCTACAATGAACGCAAGATTCGTGCCCCTCATGATGAAACGCCTCCTCCCCCTCCTCCTGGCTTCGGCCCTGATCGCCTTGGGCGGCGGCGCGCATGCCGAGCGCGCCGACCGCAACAAGCCCATGAACATCGAGGCCGACGCGCTGCACCATGACGAGCTGCGGCAGACCAGCGTGTTCACCGGCCGCGTGGTCATGACCAAGGGCTCCATCGTGCTGCGCGGCGAGCGCCTCGAGGTGCGCCAGGACCCGCAGGGCTACCAATCGGGCACCGTGGCCGCCGCGCCCGGGCAGCGCGCGTTCTTCCGCCAAAGGCGCGATGCCGCGCCGGGCCAGCCCGAGGAATTCATCGAGGGCGAGGGCGAAACCATCGAATACGACGGCCGCGCCGACACGGTGAAGTTCATCCGCCGCGCCGAGCTGCGCCGCTACCGTGGCGCGGTGCTGGACGACGAGATCACCGGCGCCGTCATCGTCTACAACAACCTCACCGACCAGTTCTCCGTGGACGGCCAGAAGGCGGCCGCCAGCGCCGAGGGCGGCAAGGGCCGGGACGGCCGCGTGCGCGCCATGCTGGCGCCCAAGGAGCAGGCCGCCAGCCCCGCCGCGGCGGCGTCGGGCGCCGCGCCCGCGCTGCGCCCCAGCACGGCCATCGACGGAGGCCAGTGAGTGCGCGCCGCTGACAACGGCTGCGACGGCAGCTGCCTCGAAGTGCTGCACCTGGCCAAATCCTACGGCAGCCGCAAGGTGGTCAAGGACGTATCGCTCTCCGTGCGCAAGGGCGAGGTCGTCGGCCTGCTCGGGCCCAATGGCGCGGGCAAGACCACCTCGTTCTACATGATCGTCGGCCTGGTGCGCAGCGACGGCGGCGACATCCTGATCGACGGCCAGTCGGTGGCCAACATGCCGATCCACCGGCGCTCGCGCCTGGGGCTGTCGTACCTGCCGCAGGAGGCGTCGATCTTCCGCAAGCTCAGCGTGCAGGACAACGTGCGCGCCGTGCTGGAGCTGCAGACCGACGAGCGCGGCCAGCCCCTGCCCAAACCCGTGATCGAGGAGCGCCTCACGGCGCTGCTGGAGGAGCTGCGCGTGCAGCACCTGCGCGAATCGCCCGCACTGGCGCTGTCGGGCGGCGAGCGCCGCCGCGTGGAAATCGCCCGTGCCCTGGCCACGCAGCCGCGCTTCATCCTGCTGGACGAGCCGTTCGCCGGCATCGACCCCATCGCCGTGATCGAGATCCAGCGCATCATCGGCTTCCTGAAGGAGCGTGGCATCGGCGTGCTCATCACCGACCACAACGTGCGCGAGACGCTGGGCATCTGCGACCACGCCTTCATCATCAGCGACGGCGAGGTGCTGGCCCGGGGCACGCCCTCGGAAATCGTGGACAACGCCGAAGTGCGCCGGGTCTACCTGGGCGAACACTTCCGCATGTAGATGCAGCCCAGCCTGTCGCTGCGCGTTTCGCAGCATCTCGCCCTCACGCCGCAACTGCAGCAGTCGATCCGCCTGCTGCAGCTGTCCACGCTGGAGATGGCCCAGGAAGTCGAGCAGATGCTGGGCGACAACCCGTTCCTGGAGCGCGAGGACGACGAGGGCCCGCCGCACGAGGCGCCGCCCGAGCCCCCGCGTGCCAGTGCCGCCGCCACGGAGGCCGATGATGCTCCTGTTTCAGGAGCTGCCGACGCGCTCCCGGCAAGCGCTGAAGGCCAAAATGACGACTATGCGCCGAGCGACTGGGAAGGCGATGGCGGCGTCGATGCCGCGCACAGCGACGGCGAGTGGGGCGGCGAGTCCGCGCCACGCACGCGCGGCCAGGACGACGATGGGCTCGACGTGTTCGAGCGCGCGCGCAGCCACGAGTCGCTCACCGCGCACCTGCACCGCCAGGCCCTGGGCCTGCGCCTGCAGGAGGCGGATCGCGCGGCGCTGTACTTCCTGATCGAGTCGCTCAACGACGACGGCTACCTCGAAGACACGCTCGAAGACCTGGCCGAGGGCCTGGCGGGCAGCGAGGACCTGGAGCAGCGCGAGGAGCTGCTGCACCACTTCACCGTGGCGCTGCGCCTGCTGCAGAGCCTGGAGCCCACCGGCGTGGGCGCGCGCGACCTGACCGAATGCCTGGTGCTGCAGCTGCGCGCGCTGCAGGACGCCGAAGAGGCCGACCCCGCCGTGCTGCAGACCGCGCTGGCCCTGTGCGCCCAGCCGCTGGAGCTGCTGGCCCGGCGCGACGTGCGCCGCCTGGCCCAGGCCAGCGGCGCGGGCGAGGAGGGCACGCGCGCCGCCATGGCGCTGATCGCGCGCCTGGAGCCGCGCCCGGGCCGGCGCTTCGCCGACGTGCAGCGCAACATCGTCGTGCCCGACGTGATCGTGAAGAAGGCCGGCCAGGGCTTCAGCGTGCAGCTCAACCCCGACGTGATGCCGCGCCTGCGCGTGCACGAGGTCTATGCCAGCGCCCTGCGCGGGCAGCGCGGCCAGGACGGCCACCAAGCGCTGCAGGCGCGGCTGCAGGAGGCGCGCTGGTTCATCAAGAACATCCAGCAGCGCTTCGACACCATCCTGCGCGTGTCGCAGGCCATCGTGCAGCGGCAGAAGAACTTCTTCGTGCACGGCGAAATCGCCATGCGCCCGCTGGTGCTGCGCGAGATCGCCGACGAGCTGGGCCTGCACGAATCGACCATCTCGCGCGTGACCACGGCCAAATACATGGCCACGCCGCAGGGCACCTACGAGCTGAAGTACTTCTTCGGCTCGGGCCTGGGCACCGATACCGGCGGCAACGCCTCCAGCACGGCGGTGCGTGCGCTCATCAAGCAGTTCGTCGCGGCCGAGAACCCCGCCAAGCCGCTGTCGGACAGCCAGATCGCCGAGATGCTCAAGGAGCAAGGCATCGAGTGCGCGCGCCGCACGGTGGCCAAATACCGCGAGGCGCTGAAGATCGCGCCCGCCAACCTGCGCAAGACCCTCTGAACATGGCCCGCATCGTCTGTGACCTTCCGCCGCGCTTCGGCTTCGCCACCGAAGTGCAGGTCTACATCAACCACGTCAACCAGGGCGGCCACCTGGACAACGCGCTGCTGCTCACGCTGGTGTCCGAGGCGCGCGTGCGCTTCTTCCGTGCGCTGGGCCATTCCGAGGCCAACGTGGGCGGCCTGCCCATCGTCGTGGGCGACATGCAGGCGCAGTACCGCAGCGAGGCCTACCACGGCGAGACGCTGCGCGTGGAGATGATGCCCATGGACCTCGGCCGCTGCGCCTTCGACCTGGTGTGGCGCATCACCGAGGCGGCGCAAGGGCGCGAGGTGGCGCGCGGCAAGAGCGGCATCGTCTTCGTCGATGGCGCCACGCGCCGCGCCGCCACCATGCCCGAGGCGGTGCGCGCGCAGCTGCTGGCGCTGTAGCGCGCCTGCGGCAGGAATTTATAAGAAATCAGGCTCAAACGCTTGACTGGCAAGCGCTGGAAGCTATCAATTCAGGAGTCTGTGCGCCCCGGCCGGCGGCAGCTTGAAGCCCGCCACCACCTCGGCCAGGTCGTGCGCCTGCTGCTGCAGCGC
Source organism: Acidovorax sp. YS12 (assembly GCA_021496925.1). Lineage (NCBI taxonomy): Bacteria > Pseudomonadati > Pseudomonadota > Betaproteobacteria > Burkholderiales > Comamonadaceae > Acidovorax > Acidovorax sp. YS12. The sequence continues at coordinate 3,835,350 of CP053915.1, forward strand.
GTGCGCCGCCGCCGAGGCCTGCTCGACCAGCGCGGCGTTCTGCTGCGTGGCCTGGTCCATCTGCGACACGGCGCTGCCGACCTCGGAGATGCCCGTGCTCTGCTCCTGGCTGGCGTTGCTGATCTCGTTGACGATGGAGGTCACGCGGCGGATGCTCTGCTCCACCTGCTCCATGGTGGCTCCGGCGTCCTTCACCAGGCGGCTGCCGGCATCGACCTGGGTCACCGAGTCGTCGATCAGCCCCTTGATCTCCTTGGCCGCCGAGGCGGCGCGCTGCGCCAGGGTGCGCACCTCGCCCGCCACCACGGCGAAGCCCCGGCCCTGCTCGCCGGCGCGCGCGGCCTCGACGGCGGCGTTCAGCGCCAGGATGTTGGTCTGGAAGGCGATGCCGTCGATCACCTGGATGATGTCCACGATCTTGCGCGATGCCGCGTCGATGCCGCCCATGGTCTGCACCACCTGCTGCATCACGCTGCCGCCCTGGCCGGCCACCTGCGAGGCGCTGGCGGCCAGCTCGTTGGCCTGGCGCGCGTTGGCGGCGTTCTGTTGCACCGTGGCGGTGAGCTGCTCCATGGCCGATGCGGTTTCCTCCAGCGAGCTGGCCTGCTGCTCGGTGCGCCCCGACAGGTCGTTGTTGCCCGAGGCGATCTCGGAAGACGCCAGGCGCACCGACTCGGACGCGTCGCGGATGCGCTGCAGCACCGAGGCGATCTTGCCGGTGAAGGCATTGAACGACTGGCCGATCTGCGCCAGCTCGTCATGCCCGTGGGCGTCCATGTGGCGCGTCAGGTCGCCCTCGCCCGAGGCGATGTCCTGCAGCGCGTCGCGCACGGCCACCAGGCGGCCCAGCATGCGCCGCACCACCGCCGCCATCACCAGGGCGGCGGCGATCACGCACAGCACGGTGCTGGTCAGGGCCACCTGGCCCAGGCGGTCCAGGGCCGACAGCGCATCGGCCCGCTCGGCGGCCACGGCCAGCACCCAGGGCGTGCCCGCCACCTTGGCGGCGTAGAGCAGGTGGTCCTTGCCGCCCAGGCGCACCACGGCGTGCCCGGTGGTGCCGGACAGGCCCGCGAGCAGGCCTGCGTCCAGCGCCGGGTCCAGTTCCTTCGCGGGCTTGAGCAGCAGGGATTGGTTGGCATGCGCCAGGATGTTGGACTGGCCGTCCAGCAGGAAGGCGAAGCTCTTGCCCGTGGGGTGGATGCTGTTGACCTTGTTCGCCACCGTGTCCAGGTGCACGTCGGAGCCCACCACGGCCACCGTCTTGCCGCCCGACTGCACCGGCTCCACGAAGCTGATGGTGAGCTTGCCGGTGCTGGCATCGACATAGGCCGGCGTGAGCGTGGCCTTGCCCTCCTGCTCGGCCTGCTTGTACCAGGGGCGCGCCGTGCCGTCGTAGCCCTCGGGCATGGGGTGCGAGAACACGTTGCGCTTGTCGGCATGGACGAAATAGGCGTCGTCGAAGCCCCCCGCCTGCTTGGCCGCGAGCAGGGCCGGAACCGGGTCGGGCAGATCGACAGCGGCCTTGAGCGAGCCGGTGACGCGCTGGTTGTCCTTGACCCACTGCGCCAGGTCGGCGGCGTACAGCTGCGTGACGCCGCCGATGCGCTCGTCCAGCGCCTGCAGCAGGTTGGCGCGCACGACCAGGAAGGCCACCAGCGACAAAACGATCAGGGACAGGGTGGCGATGGCGACGCTGACACCTGTCAGCCGGGCGCGCAAGGTTTGGAACATGGTGGCTTCTCCTCGGTGTGAAACATTGTGTGCGACCTTGTGTGACCTTGCTACCACGGTGTTTTTGGCGCAACAGGGGCAAACCAGCGCTTGCCAAAGCGTATGCTCCACCTGCTTTATGAACACCCTGCAACTTTTCCTGCCCTGCGCCGCTGGCGTCGAGGGCTTCCTCGCCGACGAGGTGCACGCGCTCACCGGTCTGACGGGGCACGACCTGCTGGTCGGCCGTGGCGGCGTGATGCTGGCCGCCTCCTGGCGCGAGGCCCTGCACCTGAACCTGCACAGCCGCCTGGCCCAGCGCGTGCTGGTACAACTGCAGCAGCGTCCCTACCGCAACGAAGGCGACCTGTATGAGCTGGCCAGCGACGTGGCCTGGGAGATCTGGTTCGCGCCTCAGCAGAGCTTCAAGGTCGAAGTCACGGCGCAGCACAGCCCGCTCAAGAGCCTGAATTTCGCCGCGCTGCGCGTGAAGGACGCCGTGGCCGACCGCTTCCGCGCCAAGCGCGGCGCGCGCCCCGACGTGGACACGCAGCGCCCCGACGTGCGCGTGCACCTGCACCTGACGGCACAGGACGCCACCCTCTACATCGACACCTCGGGCGAGCCGCTGTTCAAGCGCGGCTGGCGCGTCGACAAGGGCGATGCGCCGCTCAAGGAAACCCTGGCCGCCGCCATGATCGCCGCCACGGGCTGGAACCCGCACGGCGATGCCCCCCTGCCGCTGTACGACCCCTGCTGCGGCAGCGGCACCGTGCTCATCGAGGCGGCGCAGATGGCCTGCCGCATCGCCCCCGGGCTGCTGCGCCGCTTCGCCTTCGAGCAGCTCCTGCCGTACCAGGCCCATGTCTGGCGTGCCATCAAGGAAGAAGCTGCTGGCGCAGCCACCACGGGCGCCGTGCCCATTTTTGGCAGTGACGTTGCGCACCGCATGGTGGACTTCGCCCAGCGCAACGCCGAGCGCGCCGGCGTGGCCGCCAGCGTGCAGCTGCGCGGCGGCGACGCGCTGCAGCGCATGCCGCCGTGCGAGCAGCCCGGCGTGATGCTGCTCAACCCGCCGTACGGCGAGCGCATCGCCGCCGCCGGCACCGCCGGACGCAGTGCGCGCGAGCGCATGACGGTGGCCACGCGCGCGGGCCGCGAAACCGCGCAGGCCGGCGACGGCGTGGACTTCTTCGCCCAGCTCGCCAGCCACTGGAAGAAGCACTACGCCGGCTGGCAGGCCTGGATGCTCACGCCCGACCTGCAACTGCCCGGCAAGATGCGCCTGAAGGAGTCGCGCCGCGTGCCGCTGTGGAACGGGCCCATCGAGTGCCGCCTGTTCCGCTTCGACATGGTGCAGGGCGCCGTGCGCCAGCGCGCCCCCGCCGGGTCCCCCGATGCGGCCTGAGCTGCACCTGCCCGCGCAGGACAGCGCCACCGCGCGCGCCGTGGTGGTGGACACCAACATCGTGCTCGACCTGCTGCTCTTCGCCGACCCTGCCGTGGCGCCCTTGCGCGGCCTGCTCGCGCAGCAGCGCCTGGACTGGATCGCCACCACGCCCATGCGCGACGAACTGGCCTGCGTGCTGCGCTACCCGCACCTGCAGCCGCGCATGGCCGCCGCTGGCCTGGCGCCCGAGGCGCTGCTCGCCGCGTTCGACGCCCAGGCGCGCCGGGTGGACGCGGCGCCGCGCGCGCCCTGCGTCTGCAAGGACGCCGACGACCAGAAATTCATCGACCTGGCCGTGGCGCACGGCGCCATCCTGCTGTCCAAGGACCGCGCCGTTCTTTGCTTGCGAAAAAGGCTGCTGGCCCAGGGTGCGCAAGCGGCAGCAGCTATCGTTATTGAAGCAACGGAAGGATTTTCCCCATGACCGACACCCCACTGCCTCGCAGCCTGAGCAGCGACGAGCTCGATGAGCTCGACCAGATCCTGAGCGACCTGGGCGAGCGCGCCGAGGAAATCCCGCAATGGGAGTTCTGCGACGGCTTCCTCACCGCGCTGGTGTGCATGCGCCGGCGCGTGGAGCCGGCCGAATACCTGCCCATGCTGCTGGACGATGGCGCCGTGCTGGACGTGGAGGCCGGCGCGCCGCTGCCGCTGCTGCCTGCCTTCCAGGACGCGGCGCAGCAAGAGCGCTTCCTGCAGCTGTGGCAGTGCCGTTGGGACGAGGTGGCACACCAGCTCGCCGCCGACGTGCAGGCGCTGGACGACGAGCAGACCTACCAGCCCCACGCGCTCGACATGCGCGGCGCCGTGGCCATGCTGTCCGAGGCCGAGCGCGCCGAGCTCGAAGGGCAGGAGCTGCCCTCGCTGGGGCAGATCTGGGCCCTGGGCTTCATGTTCGCCGTGGAGAACTGGCCCGAGGAATGGGCCGCACCGCGCGACAAGGAGGCGGCGCAGTGGATCGACGCCGCCTTGGAGAGCATCGTCGCGCTGACCGAGGACGACCTCGGCCCGCCCAGCACCAACCTGTACGACGAGGAAGGCCCGGCCAGCGTGAGCCAGGACCGCATCGAGCTGCTGGGCGAGGCCATCTGGGCCGTGTACGACCTGCGCCAGGTCTGGAAAAGCCTGGGCCCGCGCATCGAGCCCGTGGTGCGCGCGCAGCAGCCCGGCCGCAACGACCCGTGCTGGTGCGGCAGCGGCAAGAAGTTCAAGAAGTGCCACGGCGCCTGATTGAGGCAAAAATGGGCTCCAGCGCCCGCCCGTAAAGCGCTGGAAGCTCCTTGATTCGTAGCGAAATGCCGTTGGGCGTGCATGCGGCACTGCGTGTTTGAGCTGCATCAAGCCACGTTGGATGCAAGCGGTTTCAATGGCGGGTTGCCTCCGGTTCCACCCATGTCCGCCCCCCTTGCCGTCCCCCCCGCCTGGCGCCCCGTGCTCGACCGCCTGGGCCGGGTCGCGCCGCGCCTGGCGGAGGCACTCCTGGTCTACGCGCTGGCCCTGGCCGTGGGGCAGGTGGCCTTCATGGGCTGGTCCGGCGCGCTGCTGTGGCCGCTGAACAATGCCTACTGGATGTTCCTCTTCGTGGCCTGGGCGGGCGTGCGCCTGGGGCTGGGCGGCACCACCGTGCTGCTCGGCCTGGTGGCCCTGCAGGCCGGCTGGGGCACGCTGCTGGGGCGCGGCTTCTTCGCGCAGGACCTGCACAGCGCCGGGCTGGGCTACGCCTCGTACATGGCCATCCTGGCGCTGGTGGGCTGGTCGCTCGCCGGCTACCTGGCGGCGCTGGAGCGCCGCAAGGCCGACGCGCGCATCGCCGCCATCGCCTTCGAGTGCCAGGAGGGCATGCTCATCACCGACGCCCAGGGGCGCATCCTGCGCGCCAACCGCTCGTTCCAGCACCTGAGCGGCTACGGCGCGCAGGAGGTGCTGGGGCGCGTGCCCGCCTTCCTGCTGGCGCATGGCGGCACGCCGCTCGAGCCCTTGCCGTGGAGCGCGCAGCAGCGCCAGGAGTGGCACCGGCGCAAGTCGGGCGAGCGCTACCCCGTGTGGTTCACGCGCACGCCCGTCACCGGCGAGGGCGGGCGGGTCACGCACTACGTGCTCACCATGACCGACCTGAGCGACTGGCGTACCCAGCGCGCCCAGCGCCGCCAGCGCGAGCTGCAGCACCGTGCGGCGCTGGTGCGCGAGGTGCACCACCGCATCAAGAACAACCTGCAGGGCATCTCCGGCATGCTGCAGGCGCTGGCCCTGCGCCACCCGCAGCTGCAGGCGCCGCTGGCCGAGGTCACCGGGCAGGTGCAGAGCATCGCCGTGCTGCATGGCCTGCAGGGACGCAGCCAGGCCGAGCAGGTGCTGCTGTGCGAGCTGGTGCGCGAGGTGGCGCAAGGGGTGGGCGCGCTCTGGGGCCTGGCGGTGGCGTTCACCCCGCCGCCACGGCCGCTGGCGTGCACGCTGCAGGCCGCCGAGGCGGTGCCCCTGGCGCTGATCGTGCATGAACTCATCGTCAACGCCGTCAAGCATGGCGGGCTGCGCCACCAGGACGTGCGCGTGGCCCTGTGCCCCGGCGTGCAGAAGGGCGAGGTCTGCATCGCCATTTCCAACCCCGGGCACTGGCCCGCCCAGGGGCCCGATGCCACCCAGGTCGGCCTGGAGCTGGTGGCCGCGCTCATGCCGCGCAGCGGCGCCGCGCTGGCGCTGGTGCAGCAGGGCGAGCGCGCGCTGGCGCGGCTGTGCCTGCAGCCGCCGGTGCTGCAGGCCGGACAAGGAGAACCCAACCATGCAATTCACTGAAGCCCAAGAACCCGCCGGCGCGCCGCGCCTGCTGCTGGTGGACGACGACCGCCTGGTGCTGGGCACGCTGGCCCAGGGCCTGCGCCACATGGGCTACGCGGTGGATACGGCCGAATGCGCCGAGGATGCCGAGGCGCAGCTCACCGGCGGCCTGCGCCCCGACCTGGCGCTGATCGACGTGCAGATGCCCGGCGCCGGCGGCCTGTGGCTGGCGCAGCGCCTGGCGCAGCTGGAGCACGTGCCCTTCGTCATGTTCAGCGCCTACGGCGACGCCGCCACCGTCGAGCAGGCCACGCGCTGCGGCGCGCTCGGTTACCTGGTCAAGCCGCTGGCGCTGGCGCAGATCCAGCCGGCCATCGAAACCGCGCTGCAGCGTGCACGCGAGCTGGACGAGTTGCGCCGCACGCGCGCGCAGCTCCAGGCCGCGCTGGACGCCGACCGTGCCATCAACGTGGCCACGGGCATCACCATGGTGCAGTACCGCCTGACGCGCCAGCGCGCCTTCGAGACGCTGCGCGGCGCCGCGCGCACCCAGCGGCGCAAGCTCGCGGCCGTCGCCAGCGAAACGGTGCAGGCCTGCGAACAATTGTTTCTTTGAGTTACATCAGACAAATGCTGCGTGCGGCACCGATCTCGGGGTTGAACCGTATACAGCGGACACGGCCCTGTTGAAGAATGCCCCTCGCCCGCGCGGCCCTGCACCGCCGCGCTGCGGCATTCCCGGGGCCCTGATCCTGCCTTCGTTCGTGTCCGGCATCGTGCCGGGCTTGTATTCCATGCACGAAGCAGGGTGCGCCGATGCCAGGCTCTTCCACCGATCTCCATGCAGCAGCTGCGGCCACCGAGCCCCTGGGCCGGATCGCGGGCCTGCTCGCGCACCTGCGCATCCGCACGCGCATCGGGGCGCTGATGCTGCTGGCCGCGCTCGTCGCCGCGCTGCTGGCGGCCATGGGCATTCGCGGGCTGGCGGCCTCCAAGGAAAGCCTGCGCGTGGTCTACGAAGACCGCATGGAGCCTGTGCGCAGCCTGTCGCAGATTTCCCGCCTGATGCTGGCCAACCAGCTGCAGATGCAACTGGCGCTGGCGCGCACCAGCGCGCAAGGCGGCATCGTGCGGCTGGAGCGCATTGCGGCCTGGCAGGCGGCCGAGCAGATCGAGCAGAACGTGGCCGCCATCGACGAGCTGTGGCACGGCTACCTGGCGGTGCCGCGCAGCGCTGCCGAGCAGGCCCTGGCGCAGCAGTTCGGCGCACGCCGGGGGCGCTACCTGCGCGAGGCCGTGGCGCCGACGCTGGCGGCGCTGCGCGGGCTCGACTACCCCGGCACGCAGCGCCTGGCGGCCAATGCGCACATGCTCTACGAGCAGGCCTACCCCGATATCCAGACGCTGGTGAGCCTGCAGTTCGATCAGGCGCAGGCGGCCTACCGCGCGGGCGTGCAGCGCTACGAGCGCACGGGCTGGCTGGCCCTGGTGTCGCTGCTGGCGGCCATGGCGGTGCTGGGGCGGCTCGGGCAACTGCTGATCCGCTCCATCGCCCAGCCGCTGCAGCAGGTCATTGCGCTGTGCCAGCGCATCGCCGCGGGGCGGCTGGACAACCCCATCGCCGTGCGCGGCCGCGACGAGATCAGCGAGGTGTTCCGCGCCCTGCGCACCATGCAGAAGCAGCTCGGCGACGGTGCGCGCGCCATCCACCAGCTGGCCTACTTCGACCCGCTGACCGAGCTGCCCAACCGCACCCAGCTGCGCCAGCACATGCAGCGCGCGCTCGAGGGCCGGGCCTCGCCCCGCCATGGCGCGCTGCTGCTGGTCGACCTGGACAATTTCAAGACCATCAACGACACCCTGGGCCACGAGGTGGGCGACCAGCACCTGCAGCACGTGGCGCGCAACCTGCGCGAGGCGGTGGGCGGCCAGGCGCTGGTGGCGCGCCTGGGCGGCGACGAATTCGTGGTGCTGGCCGATGCGCTGCATGCCGACGAGGTTCAGGCCCAGGAGCAGGCCCGCGCCCTGGCGCTGCAGGTGCTGACGGCGGTGGCGCGGCCCGTGCGCCTGGCCGGGCGCACGCTGCTGACCAGCGCCAGCCTGGGCGTGTGCCTGTTCCGTCCCGGCGCGGGTTCGGCCAAGGATCTGCTCAAGCGCGCCGACACCGCCATGTACCAGGCCAAGGCGGCCGGGCGCAACGCCTACCGCTTCTACGACCCGGTGCTGCAGGCACAACTGGAGGCGCGCACGGCGCTCGAGGCGGCGCTGCGCGGCGCCATTGCCGCGCAGCAGCTGGCGCTGCACTACCAGGTGCAGGTGGACGCGCAGCGCCAGCCTGTCGGTGTGGAGGCGCTGCTGCGCTGGCACCACCCGCACCACGGGCCGGTGTCGCCGGCACAGTTCATCCCCATCGCCGAGGACTCGGAGCTGATCCTGGAGCTGGGCGACTGGGTGCTCGACGCCGCCTGCGCCCAGTTGCGCGCCTGGGCCGACATGCCGCACATGAGCGCGCTGACCGCCTCGGTGAACGTGAGCGCGCGCCAGTTCGCGCACCCGCACTTCGTCGAGCACGTGCAGGCGGCGCTGGCGCGCTCGGGCGCGCGGGCCGACCTGCTGATCCTGGAGCTGACGGAAACCATGGTGCTGCAGGACGTGGCCGACACCGTGCGCAAGATGCAGGCGCTGCGCCGCCAGGGCGTGCGTTTTGCGCTCGACGACTTCGGCACCGGCTACTCCAGCCTGTCGCAGTTGCAGCGCCTGCCGCTGCACCAGCTCAAGATCGACCGCAGCTTCATCCAGTACATGGGCGTGCAGGCCAACGACACCGTGATCGTGCAGACCATCGTCGGCATGGCGCGCAACCTCGGGCTCGACGTGGTGGCCGAGGGCGTGGAGACCGAAGCGCAGCGCCAGGCCCTGGTGCAGCTGCAGTGTCCCGGCTTCCAGGGCTACCTGTTCGGCGCGCCGCAGACGGCGCAAGCCCTGCAGGCCGTGCTGGGCGGGCCGGGCGTGGCGCCGCGGCGCACCCTTTCCGTGGCCTATCCCTTATCTGACAGCATGCAGGAGAAGACGGCATGAACCGCTTCAAGATTTCCACCCGCGTGGCCGTGATGGCCGGCGCTTTGTCTTTGCTGGTCCTGGCCATGGGCCTGATCGGCCTGTGGGGCACCGCCCAGGCCAACGCGGCGCTGCGCGTGCTGTACGAGGAGCGCCTCATGGCCACGCAGCAGATAGGCCAGATCCAGGGGCTGCTGCTGCGCAACCGGCTGGCGCTGGCCGTGGCCCTGGTCACGCCGGTGCCCGAGCAGATGCGCGCCAGCGCCGACGAGGTGGAGGCCAACATCGCCGCCATCACCGGCATCTGGGCGGCCTACCAGCGCAGCACCATGGACGCGCAGGAACGCGCGCTGGCCGAGCGCTTCGCCGCGCACCGCCAGCGCTTCGTGCAGGAGGGGCTGGTGCCTTCCGTGGCGGCACTGCGCGCGCAGGACCTGGATCGGGTGCGCACGCTGGTGCTGGAGGCCGTGCGCCCCCTGTACCAGCCGGTGGGCGAGGACATCGCCGCCCTGGTGGAATTCCAGCACACGGCGGCGGGCCAGGCGCACGCCGACGCGCAGACGCGCTACGGCGTGCTGCGCGCCTTCGCCATCGGTGCCATCGGCAGCGGGCTGCTGTTCGCGCTGCTGTTCGGCACGGCGCTGGTGCGCGGCATTGGCGCGTCGCTGGGGCAGGCCGTGCAGGCGGCGCAGCGCGTGGCCAGCGGCGACCTGGCGCGGCCCATCGAGGTGCACGGGCGCGACGAGGCCGCGCAGGTGCTGCAGGCGCTGGCCGCCATGCGCGAGCAACTGGCCGCGGCGGTGCACGGCATCCGCGGCGGCAGCGAGAGCGTGGCCAACGCCGCCGTGCAGATCGCCGCGGGTAACCAGGACCTGGCCGAGCGCACGACCGCGCAGGCCAGCGCGCTGGAGCAGCAGGCGGCCGCGCTGGAACAACTGGGCGCCACCATGGAGCACAGCGCCGCCAACGCGCGCGAGGCCCAGCAGATCGTGCTGCGTGCCAGCGACGCCGCCACCCAGGGCGGCGAAACCATGGCGCACGTGGTGCGCACCATGGGCGAGATCCAGGCGCAGTCGGCGCGCATGGCCGACATCATCGGGCTGATCGACGGCATCGCCTTCCAGACCAACATCCTGGCGCTGAATGCCGCCGTCGAGGCGGCGCGCGCGGGCGCGCAGGGCCGGGGCTTCGCCGTGGTGGCGACCGAGGTGCGCAGCCTGGCGCAGCGCGCGGCCGATTCGGCCAAGGAAATCCGCCAGCTCATCGACACCAGCGTGGCGCGCGCCACCGAGGGCGCAGCCCAGGTGGACAGCGTGGGCCGCACCATTGCCGACGCGGTGGACGCCATCCGCCGCGCCGCCCCGCTGATGCAGGAAATCAGCAGCGCCAGCGCCGAGCAGAGCGCGGGCATGGCGCAGATCGGCGCCGCCGTGCAGCACATGGACCAGGGCACGCAGCGCAATGCCGCGCTGGTCGAGGAAATCGCCCACGCCGCCGAAGGCCTGCGCCAGCAGGCCCAGGCCCAGGTGGCGGCGATTGCCGTGTTCCGCCTGGCCGACATGCCCGCCACCCCCGTGGCCGCGCTGGAACCGCAGCCCCGGCCCCAGGCGGCGGCAGGTCCGGGGCCGCGGCCGCCGCAGCCGCCGCGCCTGCCCCAGCCCGCCGCGCGGCGGGCGTTGAAAGCGGCTTGAGCCTGGCCAGGGGAACTACGCGGCGGCCAGCAGGCCGTGCAGCCGCTGCAGCGCGTGCTGCACCGTCTGCGCGCGCACGGCGGCGCGGCCGCCGTCGAAGTGGCGGCATTCGCTGAACGTCTGCGCGCCCACGCGCCAGCCGAACCAGACCAGGCCCACGGGCTTGTCCGGCGTGCCGCCGCTGGGGCCGGCCACGCCGGTCACCGCCAGGCTGGCCTGGGCGTGCGCGTGCGCCACGGCCCCCTCGGCCATGGCGCGCGCCACGGGCTCGCTGACCGCGCCGTGCGCCGCGATCAGCGCGGCGGGCACACCCAGCAACTCGGTCTTGGCGGCGTTGGAGTAGCTGACGAAGCCGCGCTCGAACCACTGGCTGGAGCCCGCCAGCGCCGTGCAGGCGCCCGCGATCAGCCCGCCGGTGCAGCTCTCGGCCGTGGCCAGCATCCAGCCGCGCGCCAGCAGGTTTTCTGAAATTTTGGTCAAAATCGCCTCTAGCCCTTGCCCATCAAGCGCTACTAGCTCCTGAAATGAGAGCGTCATGCGTAGAACCTCCAGACCGCGAGCACGAACAGCGTGCAGAACGCGGCGACGAAATCGTCGAACAGGATGCCCCAGCCGCCGCGCCAGCCCATGCCCTTGAAATGCGCGTCGGCCCAGCCCACAGGGCCGGGCTTGGCGGCGTCGAAGAAGCGGAACAGCGCGAACGCCGCCGCCTGCCCCCAGAACCCCATGGGCATGGCCAGCCACAGCACCAGCCAGAAGGCGACGACCTCGTCCCAGACCACGCAGCCCGGGTCGGCCACGCCCAGGTGGCGCGCCGTCAGCGTGCAGGCCCACCAGCCCAGCGGGATCGACACGGCGATCACCACGCCGATGCCCGCGGGCAGCAGCAGGTGCTGCAGCAGCAGGTACGCCAGCCAGGCCCACAGCGTGCCCACCGTGCCGGGGGCCTTGGGCGACAGGCCGCTGCCGAAGCCCAGGGCGATGAGGTGGGCCGGATGGGCGAGCAGGAAAGCGCGCGTGGGGCGCGGCGCGAAGTGGGCGGCGGTGGTCATGCGGTTCAGCGCCGCTCTTGCAGGCGCAGGTCCTTGGCGTGGCGGATGGTGTGGCTCGCGCCGAAGCGCGCGGTGGCGCCTGCGGCCAGGGTCTGGCTCCAGGCGATGGTGCCGGCCTGCTGGTTCCAGGCGCTGTCGGCGGGGGGCGGATCGTAGCGCGACTGCACGCTGATCTGCTCGTTCTGCGAGACCGGCGCGGCGTCCAGTACCTGCAGCGCGATGGGCTTGTCGTGGCGGTTCTCCACCGTGTAGGCGCGCTGGACCTGGCGCTCGGTGGTGGAGCCGGTCAGGCCAGCGCTGGCGCTGTGCTCGCGCGGCGCCTCGGCGCGCACCAGCACGCGCTCGTCGCGGCCAAAGGACAGGCCCGTGCGCGCCAGCTCGGCGCCGTCCAGCCGGCCGTTGCCCACGAAGGCGCCGTCGCGGTACAGCGCCACGGCCGCCGCGGGCCACACGCCCGCCGGGGCCGCGAACTGCGCCACCAGGTAGGCCGCTTCTTCCACGGCCGGCACGGCGCGCGTGAGCAACTGCGCGCGCACCTCCTGCTGGCCCAGCGCCAGCGTGACGCGCGGCCCGCCCGAAGGCACGGTGATGCGCTGCGGCACGCTGAACTCGGTGGCGTAGGCGGTGTCGAGCACGCCGACATCGAAGCTGGGCAGCGGCTCCGGCGCCGCTTCCGCCAGGGGCTGGCTGCGCGCCAGCGCAGCCGGGGCCGCGGCGGCGGCATAGGCCGGGGCTGGCGCCGGGGCGGCGGGCAGGGGCGGCGGCGCCACGTCCAGCCGCCAGGGGCGCGGCAGCCCGCCCGCCGTGGCGCGCGCGGGCTGGCCGGTGGAGAGGGTCAGCGCCACGCCGCTCCAGTCCTCACCCGTGGCCTGCGCCACCAGGGCCAGGCGCTCCAGGCGCACCGTGGCCGTGGCGCTGTCGAGCGTGGCGCGGTAGCTCGGCGCCCAGCCCGGGCCGCGCACCTGGTAGGACAGGCGCAGGTCGGCGTCGCGCTCGGTGGCCAGCGTCACCGTCACGGTGCTCACGCGGGCGCGCGGGCCGGCCAGGCGGTCGCGCTCGGCGCCCACGGCCTTGAGCGCGAGTTCCGCCGCCTCCAGGCGGCGCTGCGCCTGGTGCTGGCGCTGCAGGTTGTCCTGCGCGCCGCGGCGCAGGGCTTCGGTGGTGCTGGCGATGAGCGCCGGCGCCGGGGGCGCCTTGCCGTCGGGCGCGCCGGCGGCGGTGGCCTTCAGGTAGCTTTGCGCCAGTTCCAGCGCCTGCACCTCGGCGCGGGCGCTGGCCACTTCGTCCTGGGCCTGGCGCCAGCGTTCGTCGAGCGGGCTGGCGCAGCCGCCCGCGCTGCCGGCGATGTCGCGGTCCTGCACCTGCACGCTGCTCTCGCCGATGCGCACGGCCGCGTCGGCGCTGACCTGCAGGCTGGCCGCGTCCAGTCCCTGTGGCAGGCACTGGAAGGTGTAGCTGCGGCTGCCCGCAGGGATGCGCGCCACGCGCTCCACGGTGGCGCTGCCGGGGTAGACCTTGACGCTGGCGATGCGCGACGGCGCATCCGCCCAGGCGTCCGCGGGGATGCACAGCAAATACGCGCAGACGAGTGCGCCGGATGGGATTCCGAGGGCGGCAGGGAGGGCGTGTTTCATGGCGGTTGCTCGGGTGGAGGTGGAAGGAGGCGCGGAGCCCGGCCGGCAGGCCTGCGCAGGGTGGCCGCCAATGGGCAGGATATGGCGTGGGCGGCGGGCGTTCATGGTCATGTCACAAATCCTTCATAGCCTTGGCGGTGTTTTTTTCCTCTGCACTCCATCACCATGAAACCTGCTGCTCCCCTCGTTTTCACTTTGCTCGCATTGAGCCTGGGCCTTGCCGCCTGCGGCGGCTCTGGCGATGGATTTCAGTTTCCCGGCGCCGCAGGGACGGCCTTGCCCTATGTGTCGATGGGCAAGGTGGACAACGCCGAGAAGACCGAGATTCGCAATGGTAGCTATGGTTCGGCAATGGCGCCGCACCCTACGCGCGAGGGCTACTTCTATGGCTTGAGCGACCGTGGCCCGAACGCGGCCACCGAGGCTGGCAGAAAGCCTTCCGGCATCATCTTCCTCACGCCCAGCTACACGCCGCGCATTGGCCTGTTCAGGCTGACCGGCGAGGGCAAGACCGAACTGGTGGAGACCATCCTGCTCAAGGATCCGAAGGGCCGCCCGATCACCGGCCTGCCCAACAAGAATTTTGGCGGGACCGGTGAAACGCCTTACAACCTGGATGGCAGCGTCGTTTCGCTCGATCCGGATGGCGACGGCATTCCTGGCTTTGACGAGAGCGGGCTCGATTCCGAGGGGCTGGTGGCGCTCAAGGACGGCACGTTCTGGATCAGCGACGAATACGGCCCGCATATCGTGCACTTCGATGCCACCGGCAAGGAAATCGAGCGCATCAACCCCTTTGCCGCCGATCCGCGCAACAAGGCGGGCCGTGTGCTGCCTGCGGAGCTGTCCACGCGCTGGCCCAACCGGGGCATGGAGGGGCTGACCATCACGCCTGACGGCAAGACGCTGGTGGGCATCATGCAGTCGAACCTGCACAACCCCACCAGCGCCGTGGGCAGCATCAACCTCGCGCGCATCGTCACGGTGAACATCGATACAGGCGCTGTCGCGCAGTACCTCTACAAGCAGGATGCGGCGGGCCTGGCCAATTCCGAAATCGTCGCCCTGAGCGCTACCAGCTTCCTGGTGATCGAGCGCGATACCAAGTTCTACGGCATCGACACGGGCACCGTGCGCAAGAATGTTTACAAGGTCGATCTGAGCAAGGCCACCAACGTCGATCAATCGAATGCCGCCCTGCGCAGCGGCAAGGCGGAGCTTGCGGCCAGCACGGCCAATGGCCTGCTGGTCGGTGGCAAGACGCTGGAGCAGGTCGTCAAGGAAGGCGGAACGGCAGACAACTTTGCCGCAGGCTGGGCCCAGTTGGCTGCCCTCGGAATCCAGCCTGCAGCCAAGACGCTGGCCTACGACGGCATCGCTTCGCAAAAGTACCCGCATGACAAGATGGAAGGCCTGTGGGTGATAGACGCCAACCGCCTGGGCATCCTCAATGACGCCGACTTCATGATCGCGCCGGACGGAGCGGGTGGCGTCAAGCAGAAGTACCTGTACGACGGCAAGGTCGAGAGCAACATGCTCTACGTGGTGAAGCCGATAGCGCCGCTGTTCTGACCGGGCAGGACACGGCATTCCGCCGCGCAGGCGGAGGTCACGGCAGAGCGTGGCCTCCGTTGCGCGCCTGCAGCGCCGCCAGCAGCCCGTGGCAGGCGTCCTCGACCAGGTCGAGCACGTCCTCGAAACCCTGCGCGCCGCCATAGTAGGGGTCGGGCACCTCGCTGGCGCCGCGGGTGCGGCAGAAATCGGTCAGGCGGCGCAGCCGGCCGGCGCGGTCGCTGGGGCACAGGGCGCGGGCGGCGCGCTCGTTGGCGGCGTCCATCACCAGCACCAGGTCGAAATGCGCGAAATCATCGCGCCGCAGCGCCCGGGCGCGCTGCGCCGACAGGTCGTAGCCGCGCCGCGCGGCATGCCGCTGCGCGCGTTCGTCGGGCGGCTCGCCCACGTGGTAGCCGTGTGTGCCTGCCGAGTCCACCGCGATGCGGCCTGCCCAGCCGGCGTCCGCCACCAGCTTTTCCAGCACGCCATGCGCCGTGGGGCTGCGGCAGATGTTGCCCATGCAGACCATGAGCACGCGCACGGGGGCAGGCGGGGCGGGTTCGGGGGCTGGTTCGGCGCGCATGGGCAGTCTCCTGTCGGGGGCAAACGCGCGCGAATGTAGCATCTGGGCCGCTACAGGTAGCGGCTCCACTTGATCGAGATGGCCTGCGGCGGCGTGGCCGGGGTGCAGTTGGCGCTAGGCAGGTAGCTCTGATCCTGGGTCAGGTTCGTGGTGCTCACGCGCATGCCGCCCTGCTGGATGGTGGTGTTGCTGACCTCATTGGCACCGACGGTGAGTGTGCCCTCGATGTCGATGGCGCCGCCGCCGGTGCCGAGCGCGCGTCCCAGCAGCACGTTGCCCTTGATGCCGTTGGGCGCGTTCCACGAGTTGGCGCTCAGGCTCCGGTTGGTGCCGATGGCCAGGTTGGCCAGCGGCAGGCCCGCGTGGGTGGTGCCCTGCGCGTCGGTCCAGGTCACGAGGGTGCTGGGGCTGGTGCGCTTGTCGCACAGGTTGGCGGGGTAGAAGTCGCCATCGCACACCGGGGCCAGCGGACTGGCGAAGTTGGGCGCCACGAGCGGGCCGTGGCCCGCGCCGGTCAGCGTCACGTCGCCGGTGGACAGGAGGGTGTTGTAGAGCGCGCCTTGGCTGGAGGCCACGCCGGCGATGGTGACGGGGCCGATGAACAGCGCGATGCCGGGCGGGAACTTGGTGATGCCGTTGAGGTTCCAGCCGCTGGCCGGCGTGGCGCTGCGCAGGCAGGCCAGCGCGTCGCTGTACTGGTTGCCGGGCTGCTGGTTGTCGCAGCCCAGGAAGTCCGCGCCGCCGATGCGCCGCAGCGTCATGGCGCCCGGCGCGGTGGCGGGCACGGGGTCGGCGCTGGCCAGGTCGATGTTGGCGCGGTCGATGGCGCTGCCATTGCGGGCCTTGACCTGCTGGATGCTCAGGCGCGGCCGGCCGTTGGCGTCGAAGTCGAACACGTAGTTGGCCTGGGCGCGGAATGCCTCCACGTCGATGGTTTCGGTGCGCGTGTCGCAGAACGACACGCCGGGCAGGCCGGGCGAGGTGTGGGGCGCGCTGGCCTGCTCCGAGGACAGGGTGCCAGGCAATTCCGTCCGGCTGGCTCCGTAGTAGATGCGTCCGGCGATGGAGCCGCTGCCGATGGCGGGGAAGTTCCAGCAGTTGTCGGGAGCGCTGCAACCGCCTGCCGTGGCCCACAGGTAGCCACCGCCCTGCAGGGTGGTGATGGTGGCGGTGACGGCCTTGAAATCGCCTGCGGGCCAGACCTGCGTGTAGGTGCCCCCGTAGCCGCTCATGGCGATGTCGTAGCCCCAGGTCTGGCCCACCGTCAGCGTGTACAGGCCGATGCTGCCGCCGTCGATGCCGGTGGCGCGCAGGGTGAAGGCGTCGGGCAGCGCGGTGTCGCCGGTGGTGTTGACCTTGCTGGCCGCGGCGCGCGCGCCCGACACGGCGCCGGTGGCGGCATCGACGCTGGCATGCGCCATGTCCACGCGGTATTCGCCGCCGTCGGCCAGCGTCACCAGCAGGTCGCCGGCGGGCCATGGCACGACGGTGCCGCTGCGCCAGGGCGGGCTGGCGGGGCCCGCGGTGGCGGGCAGCAGGCGCCCGCCCGCGCGTGCCGTGCCCGCGATGACGTTGCTCGCCGCGATCACGTTCGCCTGGTAGGCGCCCGCCTTGAGCGCCGCGTAGCTGCCGTTACCGCTGTTGCCGATGTCGATAGCCCGGCCCCACAACGTGGCGTTCTCGGGCGGGCTCATGCTGCCGATTTTGATGGTGCCGTTTTGCGAACGCAGTGCGGTGTTGGCGTCGATGCCGCCGCCGCTCAGGTCGATATCGCCCTTGGCGCAGCCCGAGATCTTGGCCTGCGAGGCACCGCTGATCGTCAGCGCGCCGTCGATGGCCAGGTCGTCGTAGCGGCCGTTGCTCGTGAAGCTTGTCGTGCCGCCGGAGATCGTCACGTCGCCGCGCAGCACCGACGAGGCGCGCACCAGGGCGCCGCAATCGCCGCCCGCGCCGCTGGCGCCCGCGCCCGCGCCATAGACCACCTCCAGCGTGGCGCGCGCCTCGGCGGGCGAGCCGGATGCGGCGATGCCAGTGATGCGCGCGGTGAGGGTGCCGGTGGCGCCGTCGAGCGCTGTGACGCGCGCCTGCACCGCATCGGTGATGCCGCTGCCCGCGAGCGTCAGTGTGAACGGCGCTGTCTTGGCGTACAGCGCGGCGAGCTGGCCGCCTTCCTGCAACTGCTGCAGGTACTGGCGCACCAGTTCGGCGCCCGTCCAGGCCTTCATCTGGGCCTGCGTCTGCGCGTGCGTGGCCACGTCCTGCGACTGCTGGTCCCGGATGTACGAGGCCGTGCCCAGCACGGCCGCGGTGAGCGACAGGCCCACGAGCAGCATGATCAGCACCGTGGCGATGCCGCGCTGCGGGCGCGGCGGCGAGGGGCGGCGGAGCGGGTGGGGCATGGTGAATTTCCTCAGGACGGAAAGTTGGCCAAGCACTGGCTAGAGCGCAGCGCCACGCCGTTGCTGTTGACGGCGCGCAGGGTGAGCAGCACGTGGCCCGCCGTGCCCGCGATGCCGAACGGGCGGCAGGCGCCCGCTTGCCACGCGAGGGCGACGGGCGCGGCGGGCGCGTCGGACAGCACGGCCGCCGTCCACGCCAGCCCGGCCCAGGCCGTGGCGTCGGCGCAGGGCGCGGGGCCGAGCCTGCGCAGGCCGCCCTGGCCGCTGCCCGTGGGCGACAGCAGGGCCGTGCAGCGCGTGGTGCCGCTGGCGGCTTCGGCCCAGACCACGGCGTTGCCCTCGGTGCCCTCGCCCACGGGCGAGCCGGAGAGCGTGCCGCCGTTCAGCGCCGCGCCTGACAGCACCACCAGGTGCGTGCCGGCCTGCGGCGCGGCGATGCCGAAGCCCGCCTCCTGCACGGCCATGCCCGCCGCCAGGAAGGCGGTGCTGCGCTGCGCGTCTGCCAGCGCGTCGCCGCGCGCGGCGCTGGAGGCGCGCACCATGCGCTGGAACAGCATGAGCGTGGCCAGGACGAGAACCATCGAAACGGCCAAGCCCGTCATCAGGCTGACGAGGGTGACGCCGCGCGGGCGCCGTGCGGGGGGCGGTACGTGCGTTTTCATTGGCTGAGCGTGAAGCTGCCCGGGCCGAGCAGGCTGCGGGCGTCGCCTTCGTCGGGCGTCGAGAAGGCCATGCGGGTGACGGTGGCGCCCGCCAGCGTGGTGGCGGGGAACGCCGCGTCGCCCGCGATGGCAGCGGTGACCGGGTCGCGCTGGCAGTCGGGCGCGGGCAGCGTCACGCGCACGGCGGCGCTGCCCGTGGGGGTGATCTCCAGTTGCGCGGCCTGCGTGCCGCTGCATAGGGCCGCCACGCCCTGCGTTTCCAGGGCGTGGCGCATCTGCGCCAGCACGATGCCGTGCGTGGCCGCGTAGCGCTGGGTGTTGAGCGCGCGCGCCGTGGCGTAGCTCAGCCCCAGCCCCAGGCTGGCGAGCAGCACCATGCTCACCAGGGCTTCAAGCAGCGCGTCGCCGCGCTGGGCCTTGAGGCAGCGCTTGTTCAGCGCCGCCTTAATGCAGGGTGCCGGTTTCGTCATTCTGGGTTCCTCCTCGGCGCAAGACGAATTGCGTAACGTTGCCGCTGCCGGTGGGCAGGCCCCGGTTGTCCAGGGCCAGGGTGCGTGGCGTGCCGGGCGCGGGCAGCGTGCCGCCCAGGGTCAGGGCCACGCCATCGGGCAGCCGGCCTTCCCATTGCGGGTTGGGGTGCGTGGCCAGGTAGCTGCAGCCGGCGGCGCCTTGCGCGCGCACGCGCAGCGTGACCGTGGCGCCGTCGGTGTCCGCCTCCAGCGTGGCGGCGCTGGCGCCGCTGGCGTTGGGGGCCTCGCAGGGGTTGCGCAGCGCCAGGGCCTTGGCGCTGGCGTAGGCCTGCACCAGCGTGCCGCGCGCCTGCAGCGTGCGCGCGCCGTGCACCCAGTCGATGGTCAGCGGCGCGGCCATGAGCGCCAGCACGGCCACGATGGCCACGGTGACCAGCAGCTCGATCAGCGTGAAGCCGCGCGCGGCGGTTGCGGGGCGCGCGCTCACCAGGCCCCCAGGATGGGGCAGGTGTCGGGCGCGTTGCGCACGTTGCCCGAGGCCAGCGTGAGTGTGCAGGCCGGCCCCTGGCTGGCCGAGGCCGTGAGGGTGTAGGTGCTGGCGCTGGATTGCACCGCGTAGGTGAAGTGGCTGCCCTGCGTTGCGCTCCAGGCGCCGAAGTCGGCGGCCAGCGTGCCCGTGCGGTCGCCGGGCAGGGCGGCGATGGTGGTGCTGTCGGCATACACGGGGTAGGCCAGGGTTTTCTGGAAGCGGTTCTCCATCGCCAGGCTCAGCGCCACGAGATCGGCGGATGCGCCCCGCGCCCGGCTCTTGCGCATGTAGCGCTCGTAGGACGGCAGGGCAATGGTGGCCAGGATGGAGACGATGGCCACGACGACCATCACCTCGATCAGCGTGAAGCCGCGTTTTGGAGTGGCCTGGCAGTAGCGAAGAGACATAAATCGCTCTCGATAACGTAAATGGTTTTTACGCATCGTAAACGATATTTAAGCTTTGTCGCAAGCGCCTCTCATACCGTCGCCCCATGGCAAAAGGAATTCACGCGGAGGAGGCGCAGGCTTTCTCCGAGCGGCTTAAGCAGGCACTGGAGGCTGCGGGCGTGCGGCCCTCGCCCACCGTGGTGGCGAGCGAATTCAACCTGCGCTACTGGGGCAAGAGCATCACACCGCACACTGCACGGGCGTGGCTGGCAGGGATCGCAATTCCCATGCAGGACAAGGTGCGCACCTTGAGCGAATGGCTGTGCGTCAACCCGGAAGAACTGCGCTTCGGCCCGCGTTCGGCTGTGGCGCCGGCGGTGGAGCCCGGCATCGTCCACGGGCGGCTCAACCTGCACGACCGCCAGATGCTGGCGCAGTACTTGGCCCTGCCGCCCGGGCAGCGCAAGACTGTGCAGGAGGTGGTGGCGGCCCTGTCCATTGCCGCCGGGCAGGCGGGTCAGCCGCCGAAGTGATCGAAGGAGGCGTAGCGCGCGCAGACGGCGTGGCCCCGCGCGTCGAGCAGGCGCAGCCCCGGCGCGGCGGTGGTGCGGCCGATGCGCGTGACGGCCACGTCGGCCTGCCGGGCGGCGGCCTGCACGGCGGCGCGCCGGGTGGGTGCGGCGGTGAAGGCGAGCTCGTAGTCGTCGCCGCCGGCCAGCGTGCACTGGTGCAGCAGTTCTGCATCAAAAAGGGCTGTAGGGCCCGTGAATAGAGCGCTGGCAGCTATCAATTCAGTAGTTTTTGCAAGTTCGATCTCGGCCCCCACGCCGCTGGCGGCGAGGATGTGGCCCAGGTCGCCGAGCAGGCCGTCGCTCACGTCGAGCGCGCTGCTGGCGATGCCCCGCAGCAGCTGGCCAAGCTGCACGCGCGGCGTGGGCTGCTCCAGCCGCTGGCGCGCGTGCGCCAGGGCGTTGGCGGGGAGCTGGATGTGGCCGCGCAGCGCTTCGAGCGCCAGGCGCGCGTCGCCCAGCGTACCGCTGACCCAGATGTCGTCGCCCGCGCGCGCGCCGCTGCGCAGCAGCGCCTGGCCCGCCGGGATTTCGCCGAAGACGGTGATGCACAGGTTGAGCGGGCCGCGCGTGGTGTCGCCGCCGACGAGTTCGCAGCCGTGCGCGTCGGCCAGGGCGAACAGGCCGTCGGCGAAGGCCTGCAGCCAGGGCGCATCGGCCTGCGGCAAGGCCAGCGCCAGCGTGAAGGCCAGCGGCCGCGCGCCGCAGGCGGCGAGGTCGGAGAGGTTCACGGCCAGGGCCTTGTGGCCGAGGGTGCGCGGGTCCACGCCGGCGAAGAAGTGGCGGCCTTCGACCAGCATGTCGCTGGAGACGGCCAGGTGCATGCCGGGGCGCGGGGCGAGCAGCGCGCAGTCGTCGCCCACGCCGAGCGCCGCGGCGCCACCGGCGCGCACGGGGCGCGTGAAGTAGCGTGCGATGAGGTCGAATTCGCCCATGCCGCTCACTGCGCCTGCCCGCGAAAGCGCAGCGCGGCCTGGCGGCTGACCTCGGCCAGCAGTTGCTCCTCGCGCTGGCACTCGCGCAGCCAGCGCGCGTCGTTGCAGTTGGCCTCGATCTCGCCGCGCAGCAGGTGCAGCGCGCCGGCCGCGCCGTGGCGCTCGCCGTGCGGGGCGATGCGGTCGAGCGTGTGCAGCAGGTGGTCGCGCAGCGGCATGTGCCCGCCCGTCGCCGGGTCGACGTAGACCGCGTCCAGGCCGAAGCGGCAGGCCTGGAAGCGGTTGTAGGTATAGACCAGGTAGTCGTCCTCGGCGGGCACGAAGGGCTGCTCGGCCAGGAACCAGGCGGCCAGCGACTGCACGAAGCCCGCGAGCGCGGCGGCGCGCTCGACGCTCAAGGGGGTGTCGAATACGCGGATCTCGATGGTGCCGAACTCGGGCTTGGGGCGGATGTCCCAGTAGAAGTCCTTCATGCTTTTGACGACGCCGGTGCGCGTCATCTTGTCGAAGTAGTGGCCGAATTCGTCCCAGGTGAGCACGCAGGGCGCACGGCCCGAGAGCGGGAAGGCGAACACCGAGTTCAGGCGCGCCGAGTCGAACTGCGTGTCCTGCCCCTGCACGTAGGGACTGGAGGCCGACAGCGCGATGCAGTGCGGGATGTAGCGGCTCATGCGGTGCAGCATGACCAGCGCGGCGTCGGCGCTGGGGCAGCCGATGTGCACGTGCTGGCCGAAGATGGTGAACTGCTTGGACAGGTAGCCGTAGAGCTGCGACAGCTCCTGGAAGCGCGGCTTGTCGTAAATGCGCCGCTCGTGCCACTGCTGGAACGGGTGCGTGCCGCCGCCGGCGATGGCGATGTTCAGCTTGTCGGCGCACTTGACCAGCGCGTCGCGGATCAGCGTGAGCTGGCCCAGCACCTCGCTGCTGGAGTGGCAGATGCCGGTGGAGATTTCGATCATGCTGTTCGTCATCTCCGGCACCACGCTGCCGGGCAGGGGGATCTTGTGCATCAGCCGCAGCATGTCGGCGGCGTAGGGCGCCAGGTCGTAGTCGTGCGTGTTGAGCAGCTGCAGCTCCAGCTCCACACCCAGCGTGAGGGGTTCCGATTCGTGGAAGGCTTCGAGGCTCATGGGGTGTCTCCTTTGCCTGTGCGGGCCGCCAGCGGCGCCCAGGGCCGGGAGCTTTCCCCGGCGCGGTAGATGGCCACCGTGGCCAGCACGGCACCGGCGATTTCCATCAGCAGAATGGCGGGCAGCGCCACGCGCGCAATCAGGTAGCCCGTGGCGGGCGAGGCCACGACGAACTGCGAGGCGATCAGCAGCGCGATGGCCGACATCGGCGTCATGGCGCAGCCCAGCCACAGCGCCTGGCGCCAGCTCGCGCCGCTGCCCACGTTGCCCAGGCCCACGCCCACGGCCTTGGCCAGCAGGCGCACGGAGATCAGGGCCAGCACCACGCCGGCCACGGGTGCGCTCCAGTCGGCCTGCGCCGCCACGGTCGAGACGAGCACGAACAGCAGCATGTTCAGCAGCGCTGACACCGGACCGAGCTGGCGCGGCCAGGCCCAGGGGCGCGGGTACCAGTGCTTGAGCAGCATGCCGCCCAGCAGCGCCGCCAGCGGCGCCGAGCCGCCCAGGTGCGAGGCCATGGCCGAGGCGGCGGCGATCAGCGCCAGCAGCACGATGGAGGTGTTTTCGCTGGCCGGGCTCATGAAGCGCAGCGCCCAGCGCATCAGCAGCGCCAGCACGGCCGCGCTGAGGATGGAGATGCCCAGCACCACCACCACGGGGGAGACGGTGTCCAGCAGGCTCTGCGCGGGGCGGTTCATCAGCTCGGCGCGCGCGCTGCCCAGGGTCAGCGCGTACAGCGTGGAGAGCGTGGTGAGCACGATGGCGCGCTCCGTCACCGGGCCGGCGGCGCGCGTGTCGGCCACCACGCGCGTGAGCACGGTGGGCGAGGCGGCCATGGCCACCAGCGCCAGCGCGCCGGCCACGGCGGCGGGCGTGTCGAGCCACAGCAGCACCTGGTACACGGCAAAGTAGGCCAGCGCCGATTCGGCCAGGCTTTGCACCAGCACCATGGGGTTGTGGCGGAACCAGCGCAGCGAAATGCGCCCGCCGGTCTCGAACAGCACGATGGCCACGCCGAACTCCAGCAGGAACAGGCCGATGCCCTGCAGCGGCCAGACGGCGCCGCTGAACCCCGCCAGGCCGGCCAGGGTGCCGACGATGGAGTAGCCGACCACCTTGGGCAGGCCGGTGTGGCGCTGCAGCAGGTGGCCGGTGATGGCGGCCACTGCCAGCAGCAGCGACCATTGCACGGTGGGCAGCCCCGCCGAGGGGCGCAGCCATTGGGCCCAGAAACCGAGCAGCTCGTTCATGGGTTCTCCTTCTCATCAGGCGGCCCGCCGCAGGGGGCGGGCCGTGGTGGAGGGCGGCAGGGGGCCGGTCAGGCCGCCTGCCGGGCGGGCAGGAAAAAGCTCAGCGGCGCGCTGCGCAGGCGCGCGCGGATGGCGGCGTAGATGCGTGCGCGGTCCTTCACGCTCACGTTCTGCGCGCGCAGCGCCAGGCGGAACGCCAGGTAGAAGCTTACCGACACATTCAGTGCCCCCAGCAGCGGCAGGCAGGCCATGGCCCACCAGAACAGCGGCAGGTGCAGCACCTGCGGCCCGAGCACGCTCGCGGCCACGCCGACCTGGCCGGTGGAGAGCGTGACGTGGCGCACGTCCAGCCCCAGGCCGAAGAAGGCCGCGAACACCGGCACCAGGCCGAGCATGAAGCCCAGCGAGATGTTGGCCGTCAGGCCCGAGATGTTCTCGCGCGCGAAGTGGGCCCAGCGCGCGGCGCGCGCGCGCCCCAGCCAGCGCGTGATGCGCGGGTTGTAGCGCAGCGCCGAGTCGAGCCGGTGCAGCACGAACCAGTTCTCCGTCCAGCCGGCGACGATGCTGCTGGCGAACAGCAGCACGCCGGTGAAGGCGGCGAACAGCACCGAGGGGCCGAGCAGGTGCTGCGTTTCCAGCACGTGCAGGGCCTTGTCGTGGTCGAATACCGGCGTGCCGGTGGCGTAGGCGATGGCCAGCGACAGCGCCATGGCCCCCGGGAACACCAGCAGCACGTTGCCCAGCACGGCGGCCACCTGGGTGCGCACCAGGTCGGTCACTTCGGTGACGAAGTCCTCCACGGCGTTGCCGCTGTCCAGGTCCTTGAGCTTGGCGGCCATGGCCGGGGCGGTCATGGCGGGCTGCTTGGTGGCCACGGTGAAGTGCAGCAGCTGGATCAGCACGAAGCTCACGGCGTAGTTCATACCGGCCCAGAAGCCGCTCCAGAAGGCCGACAGCGCCAGCGCGTACAGGCCGAACTTGGCCAGCGTGGTGATGGCCAGCACCAGCCCGCCGCCCGCGGCCTTGCGCACCATGGCCAGGTACTCGGCGCGGTCGTGGGTGATGTAGTGCTCGCCGGTCTCGGCGCTCCGCTCGGCCACCTTGGCGGCGACGAGGGACGAGTTCGAGGCGATCAGCGCGCCCAGGTTGTGCCGGTCGCGCCCCACCTGCACCAGTTGCGCGAACAGGCGCGCGGCCTCGGTGGCGGGCTGGGGCGAGAGCAGGCAGTCGAGCAGCGCGCGCATGCGCAGGATGCGCGCGCGCATCTGGCGCATGCGGAACACCAGACCGACCGAGATGCCGTTGTCGGCGAAATGCGTGTAGACCGAACCCACGGCCGCGCGGCAGGCATCGAGCCGCTCGCGCAGGCCCTGCACGGCGGCGTCGAGCCGGTCGGTGATGCGCAGCGGGTGCAGCACTTCCACGCGCAGGCTCTCCACCTCGCGCAGCAGGGCGTGGAAGGGCTGGGCCTCGCGCGCCTCCTGGCTCATGCGCAGGCGCAGCTCGGGCGCGAAGCCGGTGGCCAGCATCTGGCCGGCGCAGTAGCTCAGGGCGTCGAGCAGCACGCGCTGCCAGCCGGTGTGGCTGCGCTCGCTGCCGCCGGTGAGCAGGGCCACGAGGCGCTGCAGCGTGGCTTCGTCGAGCTGCGCCAGCCATTGCGCGTCGAAGGCGCTGGGCAGGGCCAGCTCGAACAGCTCGGAGGCGTCGATGGTCTCGGGGCTGCGCGGCAGCAGCTTGGTGCGCAGGCGCGCCGAGAATTCGCTGAAGAACGCCGTGCGCGGCGCGAAGCCGAAGTCGGCCAGCAGGGCGGTGATGTCCACCGCGTCCACCAGATGCGCCCACCAGGCCTGCAGGCGCTGGCGCGCATCGGGGTCGGCGCTCAGCGTGTCCAGCAGCAGGCGCATGCGGCCTGTGGCGGCTTCGGCGGAGCGGGCGTCGCCGCGAATCCACTCGCACAGGTGGATCAGCCACAGGTGCCGCTCGGCCAGCGGGGCGTCAGGCTGCAGCGAGGCGAGCAGCTGGGGCAGGTCGAGGCGGGGGCGTTGAAACATCAATGCAGCGTCCGGTTCTGTGGTGGATGGCCCGGCGGGCCATGGTCTTCGGTGGATTCCAGGATGAACATGGGAATGGCGCTGTCGAACGCGGTTCCGTCCTCGGCCACGCACAGGTAGCGGCCGTGCATGGTGCCGCTGGCGGCGCGCAGGCGGCAGCCGCTGGTGTAGCGGAACGACTCGCCGGGCTGCAGCAGGGGCTGCTCGCCCACCACGCCCAGGCCCTTGACTTCCTCGGTCAGGCCGTTGGCGTCGCGGATGGTCCAGTAGCGCGCGATCAGCTGCGCGCCGGTCTGTCCCCGGTTCGTGATGGTGATGGTGTAGGCGAAGCTGTACACCCCCGCATGCGGCAGGGATTCGCCGGGCAGGTACTGGGTCTGTACCGCGATCTGAAAGTCGTACTTCGACATCGCCCAATGGTAACTGCGACAATTCGTAGCATGAGCCGCACCTTCCGCATCGCCCCTTCGATCCTCTCGGCCGATTTCGCCCGCCTGGGCGAAGAAGTGAAAAACGTCGTAGCCGCTGGCGCCGACTGGATCCATTTCGACGTGATGGACAACCATTACGTGCCCAACCTCACCTTCGGCCCCATGGTCTGCCAGGCGCTCAAGCCCCATGCCGTGACGCCCGGCGGCCGCCCCGCGCCGATCGACGTGCACCTGATGGTGCAGCCGGTGGACGCGCTGGCGGCGGCCTTCGCCGAGGCGGGGGCCGACCTGATCAGCTTCCACCCCGACGCCTCGCAGCACGTGCACCGCAGCATCCAGGCCATCAAGGCGCAGGGCTGCAAGGCGGGGCTGACGTTCAACCCGGCCGCGCCGCTGGACGTGCTGGACTGGGTGATCGAGGACATCGACCTGATCCTGCTGATGAGCGTCAACCCCGGCTTTGGCGGGCAGAGCTTCATCGACAGCACGCTGCGCAAGATCGAGGCTGCGCGCAAGCGCATCGACGCCTCGGGCAAGGACATCCGCCTGGAGGTGGACGGCGGCATCAAGGTGGACAACATCCGCCGCGTGGCCGATGCCGGCGCCGACACCTTCGTGGCGGGCAGCGCCATTTTCGGCAAGCCCGACTACAAGGCGGTGATCGACGCCATGCGCGCGCAGCTGGCCTGACCGGACCGCACGCCCGCCGCTTACGGCGCGGGCTTGATGGTGGTGGTCGTGAGCTCGCGCAGCAGTCCGCCTCCTTCGACGGAGCCGCCCACGGTGGCGCGGCTGCCCATGCGGGCCTGGCATTCCGCCTTGTCCTGCGGGTTCTGGAACGCGTCGCAGCGCGCCAGCGCGTTGCGCTCGTAGGTGCCGGCGTCCGCACTGCTCAGGCCGCCGCTGCGTGCCGCCTGGGCGGCTGCGCCGGCCTCGCGCTCGCAGGTGCTGCGGCTTTCCTGGGGCAACGGGGCGCACGCGGCGCGCTCTTGCTGCAGCGCGCTGGGGGCCTTGTTGGCTGCGAAGGCCGCGCTGCCGCACAGCAGCAGGGCGGCGCCCATGAGGGCCGGGAGGCGTGGCAGGGTCATGGCGGAAACTCCTTGAAGTCACGGGAACGGTGCAAGCATAGGCCGGCCCGGGTGACAGGGGGGGCGATGCCACTATTTTTTACAGCTTCAGCCCTGGCGCGCGGGTCCCGCGTGCGGGCATTGCGAAAGGCGAGCGAAAGGTGAGCGAAATGACGGATGGCAGCAACGCAGCGGGCGCCCTGGTGGCGGGCGTGGACGCGGCAATGATCGACCTCGACGGCACCCTGGTCGATACCCTGGGCGATTTCACCGAGGCGCTGGGCCGCATGCTGGCCGACCTGGGCCTGCCCGCCATCGGCGCGGCGCAGGTCGAGACCATGGTGGGCAAGGGCTCCGAGCACTTGCTGCGTTCGGTGCTGAATCACGTTTTAGGCCATGACCAGCAAGCGCCAGCAGCTACGAAAGTGGAAGCACTCTACCCCCAGGCGTGGGCGCGCTACCAGCACCATTACCAGGCTATCAACGGCCACCATGCGCAGGTCTATGCCGGCGCGCGCGAGGGGCTGCAGGCACTGCGCGCGGCGGGCCTGCCGCTGGCCTGCCTGACCAACAAGCCCCAGGCCTTCGCCGAGCAGCTGTTGCGCGCCAAGGGGCTGGACGGCTTTTTCCGCCACGTCTTCGGCGGCGATGCCTTCGCGCGCAAGAAGCCCGACCCGCTGCCGCTGCTCAAGACCTGCGAGGCCCTGGGCACGGCGCCCGCGCGCACGCTGATGGTGGGCGACTCGCGCAACGACGCCCAGGCCGCGCGCGCCGCGGGCTGCCCGGTGGTGCTGGTGGGCTATGGCTACAACCACGGCGAGCCGGTGCGGCAGGTGGATGCCGACGGCTTCGTCGATGCGCTGACCGAGCTGGTGCCTTAGCCGGGCTGCCGCCCCAGGCTCTCGCGCAGCCTTTCGGTGAACTCGCCGGCAGGCACGGGCCGGCAGTACCAGTAGCCCTGGCCGTAGTCGCAGCCGGCTTCGTGCAGGATGTCGTGCTGCTCCTGCGTTTCCACGCCCTCGGCCACCACGCGGATGCCGAGCTGGTGCGCCATGACGATGATGGCCTGGCACAGCACGGTGTCGTCCGAGCCGCGCGTGAGGTGGCTGACGAAGCTGCGGTCGATCTTGATGTAGTCGATGTCGAAGCGCTTGAGGTACGACAGCGACGAGTAGCCGGTGCCGAAGTCGTCCAGCGCGAGCTGGATGTCGGCCTTCTGCAGCGCCTGCAGCTTGGCGTCGGCCTCCTTGCCGGCCTCCAGCAGCACGCGTTCGGTGATCTCGATGACCAGGGCGGTGCCGGGCAGCTCCAGCGCGCCCAGGCGTGCGATCCAGTCCTGCACGCTTTGCTCGCTCGCATGCAGCTGCACGGGCGAGACGTTGACGCTCAGCTCGAATGCGGGCGCGAGCGTGGCGCGCCACTGCGCCACCTGCTGCGCCGCCTGCTGAAACACCCAGTCGCCCAGCGGCACGATCAGGCCCGACTCCTCGGCCAGCGCGATGAAGTCGCCCGGGCTGACCATGCCGCGCAGCGGCTGGTTCCAGCGGATCAGCGCCTCGGCCTTGACGATGCGGCCGTTGGCCATGTCCACGATGGGCTGGTAGTGCAGCTCGAATTCCTGCCCGTCCAGCCCCTGCTGCAGGTCGCGCAGCAGCAGGCGGCGGTTCTGCGCCTCCTGCTCCATGGGCGGGGCGAACTCGCAGAACTGGTTGCGGCCCTTTTCCTTGGCGGCGTACATGGCCAGGTCGGCGTGCTTGAGCAGGTCCACGCCGTCGTGGCCGTCGCGCGGGTAGAAGGTGAGCCCGGCGCTGACCGAGATGTGCACGGTGTTGCTGCCCAGCTCGTAGGGCTGGGCCACGGCGTGCAGCACCTTGCGGCAGATGGGGTGCGCGTCCACGGCGTGGCTCAGATCCTGCAGGATGAGCGTGAACTCGTCGCCGCCCAGGCGCGCCACCAGGTCGGTGCTGCGCACGCAGGACTGCAGGCGGCGCGCCACCTGGCGCAGCAACTCGTCGCCCTCGTCGTGGCCGAAGGTGTCGTTCACTTCCTTGAAGTAGTCGAGGTCCAGGAACACCAGCGCGAACGGCTTGCCGCTCTGGCGCGCGCGCTCCATGCTGTGCAGCAGGTTCTGCTGGAACATCTGCCGGTTGGGCAGCTGGGTCAGGTGGTCGTAGTGCGCCTGGTGCCAGATCGAGGCCTCGTGGCGGCGCTGCTCGGTCACGTCGGAGAACAGGCCGATGTGGCAGTTCACGCTGCCGTCCCCGTTGTACGAGGTGCTGATGGTCAGGCGTTCGATGTATTCGTCGCCGTTCTTGCGCCGGTTGCAGATGTCGCCGCTCCAGGTGCCGTTCTCGCGCAGGCTGGCCCACAGGGCCTGGTAGAAGGCGCGGTCCTGGCGGCCCGAGCTGAGCACGTTCAGGCGCCGGCCGATGACCTCGTGCGCCGCGTAGCCGGTGACGGCGGAGAACGCGGGGTTCAGGTCCTGCACCACGCCCTGGGCGTCGGTCACCACCATGGCCTCGGTGGTGTGCTGGTAGACCAGCGCCGCGCGGCGCGCCGAGGCCTCGGCGCGCTTGCGCTCGGTGATGTCCATCATCATGCCGATGATGGCCGGGCGGTCCTGGAAGGCCATGACGGCGCCGAAGATCTCGATCTCGAACGCCGTGCCGTCGGCGCGCAGCATGGTGCGCTCGTAGCGCGCGCTGTGCACCAGGCCCTGCAGGCGCTCCTGCACGCGCCGCTGCACCTCCACGTAGGCCTCGGGCGGGAACAGGCGCGCCAGCGCGAAGCCGCCGGCCAGCGTTTCGCGCGGGTAGCCGGTCATGCGCGCCAGCTGCTCGTTGGCGTAGATGATGTCCGCGTTCTCGTCGAGCATGTAGATGCCCGCCACCTCGTTCTCGGCCAGGCCGTTGAACATGGCCTGCATCTGCGCCAGGGCGGTGCGCTCCTGGGCCACGTCGTGCAGCAGCTGGTGGATGTGCGCGGCCGAGTTGTCCAGCGCCCGCGCCAGCTCGCCCAGCTCGTCGCTGCCGGAGAACGGCACGCGCGTGCCGTAGTTGCCCTGGGCCATTTCGCGGCACTGGCGCGTGAGGATGTGGATGGGCCGCAGCACGCGCCGCGCCAGCAGTGCGTAGCCCAGCGCGAGCAGCAGCACGTCGAGCGCGAACAGCGCGAAGCTGCTGTACAGCGCGCGCTGGTGCGTGGCCTCGGCGAAGCGCACCAGCTGGTCGAGCAGGGTCTCGGTGCGTTCGAGCAGCTGGTTGCCCGCGGCCACGGCCTGCTCGACCTCGGCGCCGCCCGATGCCAGGGGGGCCTGGCGCAGCGCGTCGATGGCCTGGCGGTAGCGCTGCCAGCTCGCGTGCAGGGCCTGCAGCGTGGGGTGCAGTTGCGCGTCGAGCGGCTGCACCCGCATGCCATGGGCGCTGCCGCCGTCGCGCAGCGCGGCGTAGGTGGCCTCGAATGCGGCATAGCGTTCCCCGGCGGCGGGCCACTGGCCTTCGGGGCGCTCGCGCGCGGCCAGCGCCTCCAGCCCGATGCGCTGGCCCAGCATGCGCATCTTGCCGGCCATGTTGACGGTGGCCGCCAGGTTGTCGGAGCGGCGCAGCAGCACCTGGATGGTGACGACGTTGCCGACGGCCAGCAGGGCCACCAGGAAAGCCGCCCACAGCGCCTTGCGCCGGAGCGTGCGCGGCCAGGGCAGCAGAGGGTGCAGGGAGGAAAGGCTCATGGTGGGGGGACGGGCGCGCCCGCGCAATCTAAACGAACGGCGCGGCGCCAGCGTCTGGTTGCACGGTCAATAATTGCAAAAAACATAGCTGCCAGCGCTTGATACGCCTTGTTTTCGTCGCGATTCATGGATGAAAACAAGGCGTATCAAGCGCTAGGTGCTCACTTTTTAGAAGCTCTCCCATTCGTCGCTGGCAGCTGCGGCGGGCTGGGCCGGCGGCGGCGCCAGGGCGGCCTTGGGGGCCGTGGGCGCCTTGGCGCTGGCACGCACGGCAGGTGCCGGGGCGGGGCGGGGCGCTGGCGCGGGCGCGGGCTGGCGCGCGGCCGGCATGGCTTGCGCGGTTCGCGATGCGTTTTGCGGCGCGGGCGCGGCGGCGCCCTGCGCGCCGGTGCGGAAGGTGGCCACGGTGTTCACCAGCTGCAGGGCCTGCGTCTTGAGGCCGCTCGCCGCGGCGGCCATTTCCTCGACCAGCGCGGCGTTCTGCTGCGTGGCCTGGTCCATCTGCGTGATGGCTTCGCCCACCTGCGCCACGCCCGTGCTCTGCTCGCGGCTGGCGGCGCTGATCTCGCCCATGATGTCGGTCACGCGGCGGATGGCGCTGACCACCTCGGTCATGGTCGTGCCGGCCTTGTCGGCCAGGGCGCTGCCCTGCTCCACGCGCGCCACGCTGTCGGAAATCAGGGTCTTGATCTCCTTGGCCGCCTCGGCGCTGCGGCCCGCGAGCAGGCGCACCTCGCCTGCCACCACGGCGAAGCCGCGGCCCTGCTCGCCGGCACGCGCGGCCTCGACGGCGGCATTGAGCGCCAGGATGTTGGTCTGGAAGGCGATGCCGTCGATCACGCCGATGATGTCGGCGATCTTGTGGCTGCTGGCGTCGATGTCGCGCATGGTGTGCACCACCTGGCCGACCACGCCGCCCGCCTGCTCGGCCACCTGCGTGGCGCTGAGCGCGAGCTGGTTGGCCTGCTGGGCGCTGTCGGAATTCTGGCGCACGGTGGAGCCGAGCTGCTCCATGGAGGCGGCGGTCTGCTGCAGCGCGCTGGCCTGGCTCTCGGTGCGCCCGGAGAGGTCGTGGTTGCCCTGGGCGATCTCGCTGCTGGCGGTGGCCACGCCCTCGGCGCCCTGGCGCACGTCGCGCACGATGTGCGCCACGCTGTCGCGCATGGCGCGGATGCCGTGGGTCACGCTGTTGCTGTCGCGCGTCGGCGGAATGTCGACGGTGAGGTCGCCGTTGGCGATGCGGTGCGTGATGGCGTTGAGTTGCGCGGGCTCGGCGCCGAGCTGGCGGAAGATGCTGTGCGCGATCATCCAGCTCACGGCCAGCAGCAGCAGCGCCAGCAGCGCGGTGATGCCGCCGGCCTGCGCCAGCCGCTGCAGGAAGGTGGCCTGCACCGTGTCCGTGTACACGCCCGAGCCGATGACCCAGCCCCAGGGCGCGAAGCCCTTGACGTAGGAGACCTTCTCCACCGGCTTGTCGCTGCCGGGCTTGGGCCACAGGTAGCTGATGAAGCCCTCGCCCTGCCGCTTGACGATGTTCACGAACTCCACGAACAGCAGCTTGCCCGAGGGGTCCTTGTTGCCGCTCAGGTCCTGCCCCTGCAGCTCGGGGCGGATCGGGTGCATGAGCATGCGCGGCACCATGTCGTTGACCCAGAAGTACTCGTTGCCGCTGTAGCGCAGCGGGCGCATGGCCTCCATGGCGCGCTGCTGCGCCTCGGCGTCGCTCATCTCGCCCTTGGCCGCCAGGGCGTGGTAGTGCACGGCGATGCCGTGCACCGTCTCCACCACCTGGCGCACGTTGGCGGCGCGCTCATCGAGCAGGAGACTGCGTTCCGAAACCATCATGCTGGCCAGCAGCGCCATCATGGACAGCAGGGTCAGCGTCACCAGCGCGGCCAGGCGGCGCGTCACGCTGAGTCGGTAGAGCCATTGCATGGTGTGTCTCCTTTGTTCTTTGAAACAATTGGAGACGAATATAGACCACTTCCCCTAGGCCGCACCATGGGGGACTGCCCATGGCGCTTTTTTGCTGAAGGCGGTGTTTCAGGCCGACGACAGCCGCAGGTGGTTGGCCGTGGGCAGTGCCGCGGGGGCGGGCATGCCGCCACGGGCCTGCAGGCCGCCGGTGGGCTGCGCGTCCAGCGTGAACACGGCGACGGCGTTCACCAGCTCCCCGGCCTGGGTCTGCAGGCTGGCGGCGGCGGCGGCGCTTTGCTCCACCAGGGCCGCGTTCTGCTGCGTGGTCTGGTCCATCTGGGTAATGGCCTCGCCCACCTGGGCCACGCCGCTGGCCTGTTCCTTGCTGGCGGCGCTGATCTCGCCCATGATGTCGGTCACGCGGCGGATGGCCGTCACCACCTCTTCCATGGTGCCGCCGGCCTTGTCCACGAGCTGCGAGCCCTGCTCCACGCGCTCCACGCTGGCGCCGATCAGGCCCTTGATTTCCTTGGCCGCGTCGGCGCTGCGCTGCGCCAGGTTGCGCACCTCGCCCGCCACCACGGCGAAGCCGCGGCCCTGCTCGCCCGCGCGGGCGGCCTCGACGGCGGCATTGAGCGCCAGGATGTTGGTCTGGAAGGCGATGCCGTCGATCACGCCGATGATGTCGGCGATGCGGCGGCTGGCGTCGTGGATGCCGCGCATCGTTTCCACCACCTGGGCCACCACCTCGCCGCCTTGCGTGGCCACGTTGGAGGCGTTGAGCGCGAGCTGGTTGGCCTGCTGGGCGTTGTCGGCGTTCTGGCGCACGGTGGAGCCGAGCTGCTCCATGGAGGCGGCGGTCTGCTGCAGCGCGCTGGCCTGGCTCTCGGTGCGTGCCGACAGGTCGTGGTTGCCCTGGGCAATCTCGCTGCTGGCGGTGGCCACGCCCTCGGCGTTCTGGCGCACGTGGGCCACGGTGTCGGCCAGGCGCGTCTGCATGTGCGCCAGGGCCTGCAGCAGTTGGCCGGCCTCGTCGCGCTGCTGGGCGGCGGCGATGCGCATGCTCAGGTCGCCCTGGGCGATGCTCTCGGCCGCCTGGATGCCCTGGCGCAGCGGCAGCGTGACGGAGCGCGTGGTCTGCCAGGCCACCAGCGCGCCCAGCGCCAGCGCCGCCAGCGTGGCCAGGCCCAGCAGCCACAGGCTCTGGCGGGCCAGCGCGGCGTTGTCGGCCTGGGCGGCCTGCACCTGCGTGCCCATGTGCGCGCGCAGCCTGTCCAGCGTCTGCAGGTAGGCGTCGGCGCGCGGGCGCAGGTCGCGGTCCACCATGCCGGCGATGTCGGGCTCGCCGCCGCTGGAGGCGTGCCGCACCGCGTCGCGCTGCTCCTGGTAGGCCTGGCCGGCCTTGGTGATTGCGTCAAGCAGTGCCTGGGCCTGGGGCGCCTGGGCGAGCAGTGCCTTGATGCGCTCCTGCGTCTGCGCCGCCGACTTGTCGGCGGTGGCCATCGCTGCTTCGAGCTGGTCGACGTAGCCGCGGTCGATGGCCTTGAGCGCGGCCTCGGTGCGCACCCAGTTGAGCTGGATGCTGGTGGCCCATTCCTCCACCAGGGCCTGCTGCTCCATCTCGGCGGTGGCCAGTTGCTGGGCCGACTGGTGCAGCGCGCTGATGCGCGACTGCGCATACAGCACGATGGCCACCGTGATGCACAGGATGCTGCCGAACGCCACGCCCAGGCGCAGGCCGACTTTGAGGTTGCCGAGTTTCATTGCTTGCGGGGCCAGGGGCCGGAAAGGGTGCGGTACATGCGCTCAGGAGGCCTTGCCCAGCAGGGCGTCCTTGAGCTTCCAGTCGGCGGGCTGCGGGCCCAGCCAGATGCCCATCAGGGCGTTGAAGAATTCGGGCTCCTTGAACGGCTCGCCCTGCACCTGGCCCTTGACGGTGAGCACGGTGCCGGTGCCGGGAATCCAGTCGATCATGAATTCCTCGCCCGGCAGCAGCTTCTTGTGCTCGGAGAAGATCTGGCTCATGCGCATGACGCCGGGCACGAGCTTGGAGAACGCGGCGCGGTCCATGTTGTCCTCCATGCCGCGCGAGAACAGCTTGCCCAGTTCCGCCGAATCGATCTCGCGCAGCATCACGATGCGCATGCGCTTGGGGCCCTTGAGGGCCTGGATGTCCTGCGGCGTCTGCGCCTTCTTCTCCAAGTACAGACCCGCCGTGTAGACCTTG
This sequence comes from Acidovorax sp. YS12, assembly GCA_021496925.1. Lineage (NCBI taxonomy): Bacteria > Pseudomonadati > Pseudomonadota > Betaproteobacteria > Burkholderiales > Comamonadaceae > Acidovorax > Acidovorax sp. YS12. The sequence continues at coordinate 3,870,609 of CP053915.1, forward strand.
AACACCGCCTTGTAGCGGATGCCGGCGCCATTGAGCAGCAGAGGCTTGCCCTGCACGCTGGCCGCCTCCTCGTACTTCACGTCGGCCAGGGTGGTCTGTGCCATGGCACCGCCACAGGCCAGCAAGGCGGCCCCCGCGAGAACGACGCAATGCCGAAGGAATTTCATACCCGACTCCTGAAAATAGAACGATCGTGCGTTTCTAATTGTTGCTGCATGGGGCGCGGGCCGCAACAGGGTTTTCGAGCAGTCCGTGTCGCATTGGCTGCACGCCGCGCGCGCTGCCCGAAGGGGCGGGGCGGCTTTGCTACACTTTCGCCCATGTTCATCCACCATGCGTTCGTGACAGGTTGTGCAGACCGGGGAGCCTGGCCCTGGCGCAAGCCTGCTTGCCTGAACGCCTGATGGCACCTGGGCGCTTCCCAGCGTGCACCCGTGGCCCCCTGTGCGGGCCGACCTCATGAACTGCGGCGCTACCCTCCATATCCCCTCGCGCGCGCCGTCCCTGTTGGGAGCCTCCCTGTCGTGATCACCGAACTCGAATTCAAGAGCCTGGCGGCCCAAGGCTATAACCGCATTCCGCTCATGGCCGAGGCCTTTGCGGACCTCGAAACCCCCCTGTCCCTTTACCTCAAGCTGGCCCATTCGCAGGGCGGTGGCAAGCACAGCTTTCTGCTCGAGTCCGTGGTGGGCGGCGAGCGCTTCGGCCGCTACAGCTTCATCGGCCTGCCCGCGCGCACGCTGCTGCGCGCCAGCGGCTTCGGCGCTGCGGCCAAGACCGAAGTCGTCACCGACGGCCAAGTGGTGGAGACGGCCAGCGGCAACCCGCTGGACTTCATTGCCGAATACCAAAAGCGCTTCAAGGTGGCGCTGCGTCCCGGCCTGCCGCGCTTTTGCGGCGGCCTGGCGGGCTACTTCGGCTACGACGCGGTGCGCTACATCGAGAAAAAGCTCGAAGCCACCTGCCCGCCCGATGCCCTGGGCTGCCCCGACATCCTGCTGCTGCAGTGCGAGGAGCTGGCGGTCATCGACAACCTCTCGGGCAAGCTCTACCTGATCGTCTACGCCAACCCGGCCGAGCCCGAGGCCTACGCCCGGGGCAAGAAGCGCCTGCGCGAGCTCAAGGAGCAGCTCAAGTACTCGGTGAGCGCGCCCGTGGTCAAACCCAGCGAGAGCCACCCGGCGCAGCGCAGCTTTGCCAAGGCCGACTACCTGGCCGCCGTGGAACAAGCCAAGGAGCTGATCGCCGCCGGCGACTTCATGCAGGTGCAGGTGGGTCAGCGCATCCACAAGCGCTACACCGAGAGCCCGCTGTCGCTGTACCGCGCGCTGCGCTCGCTCAACCCGTCGCCGTACATGTACTACTACCACTTCGGCGATTTCCACGTGGTCGGGGCAAGCCCGGAAATCCTGGTGCGCCAGGAGCAGACGCAGGAGGGCACCAAGGTCACCATCCGCCCGCTGGCAGGCACACGCCCGCGCGGCGCCACGCCCGAGAAGGACAAGGCGGCGGAGGTGGAACTGGTGAACGACCCGAAGGAGCGCGCCGAGCACGTGATGCTGATCGACCTGGCGCGCAACGACATCGGGCGCATCGCCAAGACCGGCTCGGTGAAGGTGACCGAGGCCTTCGTGGTCGAGCGCTACAGCCACGTGATGCACATCGTCAGCAACGTCGAGGGCATCCTGCACGACGGCATGAGCAGCATTGACGTGCTCAAGGCCACCTTTCCGGCGGGCACGCTCACCGGGGCGCCCAAGGTGCACGCCATGGAGCTGATCGACCAGCTCGAACCGACCAAGCGCGGCCTGTACGGCGGCGCCTGCGGCTACCTGAGCTACGCGGGCGACATGGACGTGGCCATCGCCATCCGCACCGCCATCGTCAAGGACGGCACGCTGTACGTGCAGGCGGCCGCTGGCGTGGTGGCCGACTCCGTGCCCGAGCTGGAATGGAAGGAAACCGAACATAAGGCCCGCGCCCTGCTGCGCGCGGCGGAACTGGTAGAGGAAGGACTGGAATGACCCGCGCCATTGAACACACGCAGCACTGCACCACCATGGAGGACGTGCGCCGCTACATTGATGCGCTGGACGACGTGCTCGTGCCCCTGCTGGTCACGCGCGGCGGCTACATGACCCAGGCCGCGCGCCTCAAGCAGCACGACAGCCAGGTGCGCGACGAGGACCGCATCGAGGCCATCGTGGCGCGCGTGCGCGCGCGCGCCGCCCAGGAAGGCGGCCAGGCCGACGTGATCGAGGCCATCTACCGCAGCATGATGGAGGCCTACATCGCCTACGAACACCGCGAGTTCGCGCGCCTGCGCGCGCCGGAGGGCCAGCCATGAAGCTCTTGATGATTGACAACTACGACAGCTTCACCTTCAACATCGTCCAGTACTTCGGCGAGCTGGGCGCGCAGGTGGAGGTGTTCCGCAACGACGAGATCACGCTCGAAGGCATTGCCGCGCGCGCGCCCGACCGGCTGGTGGTCTCGCCCGGCCCGTGCTCGCCGGCCGAGGCGGGCATTTCGGTGGCCGCCATCCAGCACTTCGCGGGCAGGCTGCCGATTCTGGGCGTGTGCCTGGGGCACCAGAGCATTGGCGCGGCCTTCGGCGGCAAGATCATCCGGGCGCAGCAGCTCATGCATGGCAAGACCAGCGTCATCACCACCACGCAACAGGGTGTGTTCGCCGGGCTGCCGGCGCAGTTCACGGTGAACCGCTACCACTCGCTGGCCATCGAGCGCACGAGCTGCCCGGAGGTGCTGGAGGTGACGGCCTGGACGGAGGACGGCGAGATCATGGGCGTGCGCCACAAGACGCTGCCCATCGAGGGCGTGCAGTTCCACCCCGAGAGCATCCTGACCGAGCATGGCCACGCCATGCTGAAGAACTTCCTGGATCAAAAATGAGAGCTGCCAGCGCTTGATGGGTAAGCGCTGGCAGCCTTTTTGACTCCCAAATTACTGGAACGCCACTTCCGCGAAACTGCGCAGCTTGCGGCTGTGCAGGCGCTGCACGCCGCCGTCGCGCAGGATGTCGATGGCGCGCATGCCGATGAGCAGGTGTTGTTGAACGCGCTCGCGGTAGAAATGGTTGGCCATGCCGGGCAGCTTGATCTCGCCGTGCAGCGGCTTGTCGCTCACGCACAGCAGGGTGCCGTAGGGCACGCGGAAGCGGAAGCCGTTGGCCGCTATTGTTGCGCTCTCCATGTCCAGCGCCACGGCCCGGCTCTGGCTGAAGCGGCGCTGGGGCAGGTTGTCGGGCAGCAGCTCCCAGTTGCGGTTGTCGGTGCTGGCCACGGTGCCGGTGCGCATGATGCGCTTGAGGTCGGCTTCCGCGACCCGCGACACATCGGCCACGGCCTGCTGCAGCGCCTGCTGGATCTCGGCCAGTGCGGGAATCGGCACCCACAGCGGCAGTTCCTCGTCGAGCACGTGGTCCTCGCGCACGTAGGCGTGGGCCAGCACGTAGTCGCCGAGCTGCTGGCTGTTGCGCAGGCCCGCGCAGTGGCCCAGCATCAGCCAGGCATGCGGGCGCAGCACGGCAATGTGGTCGGTGATGGTCTTGGCGTTGGCCGGGCCGACGCCGATGTTGACCATGGTGATGCCGCTGCCGTCGGCGCGCACCAGGTGGTAGGCGGGCATTTGCGGCAGGCGCGGCGGCGGCGCGCCCAGCGCGTCGCCCGGCTCCGCGGCCAGGCCGGTGCGGCGCGTGACCACGTTGCCGGGCTCGACGAAGGCGACGTATTCGCTGCCGGGCCGCGCCATCTCGGCATGGCCCAGGCGCACGAATTCGTCGATGTAGAACTGGTAGTTGGTGAACAGCACGAAGTTCTGGAACCACTCGGGCAGCGTGCCCGTGTAGTGGCGCAGGCGGTGCAGCGAATAGTCCACGCGCGGCGCGGTGAACAGCGACAGCGGCTGCGCCTGGCCGGGCTGGGCGCACCAGGTGCCGTTGGCGATGCCGTCGTCCATGGCCGAGAGGTCCGGCAGGTCGAACAGGTCGCGCATCAGCATGCGGCGCTCCGGCGTGAGCTGGCCTTCGACGTGGTCGTGCTCGGCGAACGAGAAGTGGATAGGAATGGGCTGGTTGCTGGTGCCCACTTCCAGCGTCACGCCATGGTTGGCGCGCAGCAGGCGCAATTGCTCCAGGTAGTAGGAGGCGAACAGGTCGGGCCGCGTGAGGGTGGTTTCGTAGTGGCCCGGCCCCTCGACGAAGCCGTAGGCCAGCGCGGTGGCGGCGCGCGCCACGGTGCTGGTGTGCACGCGCACGCAGGGGTAGAAGGCGCGCACGGGCTGCGCGGGTGTCTCTCCCTGCACGAAGCGCTGCATGGCGCCGCGCAGGTGCTCGATCTGCTGCTGGTAGATGCGCTGGATCTGCGCCAGCGCCTCGGCCGGGTCGCTGTGCTGGGTGGGCGCGGTGAAGGTGGTGGTAAGGGCCATGGCGTTATTGTCCATGGCCGCCCGGCGGCTCGCCGGCGTGGGGCTTCAGTTTGCGGCCTGCCGCCAGCGCTGCCACCAGTCCGGGATCTGCGCCGCGGCCAGGGGGCGCGACAGGTTCCATCCCTGGGCCAGGTCGCAGCCCAGGGTGCGCAGCATGTGCTGCTGCTCGGCGGTTTCCACGCCTTCGGCGACCACCTGGAGCTGCAGGCTGTGGCCCATCTGGATGATGGCGGTGACGATAGCCACGTCGTCGCCGTTGCCCGGCGTGTCGGTGACGAAGGAGCGGTCGATCTTCAGCTTGTCGATGGGGTAGCGCTTGAGGTAGGCCAGCGAGGAGTAGCCGGTGCCGAAGTCGTCGATGGACACGCGCACGCCGAGCGCGCGCAGGGCCGCGAGCATGCTGGCGGCAGCCGTGCCCTGCTGCATGAGCACGGTTTCGGTGATCTCGATTTCCAGGAACTCGGGCGCCAGGCCCGTGGCGTCGAGCACCTGCTGGATGTCGGCCGCCACGTCGCGCTGGCGCAGCTCCAGGGCCGACAGGTTGACGGCCACCGGCACCTGCGGCAGCCCCGCGTCGTGCCAGGCCTTGAGCTGGCGGCAGGCTTCGTGCAGCACCCAGCGGCCGATGGGGGTGATGAGGCCGCGCGCTTCGGCGAAGGGGATGAATTCGTCGGGCGCCACGATGCCGCGCTCGGGGTGCTGCCAGCGTATCAGGGCCTCGAACCCGGCCAGGCGGCCGTCGCCCAGCCATACCTGGGGCTGGTAGTGCAGCGTGAAGGCGTGGCGCTGGATGGCGTCGCGCAGCAGCCGCTCCAGTTGCAGCTCCTCCAGCGGGGCGCGGCCGTCCATGGTGTGCTGGTAGAACTGGCGGTTGGCGCGGCCGCTGTCCTTGGCGTGGTGCATGGCCAGGTCGGCGTGGCGCAGCAGTTCCTCGGCGTCGGCGCTGTCCTCGGGGTAGCGGCTGATGCCGATGGAGGGCGACAGCGTGACCGGCAGGCCGCCCGCCAGGCAGGGCGCGCCCATGGCCGCGAGCAGCTTGTCGGCCACGGCGGCGGCGTCGTGGGCTTCCGACAGGTCGGGCAGCAGCACCACGAATTCGTCGCTCCCCAGGCGCGCGACCAGGTCGCAGGTGCGCACGCTGGCCTTCAGGCGCGCCGCCATCTCGCACAGCAGGGAGTCGCCCGTGTGGTGGCCCAGCGAGTCGTTGACGGTCTTGAAATGGTCCAGGTTGATGAACAGCAGCGCGGCATGCCCGTGCTGGCGCCGCAGGCGCGCCAGGGTCTTCTCCAGCTGCTCCATCAGGTAGCGCCGGTTGGGCAACTGGGTCAGCGGGTCGTGCAGCGCGATGAAGGCCATGTGCTCCTGCGCCTGCTTGCGCAGCGTGATGTCGCGCGCGACCACGATGCGGTACTCCTGCCCGTCGATGGGCATGGTCTTGCCCACCACCTCGACGGGGATGGCGTGGCCGTCGCGGTGCAGTATGGTGACTTCGTAGGGGTCTTCGCGTCCGGCGCGGGTGTATGCGATGGCCGCGGCACGGTGCTCCGGGCAGATGTAGTCGAAGACCATCGTGCCCAGCACCTCGGACAAGGGGTAGCCGCACAGCCGCTCCAGCGCCTCGTTGCCGTCGGTGATGTGCCCGTCGCGGTGGAAGACGATGGCCTCTTCCGTCGCCGCGCTGAACTTGCGCATGCGCTCCTCGCTGTCGCGCACTGCGCGCTCGGCCTGCCAATGGTGGGTGATGTCGTGGATCAGCACGAAGGTGCCGAGCTGCTGGCCGCCCTGGATGTGCGGGATCAGGTGCACCTCCAGCATGCGCTGCGATCCTTCGGCATCGTGGTGCGGCCGGGTGTAGCGCACCGGCTGGCCGGTGGTGCAGCGTTCCACGTGCGGCTGGATGCTCTGCCACACGTCCTCGCCGATGGTTTCGCGGGCGGTCAGGCCGAGGATGGAGGCCGTGGTGTGGCCGGTGGCGCGGGCGTAGCGCTCATTGGCGAAGCGGCAGCGCATGGTCTCTGCCTCGAAGTACGCCATGCTGGCCGGTACCGTGTCGGCCACCACACGCAGCAGTGACCCGCTGGCGCGGGCTTCCAGGCCGTCCTGATTCTGTGTGGTGGGGTGGTCCGGCATGTGTTACCCAATCTTTGTAACGGTTATAGCCGAATCGTTGCGGCGTGTGGCTGGGTGAAAGCTCTAGGAACGGGCTGCGCCAGGCGCTGCCACGGTTTGCACGGCAAAGGCATGCCAGCCCGGCGGCGAGCATCCCTGCTGGCAGTCCGGTCATGCTCCAATCCGGCGATGGAAACCTCGGGCGCAATCACGTCGGCCGCCGCCGTGCTGGCGGGGGCGCTGGGCAGCGGCCTGCTGATGGGCATCGAGCGCGAGCGGCGCAAGGGCCGGGGGCCGCAGCGGGCCTTCGCTGGCGTGCGCACCTTCACGCTTGCCGCCCTGGGCGGGGCGGCGGCGGCCCTGTGGGGCGGCATGGCGCTGGTCGCGGTGGGCGCGGCCCTGGTGGCGGCGCTGGCCGTGGCCGCGTATGTGCGCGACCGCTCGGGCGATCCGGGCGTGACTACCGAGGTCGCCCTGTGGCTGGCCTATGTGATCGGGGTGGTGTGCGCCCACAGCCTGCCCATGGGCGCGGCCCTGGCGGTCGTGGCGACGGGGCTGCTGGCCGCGCGCGATGCGCTGCACCGTTTCGCCCGCGACTGGCTGCGCCCCGCCGAGGTGCGCGGCGCGCTGGTGCTGGCCGCGCTGGCGTTGCTGGTGCTGCCGCTGGCGCCGCACCGGCCCCTGTGGGGCGAGGTGCTGGACCCGCAGGTGGTGGTGCGGCTGGTGCTCGTGCTGCTGCTGATCCAGTCCCTGGCGCACCTGGGGCGGCGGCTGCTGGCTGCGCGCCATGCCTTGGTGCTGTCGGCGCTGGCCTCGGGCTTCGTGTCGAGCACGGCCACCATCGCCAGCCTCGGGGTGGCGGTGCGCGAGGGGCGGGAGCCCGCGCGGCGCCAGGGCGGCGCCGCGGTGCTGTCGTGCGTGGCCACCATGGCGCAGATCCTGGCGGTGGCCGCCACGGTGCAGCCGCAGTGGCTGGGGCGCTTGTGGGCGCCCGCGCTGGCGGGCGGGCTGGCGGCGGCGCTGTGGGGCTGGGCGTTGCTGCGCGGCGGCGGCCCGGCGGCGCGGGCCGTGCCGGAGCCGGACGCGCCCATGTTCCGGCTGCGCGATGCCTTGCTGATCGCGGTGCTGCTCACGGGCATCCAGGTGCTGGTGCACGCCTTGAGGCTCTGGTGGGGCGAGGCCGGCCTGCTCGCCGGCACGCTGCTGGCGGCCTTGGCCGACGTGCATGCGGCCGTCGCCGCGGTGCTGGTGCAGGGGCGCCCGCAGGACGCCGCCGGCCCGGGCCTGCAAGCGGCGCTGGCGGCGGCGCTGTCGGTGCATGCGCTGAGCAAGTGCGCCGTGGCCTGGGCCAGCGGCGGCTGGCGTTACGGCCTGGCGGCCGGGGGCGGGGTGCTGCTGCACACGGCGGCGTTCGTCGCCGTGCTGTCACTGGTGTAAAGCCGTTCTGTACGGGGCATCTGGTGTAATCGGGCGCTGTCCTTCCGCCTCCGCTTGCCCAGTGTCTGCATTCATCCCTGCTTCCATGACCGCCTGGATGACGCCGCGCCGCCTGTTGCGCGTGTCCGTCGTGGTGGCGCTGCTCACCATCGTGCTCAAGACGCTGGCCTGGTGGGTTACCGGATCGGTCGGACTGCTGTCCGATGCCCTGGAATCCTTCGTCAACCTGGCGGGGGCGATGTTCGCGCTGGCCATGGTCACGGTGGCCGAGCGCCCGGCCGACGTGGAGCACCCCTATGGCCACCACAAGGCGGAGTATTTCTCCTCGGGCTTCGAGGGCATCCTCATCGTCGGCGCGAGCGTGGCGATCATCTGGGCCTCGGTGCAGCGCCTGTGGCACCCGCAGCCGCTGGAGCAGCTCGGCTGGGGCATGGCGCTGTCCATGCTCAGCACCGGGCTCAACGGGCTGCTGGCCTGGGCCATGTTCCGTACCGCGCGGCGCCACCGTGCGGTGGCCCTGGAAGGGGACGCGCGCCATCTGGTGACCGATGTCTGGACTTCGGTGGGCGTGGTCGTGGGGCTGGCGGCAGCCCAGGCCACGGGCTGGCTGTGGCTCGATCCGCTCGTGGGCATCGGCGTGGCGCTGAACATCCTGCACGAGGGGGGCGCGCTGGTGTGGCGTGCCGCGCAGGGCCTGATGGACGAGGCGGTGGAGCAGGATCTGATCGACCAGATCGAGGCCGTGCTGCTGCGCCACAGCCAGGCCAGCGCCGGCGCGGTGCGCTTCGACAGCCTGGTGTCGCGCCGTGCCGGGGTGCGCAGCTATGTGCAGTTGCACATGCATGTGCCTGCGGGCTGGACGCTGGGCCGCGCGGCGCAGGCGCGCGCGGCGGTCGAGTCCGAACTGATGGACACCGTGCCCGGCTTGCATGCCACCATTGAGCTGCTGCCCGTGGGGGCCGCCACGGTGTTCGAGCAGTCCGAGGCGCAAGGGAAGGCCGCATGATCGCCTTGCTGCAGCGGGTGCGCCAGGCGCGTGTGGAGGTCGCGGGCGCGGTGGTCGGCGAGATCGGCCCGGGCCTGCTGGCGCTGGTGTGCGCGGAGCAGGGCGATGGCGAGGCCGAGGCCGGCAAGCTGCTCGCCAAGGTGCTGAAGCTGCGCATCTTCGGCGATGCCGACGGCAAGATGAACCGCAGCCTGCAGGACGTGGGCGGCGGCCTGCTGGTCGTGAGCCAGTTCACCCTGGCGGCCGATACCGCGGGTGGCAACCGTCCCAGCTTCACCCGGGCGGCGGCCCCGGCCGAGGGGCGCAGGCTGTACGAGCATTTCGTGGCCCGGGCGCGTGCCGCGCACCCGCAGGTGGCCACGGGCGTGTTCGCGGCCGACATGCAGGTGCACCTGGTCAACGATGGGCCGGTGACGATCCCGCTGCGTATCGCGTCGATGCTTCCAAAATAAGAGCTGCTGGCGCTTTCTCCATAAGGGCTGGAGCCGTTTTTTGCTTGAAAAAGAAAAAAGGGGCCGAAGCCCCTTTTTTCGCGTGGCGGATGCTCCGCGCTCAGTGGCCCGAGGCCCCTGCGGCGCCCAGGCCGGTTTCCGAGCGCACTTGCTGCGCTGCGAAGGCCTCGCGCTCCTTGTTGGCGCGGGCGCTGCTGTCCGTGATGGAGAACAGCCACACACCCACGAAGCCCGCGACCATCGAGAACAGGGCCGGCGAGGAGTAGGGGAACAGCGCCGAGCCGGCGGGGTTGCCCAGCGTGGCTTCCCACACCGAGGGCGACACGATGGTCAGGCCCACCGAGGAGATCAGGCCCATGAAGCCGCCGATCACCGCGCCGCGCGTGGTGCAGCCCTTCCACAGGATCGACAGGATCAGCGGCGGGAAGTTGGCCGATGCGGCCACGGCGAACGCCAGGGACACCATGAAGGCGATGTTCTGCTTCTCGAAGGCGATGCCCAGCACCACGGCCACGACGCCCAGCGCCAGCGTGGTGATGCGCGACACCTTCAGTTCGGCGGCGTTGTCGGCCTTGCCCTTCTTGATCACGGTGGCGTACAGGTCGTGCGACACGGCGGAGGCGCCCGACAGCGTCAGGCCGGCCACCACGGCCAGGATGGTGGCGAAGGCCACGGCCGAGATGAAGCCGTAGAAGATGTTGCCGCCCACGCTCTTGGCCACCAGCACCGCGGCCATGTTGGCCGTGCCTGCGCCGCCCTTGATCACGCCCTTGACCGTGTCGGCCATTTCGGGGTTGGTGAGCACCAGGGTGATGGCGCCGAAGCCGATGATGAAGATCAGGATGTAGAAGTAGCCGATCCACACCGTGGCCCAGCCCACGGACTTGCGTGCTTCCTTGGCGTTGGGCACGGTGAAGAAGCGCATCAGGATGTGCGGCAGGCCGGCGGTGCCGAACATCAGCGCCATGCCGAAGGAGATGGCCGAGATCGGGTCCTTGATGAAGCCGCCGGGGCCCATGATGGACAGGCCGGCCTTGGCGGCCTCTTCGGGCGTCTTGCCGGTGTTGGCGGCAAGCTGCGTGCGCACTTCGACGCCCTTGGCGAACAGCGCCTCGGGGCTGAAGCCGTACTGCGCCAGCACCATGATGCCCATGAAGGTCACGCCGGCGAGCAGCAGGCAGGCCTTGATGATCTGCACCCAGGTGGTGGCCGTCATGCCGCCGAAGAGCACGTACACCATCATCAGCGCGCCGACGATGACCACGGCCATCCAGTATTCCAGGCCGAACAGCAGCTTGATGAGCTGGCCGGCGCCGACCATCTGGGCGATCAGGTAGAAAGCCACCACGATCAGCGTGCCCGAGGCCGCGAACATGCGGATCGGGGGCTGCTCGAAGCGGTAGCCCACCACGTCGGCGAAGGTGAACTTGCCCAGGTTGCGCAGGCGGTCGGCCATCAGGAAGGTGATGATGGGCCAGCCCACGAGGAAGCCGATGGAGTAGATCAGGCCGTCGTAGCCCGAAGCCATCACGGCCGCGGAAATGCCCAGGAACGAAGCGGCCGACATGTAGTCGCCCGCGATCGCCAGGCCGTTCTGGAAGCCGGTGATGCCGCCGCCGGCGGTGTAGAAGTCGGCGGCCGAGCGCGTCTTGGCGGCGGCCCACTTGGTGATCCACAGCGTGCCGGCCACGAAGACGCCGAACATGATGATGGCCACCCAGTTGGTTTCCTGCTTGGCGGCCTGGCCCACATCGGCACCGGCTGCCTGCGCGGCAGTCACGGCGCCGAGGGCGGCGAGTGCCAGCGCTGCGCTGGCGAGAGTCTTGGAGCCGCTCATTTCGTGACGTCCTTCATGATTTGTTCGGTCAGGGCGTCGAACTTGCTGTTGGCCACGTGCACGTAGTACACCGTGATGGCGATGGTGAACAGGATCACGCCCATGCCGATGGGCACGCCCAGCGAGGTCACGCCTGCGCCGATGGGCTTGGCCAGGAAGGGCTTGTCGAAGGCGATCAGGCCGATGTAGCCGTAGTACACGACCAGCATCAGGATCGTCAGCACGACCCCCAGGGGGGTGCGCCGCGCGCGCAGCTCCTGGTACTTCGGATGGCGTTGAATCTTTTCAACTACCGGGTCACTCATGGTTGTCTCCTCTCTAGGTGGATGGTGCCGCGCAAGGCATGCGGCCTTGCACAAACGGGCGGATTCTGCGAACCCGTACTGACCGCTCGCTTACGCGCTGCATTGCAGCAATTTCGCGGCATTTGGTGGGCTTCCGGCTGGTTTTTCACATCAGAAAACGCCAAGTCAGGGTTACTGCTGAAGCTGTAAGTCTCGGTTCAGCGGGGCGTCAGCTTGCGTAAGCAATGCGTCAGTGCGGCGTCAGTCGGCCGCCTGATAGTGGCCCGGCAGGCAGCAAAAAAAGCCTGTGGTTTCATAAATACAGGAGACAAAGCAATGGCTATCAACGCGGCTCAAGGCGTGGGGAAGGCGGCTGCGCGCCCCATGTCCCCCGAAGAACGCAAGGTGATTCTTGCGTCCTCGCTCGGCACGGTGTTCGAGTGGTACGACTTCTATCTCTACGGTTCGCTGGCGGCCATCATCGCCAAGCAGTTCTTCGCGGGGCTGGACCCGACCTCCGGTTTCATCTTCGCGCTGCTGGCCTTCGCGGCGGGCTTCATCGTGCGGCCCTTCGGCGCACTGGTGTTCGGCCGCCTCGGCGACATGATCGGGCGCAAGTACACCTTCCTGGTGACCATCCTGATCATGGGCATCTCGACGTTCATCGTCGGCATCCTGCCCAACTACGCCAGCATCGGCGTGGCCGCGCCCATCATCCTCATCGCCCTGCGCATGCTGCAGGGCCTTGCGCTGGGCGGCGAGTACGGAGGCGCCGCCACCTACGTGGCCGAGCATGCCCCGCACGGCAAGCGCGGCGCCTACACCGCCTGGATCCAGACCACGGCGACGCTGGGCCTGTTCCTGTCGCTGCTGGTCATCCTGGGCACGCGCACCGTCATGGGCGAGGCCGTGTTCAACGACTGGGGCTGGCGCATCCCGTTCCTGGTGTCGATCCTGCTCCTGGGCATCTCGGTGTGGATCCGCATGCAGCTGTCCGAGTCGCCCGCTTTCCAGAAGATGAAGGCCGAGGGCAAGACCTCGAAGGCGCCGCTGTCCGAATCCTTCGGCCAATGGAAGAACCTGAAGATCGTGCTGCTCGCCCTGTTCGGCCTGACTGCCGGCCAGGCCGTGGTCTGGTACACCGGACAGTTCTATGCGCTGTTCTTCCTGACGCAGCAGCTCAAGGTGGACGCCGTGACGGCCAACCTGATGATCGCCGGCGCGCTGGTGCTGGGCACGCCGTTCTTCCTGGTCTTTGGCTCGCTGTCCGACAAGATCGGCCGCAAGCCGATCATCATGCTGGGCTGCGCGCTGGCCATCGTGACCTACTTCCCCGTGTTCAAGGCGCTGACCGAGGCCGCCAACCCGGACCTGGCCGCCGCGCAGGCCAAGAACAAGGTCGTCGTCGTCGCCGACCCGGCGGAATGCTCGTTCCAGTTCAACCCCACCGGCACCGCCAAGTTCACCAGCTCGTGCGACGTGGCCAAGCAGGTGCTGGCCGCCAGCTCGGTGAGCTATGACAACGAAGTGGCGCCCGCCGGCACGCCGGCCGTGATCAAGATCGGCAGCCACACCATCCCCAGCTATACCTCCAAGGGCATCTCGGCCGACGAAGCCAAGGCCAAGGACGCCGAGTTCAAGAAGGCCGTGGCAGACACGCTGAAGGCCGACGGCTACCCCGCCAAGGCCGATCCGGCGAAGATGAACAAGGGTTTGATGATCGTCATCCTGACCTACCTCGTCATCCTGGTGACCATGGTCTACGGCCCCATCGCCGCCATGCTGGTGGAAATGTTCCCCACGCGCATCCGCTACACCTCGATGAGCCTGCCGTACCACATCGGCAACGGCTGGTTCGGGGGCCTGCTGCCCACCACCTCGTTCGCCATCGTGGCGCAGACCGGCAACATGTACAACGGCCTGTGGTACCCCATCATCATCGCGGGCATCACCGTGGTGATCGGCACGCTGTTCCTGCGCGAAACCAAGGACGTCGACATCTACGCCAACGATTGAGGCCAGATCCCTGGCGCCCCGGGGAATGCGTCTTCCGCATGACAGCCTTCGCGAATTCACCGATTTTGCGAATGGAATGTTGCAGATAAGCATCACTTTGGGGCCGCTTGGCCCGGATTGCCGGGCCAAGCGCCTAAAATTTCGGCAGTAGTTGCATGTGTGTTGTCCGGAGACCCCCTGCCAGCCCTGCCCCTACACCTTATCGATGAATACAAGCATTCAAGGAAATCACATGCAAAAGAACCATCTGCTGCTGGCCCTGCTCGCCGCTGTCGGCGCCTCTTCCGCCATGGCCCAAAGCAGCGTCACGCTGTACGGCCGCGTCAACACCACCGTGGAGCGCCAGAAGGACGGCGACGTCACCAAGACCGGCATGTTCAACAACTCCTCGCGCTTTGGCTTCAAGGGCGTGGAAGACCTGGGCGGCGGCCTGAAGGCTGGCTTCGTGCTGGAAAGCGGCTTCGACTCCAGCAACGGCGCTGGCTCCTCCTCGACCGGTGGCCTGAACTTCGGCCGCCAGAGCGAAGTGAACCTGTCGGGCGCTTTCGGTACCGTGCGCCTGGGCAACTTCTTCCCCGAGTCGTACTTCGCCACGGCCGACTACGTGAGCATGCACAACCATGACACGGGTTCCTCGTCCGACGCGCTGTACTACGATCCCGTGTGGTTCGGCACCCTGGGCACGGCCAACAAGATCGCCTACCGCACCCCCAGCTTCGGCGGCCTGACCGTGGAAGGCGCGATGACCTTCCACGAGAACAATGCGCCGAGCAAGTACGGCTACGACCTGGCTGCCAACTACAACCTGGGCGCCCTGGCCCTGGGTGCTGGCTACAGCGGCGTGAACAGCAACTACCAAGTGGGCCTGCGCGCTGCCTATACCTTCGGCGCCTTCACGGTCGGCGGCTACTACCAGCGCAACAAGGACGACAACCAGCTGGTTGCTACCGGCGCTGGCACGCGCAACAACTTCCGCCTGTCGGGCATGTACACCATGGGCGCTTCCGAGTTCCACGTGAACCTGGGCCACGCCAACAAGTGGAGCAACGTGTCTGACACTGCCGCCACCCAATGGACCCTGGGCTACAACTACAACCTGAGCAAGCGCACCAAGGTGTACGGCTACTACACCCGCGTGAACAATGGCGCGCTCAGCGACATCAACGTGACCAACTCCGGCGACAACTTCAACTCGTTCGCCGTGGGCGTGCGCCACAACTTCTAAGCATGGCGATGCGCTGGCTGCCGTCAGTGCCGCGTGCTTGAAAGCACCAAGCCCCACACCCTGCGGTGTGGGGCTTTTTTTTGCCCTTTGCAACCACAACAAGGAGACAAGCTATGTGGAAGATCGCGGTCGGTTTCATCCTGTTCGCGGCGTTGTCGCTGTTCGTCATCATGAAGGCCGGCGACAAGGTGGACATGGGCGGCGAAAAGCATGGCGCCGAAGCCATGCATGTGCCGGACCCCGCCCCCGCGGCAGCGCCGGCTTCCGCCGCCAGCGCGCCATGACAGGGGCGGCGCCCGCGTGCGCCACAGCCGCCAGACCCAGCCCGCCGCGTGCGGGCTTTTTTGCGGGGGTGCCATGGGGCGGGGGCAAACCGTGGCGCCTGCCAGGTTGCTGGCAGCAGGCCTAGAATGTTCCGCCCCACGCATCCCCGATACCGTCCATGAACCAGCCACCGCAGGGCCTGATCCGCATCCACGGCGCTCGCCAGCACAACCTCAAGAACCTCGACCTCGACATCCGCACCGGCGAACTCACGGTGGTCACCGGCGTCAGCGGCTCGGGCAAGTCCAGCCTGGTGTTCGACACCCTGTACGCCGAGGGCCAGCGCCGCTACGTCGAGACCTTCAGCGCCTACGCGCGCCAGTTCCTCGACCGCATGGACAAGCCCGCCGTGGACAAGGTCGAAGGCGTGCCCCCGGCCATTGCCATCGACCAGACCAACCCGGTGCGCAGCTCGCGCTCCACCGTGGGCACCATGACCGAGCTGAACGACCACCTCAAGCTCTGGTTCGCCCGCGCTGGCCAGCTGTTCGACCGGCAGACCGCGCAGCCGGTGCGCCACGACTCGCCCGCCAGCATCTACGCCGAACTCGGCGCGCGCTGCGCCGCGCTGGGCGACCCGCGCATCGTGCTCACCTTCCCGGTGGAGCTGCCCGCCAACACCACGCCCGAGCAGATGGCGCAATGGCTCTCGGCCAGCGGCTTCACCAAGGTGCAGGCCGAGCGCACGCACGAGGGGCGCAAGCTGCTCGACGTGGTGGCCGACCGCTTCCGCATGGGCAACGTGGAACGCGCGCGCGCCGTCGAGGCCATCGAGGTGGCGCTCAAGCGCGGCAGCGGGCGCCTGACGGTGTACTGCCAGCAGGGAGACGATGCCTGGGACCTGTGGCGCTTTTCCACCGGGCTGCACTGCCCCGACAGCGACTTGCGCTACGCCGAGCCGATTCCGTCGATGTTCTCGTTCAACTCCGCCGTGGGCGCGTGCGACACCTGCCGGGGCTTTGGGCGCGTCATCGGCGTGGACTGGGGCCTGGTGATTCCGAACGACCGGCTGACCCTGCGCGCTGGCGCCATCAAGGCCATCCAGACCCCGGCCTGGGCCGAGGTGCAGGACGACCTGATGCGCCACGCTGAGAGCGCCGGCATTCCGCGCGACACGCCCTGGTACAAGCTCACGCCCGCGCAGCAGCGCTGGGTGATCGACGGCACGCCGGACTTCAAGGCCGGCAACTGGAACAAGCAGTGGTACGGCATCAAGCGCTTCTTCGAGTACCTGGAGAGCAAGGCCTACAAGATGCACATCCGCGTGCTGCTGTCCAAGTACCGCAGCTACACGCCGTGCCCGGCCTGCGGCGGCGCGCGCCTGAAGACCGAGAGCCTGCTGTGGCGCATCGGCACCCGGGAGGATGCCGACGCCGTGCTGGCACCGGAAAAGCGCTGCCTGCCCCAGGGCGTGGCCTGGACGCGCGCGCAGCTCGAGGCGCTGCCCGGCCTGTGCCTGCACGACCTGATGCTGCTGCCGCTGGAGCGGCTGCGCCGCTTCTTCGCCCGGCTTGCTCCTGATGTGATAGCTGCCAGCGCAGGTGGGGCGGGCGCTGGAGCCGAAAAAACCGTGCAGGACGGCACGGCCCAGGCGCTGCAACTGCTGCACACCGAGATCGCCACGCGCCTGCAGTACCTGTGCGACGTGGGCATTGGCTACCTCACCCTGGACCGGCAAAGCCGCACCCTCTCGGGCGGCGAGGTGCAGCGCATCAACCTCACCACGGCGCTCGGCACCTCGCTGGTGAACACGCTGTTCGTGCTCGACGAGCCCAGCATCGGCCTGCACCCGCGCGACATGGACCGCATCAACCAGGCCATGCTGCGCCTGCGCGATGCGGGCAACACCCTGGTGGTGGTGGAGCACGACCCGGCCGTCATGCTGTGCGCCGACCGCGTGATCGACATGGGCCCGCAGCCTGGCGAGCGCGGCGGCCAGATCGTGTTCGACGGCACGGTGGCGCAGCTGCGCCACGCCGACACGCTCACCGGCCAGTACCTGGGCGGGCGGCGGCAGATCGGCAGCGGCCTCAAGCGCATGGTCACGGCTGCCACGCCGCGCCTGGTGCTCGAAGGCGCGCGCCAGCACAACCTGCGCGACGTGAGCGTGGAATTTCCGCTGCAGCGCCTGGTCACCGTCACCGGCGTGTCGGGCTCGGGCAAGTCCACGCTGGTGCAGGACGTGCTGGCGCCCGCGCTGCTGCGCCACTTCGGCAAGGCCACCGAGGCGCCGGGCGCGCACGACCGCCTGCTGGGCGCCGACCACCTGAGCGACGCCGTGTTCGTGGACCAGTCGCCCATCGGCAAGACCGCGCGCTCCAACCCCGTGAGCTACGTGGGCGCGTGGGATGCCCTGCGCGAGCTGTTCGCCACCGCGCCGCTGGCGCGCGAGCGCGGCTACACCGGGGCCAAGTTCAGCTTCAACGCGGGCGACGGGCGCTGCCCCACCTGCGGCGGCTCGGGCTTCGAGCATGTGGAGATGCAGTTCCTCTCCGACGTGTACCTGCGCTGCCCGGACTGCGACGGCAAGCGCTACCGCCCCGAGATCCTGGAGGTGCGCATCGAACGTGGCCGGCGCCTGCTCAACGTGGCCGACGTGCTCGACCTGACGGTGAGCGAAGCGGTGCAGCTCTTCGCCGCCGACCGCGAGGTGGTGCGCGCGCTGCAGCCGATCCAGGACGTGGGGCTGGAATACGTCAAGCTCGGCCAGCCCGTGCCCACGCTCTCGGGCGGCGAGGCGCAGCGCCTCAAGCTCGCCGGCTTCCTGGCCGAGGCGGCGCGCAGCCAGGCCAAGTCGCGCCAGCCGCTGGCGCGCAAGGGCACGCTGTTCCTGTTCGACGAACCCACCACCGGCCTGCACTTCGACGACATCGCCAAGCTCATGCGCGCGCTGCGCAAGCTGCTGGACGCCGGGCACTCGCTCATCGTCATCGAGCACAACCTCGACGTGATCCGCGCCAGCGACTGGCTCATCGACCTCGGCCCCGAGGGCGGCGACGCCGGCGGCCAGCTCGTGGCCGAGGGCCCGCCCGAGGAAGTGCGCCAGCACCCGCGCTCGCACACCGCGCAGGCGCTGCGCGACTATGAACAGGCCCTGGGCCTGGGCGGCCACGCGGTGCACGAAGCGCCCGTTGTGCTATCGAAAAAGAAGCTGCCAGCGCTTGATGGACAAGGGCTGCAGGCCAAAAACGCCATTGAAATCGTCAACGCCAAGGAACACAACCTGCAGCACCTGAACGTGGCCATTCCGCGCGGCCAGTTCAACGTCATCACCGGCGTGTCGGGCTCGGGCAAGTCCACGCTGGCGTTCGACATCCTGTTCAACGAAGGCCAGCGCCGCTACCTGGAGTCGCTCAACGCGTACGCGCGCAGCATCGTGCAGCCGGCCGGGCGGCCCGAGGTCGATGCCGTGTACGGCATACCGCCCACGGTGGCCATCGAGCAGCGCCTGTCGCGCGGCGGGCGCAAGAGCACGGTGGGCACCACCACCGAGGTCTGGCACTTCCTGCGCCTGCTCTACGTCAAGCTGGGCGTGCAGCACTGCGTGCACGACGGCGCGGCCGTGCAGCCGCAGACCATGGACAGCATCGCCGCGCAGCTGCTCACCGCCTACCGCGGCCAGCACATCGGGCTGCTGGCGCCGCTGGTCATGCACCGCAAGGGCGTCTACACCGAGCTGGCCGACTGGGCGCGCCCGCGCGGCTACACGCACCTGCGCGTGGACGGCGAGTTCCTGCCCACCACCGGCTTTCCGCGCCTCGACCGCTTCAAGGAGCACACCATCGAGCTGCCCGTGTTCAGCCTCGACGTCTCTCCCGCGCAGGAAGACCTGCTGCGCAGCAAGCTGGCCCAGGCGCTGGAGCTGGGCAAGGGCGTGGTGCATGTGCTGAGCGGGCTGGAGGGCCTGCAGGACGCCATGGCGCTGGGCCAGTCCACGGCCGGCATCGGGCGGCTGCAGGCGTTTTCCACCCAGCGCGCCTGCCCGGTGTGCGCCACCAGCTACGCCGAACTCGATCCGCGCCTGTTCTCGTACAACAGCAAGCACGGCTGGTGCTCCGACTGCGTGGGCACGGGCGTCAAGCTCACCAAAGAGCAGCGCAAGCTGCTCGACGATTCGGTGCAGGCCGACAAGGACAAGGGCCGCGAGCAGACCTTCGCCGAGCCCGAGGTGGACGACCTGGCCGATGCCGCCTGCCCCACCTGCCAGGGCACGCGCCTGAACGCCACGGCGCGCGCCGTGCGCTTCGCCGGGCGCGGCATCACCGAGGTGGCGCAGCTCTCGGTCAGCACGCTGCGCGCCTGGATCGCCAGCCTGCAGCAGCCCGGCACGCTGACGCAGCGCGAGCGCGGCATCGCGCGCGACCTGCTGCCCGAAATCCAGAGCCGGCTGGAGTTTCTGGAAGAGGTGGGCCTGTCCTACCTCACGCTCGACCGCGGCGCGCCCACGCTCAGCGGCGGCGAGGCGCAGCGCATCCGCCTGGCGGCGCAGCTCGGCAGCAACCTGCAGGGCGTGTGCTACGTGCTCGACGAGCCCACCATCGGCCTGCACGCGCGCGACAACCAGATCCTGCTGAACGCCCTGCACAAGCTCGGCGGCAAGGGCAACACCCTGGTGGTGGTGGAGCACGACGAAGACACCATCCGCCGCGCCGACCACATCATCGACATCGGCCCCAGCGCGGGCAAGCGCGGCGGGCGCCTCATCGCCCAGGGCAGCGTGGCCGACGTGCAGGCCGCCGCCGAGTCGCAAACCGGCCGCTACCTGCTGCACGCGCTGCGCCACCCGCTGCAGCCGCGCCGGCCGGTTGATGCTCCTGAAAAAGGAGCTGCTGGCGCTTTTCCTGAAACGGATTCAGATAGAAAAGTATCCGAAAACAAGGCAGAGCAAGCGCAAGCAGCTACCAAAACAGAAGCGCCGCAGGCCTGGCTCACCGTGCACGGCGCGCGCCTGCACAACCTGCAGGACGTGACGGCGCGCGTGCCGCTGGGGCGCCTGGTGGCCGTCACTGGCGTCAGCGGCTCGGGCAAATCCACGCTGGCGCGCGACGTGATGCTGGCCAACGTGCAGGCCTGGGTGCAGCAGCGCGCCACCAAGGCCGGGCGCGACGCCATGGACGCGGGCAAGGCGCCGCCGCTGGCCGGCTGCACCGGCCTGTCCGGCTTCGAGACCATCGACCGCGTGCTGGAGGTGGACCAGACCCCCATTGGCAAGACCCCGCGCAGCTGCCCGGCCACCTACATCGGCTTCTGGGACACCATCCGCAAGCTCTACGCCGAAACGCTGGAGGCCAAGGCGCGCGGCTACGCGCCGGGCCGTTTCAGCTTCAACACCGGCGAGGGCCGCTGCCCGGCCTGCGAAGGCCAGGGCGTGCGCACCATCGAGATGAGCTTCCTGCCCGACGTGAAGGTGCCCTGCGAGGTCTGCCACGGCGCGCGCTTCAACCCCGAGACGCTGGCCGTCACCTGGCGCGGCAAGAGCATCGGCGACGTGCTGCAGATGGAAGTCGATGAGGCCGTGGCGTTCTTCGCCAGCATGCCCAGCATCGCCCACCCGCTGCAGTTGCTGAAGGACGTGGGCCTGGGCTACCTCACGCTGGGCCAGCCCAGCCCCACGCTCAGCGGTGGCGAGGCGCAGCGCATCAAGCTGGTGACCGAGCTGACCAAGGTGCGCGACGACGTGGGCCGGCGCGGGCAGAAGAGCCCGCACACGCTCTACGTGCTCGACGAGCCCACCGTCGGCCTGCACATGGCCGACGTGCACAAGCTCATCCACGTGCTGCACCGCCTGGTCGATGGCGGCCACAGCGTGGTGGTGATCGAGCACGACCTCGACGTGATCGCCGAGGCCGACTGGATCATCGACCTCGGCCCCGAGGGCGGCGGCGGCGGCGGGCGCATCGTCGCTGCCGCCACGCCCGAGGACGTGGTGCGCCTGGGCACGCACACCGGCGTTGCGCTGGCGCCGGTGCTGGCGCGGGGGAGTGAAATAACACCCCCCTGAGCGGCTGCGCCGCTTCCCCCCGCTCTCGCGCTTCGCGCGGGCAGGGGGACGACGCCTGCGCGGCGGGGCGGCCCTTGCGCGGCGTCCGCTGGCCTGGCCGCGCCGGTTTCATCGGCTGCGGGTGGTGCGCAGCGCCATGGAAAACGGGTCAGAAGCTTTCCCAGTCGTCCTGGCCGCCCGCGGCGGGCGCCGCCGGCTTCGGGGGCGTGGCAATGCGCGCCGCCGCGGGGGCGGGCGCTGCCTTGGCGGCGGGCGGGGGCAGGGGCTTGCTGGCCGGCTTGGCCGCCACCGGGCGCGGCGCGGGCGCGGGCGCCGGGCGCGCGCTGCGGCGGGTGGGCGCGGCGGCGTGGCTGGCGTAGGCCCCCACGTTGAACACCGACACCACCTGCGCCAGGCGCTGGGCCTGCTCGCTCATGGAGGCGGCGGCGGCGCTGGCCTGCTCGACCAGGGCGGCGTTCTGCTGCGTCATCTGGTCGAGGTTGGCCACCGCTTGGTTGACCTGGCCGATGCCGTCGCGCTGCTCGGTGGTGGAGGCGGTGATCTCGCCGATCAGGTCGCTCACGCGGCGCACGCTGTCGACGATCTCGCCCATGCTCTGCCCGGCCTGGCCGACCTGCTGCGAGCCCTGCTCGACGTTCTGCACACTGGTGGTGATGAGGCCCTTGATCTCCTTCGCGGCCTCGGCGCTGCGCTGCGCCAGGGTGCGCACCTCGCCCGCCACCACGGCGAAGCCCCGGCCCTGCTCGCCGGCGCGCGCGGCCTCGACGGCGGCGTTCAGCGCCAGGATGTTGGTCTGGAAGGCGATGCCGTCGATCACGCCGATGATGTCGCCGATCTTGCGGCTCGATTCGGTGATGTGCTCCATGCTCGCCACCACCTGCCCCACGACCTCGCCGCCGTGCTGCGCCGCCTGGGCTGCCTGGGCCGCGAGCTGGTTGGCCTGGCGCGCGGTGTCGGCCGATTGCGTCACCGTGGCCGTGAGTTCTTCCATGCTGGCCGCGGTTTCCTCCAGGTTGGCGGCGGTCTGCTCGGTGCGCGCCGACAGGTCGTGGTTGCCCGTGGCGATCTGGCCGGCGGCGGCGGAGACCGACTCCACGCCCGCGCGCACCTCGCCGACTACGGCGCGCAGCTTGGCGCCCATGGCCGAGAGCGCGCGCAGCAGGTGGCCGAGCTCGTCGCCGCGCTCGTCGTGCATGTCCTGGGTCAGGTCGCCGCCCTCGATGGCGTCCGCCAGGCCCACGGCGCGTTGCAGCGGCTCGGTGAGGGAGCGCACCAGCCAGGCCGACAGCGCCAGGGCGCCGAGCACGACCACGGCGCATACCGCCAGGCTGACCCAGAGCGCGCGCTGGCGCTGTTCCTGGGTGCGCTGCGCGGCCTCGTCGCGGCGGCGTTCCTGCAGCTGGATGAAGCTGTCCAGCTCGCCGACGTAGGCCGTCACCAGGGGCTGCAGCTTGTCGTTGACCAGGGCCGTGGCGGCGGCGCCATCGCCCTGGCCGCGCAGGGCCGCGGCCTGCCTGATGACCTCCAGTGCCTGGCTGCGCGCGGCACCGATGCGTTCGAGCTGCGCCTTGCCCTCGTCCGAGACCACCAGTTCCTTGACCTTGTTCTGCACCGTGGTGATGGCCTGGGTGCCGGCGCCCGATTCCTTCTCCATGCGCCCGGCCAGGGCCGTGTCGCTGGTGCCCATCTGGATCACGGCGCGGTGCGCATCGAGCGCCACCATACCCCGCCAGCGTACGGCGAGGTTGATGCGCTCTTCGCTGAGCTGCGCCGTGCGTGCGGCTTGGTCGCCAAGATCGAGCAGGTGCGACAGCAACCCGCCCATCAGAACCAGCAGCGCCAGCGTCAGCCCCAGGACCAGGGCCCATAGTTTGCGGCCCACCGATAAATGTTTGAAAAACATGGTTGTGAACTCCGTAGGAAATGGCCGTTCGTGCCGTGGCGCGGCCATGGCACCATGCTCTCACAATTGCCATGGACGCCGTCGGCTATAGTGCCCGCAGGAGATGGCGTTCCTCCCCTAACCACCGCGCTGCGCGCGGTTGATGACGCCTACAGACACCTGACCGCGGTCGGGGGCTGTAGGCGCTCGCGTCCGCTCTCCCGGCATCGGTCAGCCCGCTCACCTTGCGCCCCTGACCCATGCACAAATTCCGCATTTCCCTCGCACCGCTGCCGTACTGCGGCAAGTGGCTCGCCATCGCCTGCGCCGCCGCCGTTCTCGCGGGCAGCGCATCGGCCTTCTTCCTGCTCGCGCTCGACCGCGCCACGGACTGGCGCGTGGCCCATCCCGGCATCCTCTGGCTGCTGCCCCTGGCGGGGCTGGCGGTCGGGCTGGTGTACCACCGCGTCGGCCAGCCGGTGGACGGCGGCAACAACCTCCTCATCGACGAAATCCACGACCCCAGGACGGTCGTGCCCCTGCGCATGGTGCCGCTGGTGCTGGGGGGCACGGTGGCGTCGCACCTGTTCGGCGCCTCGGTGGGGCGCGAGGGCACGGCCGTACAGATGGGCGGCGCGCTGGCCGACCAGCTCACCCACGTGCTGCGCCTGCCGCGCGAGGACCGCCGCATCCTGCTGATGGCGGGCATGAGCGCGGGATTCGCCGCGGTGTTCGGCACGCCGCTGGCGGGTGCCGTCTTCGGGCTGGAGGTGCTGGCCATCGGCCGCATGCGCTACGACGCGCTGTTCCCCTGCGTGGTGGCCGCCATCGTGGCCGACCAGGTGTGCCTGGCCTGGGGCGTGCGGCACGCGCACTACGCCATCGGCGCGCTGCCGCCGTTCACGCCGTGGAACGTGGCGGCCATGGTCATCGCGGGCATCGCCTTCGGCCTCGCGGGCATGCTGTTCGCCGCGCTGGCGCACCGGCTCGGCGCGCTGGCCAAGCGCCGCATCGCCTGGCCGCCGCTGCGCCCGTTCGTCGGCGGCATCGCCATCGCGGCGGCGGTGTGGGCGCTGGACGGGCAGCGCTACATCGGCCTGGGCCTGCCGGACATCGCGCGTGCGTTCCACGAGCCCATGCGGCCGTGGGACTTCCTTGGCAAGCTGGGCTTCACGGTGGTTTCGCTGGGCGCGGGTTTCAAGGGCGGCGAGGTCACGCCGCTGTTCTACATCGGCGCCACGCTGGGCAACGCGCTGGCGCCGCTCCTGCACATGCCGTTCGCGCTGATGGCGGGCATCGGCTTCGTGGCGGTGTTCGCGGGCGCGGCCAACACGCCCATCGCCACCACGCTGATGGCGATGGAGCTGTTCGGCAGCGCCGCCGGCCCCTGGGCCGCCATCGGCTGCGTCACGGCCTACCTGTTCTCGGGGCACGCGGGCATCTACCGCGCCCAGCGCGTAGGCCACGCCAAGCATGGGTGCCACCCACCCGTGACGCCGCACGCAGGCCAGTCCCAGTACTCCGTTTCACCAAAACATTGACACGAAATCGTGCCTTGGTCCGCCATGCTGCGTTGCAAATCCTCGCGATATCTATGGCTATCGCTGCGGTTTGCGCCTTGCCTGACGAACCAATGCATCGATTTCATTTCGTCAACATTTTGATGAAACGGAGTACTAGGCGCAGCCCGGCACCGCCCCGGCCATGCCTGGCCTGTGCACGCGCACGCTCCAGGCCGCCAGCGCCAGCCCCACGGCCGTGAGGCCCGCGGCGGCCCAGCCCACCGCCAGCAGGCCCAGGCCCTGCGACAGCACCAGCCCGCCCACCCAGGCGCCGAGGGCGTTGCCGAGGTTGAAGGCCGCGATGTTGAGGCTCGACGCGAGGTTGGCGCCCCCGGCGCCGGCCTGCTGCAGCACGCGCATCTGCATCGGCGCCACGGTGGCGAAGGCCGCCGTGCCCAGCGCCACCACGTAGGCCATGGCCAGCGCCGCGTGGCCGAAGGCCCAGCGCCCGGCGGCGAGCACCACCGTCAGCGTGCCGATGCTGAGGAACAGCGCACGCACCACGCCCCGGTCGGCCAGCCTGCCGCCCAGCAGGTTGCCCGCTGCCAGGCCTGCGCCGAACAGCAGCAGCGTGAAGGCGACGAGGCCGTTGCCCATGTGCGTGACCTGCGTGAGCAGCGGCTCCACGTAGGTGTAGAGCGCGAACACGCCCGCGAAGCCGAATACCGTGATGAACAGGCCCAGCCACACCGGGCCGCGCGCGAGCACGGCCAGTTCCTCGCGCAGCGGCGCGGCGGCGGGCTGTTCCAGCCGCTGCGGCACGAAGGCCGCCAGGATGGCGAAGGCCAGCACCCCCACCACGGCCACCGCCGCGAACGCCATGCGCCAGCCCAGGTGCTGCCCGATCCACGCGCCCGCGGGCACGCCCAGCAGCGTGGCCAGCGTGAGGCCCGAGAACATCAGCGCGATGGCAGATGCCTTTTTCTCGGGCGGCACCAGGCCCGTGGCCACCACCGCGCCCACGCCGAAGAAGGTGCCGTGCGTGAGCGAGGTGAGCACGCGCGCCGCCATCAGCCAGCCGTAGCCGGGCGCGAACACGGCCGCCGCGTTGCCCGCGATGAAGACCAGCATCAGCGCCAGCAGCAGGCGCTTGCGCGGCCAGCCGCGCGTGAGCAGCGTGAGCACGGGCGCGCCCACGGCCACGCCGATGGCGTAGCCCGAGATCAGCGTGCCCGCCGTGGGGATGCCGATGCGCAGGTCCTCGCTCACTTGCGTGAGCAGGCCCATGATGATGAATTCCGTGGTGCCTATGCCAAAGGCGCCGGCCGCGAGGGCCAGGAGGGAGAGGGGCATGCGAAGTCCTTGCGATGGGGAATGCCTGGACTTTGGGGTGTGCCTTGTATTTTGTGTAGATGGAATAATGGAAACGTGCCTATTCCTCATGGGAACAAATGAACGCGCCGCCCCTAGCCGCCAGCCTCGACGCCAACCGCTCCGGCGAGCTGGAGCTGCTCGTGCTCGTGGCCGAGCGCGGCAGCCTCTCCGCCGCCGCGCGCCACCTGGGCGTATCGCCCTCGGCCATCAGCAAGACCATGTCGCGGCTTGAGGCGCGCCTGGGCGTGCAGCTGCTCCAGCGCAGCACGCGGCGCGTGCAGCTCACGGCCGAGGGCTCCCAGCTCTACGAGCGCGGCAAGCGCGTGCTGGCCGACCTGGACGAGATCGAGGCCGCCGTGGCTGCGCGCAGCGCGCCCCGGGGCGTGGTGCGCATCAGCGCCAGCACCTCCACCGGCCAGCGGCTGCTCGTGCCCCTGGTGCCGCGCCTGCTCGAAGCGCACCCGGGGCTGCAGCTGGACCTGCACTTCACCGACCGGGTGGTGGATCTGGCCGAGGCGGGCATCGACATCGCCATCCGCTGGGGCGAGCTGCCGCCGTCCGACATGGTGGCGCGCCTGCTGGGCCGCACGCGGCAGGTGATCGTGGGCGCGCCCGATTATTTGAAACGCCAGGGCCTGCCGCGCTACCCCGACGACCTGCGCCGCCACGTGCGCCTGGGCTGGAACTACCAGCGCGCCATTCCCCACTGGCCGTTCGACGTGGACGGCCGGCGCGTGGCGGTGGACATCGGCGAGGTGGTCCGCGTGAACGACGGCGATGTGATGCGCCAGCTCGCGCTGCAGGGCGTGGGCCTGGCCCGGCTTTCGCTCTACCACGCCTGGGACGACCTCGCGGCCGGGCGCCTTGCGGTGGTGCTGGAGGCGTTCAACACCGGCGTGCTCGAACCGATCCACGCAGTGTACCTGGGCCGGCCCGACCGCCTGCCGCCGCGCACGCGCGCGGTGCTCGACTTCCTGCAGGCGAACGTCGACCTGCGCTACGCGGAGCAGTGGCGCGGGAAGCGCGGGAAGCGCCCATGACCCCGCGCATCATCCACATCGAACCCGCCGCGCCGCCCAAGCCCGCGCGCGGCGCGCCGTGCAACGGCTGCGGCCTGTGCTGCCTGGCCGAACCGTGCCCGCTGGGCATGCTGCTGTCGCGCCGCCGCACGGGGGCGTGCGTGGCGCTGCAGTGGAACGCGGCAGCGCAGTGCTACCGCTGCGGCGCGCTGGCCGGTCCGGCTGGCAAGGGTGTGCGAGGCGTGGGGGGCGCCCTGTGGCACGCGCTGGCGCGGCGCTGGATTGGCGCCGGGCTGGGGTGCGACGCCGACCTGGCGGCCTTCCCGGCCGAGAATGCTCCTGAATAAGTAGCTGCTTGCGCTTGTCTGGTAAGCGCTGCAGCCTTATTTCAGGGTGAATTTCCGAGGGTGCGCGCGAACAAGTCCTTGGGCGCTCCGGCGCCTGGCACCAGGGCCACATCGCGCCCCAGCCCGCGCTCCTGCGCCAGTTGGTACACGTAGTCCAGGGCGGCGTGGTCTTCCAGCGCGAAGCCGACGGAGTCGAACAGCGTCACTTCCTCGGCGCACGTGCGCCCCGGGGCCTCGCCCGCCAGGATGCGCCACAGCTCGGTGACCGGGTGGTCCGCCGCGAGCTGCTGGATCTCGCCCTCGCGGCGGGTCTGCGGCGCGTACTCGACGACGACGCGCGCCGCGCGCACCACCTCGGGGGCCAGTTCGGTCTTGCCGGGGCTGTCGCCCCCCACGGCGTTGAGGTGCATGCCCGGCTCGACCAGCGCCGGGGTGAGCACCTGGGCCCGGCACAGGGCGGCCGTCGCGGTGGTCACGATGTCCGCGCCCTGCACCGCCTCCGGCATCGAGGCGGCGGCGCGCAGGCGCAGCGCCGGTGCCCAGGGCGCCAGGTTGGCGCGCAGCTTGGCCGTGGCGCCCGGGTCGGTGTCGAACAGGGCGATGTCGTCGATGCCCAGCAAGGCGTGGAATGCCAGCGCCTGGAACTCCCCCTGCGCCCCGTTGCCGATCAAGGCCATGCGCCGGCTGCCGGGCCGGGCCAGCAGCCGCGCCGCCAGGGCCGAGGTGGCGGCGGTGCGTAGCGCGGTGAGCAGCGTGGCCTCGGCCAGCATCAGCGGCATGCCCGTGGCCATGTCGGCGAGCACGCCGAATGCCATGACGGTGGGCAGGCCCTGGGCGGGGTTGCCAGGGTGGCCGTTGACGTACTTGAAGCTGTAGCGCGTGCCGTCGCAGACGGGCATCAGCTCGATGACGCCCTGCCCGCCGTGGTGGGCGAGGCGCGCCGACTTGGCGAACGCGGGCCAGCGGCGGAAGGCGTCCTCGATGCGTGCCGAGAGCCCGGCCAGGAAGGGTGCCGGGCCCACCTCGCGCACGAGCCGGGCCAGGCAGGGGAGGTCGATGAGCTGCGTCATGGCGTGCAGGAGGGGCTGAACCTGCCGCCATTGTGCGCCGCCGGCGCGGCGCGTGCCGTCAGGGCATGGAGGACACGAAGGCCACCAGCGCCTCGATGTCGTGGTCGGTGAGCAGCTTGGTGTTGGGCGTCATGATCGAGTTGGCGCGGGTGTTGGGGCCGTCGCGGTAGCGCTTGAGGGTGGAGCGCAGGTACTCGGTCTGCTGGCCGGCGATGCGGGCGATCTGGTCGTTGCCGCGGCCCATGTCGCCGTGGCAGCGGAAGCAGTTCTTGCCGAAGATGTCCTGGCCCTTGGCCGCCAGGGCCTTGTCGGCAGCGGGCTTGTGCACGACTTCCTGGGCCGAGTAGAACAGCACCATGCCGATCTTCTCGTCGCTGTTCATGGCGCGGATCATGCCTTCCATGAATTCGTAGCGGCGGCGTCCGTCGGCGAACTGGCGTACCTGCTCCAGCAGGTAGGCCGGGTTCTGGCCCGCCAGGTTGGGCACCGAGGGCTTGGTGCTGTTGCCCCCGTCGCCATGGCAGTTGGCGCACACGGCGGCCACCTTGCGGCCGACCTTGTACAGGTCGTCGGCCAGTTTCGGGTCGGCCATGGCCTCCTTGAAGCGCGTCTCGATATCCACCTTGTTCCGGCTGGACTGGGCCATTGCGGCAGGCTGCCATGCCAGGCAGGCCGTCAACGCCAGCACAAGAACTGCAGGGATACGCTTTGCCATGGTCAAACCCTTTTTTTGGAAAAGGTCATTCTAGGGGACATGCTGGCGCTCCGACGTAGCGCGCAGGCCACGAAGCCCGCGCGATGCCCCGGCTTGTCAGCCGTGCTTGACGGCGAGCAAGGCGCGCGCCAGTTCGGCAAAGCCCGCGCCGCGCGCGCCCTGCGTGACGTAGCGCGGCAGGTGCGCGAGCTGCGGCACGAAGCGCGCGATGTTGGCCACGCCGACGCTGTGCGGAAAGTGCTGGAACATGCGCTGGTCGTTGGTCGAGTCGCCGATGTAGACCCAGCCGTCGAGCTCCGCGTCGAGGTCGCGCCCCAGCAGTTCGCGCACGATCCAGCGCGCGCCCTCCAGCTTGTCGTGCGTGCCGTACCAGCCGTTGATGTGGATGCTGCTCACGGTGGCGTTCATGCCGGCGGCGCGCAGGAGCGCCACGCACTGGCCGATGCGCTCTTGTGGCAGCTGCGTGAATTCGCTGTGGTCGATGGCGATGTCGCACTCGCGCCCGGCCGAGTCGGCGGCGCGCCGCGCGCCGGGCACGGTGGCCTCGATATGGGCCAGTACCTGCTGCATGCGCGCGAAGTGGGCGGCGCGCGTGGCGGCGTTCTGTTGGTACAGTTTTGATAGCTGCCTGCGCTTGCCTGGCAAGGTCTGGAGGCTGTTTTTGCTTGAATCCTGTGCCGGCGGCAGCAGTGCCACCGCGCCGTTCTCGGCCACGATGGCGTCCACCGGCCAGGCCTGGGCGAAGGGTTCGCTCCAGCCCACGGGGCGGCCGGTGATGGGGATGACGTGCAGGCCCGCCGCCTTCAGCGCGCCCAGCGCCTGCAGCGCGTCGGCGGTGATGGCGCCGCCGGTGGTCAGCGTGTCGTCGATGTCGGTGAACACGCCGCGCAGGCGCGGCGGCCGCCACTGGGCCAGGGGCTGCATGGTCAGCTGCTGCTCAGCGACAGGCCCGCGTGCTCGCGCAGCGGATGGAAGTGGATCTTCGGAAAGCGCTCCTGCGCCAGCCGCACGTCATACGGGCTGGTGCACAGGTAGGCCAGGGTGTTGGCGGCGTCGTGCGCCATGCGCAGCGGGTAGGCATTCTCGAAGTCGCGCAGCTCGGCCGGGGTGTCGGCCGTGATCCAGCGCGCGCCGGTGTACTGGCAGCCTTCGAGGCGGATGTCGCAGTCGTACTCGGTCTTCAGGCGGTGCTGCACCACCTCGAACTGCAGCTGGCCCACGGCGCCCAGCAGCATGTTGCCGCCGGCATCGGGCTTGAAGACCTGGATCGCGCCTTCCTCGCCCAGCTCCATCAGGCCCTGCTGCAGCTGCTTGGAGCGCAGCGGGTTCTTCAGCACCACGGTCATGAACAGCTCGGGGGCGAAGAAGGGCAGGCCGGTGAACTGCAGCGCAGGCCCGTCGGTGATGGAGTCGCCCAGCTGCACGCCGCCGTGGATGGTGAAACCGATGATGTCGCCGGCATACGCCTCATCCACCGCCTCGCGCCGCTGGCTCATGAAGGTGACGACCGATGTGGGGCGCAGCTCCTTGCCGGTGCGCTGCACCTTCATCTTCATGCCCGGGGTGTATTTGCCGCTGGCCACGCGCACGAAGGCGATGCGGTCGCGGTGGTTGGCGTCCATGTTGGCCTGCACCTTGAACACCACGCCCGAGAAGCCCTTGTCCTCGGGGTGGATGGTTTTCTCCTCGCGCTGGCGGCCCGCCTCGGTGTAGGCGACGCGCGTGCCCGGCGGGGGCGACATGTCGACGACGGCGTTGAGCACTTCCTGCACGCCGAAGTTGTTCACGCCCGAGCCGAAGAACACCGGCGTGAGCCTGGCGGCCAGGAACTGCGCGTGGTTCCATTCGGTGGAGGCGCCCACGGCCAGCTCCATGCTGTCCAGGGCGTCGTCGAACGCCTGGCCGAAGCGCGCGCGCAGCTTGTCTTTTTCCGTCAGCGGGATGGTCTCGAAGTCTTCCGGGCGCTTCTCGCTGCCGGGCTGGAACACCGTCATGCTCTGCGTGCGCAGATCGATGATGCCGCCGAACGATTTGCCCTGGCCCACGGGCCAGGTGACGGGGCAGCAGGGCATGCCCAGCTCGCGCTCGACTTCGTCGAGGATGTCCAGCGGGTCGCGCACCTCGCGGTCCATCTTGTTGACGAAGGTGATGATGGGCGTGTCGCGCTGGCGGCAGACTTCGATCAGGCGGCGCGTCTGCGCTTCCACGCCGTTGGCGGCGTCGATCACCATCAGCGCCGAGTCCACGGCGGTGAGCACGCGGTAGGTGTCTTCGGAGAAGTCCTTGTGGCCGGGGGTGTCGAGCAGGTTGATGACGTGGCCGCGGTAGCCCATCTGCATCACCGAGCTGGCCACCGAGATGCCGCGCTGCTTCTCGATTTCCATCCAGTCGGAGGTGGCGTGGCGCGATGCCTTGCGGCCCTTGACGGCGCCGGCGATCTGGATCGCGCCCGAGAACAGCAGCAGCTTTTCCGTCAGCGTGGTCTTGCCCGCGTCGGGGTGGGAGATGATGGCGAAGGTGCGGCGGCGGCGGGTTTCGTCGAGGAAGGACACGGCAGGGGCTCCGGGGCGCGGCGCGGGCGGCCGCGCGCAGTAGGGCAAAGCCCGCGATTATCCCCGCTGGCCGCGCGCAGCTTGCGCGCCAGGCGCCGCCAGCCGATCACCACGCCCGTCAGGCTCAGCGCTGCGCCGCCCAGGCTCAGGGCGATCAGCAGGGCGTCCCACGCCGGGCGGCGCTGCAGCAGCGGCAGCCAGTCCCAGCTGTGCAGCAGGCCGAACAGCCAGCGGCTGGCGCGGCGGTGGCTGTCGAGCCGGCCCAGCACCGCGCCGGTGGCGGGGTCGATGTGCACCCAGGTGCCATGGGCGTCGCCGAACACGGCGCGCAGCACGGGCAGGGGTTTTTCGCCGCCGCCGGTCATGGTGTGTTCGGCGCGGTCGTAGTAGTACAGGTCGTACGCCTGCAGCGTCTCCAGCCGCGCCAGCGGCGCGTCCACCAGGCGGGCGGCCTGGGCGCGCAGGCGGGCGGCGTCCACGGTGGCGGGGCGGGCGGTGGCGGCGTCCAGCAGCCGGGGCGGGCCGCTGGCGCCATGGGCCTGCACCACGGTGTCGCCGAGTGTCGCGTCAACGGTCATATGCCGGTCTGCACTTGCCCTCGCATTGCCTCGCTGCGTTGCATCGCTTGCCCATGCGCTCGGCATGGGCTGCGCGCTGCGCCTTGCGCTGCAATCCGATGGCTGCGCGCAGCCTTCGACATCTGACCGTTGACGCGACACCGGGGTGCGCGTCCAGCGCAGCTCGCGCACGCCGGGGCCCGCGGCCTGCAGGAGCGCCTGCACGCGCGCCGCACCTTCGGCCAGCTGCAGCGGGCCGCCGTGCAGGGCCGTGGTGCGCAGTGCAGGGGCGCCGCTGTCGAAGATCTTCCACGGGTTCATGGACATGAGGCCGCTGAAGATCCAGGTGCCGGTGCTCAGGGCGAACAGCAGCCCGGCCACGTGGTGCCGGCGCATCACCGCGCCGGGGTAGGGCGTGCGCGCGCCGCTCCTGTAGCGCCCGGCGAAGCGCCAGCGCCACACGCCCGCCACGGTGCCGGTGAGCGCCAGGGCGATGCCCAGCAGGGCCAGGCCGTCCACGATGCCGGCCCACCAGGCGTCCAGCGCGCCGCCGCGCAGGGGGTAGAGCCAGTGGATCCAGGCGCCCAGGTAGTTCCATGCGCGCTCGCGGCGCGGGGCGTCGCGCACTACCTCGCCGGTCTGGCTGGAGACGTAGAGCACGGTGGCCGCTGCGTCGTGCAGTTGCAGCTTGTGCAGCGGGCGGTGCGCGTCCAGCGCGCGCGAGTGGGTGAAGGCGTCCTCGCCGATCTCGCCCAGGTACTGCGGCGGCTCCAGCGCGGCCGCGCCGGGCGGCATCTGCGCCTGGAACGCCAGGGCCGAGGCCAGGGCGCGCGCGGCGCCGGCGTGCGCCAGCCGCTCGCCGGTGGCGGC
Source organism: Acidovorax sp. YS12 (assembly GCA_021496925.1). Lineage (NCBI taxonomy): Bacteria > Pseudomonadati > Pseudomonadota > Betaproteobacteria > Burkholderiales > Comamonadaceae > Acidovorax > Acidovorax sp. YS12. Next base: position 3,903,634 of record CP053915.1, read on the forward strand.
GTCGATCACCACTGTGCGGGCCGGGCCGTGCGCCGGCGCGGGGGTGGCGAGGTATACCGCCCGCCCGCCGCTGGCCGCCGCCAGGCGCAGCGCCTGCAGCGGGCCGTCCAGCCCGGCGGCGCGCAGGGCCTGCGCGGGCTCCAGCAGGCCGGTGGCGGGCAGCGGCGGCAGGTGGCGCAGGCGCTCGGCGGGCGTGAGCTTGGGGTAGCCCACGTACATCATCACCACGCCCGAGACAAACCACATGGCGAAGAACGCGCACAGCAGCACGCCCAGCCAGCGGTGCGCGAGGAAGAGCCAGCGTTTGGCGTGCGGCATGGCGCGGCTCAGAATGCGGTGTGCAGCGTCATGTCCAAAGTGCGCGGCGCGCCCAGGTAGACTTGGCCGGTGCGCGCCTCGGCGCCGTAGATGCGGTCGGTGGCGTTGCGCACGCGGCCGGTGAGCGTGGTGCCGGGCGTGATCTTCCAGGCCAGGCCCAGGTCGAGCAGGGTGTACGCGGGCCAGTACTGGGTGTTGGCCGCGTCGGCGTAGGTCTTGCCCACGTGGCGCACGCCGGCGCTGGCGGTGACGGCGGGGGCGATGGTGTACGAGAGCCACAGGTTGGCCACCGTCTGCGGGGTGAGCGTGGGCACCATGCCGGCCAGCGAAACCCCGCCCTGCATGAAGTCTTCATAGCGCGCGCGGGTGTGCATCAGGTTGCCCTGCACCTGCCAGCGCGCGCTCGGGCGCAGGCCCGCGGCCAGCTCCACGCCGCGCGAGGACTGTTCGCCCACCAGTTGGGTGACGCCTGGGTTGTTCGGGTCTTGCGAGGCGATGTTGCGCCGCCGGATGTCGAACACCGCCACCGTGGCGCTGCCCTTGCCGTCCCAGAAGTCGAGCTTGCTGCCCACCTCCAGTTGGCGGCCGGTGGTCAGTTCGCTGTTGGTGCGCACGTCGCCGAAGGTGGCGGTGGACAGCGAGCCCGACGGCGGGTCGGCCGCCGTGGCGGCCTGGGCGTACAGGTTGGCGCCGGGGGCAAGGTCCCACACCACGCCGATGCGCCCGGTGGTGGGCTGGTAGCTGCGGCTGAAGGTGGCTGGGTTGGCGGCGGTGACCTCGCGGCGGTTGACCAGGTCGAGCGCGATGCGCTCGTGCCGCAGCGCCGTGACCAGGCTCAGCGCGGGGGCGACGCGCGTGCGGTTTTCCAGGTACAGCGCGGTGGTGGTGGTCTTGTTGTCGCGGTCGGGCCGGAAGCCCGGGGCCATGCCCGGGATGTCGAAGAAATTCTCCGTGGTGAAACGGTACGGGTTCACTGTGCTCACCGTCAGGCCCAGGCTGTTGGGAAAGCGCGTTTGCCGGTTTACGCTCACGTCCAGGCCGAAGGCCCAGTCGCTGGCGCGCCCGGCCAGCGTGCCGCGGTACGTGCCTTCGATGCGGTCGCCCACCACGTCCTGGTCGTGCCGCTGCAGGTAGGCGCCGGTGCGCTCCACGGCGGTGTTGGCGGCGTCGAAGCGGTAGGTCTCGACGTTGCGGTAGTCGCGCAGCGCGTCGTACACGTAGAAGGTGTTGCGCAGCTGCAGCGCGCTGGACACGCGCCATTGCGCCACCGAGCGCAGCCACTGCACGCGGTGCGCGTACATGCCGTCGGCGCTGTTGTAGTTCTGGAAGCGCGTGCCTTCGTCGATGCGCTGCGCGCCGCCCCAGGGGTTGAGCACCGGCGTGCCCCAGTAGGGGCGGTCCACGTGGTCGTTCTGGTACTCGTAGGCCAGCAGGTGGGTGAAGCCCCCGCCTAGGTCGGACAGCAGCGAGGCGGCCAGCTGCGTGGACCGGGTGTGCGTGCCCTGCGTCCAGCTGCCGGCGTCGCGGTGGTTCAGGTCCAGGCGCGCGAAATGCGCCGGGCCGCCGCCGTCGGGCGTGCCGGCGATGCGGCGGTTCAGCCCCACCGAGGCCTCCTTGAAGCCGTACGAGCCCAGGCGCAGCTGCGCTTCGGTGAAGTCGCTGCGCTCGGCGGTCTTGGTGATGTAGTTGAGCGCGCCGCCCACGGCGCCGGAGCCGTACAGAAAGCTCGACGCCCCGCCGATGGCCTCCACGCGGTCGTAGATCCAGCTGTCCACGGCGCGGGTGGCGCTGCCGTAGTGCACGGTGATGCCGTTGTAGAGCTGCGTGACCGAGTTGCCGGTAAAGCCCCGGTAGCTGGCTGCCATCGAGCCGGGGGCGTTGTGCGCCGTCACGCCGGGAATGGCGCGCAGGATCTCCTGCGTGTCCTGCGCGCCCCGGGCGTCGATGGTGGCGCGGTCCACCACGGTGACGGAGGCGGGCGTTTCGCGTGCCGTCAGGCCCAGGCGGCTGCCGGTTTCCACCGGGGTGTCGAGCTGGAGCTTGCCGTTCGGCGCGGGGGCCGCGTCCACCACGTTCACGGTCTGCAGGGTGGCGGCGGCGTTGGCGGGGGGCGTCTGGGCCAGGGCGTGGTGGCTGGGCAGCAGCACGCAGGCGAGAGAGAAGAAGGGCAGGGCGCGCACGGCGCGGCCCGGGGAAGCAAAGGACATGGCGAATCCACGAAAGCGCATGCTGCGCCAGCAGCCGCCCGTATTGCGCGGGGCGGCGGCTGGCGGCAGGCAAAACAGGGGTGGCCGGGCCCGCCCGGCGGGGGGCGGAAGACCGTCCACGGACAGCCGCGCGCAGGGCACGGCGGGACGGACGGCACGCGCGGGTGCGCGTGCCTGCCGTTGTCAGGCGCGCAGTGGCGGGGGGCCGCGGGCGGGCAGGGGCGCCGCTGTGGCGGCGGCGATGCGGGCCGCTGGAATGGGCTGCAGCGCATGGGCCAGCGGCGCCGGGGCGGACAGGCCCAGCGCCGGGGCGGGCGGGGGCGCGCCCAGGGCGGCGCACAGGGGGCAGTCCATGCCCGTGGGGGCCAGCTCCGGCGTGCCGTCGTCCGTCGAGGCCACGAGCTTCAGGGTGCCCGCGCCGGAGCAGATGGTTTGCAGGCCCTGCGGGTTGACCCATGGCGCGGCAATGGCCACGCCGCACGACGCCATGAACCACGCCAGCACCCAAAGGCGCAAGGCGGTAAAGGTTCGCAGGGCGGACATGGGGGCGGATGATACAGGCGGCTTCCTCCGCCGCGCAGGGCGGCGGAAGAGTGCTATTTTGTTGATAGCTGGTTGCGCTTGCTGGTCAAGGGCTGGAGGCTGATTTTGATGTGAATCCGGCAGGCCCCGGATTCCACCCAATCCCCTTCATGCCTTCGGTGCATTCGGTGCATGCGGCAGGCTGTCGAACATCTGCTCCAGCCGCTCCACTTCCTGGTGCAGCTTGGCGTCGGCGCCCATGCGGGTTTCGATGGCGCGCACCAGCGGCATGATGAGCTGGCGGTAGGTGACCGAGAGCGAGAGCAGCGCCTCCACCATGCGCTGGTGCTGCGCCGCGTCGCTGTGCGTGTGCAGCGCCTGGGTGCTGGCCTGCAGCGCTTGCATGGCCTGGGCCGAGGCGTGCAGGCCGTCGCGCAACTGCGCCTGGGCCTGGGTGGTGCCGCTTTGCAGGTGGCGGGCCATCTCGGCCAGGGCGGCGAGCGCGGGCTCCAGCCGCTCCAGCACCGCCGTCTGGGCCTGTTGCGCGGGCGTGGCCGTGCCCAGGCGCTGGGCGATGGCGACCAGCGGGCGTGCCAGCAGCTCGGTGGTCTGGCGTGGCTGCAGCGCATCCACGCTGCGCGCGATGTCGAGCAGCCCGCGCGTCACGCGCACGCTGGGGTCGTCGTCGGCGCCGCCGAGCTTGCGCTGGCGCTGGAAGCTGTCGCTGATCTCGGCCCAGCGCGCGGCTTCGTCGGGCGTGGGGCGGCCGATGAGGTGGGCGAGCTGCAGCAGGTTTTCTTCCGCGCCCGTGGTCAGCGTCTGCGCCTCGCCCCGGTAGTGGTCGCGCAGCAGGGCGTCGAGTTCGCCGTCCTGCATCAGCGGTGTGACCTGGGGCGCGAGGCGCGCCATGTTGCGGTAGCTGCCTTGCAGGCGAAACGGTGGCGCCGTCCGGTAGCGGTCGTCCTGCGCGGCGGATTCGATGTAGGCGAGGTTGACCTTGAGCAGCACGTCGCGCACCTTGAACAGGCGGCGCAGCAGGTTCGTCAGCTCGTCCAGTTCGACGGCGCTGTAGGGGTGGGCGAAGGCGGTCGCGTCGATGGCCTCGCCCTGCGCCATGCGCACCAGCAACTGCACGTCCTTCGGCTCGCGCGAGGCCAGCGGCTGGGTGACGGGGTGGGCCGTCAGGCTGTTCTCGATGTACGACAGCGCAAACACCGCCTCGCGGCCCGAGAGCACGTCGCCCAGGTTGTAGATGTCGGCCCGGTTGGCCAGCATGTCGGGGATGCGGAACACGTCGCCCGACTCGGTGTACGGGTTGCCCGACATGACGATGGCGAAGCGCTTGCCGCGCATGTCCCAGGTGCGCGGCTGGCCCTGCCACACGCCCTCGATGCGGCGCGTGCCGTCGGCCAGGGCGATGAACTTCTGCAGGAACTCGGGGTGCGTGTGCTGGATGTCGTCCAGGTACAGCATCACGTTGCTGCCCATGGCGAGGCCGAGGTTGAGCTTTTCCAGCTCCTGCCGGGCGGCGCTGTTGGGGGCGGTGGAGGGGTCGATGCTGGTCACGCCGTGGCCGAGCGCGGGGCAGTTGATGCGCACGAACACCAGGCCCAGGCGGTTCGCCACGTATTCCATCAGCGTGGTCTTGCCGTAGCCGGGCGGGGAGATGAGCAGCAGCATGCCCATGCGGTCGGTGCGTGCGGCGTCGCCCGCCGCGCCCAACTGCTTGGCGAGGTTGTTGCCGACCAGGGGCAGGTACACCTCGTCGATGAGCCGGTTGCGCACGAAGGTGGCGAGCGGCTTGGCCTGGAACTGGGCGAGGTGCAGGCGGGCTTTTTCCTGCACCAGCAGTTCGTGGCGCAGGGCTTGCAGTTGCGTGAATCCCTGCACCGCGTGGCTGCGGTGGTGGCGCACGCGGCGGCGCAGGTCGTTGAGGTGAAAGGGCAGGGAGCCTTCGCGGATGCGCGGGTGTTCGCCGCGCAGGCCGTCGATGTTTGCGCTCAGTTGCACGTTGACGCGGCGGCGTGGGCCTTGGAAAGTGAGGGCGGTGGCGGCGTCGTCGATCCATTCAGTACCGCTGTCTTGCGACGTGGCGAAGGCGCGCAGCCAGCCGCGTGCGAGTCGCCAGCGCTCCAGCGGCTCGGCCGCTTGCAGGTCGCGCTGCCATGCACTGGCGAGGCCGCCGTGGTCCAGTGTGCGTTGCAGGGCGTGCAACAGGTCTTCGCCTGCGCCGCTGATAGCCCAATGCGGCGCATCTTCGGCCTGCGCGAGTTCGCGCACGAGGTAGGCAGCGGCTTCTTCGGCCAGGGTGTTGATGAGGGAGCCGTCCTGCGCATGGGCGCCCAGCGCCTCGGCGAGTTCGGGCAGCCATTCCTCGCCCAGCGCGGAGTGCTGCGTGAGGAACTGGCGCAGGCCCTGCGCGGCTTCCTGCTCCAGCGTTGCGCGCGCGGCGGTCTGCGCGAAGAGCTGGGCGATGTGCTGCGCGCTGCGGGCGCGGCGGGCCAGGGACTGGCGGCTTTCCTCGCGCAGGCCCTGGTGCCAGTAGAGCTGCGCCAGCGCGCGTTCGGCCGGGCCGTAGAGCAGCAGGCCCGCCGCCGCCTGGATGGGCGCGAGCACGCGCACGATGGCGAGGGCGTCGTCGTCGTGGATGCCGCGCTGGTAGCCCTCCTGGTAGCGGCTGGCGGCGAAGCGGCGCAGGCTTTCGAGCGGGGCGGTGGAGGCTTCGTCCTGCAACTGCACCAGCAGTTCGTCCCCGTCGGTATCGTCCAGCCATTCGGCGGCAAGGTATTCGGCGCGCGCAAGCTGTGGCGTTTCCGACACCAGCGCCTGTGGCCAGAACGGGCGCAGCGCTTCCAGCCGCGCATCGTGCGCGGGTGCGAGGTAGTCGGTGCCGGTGATCTGCCACGCGAGGCCGTCGCCATGCGCCACCAGCGTCAAATCGAGCGGCTGCTTGTTGACCGTGAAGGTGTGCGTGCCCAGCTTGATGCCACCCTGCGCGCCCGATGAGAGTTCACGCTGGTCGCGCACCGCGCGCACGGCCTGGTCGCGTGCGGTGGCAAGGCGCGTCGCAATGTCATCCGCCGCCACCGCCGCGCCCAGCTTGCGCAGCTCGGCCACCTGCTCGCGCAGCTTGGCGAGCATGGGGTCGGACGCGAAGTAGCTGTGGACCTGCGCGATTTCAGTGAGGCCCGCCACGCGGCGCGGCACGCCGTCGAGGATGCGGCCCGCCGCGTCGGCCAGGGCCTTGGCGCGGCGCTGCTGGGCTTCCACCAGGCTTTGGCGGCGGGCGGAGAGCGCTTCATAGACCGTCTCGCGCTGTGTGGCAATGTCGGCCAAAAACTCTTCCTGCTCGGCAAAGCGGCCTTCAATGTCCTCCAGTTGCGCCAGCAGGCGCGTCAGCGCTTCGTCGCACTTCTCGGGCGTGTCCGACAGCTCCAGCGCGTTCTCCACCGCCTGCCCGAACAGCTTGAACTGCGCGCCGAACTCGGCCCGCTGCTCCGCCGCGCCCAAACTGCGGCGGCGCGCACGCGCATCGGCGCGCAGGCGGTTGATGTCGGCGTACAGTAGCGCGATGCGGTCGAGGATGGCGGTGCGCTGCACCGCGTCGCCGCCGGGCAGGTTGCCCAGTTGTTCGCTCAGTAAATCCAGGCCCGCTGCCTCGGCGTCCAGGCTGCCCAACTGTTCCGCAATCTGGGTGGCGGTGGCCGCCTGCGGCAGCACGGCGGCCACGGCGGCCAGCGCTTTTTGCTGGCCGTCGAAGGCTTTTTCCTCAGCCAGGAACTGCATGGCGCGCTCGCCCACGCGGCGCTGCTCGGTGGCGAGCTGCTCGGCCATCGTGTCGATCAGGCCCAGGTCGGCATAGCGCAGCTCGCGCAGCAGTTGCAGTTCGCCCTGGCGCTGGCGCAGCTTGTCCAGCGCCTGCACGAAGTCGCCGGGGCCGCGCCACATCTGGCTGGCGATGGCGGTCATCAGCTCGCGCTGCTGGCCCTCGGCCTTGTGCAGGGCGCGGGCCGTGTCCTGGCGGATGCTTTCGACCTTCTCGAACTCGCCCAGCGTGGCCTGCGCGGCCTGGTCGATGGCGGCCAGGTCGGCGGCGGCGTTCTGCGCTTCGCCGGCGTCGAGCCAGAAGTAGGCGTCGCGCGCGCGCTGGCACTGGCGGATGAGGTCCTCGTACGCGGTGCGCGTGGGCACCTGCTCGCGCACGGCGCGGGCAATGGCCAGCAGGTCGGAGATGCCGCGCACCAGGTCGGCATTGCCCACGCGGGCGTAGAAGCCGGTGCCTGCGGGCTGGCGGCTGGCGTATTCCTCGGTGGCAAACGGCGTGCGCCAGAGCTGCATGGGGTGCACCCGCGTGGCCTCGCCGCGCGCGGCCTGGAAGACCAGCATGCGCCCGTCCGGGAAGGCGCTGTAGCCGTCGGCCAGGATGGGCGGCGACAGGGCCTTGTCGATCAGGTTGTAGGTGAAGATGGCGTAGCAGCCCGCATCCAGCGTGGCGGGACTGCCCTGCGGCGGCGGCTGCGTGCCGTAGAAGATGTAGGCCACGTCCTCGCCGTTGGGCGAGCGCTTCATGCGCGTGAAGCGCAGTTGGCCGGTCAGCTCGGGCGGCAGGTCGAAGCGCTTGTGCTCGCCCGATTGCAGGTAGTAGCCGCCGGGGAAGATGATGCCGTGGTCCTCGGGCAGCTGCATGCACGAGGCGCCGATGGCGTCGATGCGCGTGACCTGCTGCGTGCGCTGGTTGAAGACCAGGTAGCGTGTGGCGTTCTCGCGGTAGGGGCGCACCTGCAGCAGGATCAAGAGGCCCAGCCTGGCGTAGGCGATCTCGGCGTCGCCCAGGGCCTGGTTGGCATCGTCCACCGGTTCTTCGTAGATGCCCAGGCCGGTCTCGGTGTTGTTCTCGACCTTGATGGTGAGCGTGCCGCCGATGGTTTCGACGAACAGCGTGTCCAGCACGTTGATGTGCGGGTGCGCGCCGCCCACGTGGTGCTCGCGCGTGAGCGGCGTCCACGCGAAGTCGTGGCTGGGCGGCGGCATCAGGTCGCGCTCGCCCCGGTTGTCCACGTATTTCAGCGAGCCGTCGCTCTCGCGCTTCCAGCGGAACACGCGGATGTCCTGCGCCTGCTGGCCGATCTGGAAGGCCGCGAGCAGGAACTCCGGCGTGGGCCGCAGCAGTTGCAGCGTGGCCTGCTTGTAGTAGGTGTACAGCTCGTTGAAGTCGGCGGCAAAGCGCGGGTCGTCCAAAAAGCTGCCCGCCAGGGGCACCTGCACCAGTTCGTCGCTTTCGGGTGCGCCGTTGCCTTCGTGGTGCGCGAGTTCGTAGATGGCGAACACGTCCTCCACCCGCGTCTCGCGCCGCAGGCCCATGAACACGTTGTAGCCGAACAGCAGCCGGTTGCCGCCGATGTAGGCCAGGTCGCGCGCCACGCAGTTGTGCTCGGTGCGCGCGCGCAGGCGCATCAGCAACTGCTGGTCGCGCTGGCCGAACTGGCCGATGCGCGCGGCGTTGAGCGCCTGGGCCTTGGCGAGCAATGCGTCGCCCTGGGTTTCGAGGCGCTTTTTCAGCAGCTCGTAGCTGCTGCTTTCGGCCACGCTGGCGTCGATGGCGGGGTCGGGCGGGGTGGTCATGGCGATGAGTGGTTAAAAGTGCCTCCAGCGCTTGTGGAGAAAGCGCTGGTAGCTATCAAATTTGATGTGCTGAATCCGGCGTGGGTTGAAGGCCGTAATAGAAGACCCACGCCGCAAGGAAATAAACCACCGGGTAGGCGGCCACATAGCCCAGCAATGCCAGGTACGCCGACAAACGGTCTTGCGCGGCCAGCAGTGCGTGCACCAGCGCTGCACCCAGCGCGATGGTGTAGCCAAGCAGCACCCCATACGCGGCTATCGTGGCCGCGTGCAGAAGGATGCGCTGCCTGCCCGGCAGCCGCAGCTTGCCCCGCCAGAGCTTGCGGGGGATGTCCACCAGCCGGTGGATGGCAAGGCCGAAGACCAGGGGCAGGAAGAGGGCGGGCAGTAGGAACATGGGGGGCGCTGGGGCGTTCTTCAGCCATCCGATGGGGCCGGGGGCAGTGCTGCGGGGGCCGCACGCTCGCGTGCCAATTGCACCGCACGGTGCAGTTGCGCCTGCAACAGCGCCGTATCGGGGATGTGCGCCAGGTATTCCGCCACGCGGATGTTGGAAGCGCCCAGGTCCATCAGTTCGACCTGCTCCGTGTCCTTGCCCGCGCACAGGATCAGGCCGATGGGCGGCTCCTCACCCGCTGCGCGGTCGTGCTGGTCCAGCCAGCGCAGGTACAGCTCCATCTGGCCCTTGTGCGCGGGCTGGAACTTCTCCAGCTTCAACTCCACCGCCACCAGCCGCCGCAGATGGCGGTGGTAGAAAAGCAGGTCGAGGTAGAAGTCGTCCGCCCCCACGCTGATGCGCTTTTGCCGCGCCACGAAGGTGAAGCCCACGCCCAGCTCCAGCAGGAAGCCCTCCATCTCGCGCAGGATGGCGCCTTCGAGGTCGCGCTCGCTGTAGCCGTGCGGCAGGCCCAGGAAGTCGAGCATGTACGGGTCGCGGAACACGAGGTCGGGCGTCATCTGGCCGCCTTCGCGCAGGTGGCTGATCTCGGCCTGCACGACTTGCTCGGGCTGCCTGGAGATGGCGGTGCGCAGGTACAACTGGCTGGCGATGCGCTCGCGCAGGGTGCGGACGCTCCAGCGCTCGATGCGGCACAGCTCGGCGTAGTACGCGCGCTCCAGGGGCTGCTTGAGGGGCAGGATTTCGATGAAGTGGCTCCAGCTCAATTGTCGCGACAGCGTCGCGACAATTCGTTCGTCGGGAAAAACTTCCGCGAACTTGACCATGCGCGCCAAGTTGCGGGCGCTGAACCCCTGCCCGTAGCTCGGCTGCAATTTTGCCGACAGTGTCGGCAAAATCTCCTCGCCGTAGCTGGCCCGCCCTTCCCGCAGCACTTCCTTGTGGATGCGCTGGCCCACGTACCAATACAGCATGGTTTGCGCGGCATTGGCCGTCTGCGCAACGTGCGTGCGCGCCTGCTCGATCAGGCCGCGCAGTTCGGTCAGCAGGCGGCCCGCGTCGGCGGGTGAATGAAGTGTGGGCTTCATGGCAGCGACCCCTCGGGCGATCGAAGCAGCGCCAGCAGCTCATCGGCCAGCGGCTGCCCCGCCAGCCAGCGGCGAAAGCGCAGCACTTCGTCGATGCGCTCGTCGCCATGGCGCTGCCGCAGGGTGTGCATGCGGGCGGCCAGCAGGCGTTCGTTTTGCAGGCGGCGCTGGCCTGCGTCGGACAGCAGCGTGTCCAGTTGCAGGGCTACGCCCAGTTGCACCAGCGCGGCCCATTCGCCGGGGTCCAGCCACAGGTACTGGCAAGGGATGCAGCGGTCTACGCGGAAGTCCTGCGCGTTGTGCACGGGCAGGCGCTGCATCAGCCGTGTGCAGGCGGGGCAGGCGCGGGCGCGGCCCGTGTCGGCGAGCGGCGCTGCTGCGGGGGCGGCCGCCGTGGGCGTCTGCGGCGCGCGGCTGCGCCAGCGGCGCCAGTCGTCCATTTGCAGCAGCACGGCGCCGCAATCGGGGCAGACGGCGGCGGGCAGCCCCGGTTCCAGCGCCACGGTCTTGAGGGTGGATTGGCTGGCGCAACTGCAATGCAGCGATGGAGGCATGGTCGTGTATCTGGGAGGGTGCTATTGAATCAGGAGCTTCTGGCGCTTGATTCCATTGGGTTTCAAATAGAAAACCACATGAAACCCTTGTATATCAAGCGCTGCCAGCTATCGTTTTATTTGCGAAAGCTCTGCGCCAGTTGCTGCAGCGCCTGCTTCTGGCTGTCCGTCCCGTTCTGCATCACCCGCGCAATCAGGGCCGAAACACTCAGGTTCTGCAACTCCCCCGCCGACTGCCCGGCGGCGCCCAGCACGCCCTTGAGGTCTTCCACCACGTCGCGCTCGCCCGCCAACTGCTCCTTGAACGCCACCTGCAAGGTATCGCTCTTGTTCACCGCCGCGTCGATGCCCTTGCCCACCGACAGCGCGCGCACGAAGCTGTCGAAGTAGTCCCCCTGGCCGCCCACGATGTCGATGCGCGCGTTCTTCAGCGCCACACCCAGCACCTCGGCCTGTTCCTTGGCGATGTGCTGCTGCGCCTCGATCTGCTTCAAGGTTTCGAGGTGCGCGCGCTCCAGGCGCATGCGGTATTCCTCGTGCTCGCGGGTCTCGGTGCTCATGGCCTTCATGGCCTCGAACTTTTCCTTGAGGCCGCGGGCCTCGGCGTTGAACTTCACGTCGATGTTGTGCGCCTCGGCATCGCCCAGCTTGGCGAGCGCTTCGGCATCCACGGTGCGCACCAGCGCCTCGGCCTGGCCGACCTTTTCTTTACCGGCTGCTTCGGCCTCCATGCGGGCGCGCAGGCCCACGGCCTCGGCCTGCGCCTGGGCTTCGATCACCTGCGCCTCGGCGCGGCCGACCTTCTCCTTGCCCGTGGCTTCGGCCTCCATGGTGGCGAGCTTGGCGCTGGCCGTGGCGACCTGCACCTTGGCATCGGCGAGGCCAGGCGCGGCCGTGAGGGCCTCAATGCCCTCGGCCTCGCGCTTCTTGGCTTCGGCCTCGCGCTCGGCCACTTTCAGGCGGGCGTCGGCCAGCACCAGGTCTTCGGCGGCCTTGTGGCGCGCCTTGCGTTCTTGCGCCTCGGCGGCCTTCACTTCCAGGATGACCTTCTCTTCGGCTGACGCTTCCGCGCCAATCACCACGGCCTTGCGCGTGCGGTCGGCCTCGGCCACTTCGCGCACTTCCTTAATGGCTTCTTCCTGCTCGGCCACGGTGCGCTCGACCACGATGCGCTCGCGCACTACGTCGGCGATGGCCTTCTTCTGCACTTCTACCGCCTTGTCCTTCTCGATGCGCTGCAGCGTCACTTCCTTCTCGCGGGCCACCACTTCCAGCTCCTGCGCGCGGGTCACGCGCTCCTGCTCGATGACGACGGCGCGCTTGCGGTTGTTCTCGGCCACTTCCTTCTCGCGCAGCACGTTCTCGTTCTGCACGGCCAGTTGCTGGTCGGATTGCAGGCGGGCCATTTCGGCGCGGGTGTGTTCCTCGGCGCGCACCTTGGCGGTTTCGGCTTCTTCGCGGGCCTTCACGCTGGCGACTTCGCGTGCTTGGCGGGCGGTGGCGTCGGCCTGCTGGCGCTCCAGCTCCAGCAGCGCTTCCTGCGTTTCCACGTTCTTCTTCTTGATCTGCATTTCCTCGTTGCGGCGCAGCTCGTTGGTGACGACGTGCTCCACAGCGGTCAGCTCGGTGATCTTCTTGATGCCCTGCGCGTCCAGGATGTTGTTGGTGTCCAGCTTGGCCAGCGGCGTCTGCTCCAGGTAGTCGATGGCGGCGTCTTCCAGCACGTAGCCCGAGAGGTCGTCGCCGATCTGCTCGATGATCTTGTCGCGGAAGCGGTCGCGCGCCTGGTACAGGTCCACGAAGTCCAGCGCCTTGCCAGCGGTCTTGAGCGCCTCGGAGAACTTGGCGGAGAACAGGTCTTCCAGGATCTCGTGGTTGGACGCGCGTGCGCAGCCGATGCCTTGCGCCACGCGCAGCACGTCGTCGGAGGTCTGGTTCACGCGCACGAAGAACTTCACCTTGATGTCGGCGCGGATGTTGTCCGCGCAGATCAGGCCCTGGTCGCCCGAGCGGTCGATCTCGATGGTCTTGATCGAGATGTCCATCAGCTCGGCCTTGTTGATGATGGGCAGCACCAGCCCGCCGGTGAAGGTGACCTTGGACTCGCCCCGGAAGGGGTTGATGATGAGCGCGTGGCCCTGCTCCACCTTGTGGTAGAAGCGCGCGAACATCGCGAACAGGCCGAAGATGAACACGACGGCGATGCCGGCGAGGACCAGGAAGGTGATGACCGAAGGCGAAAGTTGCATGGCAGACGGCTCGCTAAAAAAAGGGGGAAAAGGCAGAAAAAGAAGTGGTGGGCGCGGCGCTCACGGGTCGAGGGGCTGCACCAGGTAGCGGTGCGTTGTGGCGTCGTATTCGAGGACCAGCGCCTGGCTGCCGCGGCGCAATGTGTTGGGGCTGGGCGCCCAGACGCGGATGTTGATGCCCGCGCCGCGCTGGGCCACTTCGGCGCGGCCCTGCTTTTCGTCCACGATGCCGGTGAGGATGCGGCAGGGCTGGCCCACCAGGTCGGCGCTGTGCAGCCCGTAGCGCGTGGTGAACGCGCCGCGCAGCGGGCGCACCAGGCGCGCGGTGATGACCAGGGACAGCGCCGCGCTGGCCAGCAGCACCGCCAGGCCCGCCGCGACCTGCAGTGGCAGCGTGGGCACCCAGGCCAGCAGCCAGATGCTGGCGAAGGTGGACAGCGTCCAGCCGACCACCACCAGCAGCGAGACGACGATGGAGAACGGCACGCCCGACAGGCCGAACGCCACCACGTAGCTGGCGATGGCGCCGAGGTGGTCGCCCGGCGTGTCGGCGTGCTGGCCGATGTCCAGGTCGATGTCGCTCTCGCCGAAGTCCACCAGGCCGGCGATGGCCAGCAGCCAGTACACCAGCACCACCACCAGCAGCAGGCTGAACACGAAGGTGGGAAAACCCAGGATGACGGAGAGGAATTCGCGCATGTGTGTTTCGTTTTGTGTGGCGAACGGGGGGCGGGAAGGGATGGGCGATCAGGCCTTTTTCTTGCGCCGCGCGGGCGGGCCGAGGGATGGCGGCGGTGGCGCGGTGAACGCCATCAGCTCGCGTGTGGCCGCTTCCTTGATGCCCAGGCGGTCGTCGGGCGCCAGGCCGTAGCGCGCGGCGAGCTGTGTGTAGTCCGACTCGTCCAGCGTGACCGTGAGGCGCGGGCGCAGCGGGCGCGCGGCCACGGGCAGGCCCAGCACCTTGCGGATCTGCGTGGAGGTGGAGACGTTCTCGTGGAAGGCGGCGATGCGGATGGCCTCCATCACCGCCTGCTCCACGTCGAATGCCACCTGCACGGCGCGCAGGGCGCTTTCGGTGCCCTGCCAGCGGGCGGGCTTCTCTCCGGGGGCGGTCTTGCGCGGCGGCGGGGTCATGGCGCGGTTCCGGAAGGTCAGCCGTTGTTGGCCGGGCCGCCGCTGGTGCGGCGCGCGCGCAGCCGGGCCATCACGGCGGCGGCGCGGCTCTTGTCGCTGTCGCCAATGCCGGCGGCGGCCAGCTCGTGCTCCAGCGCCTGGTGGCCGAATTCCTTGTCCAGCGTTTCGGCGGCGGCCATGCGGTCGGCCAGGTCCTCGTGGCGCTTCTTGATGCGCTCCAGCGACTCGCGCGCGCTGGTCAGGCGCGAACCCGTGGCGCCCATGCTGTCGGAGATGCTCTGCGTGGCGCGGTACACGCTCTCGGTGGTCTTGGCGATGCCGATCTCGCGCTCGTGCTCGCGCACGCGCGCCTCGGCCGCGCGGATCAGGTCCTTGAGCTTGCCCACCTGCACGGCGAAGCCGGCGTGCGCGGCGGTCTGCGCCTGCAGCTCGCCCTCCAGCGCGGCCACCTTCTCGGCCACCTTCTCGGCCAGGCCCTCCTCGGCCTTGTCCAGCGCCTGCATCGCCATGTCCTCGTGGCGGCGGATCTCGCCCTGGATGCGCTCGATGTCGCGCGCCGTCTGCATCTCCTTGGCCATCACGGCGGTGAGTTCGGTCTTGGCCTCGGCGATGCTGTGGCGGGCATCGACGATCTCCTGCTCGTAGATGCGCGTGGCGTTGTTGTCCACCACGCTCTGGCCCAGTTCGCGCGCGCTGCCGCGCAGCAGGGTGACGAGTTTCTTGATGACGGTCATGTTCGGCTCCTGGTGGGGTTAGTGCAGGTAATCGGCCAGCGCGTCGAGCGCATCGAGCGCGTTGTCGCTCAGGACGGCGACTTCATGGGCCACGTCCTCGGCGCGGGCGCCGCGCGCCAGCGCGCCGGTGAGCATGTAGCGGCCATCGACGCGGCCGAAGGACGACAGCGGCACGGAAGGGTTCAGGTCCAGCAGCGCCTCGTGCAGCGCGGCGCGGCGCGCGGGCTGCACGTCGGCCTCGGTCCAGAGGTAGCACAGGCAGATGACCTGGTTGTCGGAGCAGGTCACGAAGATGGGCAGCTCCTCGCGCCCCTCGATGCTGACCTGGATCACGGGCACCTCGCCCGTGATGGGTTGCAATTGCACGGCCGCGCCGCCCATCAGGGCCGACAGCAGCGTGTCCAGGTGACTGAGCTGGCGAAGCAACGCGGTCATGTGAACCCCTCCGTTTGTGCTGGTGAGTGATGGCCCCAGTGTCGAAGGCCTGACATTTCATGTCAAGCGCTTTTCGACATGAAATGTCACGAAATGCATGCCGGACGGGCCGGTATAATTTGCCGCTTTCCGAGGAGCGTTGCAGCGCCCCCAGCACGGCGGGGCGCGAGGCTCGGAATCCCACTTCTGCAACGACGCTCGCCCACGCTGGTCTTGTGCGGTGAGTTCCTTTTTCCCTCTGCCAAGGCGCGTGGTTTTTCCTACTTTCTTGAAGGACGACACCATGAGTGCTGCAACCCCCGCCGATACCGCCATCGCCGACATTTCCCTGGCCGCCTGGGGCCGCAAGGAAATCGCCATCGCCGAGACCGAGATGTCCGGCCTGATGGCCATCCGCGAGGAGTTCGCCGCCAGCCAGCCCCTGAAGGGCGCGCGCATCACCGGCTCGCTGCACATGACCATCCAGACGGCCGTGCTGATCGAGACGCTGAAAGCCCTGGGCGCCGACGTGCGCTGGGCCTCGTGCAACATCTTCTCCACGCAGGACCATGCCGCCGCCGCTATCGCCGCCGGCGGCACGCCGGTGTTCGCCATCAAGGGCGAGTCGCTGCAGGACTACTGGGACTACACGCACCGCATCTTCGAGTTCGGAAACAAGGGCCCGAACATGATCCTGGACGACGGCGGCGATGCCACGCTGCTGATGCACCTGGGCCAGCGCGCCGAGAAGGACGCCTCGGTGCTCGCCAACCCCGGCAGCGAGGAAGAGCGCATCCTGTTCGCCGCCATCCAGGCCAAGCTCGCGCACGACGCCACCTGGTACACGCGCATGAGCGCCGAGATCATCGGCGTGACCGAGGAGACCACCACCGGCGTGCACCGCCTGAACGAGATGAGCGCCAAGGGCACGCTGCTGTTCCGCGCCATCAACGTCAACGACTCCGTCACCAAGAGCAAGTTCGACAACCTCTACGGCTGCCGCGAGTCGCTGGTGGACGGCATCAAGCGCGCCACCGACGTGATGATCGCGGGCAAGGTGGCCCTGGTGGCCGGCTACGGCGACGTGGGCAAGGGCTGCGCCCAGGCCCTGGCCGCCCTGCGCGCCCAGGTGTGGGTGACCGAGATCGACCCCATCAACGCGCTGCAGGCCGCGATGGAAGGCTTCAAGGTCGTGACCATGGAGTACGCCGCCGACAAGGCTGACATCTTCGTGACCACCACCGGCAACAAGGACGTGATCCGCCACGAGCACATGGTGGCGATGAAGAACGAATCCATCGTCTGCAACATCGGCCACTTCGACAACGAGATCGACGTGGCGTCGATCGAAAAGTACCAGTGGGAAGAGGTCAAGCCCCAGGTGGACCATGTGATCTTCCCCGATGGCAAGCGCATCACCCTGCTGGCCAAGGGCCGCCTGGTCAACCTCGGCTGCGCCACCGGCCACCCGAGCTTCGTGATGAGCAGCAGCTTCGCCAACCAGACCATCGCGCAGATCGAGCTGTTCACCAAGCAGGGCGACTACCAGGCCGGCAAGGTCTACGTGCTGCCCAAGGTGCTCGACGAAAAGGTCGCGCGCCTGCACCT
Source organism: Acidovorax sp. YS12 (assembly GCA_021496925.1). Lineage (NCBI taxonomy): Bacteria > Pseudomonadati > Pseudomonadota > Betaproteobacteria > Burkholderiales > Comamonadaceae > Acidovorax > Acidovorax sp. YS12. The sequence continues at coordinate 3,920,481 of CP053915.1, forward strand.
GAAGAAGGTCGGCGCCCAGCTCACCGAGCTGACCGACGCGCAGGCCGCCTACATCGGCGTGAAGAAGGAAGGCCCGTACAAGGCCGACACCTACCGCTACTGAGCTTCAAAAACCATAGCTGCCAGCGCTTGCCTGTAGCCACTTCCGGCATGAAAAGTTCCTGAATATGGCTGTGGGCAAGCGCAACCAGCTATCAAAACGAGAGAGGACAGCGCCATGCGCGCCGATGTTTTTCTGGTGGAAGGCGGCCATGCCGCGACCCGCTCCCAGGCCCAGCGCCTGATCGCCGCCGGCGTGCAGTGGCGCCTGGCGCCCACGCTGCCGTGGAACGCCGTGGCCAAGAACGGCGATGAGATTCCCGCTGGCGCCGAGGTGCAATTGCTCGACGCCGCCGAGGCCAAGTACCTCTCGCGCGGCGGCCTCAAGCTCGAAGGCGCGCTGGCCGCGGCCGGCCTGCGCGTGGACGGCCTGTGCTGCCTCGACGTGGGCCAGAGCACGGGCGGCTTCACCGACTGCCTGCTCGCGCACGGCGCGGCCCAGGTGGTGGGTGTGGACGTGGGCCAGGGCCAACTGCACGAGCGCCTGCGCGGCGACGCGCGCGTGATCGGCGTGGAAGGGCTGAACGCCCGCCACATGACGCCCGAGGCCCTGCGCGAAGCCTGCGAGGAAGCGCTGTGCGAGCGCATCGAGGCCGAGCCCGAGGACAACGACACCCAGCCCGTGGCGCCCTACGCCTGGATGCGCAACGGCGGCGTGGTCGATGAAGCCTACGACGACAGCGACGACGCCAAGGAGCACGACGTCGAAGCCTTCAAGGCCGAGCGCGCCGCCAAGGCCCAGGCGCGCGCCGCCGGCCACGTGGCCACCGTGCGCCAGCGCCGCGCCGGGCGCGAGGGCGTGGCCATTCCCGCCGCGTTCGACCTGGTCACGGGCGACCTGTCCTTCATCTCGCTCACGCTGGTGCTGCCCGCGCTGGTGCCGCTGCTGGCGCCGCAGGGCCAACTGCTGCTGCTGGCCAAGCCGCAGTTCGAGCTGCAGCCGGGCCAGGTGGGCAAGGGCGGCATCGTGCGCGACGCCGCGCTGTTCCCCGTGGTCGAGCAGCGCCTGCGCGACTGCTGCGCGCAGCTGGGCCTGCAGGTGCTGGGCTGGCACGGCAGCGCCATCGAAGGCGGCGACGGCAACCGCGAGTTCTTCATTCACGCCAGGAGGTCGGCATGAGCCTGCCCATCAGTTTCGAATTCTTCCCGCCCAAGACGCCCGAGGGCGCCGAGAAGCTGCGCGCCGTGCGCCAGCAGCTGTACGCGCTGCGCCCGCAGTTCTGCTCCGTCACCTATGGCGCGGGCGGCTCCACGCAGGAGGGCACGTTTGCCACCGTGCGCGCCATCCTGGCCGAAGGCGCGGACGCCGCGTCGCATTTCTCGTGCATCGGCGCCACGCGCGCCAGCGTGCGCGCGCAGCTCGCCGAGCTCAAGGCCATGGGCGTCAAGCGCCTGGTGGCGCTGCGCGGCGACCTGCCCAGCGGCTACGGCATGGGCGGCGAGTTCCAGTACGCCAGCGACCTGGTGGCCTTCATCCGCGCCGAGACTGGGCGCGACTTCCATATCGAAGTGGCGGCCTACCCCGAAGTGCACCCGCAGGCGCGCTCGCCCGAGGCCGACCTGCAGGCCTTCGCCGCCAAGGTGCGCGCGGGGGCCGATTCGGCCATCACCCAGTACTTCTTCAACGCCGACGCCTACAGCCGCTTCGTCGAGGACGCGCGCCGCCTGGGGCTCGACGTGCCCGTGGTGCCGGGCATCATGCCCATCATGGGTTCGACCCAGCTGATGCGCTTTTCCGACGCCTGCGGCGCCGAGATCCCGCGCTGGATCCGCCTGCGCCTGCAGGGCTTTGGCGATGACACGGCCAGCATCCGCGCCTTCGGCATGGACGTGGTGGCGCAGCTGTGCGAGCAACTGCGCCGCGCCGGCGCGCCGGGCCTGCACTTCTACACCATGAACCAGAGCGCGGCCACCCAGGCGCTGTGCCAGCGCCTCGGGCTGATTGGGTAATATCGCGCGTCTTTTTTTCCGCATTGCCGTGTTGCCGCCATGAAAGCCGTACGGATCGTCGCCTTGCTTGCCTTGTCCCTGTCGGGCGCATTTGCCGCCGCGTCCGCATCGGCCCAGTACTACGGGCGCGGCTACACCCCGCCGCCCGAGGAGCCGCCGCACGTGCAGTTCATGGGCGGGCGCTGCCGCGACCTGTACAACGCCCTGCGCGCCCGCACCCTGCCGTCGTCGCACGAGGTCGTGGAAGGCATGCGGCGCGAGTACCGCCGCGATTGCGAGGAAGAAGAGCAGGATGCCCGCCAGCGCTACTACGACCAGCGCAACGATGCGCGCCGCGCCAGGTACGACGACCGGCGCGACGCGCGCCGGCAGGCCGATGCGCAGTACAAGGAGCAGCGCGCCGGTGTGCTGGCCAGCCGCCAGGAAACGGAAGTCGGGCGCCAGCAGAATGCCGAGCAATCGGCCCAGTGCGCGGAGTCCTACCGCATCCTGGCGGCCAAGAAGGCGCGCACGGACCTGTCGGCGGGTGAAATGAATGATCTGCGGCGTTTTGAAGACAACGTGGCTGCGCGCTGCCGCCGCTGATGCGCGGGGCGCGCGCCGGCGCTGGGGCGTGCGCGCCGCCGTCCTGGCATGGCTGGCCTGCGGCGCCATCGCCACCGGCGGCGCCTGGGCCAGCGAGGGGCTCAACCCCAAGAGCGAGGATTTCGCGCCCTTCGTCCTGACGGTGCCGGGCGAGGCCATGCTGCTCGATCCCCCCGGCGCCGTGGCGCCCGAGGACGAGGAGGCGCCGGAACTGCCCGCGGGCAACCCCTACGAGCTGCGCGAAACCGAGCGCGGCGGGGCCTCCTGGTATGGCGCGCGCTTTCACCGCCGCCGCACGGCCAGCGGCGAGCGCTTCGACATGCGCGCCTTGACGGCGGCGCACCGTACCTTGCCCTTCGGCACCCGCGTGTGCGTGCGCAGCCTGCTCACGGGGCGCGCCGTGGAGGTGCGCATCAACGACCGGGGCCCCTTCCATCCCGGGCGCGTGATCGACCTGAGCATGGCCGCGGCAGAGAAGCTGGGCAGCAAGGGCCTGGGCATCAAGCAGGTCTCGCTCGCCACCATGGACGATGCCGCCGACCTGTGCCAGGACGGCCCTCCGCCGGAGCCGGAAGAGGACGCCGAGGCGGACGGGGATTAGCCCGCGGCTTCGAGGCTGTGGGCGGCGTGGCGGTCCTGCGCCAGCAACTGCTGCAGCTGCGGCAGGGCCTCCTTCAGCGCGCCGTGCAGGGTGTAGGGCGGGTTGATGAGGAACATGCCGCTGGCGGGCAGGCCCGGGCGCTTCTCCGCCAGCGGTGCCGTCTTGCCGGACTTGACCGTCAGCGTGGCGTGCAGCCAGCCCTTGCCGGCCTTGGTGGCCAGCTGCTTGAGGCGGCGTGGCAGGTCGTGGGCTTCCTGGCGCGCGATGATCGGGTACCAGACGGCGTAGGTGCCGGTGGCGAAGCGCCGCAGCGCGTCGTCCACCATGTCCACCACGCGGCCATAGTCGCTCTTGATTTCATAGCTGGGATCGCACAGCACCAAGGCCCTGCGGGCCGGTGGCGGCAGGAATTTCTTCAGGCCCTCGAAGCCGTCCTCGAGCAGGATGGCCACCTGGCGCCCGGCCTCGAGCTGCGCCACGTTGCCCGCGAGCAGGCGGTGGTCCGTGGGGTGCAGTTCGAACAGCTTGAGCCGGTCGTGGCCGCGCAGCAGGCGCTGGGCGATGAAGGGCGAGCCGGGGTAGATTTTCGTGCTGGCGGGCGAGGCATTGAACGAGCGCACCAGATCGACATAGTCCTGCAGCGCGGGTGCCAGGCCGGGCGCCTGCGCCAGGCGCAGGAAGCCGTCCGCCGCCTCGCCGCTGGCGTGCGCGTAGTCGCCGTCGAGCCGGTACAGCCCCGCGCCCGCGTGGGTGTCCAGCACGGTGAGCGCCGCGTCTTTTTGTATCAAATGTTGCAAAACTGCAACCAGAACCGTGTGTTTGAGCACGTCGGCATGGTTGCCTGCATGGAAGGCGTGGCGATAACTGAACATGGGCCTATGGTAGCGGCGCCGGGTAGGCCACAATCTATGCCGCGCCGCAGCATCCTGCGCCTTTGCCTCTGCCGTATCGATGACAGCTTCCCTTGCCGCCGCCCCTGCCGTCAGCGTTGACCATGTCGACGCCTTGCCCGTGGGTGCGCGCCTGGGGGAGTTCGAGATCCTGGCTCTGCTGGGCGTGGGCGGGTTCGGCATGGTCTACAAGGCGTTCGACCACTCGCTGCACCGCCATGTCGCCATCAAGGAGTACATGCCCGCGGCGCTGGCCGCGCGCGCGCAGGGGCAGCAGCTGTCGGTGCGCACCTCCACCGATCTGCAGACGTTCCAGGCCGGGCTCGCCTCGTTCGTCGAGGAGGCGCGGCTGCTGGCGCAGTTCGACCATCCGTCGCTGGTCAAGGTGTTCCGTTTCTGGGAGGCCAACAACACCGCCTACATGGTGATGCCGCTGTACCAGGGCATGACCCTGAAGCAGGCGCGCGCCTTCATGCGCAAGCCGCCGCCCGAGGCCTGGCTGCGCAAGCTGCTCTGGGCCGTGCTGGACGCGCTGCGGGTGCTGCACGAGAACGACACGCTGCACCGCGACATCTCGCCCGACAACATCTTCCTGCAGGATGCCGGGCCCCCGGTGCTGCTCGATCTGGGCGCTGCGCGCCACGCGATCTCGGCGCCCGAGGCACAGCTCACGGCGATCCTCAAGGTCAATTACGCGCCCATCGAGCAATACACCCAGGAAAGCGGCGAGGCGCCGCTGCCCCAGGGGCCGTGGAGCGACCTGTACGCCCTGGCGGCCGTGGTGCATGGCTGCATCTGCAACGACACGCCGCTGCCCGCCACGCTGCGCGCCATCCGCGACCGGATGGTGCGTTTCGCGCGCGTTGCCAGGACCGTGAAGCGCCAGTTCGGCGTGGAATATTCCGACGCCTTCGTGGCTGCCATCTCCCAGGCGCTCGAAGTGCAGCCCGAGAAGCGCCCGCAGAGCATCGACGCCTTCCTGGCGCGCATGGAAATGCCGGGACCGCCCGAGGGGCAGGCGCATTTCGACTGGAAGGCCGAGCTGGGCTCCGCCTGGGAGCCCTCGCCGGAGTCGGCGCAGGAGGCCGCGGCCGATGCCGACCTGCCCACCCGGCTCATGGAGCCCCGCGCGGGCGAGGCTGCGGTCGATCTGGATTTCGGCGCCATGGACCGTGCCGTGGTGTCGCCCGTGGAGTCCGGCGGCCATGGCGATACGGTCTTCGTGGCGGAAACCGTGCCCGCGCCGCGTCCGCGCATCGCGGCGCAGCGCTCGCGTGCCCGGCGTCAGGTCTGGGGCGCGGTGGCCGTGGCCGGCCTGGCCCTGGCCGGGTGGTGGGGTTTGCGGCCCATGGCCGCCGTGTCGCCGGATGGGCTCGTCGCGGAGGCGGCCAAACCGGCCGGACTGCCCGGCCGGGCGGCTGAGATGCCGATTCCTGCGGCGTCTGATCCCGTCGAGGAGATCATCGAGGAGTACGAGCCGGCTCCCGCCCCCGTGGCCATTCCCGCGCCGGCTGCACGCCAGGCGCCGCACCGCAGTGCTGCGCGGCCTGCGGCCGCTGCGCCGGTGCCGGTGCCGGTGCCTCAGCCTGCGCCGGCACCCGAGACGCCAGCGCCGGTGCCCGCTCCGGCGCCGAAGCCGGCTGCGCCGCCGCGCGGCCCCGAGGAGGCCTGCGCCGACGCCAACTTCCTGACCCGGCCCATGTGCATCCACAACGAATGCCAGAAACCGGCGCTGGCCAGCCACCCCGTGTGCGTCGAGGCGCGGCGCCGCTACGAGGCCGATGCCCGCCGCCAAAGCATGAGCCCTTGAGGGTCTGCCTGGCTTTTCGTATAATGGCGGGCTTCGCAGCGTTTTCATAGGGTCCCGCGGCGAAGCTTCGAACCCACCTAAGAGGCTCCCGCAAGAGGAGCACCGACCGTGGAAAAGGGCCTTCCCTCCCTCTCAACCAAGAGAAAACCATGACTACTTTCAGCGCAAAGCCCGCTGAGGTCGTGCATGAGTGGTTTGTGATTGACGCCACCGACAAGGTGCTCGGCCGGGTCGCCAGCGAAGTGGCCCTGCGTCTGCGCGGAAAACACAAAGCCATCTACACGCCTCACGTCGACACCGGTGACTTCATCGTCGTCGTCAACGCCTCCAAGCTCAAGGTGACCGGCACCAAGTCCCTGGACAAGGTGTACTACCGTCACTCCGGCTATCCCGGCGGCATCACGGCCACGAACTTTCGCGACCTGCAAGCCAAGCATCCCGGCCGTGCGCTGGAGAAGGCCGTCAAGGGCATGCTGCCCAAGGGCCCCCTCGGCTACGCCATGATCAAGAAACTCAAGGTGTACGGCGGTGCAGAGCATCCCCACACCGCACAGCAGCCCAAGGCGCTGGAAATCTAAGGAGTCTTGAGATGATTGGTGAATGGAACAATGGCACCGGCCGTCGCAAGTCCAGCGTCGCCCGCGTGTTTCTGAAGAAAGGCTCCGGCAAGATCACTGTGAATGGCAAGGACATTCAGCAGTATTTCGGCCGCGAGACCTCCATCATGATCGCCAAGCAGCCGCTCGTGCTGACCAACCATGTCGAGACCTTCGACATCCAGGTCAACGTGCACGGCGGCGGTGAATCCGGCCAGGCCGGTGCCACCCGCCACGGCATCACCCGCGCCCTGATCGACTACGACGCGACCCTCAAGCCCACGCTGAGCGCCGCCGGCTTCGTGACCCGCGATGCCCGTGAAGTCGAGCGTAAGAAGGTCGGCTTGCACTCCGCCCGCCGCGCCAAGCAGTTCTCCAAGCGCTGATCCGCGCGAGTTGTCTGCGACAAAGCCACCTTCGGGTGGCTTTGTCTTTTGTTGGGGCATGGAAAGCCCCCATCGGCATGACCGGCAAGGCTGGCCCTGCCTGAATTCCCGAGCGGATTGCAGTAGCATTTCCGCAATCTAGAAAACCGGAGAGATCCATGAGCGCCGTCGCCGAAAACGTCACTACCGATATGCCCGCCCCCATCCATTTCACCGACAGCGCCGCGGCCAAGGTGGCGGATCTGATCGCCGAGGAGGGCAACCCCGACCTGAAGCTGCGCGTGTTCGTGCAGGGCGGCGGCTGCTCGGGCTTCCAGTACGGCTTCACGTTCGACGAAATCACCAACGACGACGACACGACCATGACCAAGAACGGCGTGTCGCTGCTCATCGACGCCATGAGCTACCAGTACCTCGTGGGCGCCGAGATCGACTACAAGGAAGATCTGCAAGGCGCGCAGTTCGTCATCAAGAACCCCAATGCCGAGACCACCTGCGGCTGCGGCTCAAGCTTCTCGGTCTGACCACGGCCCCTGGCATTCCAGGCCGCAGCGTGCCGCCCCGCCAGGGCGGCTTTTTTTTGAGGTCACGCCCACCCATGCCCACCGGAATCGAGCGTTCCCGCATGCCCCTGCTGTGGCTCGTGGCCGTGGGCTTCTTCATGCAGACGCTGGACGCCACCATCGTCAACACGGCGCTGCCCGCCATGGCGCAGAGCCTGGGCGAGAGTCCGCTGCGCATGCAGTCGGTGGTGGTGGCGTATTCGCTGGCCATGGCCATGCTGATCCCCGCATCGGGGTGGATGGCCGACCGCTTCGGGCCGCGCCGCGTCTACCTGGGGGCCATCAGCGCCTTCGTGCTCGGCTCGGTCCTGTGCGCCCTGTCGCCGCGCCTGGACCTGCTGGTGGCCGCGCGGGTGCTGCAGGGCTGGGGCGGGGCCCTGCTGCTGCCGGTCGGTCGCCTGGTGGTGCTGCGCACTTTCCCGCGCGACCAGTTCCTGCACGCCATGGGCTTCGTGACCATTCCCGGCCTGGTCGGGCCGCTCATCGGCCCGACGCTGGGCGGCTGGCTGGTCGAGACGGCGTCCTGGCACTGGATCTTTCTCATCAACGTCCCCGTCGGGCTGGCCGGCTGCATGGCCACGCTGCGCTTCATGCCGAAAGTGCAGGGCGCCGCCGCGGGCCGCTTCGATGCCGCGGGCTACGGCCTGCTGGCCTTTGGCATGGTCGCGCTGTCCCTGGGGCTCGACGGCCTGTCCAGCCTGGGCATGGGGCAGGCGGCGGTGCTGCTGCTCATGGTGTTCGGCCTGGCCAGCCTGGCCGCCTACTGGCTGCACGCGGCGCGCGTGCCGCAGCCGCTGTTTTCACCCCGGCTGTTCGCGCAGCCGTCGCTGCGCATCGGGCTGCTGGGCAACCTGTTCGCGCGGCTGGGCAGCGGCAGCATGCCGTTCCTGATTCCCTTGCTGCTGCAGGTGAGCATGGGCTACTCGCCGCTGCAGGCCGGCCTGATGATGCTGCCCGTGGCCGTGGCCGGCATGGGGGCCAAGCCGCTGGCCACGTGGCTCATCACCCGCCTGGGCTACCGCCGCGTGCTGGTGGGCAACACCCTGGCGGTGGGGGTTGTGATGGCCAGTTTCGCCCTCACGTCGCCAGCGCATCCGCTGGCGTTGCGCGTGGCCCAGCTGGCGTTGTTCGGCGCGGTGAATTCGCTGCAATTCACGGCCATGAACACGGTCACCCTGAAGGACCTGGCCCCCGGCATGGCCAGCAGCGGCAACAGCCTGCTTTCGATGGTGCAGATGCTGGCCATGGGCATGGGCGTGGCGGCGGCCGGGGCGGTGCTGGGGGCCTTCACGGCGCTGTGGGGCGGTGCGCCGGGGCAGACGCTGCCGGCCTTCCATGCCACCTTCGCCTGCATGGGGCTGATGACCATGGCGGCGGCGGGCATCTTCGCCCAGCTCTCGCCCGACCTGCCTGCCGATGAAGGGGCTCAGGCGGGGTAGATGGCGCCCAGGATGCGCGGGCCGGCGGCGCCTGTGACGCGCGGCAGGTTGCCGGGCAGGCCGTCCATGCAGCGCTGCGCCAGCCAGGCGAACGCCGCCGCTTCCACCTGCAGGGGCGGCAGGCCATGCCGCGCCGACGACTCCACGGCCCAGCCGGGCAGCAGCGCCGCCAGGCGCCGCATCAGGTGGCCGTTGTGCGCGCCGCCGCCGCAGACGATCAGTAGTTTGCTCTCGTTTCCGTAGCTGGTGGCGCTTGCTGCACAAGCGCTGGAGGTCAATTCGGCCAATGTCGCCTGCACGTCCGCAGGGTCCGCCGCGGGCGCGGCGTGGAGCCGTTGCTGCAGCCATTCGGGGTGGAACAGGTCGCGCCCGGTGCTCTTGGGCGGCGGCAGCGCCAGGAACGGCTCCGCCTGGAGCGCCTGCAGCAGCGCGGGCAGCACCTGCCCGCTGGCGGCCCAGGCGCCGTCGTCGTCGTAGGGGCGGCCCAGGTGCTGCTGGCACCAGTGGTCCATCAGGGCATTGCCGGGGCCGCAGTCGAAGCCCAGCACCGAGCCGTCCGCGCCCAGTACGCTCAGGTTGGCGATGCCGCCCACGTTGAGCACGCAGGCCGTGCGGCCCGGCTGGCCGAACAGGCCCCAGTGGAACGCCGGCACCAGCGGCGCGCCCTGGCCGCCCGCCGCCACGTCGCGGCTGCGGAAGTCGGCCACGGTGGTGATGCCGGTGCGTTCCGCCAGCAGGGCGGGGTTGTTGAGCTGCAGCGTGTAGCCCGTGCCGTCAAAGGCCTGCGGGCGGTGGCGCACCGTCTGCCCGTGGGCGCCGATGGCACGCACGGCCTGGGCCGGGACGCCGGTTTGCTGCAGCAGGGCTTGCACGGCCTGGGCGTAGCATCTGGCCAGCGCATTGGCCGCCAGGGCGGCGCGGTGCAGTTCGTCGGCTCCCGTGCTGTTGAGGGCCAGCAGTTCGGCGCGCAGCGGCGCCGCGAAAGGCAGCGCCACGTGGCCGAGCACGCGCCCGGGGGGCGTGGCGAAGTCGGCCAGCACGGCGTCCACGCCATCGAGCGAAGTGCCCGACATCAGGCCGATGTAGAGCGCGCTCACGGCGGCAGGGTCAGTTCGCGCTGGCTTGCTGCAGGGTGTCAGCGGCGGCAAGCTGGCTGCGCATCATGGCGGCCAGGCGCTCGAATGCGGGGCGCGCCGCGGCGGAGACCGGCGCCGCGGCCTCGCTCTGGCGGGCGATGGTCATCGGGTCCTGCTGCTGGCCGTTCACGCGGAACTCGAAGTGCAGGTGCGGCCCAGTGGCCCAGCCCGTGGCGCCGACGGCGCCCAGGGTGTCGCCCTGCGTGACCGGCTGGCCCTTGTGCACGTCCATGCGGCTGAGGTGGGCGTACACCGTTTCGTGGCCGTTGCCGTGCTTCACGAACACCACGTTGCCGTAGCCGTTCTGCACGCCCGCGAATTCGACCACGCCGTCGCCCACCGTGCGCACCGGCGTGCCCGTGGGCGCGGCGAAGTCCGTGCCCAGGTGGGCGCGCCAGGATTTCTGGATCGGGTGGAAGCGCATGGCGAAGCCGCTGGAGATGCGCGTGAACGCCACGGGCGAGCTGAGGTAGGCGCGCGCCATGCTCTGGCCATCGGGCAGGTAGTAGGCGCCCCGGGCCTTGGGCGACTCCTGGAACCAGACGGCTTGGTGTGTCTTGCCGTTGTTGCGGAACTCGGCGCTGAGCACGCGGCCGCTGCGCAGCGGCTCGCCGTCGGCCTCCAGTGTTTCGTAGACGACCGAGAAGCGGTCGTCCTTGCGCAGCGCGCGGCGGAAGTCGATGTTGCCCGAGAAGATGTCGGCGAGCTGCGTGGCCACGCCGTCGGGGATGTTGGCCTCGTCGGTGGCGGCGAACAGCGAGCTGCGGATCACGCCGCCCGCCAGGCGGCTGCCCAACTGCAGCGGGGCGGTGTCGATGCGCGAGCCCCAGGCGCCGTCCGCGCCGCGCTCGATCACCAGGCGCTTGAAGTTGCCGCTGTCGTCGTGGGCCCAGCGCGCGGTGAGGCGGATCAGGCGGTGGTCGTCGGTGGCCTCGGCCTTGACCTGGCGGTTGGTGCGGCCCAGCAGCTGCTGGCGCGCCAGGCCGTCGGTGCGCAGGAACGCCGCCGCGCTGGGGTCGGCCACGCCCATGCGCTGCAGCAGGGATTCGGCGGTGTCGCTGGCGCGCACCAGGTCCGAGCGGTACAGCGCGTAGCTGGGCATGCCGTCGGACAGCGCGGCCAGGGTCTGGCCCTCGGCCAGCGAGGCGACGGGGTACTGCACGGTGCTGACCGGCAGGTCGGCCGGATCGGGGCCGAGCGAGGCCACGGCGAAGGCGCCGCCGCCTCCGGTGAGGAGCACGGTGGCGATGGCGGCGGTGATGCGGCGGGGGTGCTGCTGGGCGGCGCGGGCGATCCGTTCGAGCAAAGCCTTACTGGCGGTGGTCAAGCCGTTGGTCAAAGTCGTTCCCCAGGGCGTGAATGCACGTTCAGGCAAAGCCGGCGCCCGGCTGTGGGGCGCGGTGCCTGAGTGTGCGGAACAATCCGGAAATGCAAGCCTTCGACGGAGCCGAAGTGGCGGGCCTACTAGAATCCGCCTTTTGCAAAATGTGGCCCGGAGTATAGCGGCGCTCGCTTGCCGGACATCCCCAGAAACCCTTATGAATCAATCTGCTGCCTCCACGAATCCGCCCAGCAATGAGGTACGTCAAGCGCTGGAAATTTCCCTGCGCGGGGTGGACGAGCTGCTGCCCCAGGACGAATGGCTGAAGAAGCTCGTGCGCGCCGAGGCCACGGGCCAGCCGCTGCGCATCAAGCTGGGGCTGGATCCGACGGCACCGGACATCCACCTGGGCCACACCGTGGTGCTGAACAAGATGCGCCAGCTGCAGGACCTGGGCCACCAGGTGATCTTCCTGATCGGCGACTTCACCAGCCTGATCGGCGACCCGTCCGGGCGCAACAGCACGCGCCCGCCGCTCACCGCCGCGCAGATCAAGGCCAACGCCGAGACCTACTACACCCAGGCCGCCAAGGTGCTGGACCCGGCGCGCACCGAGATCCGCTACAACAGCGAATGGTGCGACCAGCTGGGCGCGCGCGGCATGATCGAGCTGTCGGCCAGGTACACGGTGGCGCGCATGATGGAGCGCAACGATTTCCACCAGCGCTTCTCCGAAGGCAACTCCATCAGCCTGCATGAATTCCTCTACCCGCTGCTGCAGGGCTACGATTCGGTCGTGCTGAAAAGCGACCTGGAGCTGGGCGGCACCGACCAGAAGTTCAACCTGCTCATGGGCCGCCACCTGCAGCAGGAGTATGGGCAGGAGCCGCAGTGCGTGCTCACCATGCCGCTGCTCGTGGGGCTGGACGGCGAGCACAAGATGTCCAAGTCGAAGAACAACTACATCGGCATCACCGAGGACGCGAACACCATGTTCGCCAAGGTGCTGAGCATCTCGGACACGCTGATGTGGAATTGGTACACCCTGCTGTCCTTCAGGAGCCTGGCCGAAATCGCCGCGCTGAAGGCCGAGGTGGCGGGCGGGCGCAACCCCAAGGACGTCAAGGTGATGCTGGCCAAGGAGATCACCACGCGCTTCCACAGCGCGCAGGCGGCCGACGCGGCGGAGCAGGATTTCCAGAACCGCAGCAAGGGCGGCATTCCCGATGACATCCCCGAGGTGGCGCTTTCTGGCGCCCCCCTGGGCATCGGGGCGCTGCTCAAGCAGGCCAACCTGGCGCCCTCGACCAGCGAGGCCAACCGCCTGATCGACGGCGGCGGCGTGCGCGTGGACGGCGCGGTGGTCAGCGACAAGGGCCTGAAGCTCGCCTCCGGCAGCTACGTGGTGCAGGTGGGCAAGCGCAAGTTCGCCCGCGTCACGCTGGGCTGATTGGGTATAAAAATGGCCGCTAGCCCTTGCTGGGGGAGCGCTGGCAGCTATTGAAAGAGAAGCGCCCAAGCGCCCTCTGGGGCTCCTCAGGCCACGCTTTCCTGGGCGAGGGCGGCGCGGAAGAACGGCAGGTAGGCGCGATCGACCTTGCAGATGTGGTGGATCAGCCAGTCCTTGAGAAACTCCAGCGCTTCGAGCGAAACCTCCTCGCCGTCCTCGAAGCGCATCAGCAGATCCATCGCCTTGGCCGTGAAGCGGTTGTGCTGCGCCTGGTGCGCCGGGGTTTCCGGGTAGTCGTGCTGCTGGAACAGCACCTCCTCGACGATGAAGTGGTTGTGCGTGTAGTCCACCAGGCCTTCCAGCACGGCGCCAATGGCCGCGTGCTGCGGCGCGGGGCTGGAGATTTCGGCATGCAGGGCGTTGGCCAGCCGCACCAGCTCCTTGTGCTGGTTGTCGATCTCCTCGATTCCCAGCTCCAGTTCGCTGGTCCATGGCATGAATGTCATTGCTTCCCTCCTTCCGCGGCCGGCCACATTGCCCGGGGCGGCGAAAGTGTGACAGGAGGTTATTACCAAGGGATGGCTGTTGCCAGGCATTTTGCTGACCTGCATCAATCTCATGCATTGATGTTCATCAGGTCTGGGCCGGTGCGGGCCGGGGGCGGCGCGGCGGGATAATGGCGGCCATCCGGCGCCGGCCGCCCGGCCCGCGCCTTTCTTTCCCCGGATTGCTTTCCAATGACCACAGCACTGGACCTCATCATCATGGCCGCGGGCAAGGGCACGCGCATGAAAAGCCGCATCCCCAAAGTCTTGCAGCACCTGGCGGGCCGTCCGCTGCTGGCGCACGTGCTGGCCGCGGCGGCGCCGCTGCAGCCGCGCCGCGTGGTCGTGGTGACCGGCCATGGTGCTATGGAAGTGGAAGCTGCCAGCGCTGGCTGGGCAAGCCCTGGGGCCGGTTTTGACCTGCAATTCGTGCGCCAGGAGCCGCAGCTCGGCACCGGCCACGCCGTGCAGCAGGCCATGCCCCGGCTGGCCGACGACGGCACCGTGGTGGTGCTCTCGGGCGACGTGCCGCTGACGCGCCCCGAAACCCTGCAGGCGCTGGTGCAGGCCAGCGCGGGCGAGCGCCTGGCGCTGCTCACGGTGCGCCTGCCCGACCCCACGGGCTACGGCCGCATCGTGCGCGGCGCGGACGGCATGGTGCAGCGCATCGTCGAGCACAAGGACGCCAGCGAGGCCGAGCGCGCCATCGGCGAGATCTACAGCGGCATCATGGCCGTGCCCGCGCGGCGGCTCGCGCCCTGGCTGGCGCGGCTGACCAACGACAACGCCCAGGGCGAGTACTACCTGACCGACATCGTTGCCATGGCCGTGCAGGACGGCGTGCCGGTGGCCGCGCATTGCATCGCCGACGCGCTGCAGGTGGAAGGCGTGAACAGCCCTGCGCAGCTCGCCGCGCTGGAGCGCGCCCACCAGCGGCGCCAGGCCGATGCGCTGATGGAGCAGGGCGTGCGCCTGGCCGACCCGGCGCGCTTCGACCTGCGCGACGACGCGCGCAGCGGCGCGCGCGGCGAACTGGCCTGCGGGCAGGACGTGGAGATCGACGTGGGCTGCATCTTCACCGGCCGCGTGGAGATCGGCGCGGGCGCGCGCATCGGCGCCTACTGCTGCATCGGCAACGCCACCATCGCCGCGGGCGCGGTGATCCACCCGTTCACGCACATCGACGGCGAGCAGGCTGGCGCCCGCGTGGGCGAGGGCGCGCTGGTCGGCCCGTTCGCGCGCCTGCGCCCGGGCGCGCACCTGGGGCGCGAGGTGCACATCGGCAACTTCGTCGAAGTGAAGAACTCCACCCTGGCCGACGGCGCCAAGGCCAACCACCTGGCCTACCTGGGCGACGCCAGCGTGGGCGAGCGCGTCAACTACGGCGCCGGCAGCATCACCGCCAACTACGACGGCGCCAACAAGCACCGCACCGTGATCGAGGCCGACGCGCACATCGGCAGCAACTGCGTGCTGGTGGCGCCCGTCACCATCGGCGCCGGCGGCACCGTGGGCGGCGGCTCCACCATCACCAAGAACACGCCGCCCGGCGCCCTGAGCGTGGCGCGCGGCAAGCAGGTCAGCCTGGACGCAAGCAAATGGCAACGCCCGGTGAAGCAGCCCAAGAAGGCTTGAGCGACAGCCTGGGCGCGCAACTGGCCGCGCTGCGCCAGGCGCACGACGGGCTGCTGCACGCCGTCTCGCACGACCTGCGCGCGCCGCTGCGCCACATCACCTCGTTCGCGCCGCTGCTGCGCGAATCGGTGCAGGCGCTGCGCGCGGGCGCGCCGGGGGCGGACGCCGAGGCCGAGCAGTTCCTCGCCACCATGGAGCAGGCCGCGCGCCGCATGGCCGGCATGATCGACGCGCTGCTGCTGCTGTCGCGCGCGCAGCGCGCGCCGCTGCACCCCGGGCCGCTCGACCTTGCTGCGCTGGCGCGCGAAGCCAGCGCGCGCCTGCACGCCGCCGCCCCGCAGCGCGCCGTGGAATGGCAACTGCCCGCCGCGCCCGTGCCGCTGCACGCCGACGCGGCGCTGCTGCGCCAGTTGCTGGACGCGCTGCTGGGCAATGCCTTCAAGTTCACCCAGGGATGCGCGTGCGCGCGCATCGCCCTCACGGTGGAGCCGCAGCCCGGCGCCCTGTGCTGGCGCGTGCAGGACGATGGCGCGGGGTTCGACCCGGCGCGCGCGCAGGGGCTTTTCGGCCTGTTCCAGCGCCTGCACCGCGAGGGCGAGTTCGACGGCGTGGGCGGCGGGCTGGCGCTGGCCCAGGCCATCGTGCAGCGCCATGGCGGGCGGATCGGCGCCACGGCCCTGCCCGGGGCTGGCTGCGTGGTCACCGTCCACTGGCCGGTGGCGCCTGCGCAGCCGTTTCCAGGGTCAGTGGCCGCGTAGCGCCTCCAGCTGCCGCAGGCGCTGGCGCAGCGCCGCCACTTCCTCGATCAGGTCGGCGGTGAGCCCGGCGAGCTGCGGGTCGGCGTCGAAAGTGGCTTCCAGGTGGGCCAGGCGCCGCGCGCGCACCACGGTGGTGGCGCTGAAATGCCAGCCGCCCCCGGCGCGCTCGCCGTGCAGCAGGCCGGCTTCCAGCCGTTCGGTGATCCAGCCGGGCTGCATGCAGCAGGCGCGGGCCAGTTCGTCGAGGGTGAGGCGGGCCTGTTCGTCCAGCAGTTCGGCCAGGGCGCTGCTGCCGCCGTTGTCGTGCGTTGCCATGCTCATGCTCCTTGCGTGCGGGGCTGGAAGTGCGGGAAAGCCTGCGCCAGCGCGCGGTAGGCCGCGCGCTGCGCGTCGGTGGCGGCGGGCGGCAGGGCCACGTGCAGCTCCAGGTACAGGTCGCCGGGCGTGGCGGCGGGAATGCCGCGCTCCTTCAGGCGCAGCTTGCGCCCGGGCTTCCAGCCGGCGGGCACGGTCACTTCCACCGTGGCGCCGCCGGGCGTTTGCACCTCCACGGGGCCGCCGAGCGCTGCCTCCCAGGGGGCGAGGGCGAGCGGCTGGTACACGTCGCGGTCCTCTGCGCGCCAGCGCGCGTCGGGCCTGAACTGCACTTCCAGGAACAGGTCGCCCGCCGGCGCGCCGCCCTGGCCGGGGCCGCCCTGGCCGGCCAGGCGGATGAGCTGGCCCTCGCGCACGCCCTTGGGAATGCTGACCTGCAGCTGGCGCTCCTCGTTGACGAGGTGGCCGCCCGCGTCCAGCCGCGCGCCGCGCAGCGTCAGCGTGCGCTCGGCGCCGTGGTAGGCGTCGAGCAGGTCGAGCTCGATGCGGGCATGGCTGTCGCGCCCGCGCTGCGCGGAGGCGGCCCCGGCGCTTTGTGCGCCCGCGCGCCGTGCGCGCGCGGCCTGGCCGAAGAGCTGCTCGAAGAAGTCGCTGAACTGGGCCTCGTCCATGCCGTGGCCGCCGCCGGGCGCGGCGCCGGTGAACTCGAAGCCCGCGTCCCAGTGCGGCGGCGGGCGGAAGTCGGCGCCCGCGCCGTGCTGCTGTTGCTGCGCCGCCTGGCGGCCCAGCGCGTCGTAGGCGGCGCGCTTTTCCGGGTCCGACAGCACGGTGTTGGCCTCGTTCACCTCGGCCATGCGCGCGGCGGCGTCGGGCTCCTTGCTCACGTCGGGGTGGTAGCGGCGCGCGAGCTTGCGGTAGGCCGCCTTGATGCCGGCGGCCGTGGCGTCGCGCGGCACGCCCAGGATCTGGTAGTAGTCCTTGAACTCCATGCGTGTTCTCCATGCAAAGGCGCCGGGCTTGGCGCCCCGCGCCCACTATAAGAGCACGAAAGACGGCGCTACACCGGCACCGCCGTAGAGAACTTGGCCCGCTTGACGCCGAAGAACGCCTTGACGTTGCGCACGTTCGCATCCTGCGTGAACAGGCGCTGCGCCAGCGCCAGGTAGCCGGGCATGTCGCGCGTGTGGGTGACGAGCACGAAGTCCGGCCCCGGCGATACGCGCCAGCATTGCTGCACGGCCGCGTCGGCCACGGCGCGGGCCTCGAAGGCGTCGAGCTGCTCGGCGCCCTGGCGGTCCAGCGTCACCTCGACGATGGCCGACAGGCCGTGCCCCACCAGCGCCGCCAGCCGCGCGGGCGGCACGATGGCCACCTGGCGCTCGATCAGCCCCAGCGCGTGCAGCCGCCGCACGCGCCGCAGGCAGGTGGGGGGCGACACGTGCACGCGCGCGGCCAGGTCCTGGTTGCTCAGGCTGGCGTCGTGCTGCAGGGCGTTCAGCAGTTGCAGGTCGATGGTGTCGAGTTCGTCGGATTCCATTTTTTCTTCGGTAATGAAATTGAATTTTGCAAATCACAATTGTTGAAATTTAATTCCAAAATCATCCAAAAAACAATCGGTAATTTTTTTGCTCCACCCCTAGCATGGCGGCTTCTTCAAGGAGCTTTCCATGTGCGGCATCGTCGGCGCGGTCTCTTCGCGCAACATCGTTCCCATCCTCGTGCAGGGCCTGCAGCGCCTGGAATACCGCGGCTACGACTCCTGCGGCGTGGCCGTGCATGGCGCCAGCCTGGGCGGCGCGCCGGGCCTGCAGCGCGCGCGCAGCACGGCGCGCGTGGCCGAGCTGCTGGCCCAGGTGCAGGCCGAGCACCTGCAGGGCGCCACCGGCATTGCCCATACGCGCTGGGCCACGCACGGTGCGCCGGCGGTGCATAACGCGCACCCGCACTTCAGCCACGGCCCCGGCAGCGAGGGGCCGGGCCGCGTGGCCCTGGTGCACAACGGCATCATCGAGAACCACGAGGAACTGCGCGCCGAACTGCAGGCGCGCGGCTATGCCTTCGCCAGCCAGACCGACACCGAAGTCATCGCCCACCTGGTGGACAGCCTCTATGGCGGCGACCTGTTCGAGGCCGTGCAGGCCGCCACGGCGCGGCTGCGCGGCGCCTACGCCATCGCCGTCATGCACCGCGACGAGCCGCACCGCGTCGTCGGCGCGCGTGCCGGCTCGCCCCTGGTGCTGGGCGTGGGCGAGGGCGAGAACTTCCTCGCCAGCGACGCCATGGCCCTGGCCGGGGTGACGGACCAGATCGTCTACCTGGAAGAAGGCGACCTGGTGGACCTGCAGCCCGGCCGCTACTGGGTGGCCGGGCGCGACGGCCGCCCGCTGGACGCTGCGCAGCGCCCCGTGCGCACCGTGCACGCGCACAGCGGCGCGGCCGAGCTGGGGCCGTACCGGCACTACATGCAAAAGGAAATCTTCGAGCAGCCGCGCGCCATCGCCGACACGCTTGAAGGCGTGCACGGCATCGTGCCCGAGCTGTTCGGCGATGGCGCGTACCGCGTGTTCAAGGACATCGACGCCGTGCTCATCCTGGCCTGCGGCACCAGCTACTACAGCGGCTGCGTGGCCAAGTACTGGCTGGAGAGCATTGCGCGCATTCCCACGCAGGTGGAAATCGCCAGCGAATACCGCTACCGCGACACCGTGCCCAACCCGCGCCAACTGGTGGTCACCATCAGCCAGTCGGGCGAGACGGCCGACACCCTGGCCGCGCTGCGCCATGCGCAGAGCCTGGGCCACCGCCACACGCTGACGGTGTGCAACGTGGCCACCAGCGCCATGGTGCGCGAATGCCAGTTGGCCTACGTGACGCGCGCCGGGGTGGAGATCGGCGTGGCCTCCACCAAGGCCTTCACCACCCAGCTCGCCGGGCTGTTCCTGCTCACGCTGGCGCTGGCCCAGGTGCATGGCCGCCTGACCGAAGAACAGGAGGCCGCACACCTCAAGGCCATGCGCCACCTGCCGGTGGCGCTGCAGGCCGTGCTGGCGCTGGAGCCGCAGGTGATCCGCTGGGCCGAGGACTTCGCGCGCATGGAGAACGCGCTGTTCCTGGGCCGGGGCGTGCACTACCCGGTGGCGCTGGAGGGCGCGCTCAAGCTCAAGGAAATCAGCTACATCCACGCCGAGGCCTACCCGGCGGGCGAGCTCAAGCACGGCCCGCTCGCGCTGGTGACCAGCAGCATGCCCGTGGTGACGGTGGCGCCCAACGACGCGCTGCTGGAAAAGCTCAAGAGCAACATGCAGGAAGTGCGCGCGCGCGGCGGCGTGCTCTACGTGCTGGCCGACGCCGACACGCGCATCGAGAGCGGCGAGGGCCTGCACGTGATCCGCATGCCCGAGCACTACGGGCCCCTCAGCCCGCTGCTGCACGTGGTGCCGCTGCAACTGCTGGCCTACCACACGGCCTGCGCGCGCGGGACGGATGTGGACAAACCGCGCAACCTCGCCAAGAGCGTGACGGTCGAATGACCGGCGTGCTCTTTGGGGTAGCTATTCTGGGCAATTAAAGTCGTAAACACGCAAATAAAGTCGTAAACAAGCCTCCAGCATTCATGCGGGTTTGCGGGGTGGTCATTTGTAACGGTAAAGTCGTAAACTCGAATTCAACGGGTAGAGAAGACCTAGATATGCGCAACTAACCCCAGCCCCGTGCGGACTTGTTGCTATACAAAAAAGAGCGCTAGCTTTGAGCGCTCTTTTTTGCGAAAACTTCTTGAGGTTCGAGCAGGCCCTACATGCCGCAATGGCTGCAAGAGGCTGGACTGAGACATTCGCTGCCGAAGCCCGAATGCCGGCTTCGGCCGAAACCGGCTACTCGTGCGGCGTGGCCGCGACTGACCGCTGCACGCTCTAAACGTACGGTGGGAGCATCGCCGCATCACGGCGCATGGAATGGCTGTGTTCGCCGCCGGCGCACGTGTTGCGAGCTAGACTGCGCTAGGAGCCCCCCCTTTCCTCCTGCCCCACGCGCCCACGAGCGTGGCCTGTCTACGTCGCATGCATGTGACTGCACCGCATCAAAACAGCTCCTTGCCTTTGCCCTTGCATGCTGAGAATTAAGATGTACCCAGCCAGGAACGGCGACTCGTTCCTCGTAGATGCGGGAGGGCCGTTCATTCTCATCGATGCCGGCTTTGCAAGCACATTCCAGGATTTCGTCAAGAAGGACCTTTCGTTACTTGCCAGCAACGGCTGCCGGCTAGCCCTTGCAGTCTGCACGCACATCGACGCTGACCACATTGGCGGCCTTCTGGAGTTCTTCTCCTCCAATGGTCCTCAGCCACGCCGTATCGTTGAAGTCGACAGGGTGTGGCACAACAGTTTGCGCTCGATGCCGCTTCAACCTGGCGGAGAGGAAGGCGTCCAGGGCAAGCTCGTCCTGGAGGCGCTTCGAAGGCGAGGGTTCGGCGGGCCTGCGGCGCCGGGGCCTATCGGCGCTCGCCAGGGAAGTTCCCTCGCCAAGATGCTTGGGCACGACGGCTACCTTTGGAACGAAGGGAATGGCACGACCTGCATAAGCCAAGACCAGCAGCCGTTAGTCCTCTCGGAGGCGGTTTCAGTGGAGGTAGTCGGTCCAAGTCGCGCGCGGCTTGAAGCGCTGCGGAACGTATGGCTGAAGGAGGTTGCAAAGCTTGGATACAAGGGAGGTGCGGCGTCCACTGATCTTCTCGATGATGCGTACGAGATGTGGTGTGCGACCGCCCCCCAGGCTACAGCTCCACAGATTCGGAAGGTTTCCGCGAACGGCAACATGCGCCTCGCAGACATCTATGTGCCGGACCAGTCCCCTGCAAATGGCAGCTCGATTGCAGTCATCATCACGTCTGCGAGAGTTCGGTCGCTATTCCTTGGGGATGCATGGGCTGAGGATACGGTAGCAAGGCTGCGAGCTGCAAAGCCGACAACAGGCCCCATCCTGTTTGACGCGATTAAGGTTTCGCACCACGGCAGCTGCCACAACACGAGCCCAGAGCTGCTCGCCACTGTTGACGCCCCCTGCTTCCTGATTTCAACAGACGGTAGTCGTCACGGTCACCCAAACTTTGAAGTGCTTGCAGAGATCGTCGACCGCCCCGCACCCTTTGAGAGACGATTGATCTTCAACTATGAGACAGCTGCCTCTACGCGGCTGCGGTCTCACGCCTCTAGATCAGGTACGCCGTTCAGCATCCATATCGCAGACACTAACTGGATTTCACTTGGAGGCTGAACAGAATGACTGAGGAGGGTGTGAAGCTGGCAACCTGCCAGGTCGTCGGCAAAGAGGAATTAGGCACGGGATGGCTGGTCGCAAAGGACCGCATCCTCACCGCCTATCACTGCGTCGAGGCTGCGCATACGGCAGGTGAGTCGGTGGCGGTTCGCTTCGGCTTGGGCGCGTCTGCTTCAGAGCACTCGGTCGTCATCGACTCGCATGACGAGGACCTTGATGTATGCGTGCTTGTGCTTTCAGCGCCACTTGAGATCGAACCCGTTCCACTCAACGTAGAGCCTGTTCGCCCTGGAGAGAAGTGGTCCTGTTTTGGATATCCCGTGGCGAAGCTGCAACTTGGCCACGTTGCCCATGGTGACGTGCAGCAGGTCTTGTCTGATCGTGTGCACGGAGTCGACCTCGACCTGTCCGTCACGGCAGAGACCCAGCTTTCGGACTACAAGGGGTTGTCAGGCTCTGCGTTGATGGTCGGACTGGCTTGTCGGGGCCTGATCCGGCTGAATGTGGACAGCGCACTCTGCGCTTTGAGCCTACACGCAATCAAGCCGTTTCTAGAAGCCTCCGGTCTTATTGCCGACTGGCCCATCACAAAGCCAACCGACGCCCCGATTGGCCAGCGCCCAGCCTTTGACGACCTCCTTGAGTCGACGATTGCCAAGGTCGGTGGTGGCTATGTCTTCCTTGATGGTCCGCACGGAATCGGCAAGTCCACCTACTGCAAGGAGTTCGCGCCGCATTCCGAAACTCTCGAACGACTTGGTGTGTACCACTTCTCCGAGCACCTTCGGGGCGTGACTCCGGCGCATCAAGCTCAGCCAGACGTCTTCTTTGATTGGCTTAACTCGCTCTCTTCGACGCAGTTGACAGGAAGACCAGCGAGACTGCTGGATCTACCCTACAGTGAGCTCGTCACAAGGACGAACAAGCTCTTTGAGGTGTTGGCACAGCACCTGCGCAAGGCCAAGAAGCAGGGAATCATCTTCATTGATGGCATCAATGAGGCTGTTGCGGCAGGAGAGGACGCCTTGAGGCGCTTCGTTGGCCTACTACCGCCGTCTGTGCCTGAAGGCTTGGTGGTGGTGATAACGGGTGTCGGCTTGGATTCAATCGCCGCCAGCTTGAGCCCCATCCTGCAGAGCGCAGAGCGTCTGACCCTTCCCCAGCTTGACGACTCCGTTCAGCACAGCCTGTGTGTTGAGCTTCTTGATCAAGAGAAGGCGAAGTCGAGCACTGTGGCCACACTCTGCGAACGCGCCAAGGGGCACCCGCTGTATCTGCGTTACCTGACAGAGTTGGTCAACGGGGGGGCTGAGCAGTCGGAAATAGACGAGCTTCCAGCTTTCAGCGGAAAGATTGAAGACTACTACGAAACGATCTGGGCAGGCCTGATGGCAAGCCCCGACGCTGTTCATCTCCTGGCTCTCATTGCTCGACTGCGGCAGCCTATACCAGTCGCCAGCCTCGCTGGTCTACTCATGCCGTCTGAGGCAGCCGCCTTGCCTTCAACTCTTGCGCGGATTCGTCATCTCCTGCAGAAGCCTGAAGATGCGGCCATCTATCACTCTTCCTTCTCCGAGTTCATAGTTCTCAAAACCGCGACTGTCGACCAGTCGACGCACAGCCGCCTCGCGGACTTCTGTTTCAGTGGAGACAGCGGTGACTACGGTGCCCTGAACAGGGTTTTTCACTGCCTGCGCGGCCCCAGCTCCTTGAAGATTGAGGGTGTGCGTGCCTGTGGCCAGGAGTGGGTTGATGGATCTGTAGTTCTCGGGACCGAGCCCGATATTTTGCTGGCAGACATAGACGACGCTCTGGAAGTCGCTACTGAGTCTGGAGCCGCAACAGAGATTGTCCGATTGCTGTTGTTGTCGCAGCGTTTGAGCTTTCGCTACAACGTGCTTTTTGTTCAGTGCGCCGAGCTCGTTGCCCGTGCGCTAGTCTCGCTTGGTAAGCCTCAGGTTGCGCTTCGGCATGTTGTTCGTCACGGTCGGCTGGTCCTCTCTCCCGATGAGGCCTTCGCCGTCGCGAATGTCTTGATTCGACACGGTAACGAAGATGACGCACTGGAACTCCTTGAGAGGTTTCAGGGCGAACTCGACCGAGGATTCTTCGAAAGGATCGCCCCCGGAACAAGCATCAACGCTGGAGACTTCTTCGGCGCCATCAAGCTCCGTCTGCACGGCCATTCCCTTGCGCATGCGGCAGGGGCGCATGTGTCCTTCATGAGAACCCTTCAGGCGGTCGTTGAACGCTTCCTGCCATTGTCGAACCTCAAGCCCGAACAACGGGCCGAAGTTGTTCGACACCTTATCGGCGACATGACGGGCGCCAGGCTCACTCTTGAAGGTGCCTACTCACCCGTAAAAGAACTCGGCTTGCCGCCAGACGTCGATCCAAGCCACATGCTGTTGATGCTGCTGCAGATTGTCGAGCACGCCCAAGCACAGGCAAGGCACTATGCAATATCGCTGCCTCGGCACGAACTTGACCTTCTCCTGCAGGATGTGGCGAGCTTCATTGACGCACCTCTCGAACCAGAGCACCGACGCGACGACCTTCTGGACTCCTTGATCGAGTCCGGTGCAGGTGTTGAGCTGGTCGCAAGCTACGCGACAGGCATGGATCTGAGTGACGCTTCGATTCCTCTCACCAAGGAGAACCGTGCAGTTCCGGATGCATCAAGTTTCGAGGATGCCTTACGCTGCATTCGTGCCGCTTGCTTCCTTGATTCAAGGCTTGACGAGCCGCCGCTACTCTCTCCCGATTCCGACGGTTGGGAAGACTGGCTCCAGAGCGTTGCTCGAGCTGTAGCTTGGTGTGACGGCAAAGCTCGGCGTACTGCCGCGGCCAGGGACGAAGCGGGTAGCGCCAAAGTGTGGGCTTTCGCCACAGACAAGCTGCTGCGGGCTTTGGTTCTTGACCTTAGGTCTCGTTGCCACTGGGATTCCAGCTACTTCATTCCAGAAGCGGTCATTCCACTGCTCTATTGCCGCCTAGTCAAGCTCGCTCTTGACTGCAAGCCGTCCGCTGTTGATGTTCTCATCAACACACTTGATCGGGAGTTCGACTCTCAGCTTGGTCTTTACAACGAGGGATTCAGAGCCGTGCTAGCCGGCGTCTTGGACCTGGTTGTGCCCAGCAAGCCGTCGGGCGCGCTGGCTGACAAGACCTTTGAGCTCACGGTTCGCTGGCGAGACTACATCAGTGCCAACCTCGAAAACAGATTCGAACTTGTTCCAGAGCTGCTTCAGATTATCCCATTGCTTGTGGATCTTGAAGCAGTAGAAGAGGCGCAAAGAACCTACCGAATGGTTCTGTCCTTCTCCATGGGACCGAGCTGGTACAAGGAGGATCAGCTATCCCTCATGAGTGGCACATTGGAAGCCCTACCGGCCACGTCTTCGGTGGCTCCAGAGTCCTTGCGGGAGATCGCTGGACTGCTCGAGCGTGCCTCGGGCGAGATGACTTTCCAGCGGTTCGTGCGGGCAGACAAAGGCTCGTTCATTGCTGAGTTGTGTCGCCGTTCGCGCTACTCGGACGCGGTCAGGTACTTTCAACACCAAAGCTGCGGTACGAATGAGCAGCTGCATGTGCAGGCCACGACTGGGAATCTCGATCGAATCTCTGCGCTCGTTGGTATGCGCTTTCCAGGGGCGGCTCTGGAGGAGCAAGCCGCCTTGCTTGCGATGCTGCGGAAAGTGCGTGATGTAGCGCACTGGAGAGTTCGCTGGGCTTTACTTGAGGTATTCCTTCGTGGCGATGAGCGGCACTTACCGGATTGGGGACGCGAGTTTGGCGCCGTACTTTCCGAGTTGACCGAAAGCCCAGATGACTTGATGCAGGCAACGGGTCGATTGAGATCGATCATTGCCTCGCTCAGCGATGAGCGTGCGTGGCTACTGATGATGGCGCTTGTGCCTGCTGTGCCGCCCCCCATCCGAGCCGACTTGGAGGCAGTTCTTGCCACGCGTGAATCGAGACTTGAGCCCAACCAAGTTTCGCAGCTTGAGTCGACCTTCGATGTGAAGCGCGAGCTAGCTGCACGGAACGCAACCGCGACGGAGCCGGAGAAGACCAAGGAGCTTAGCGGGGACAGTGCCGCGAAGGAGTTGGACGAGGACGCACTTTACTTGCCTGGAACGTTTGGAAAGAAGGCGGCTCTACGCGACGCAAGCGAGCGGCTCACCTCTGCACGTCGACAAGCGTCCAGGGGAAACTCTGCCGCGGCAGTACGCGACAGCATTGGGACCCTGAGCGCACTTCAAGACGGCGGATGGTCCATCTGGTCGGGGAATCACTCACATCTGGAGGCGGAGGCAATCATCTCTGCCAACATCCAAGGCGCCGATGAACTTGCCCGTGCTTATGGTCCCCTCCTGCTAGATGAAAGGTACAACCAGCGTTGGATGGTTGCTAACCACGTCATCAGCCTGGTCGGCAGTCGACTTGATCCGGCCGGGCAGACTGAGCTGCTAAGGGTGGCGATCGATCACGTCAGACATCTGGTCGGCGCTGCATCGCCCGGGTCCTTCTCATACATCGGTGCAGACGCTTCCTTAAGTGCGACCGAAGCGTTGAATGAGCTGCTGCTTTGGGCTATTGATCATCCGTCATGGGAACGCAGGGACAGTGCTGCCGCAATGGTGCTGTGGTGCGCCAGATGCGACCCAGGATGGCTGCCCATGCTCGCGCGCCTAGCAGCTTCCATGGAAAGCAGGGCGAGAGCTGATATTGCCGCAGCGGTGCTCGATATACTCTCGCGGGAACGACCAGCGGGGGTGTGGCACATCATTGAGCCTCACGTGCCTTGGGCTGATGGGCTCACCAACTGCGGCCATGTTGGGCGCTTGGCGACTATCTTGCGAATCGCTGAACGCGCCAGCAAGTTGCACATCGATTCGGCGTCGAACGCTATTGCAGCCCTCAAGATGCGGTTCCCGGAAGGCCCATACAACCCGCCCGCTACGTCGGGGCTACCGCCACCCACCTACATTTCCTCCAGCCTGCGGTCGCATTGGCGTGACTTGGATCGCCTTGGCGCTTTGTCCCAGCCTGTGCTTGATCGGGTGGACGCAACACTTCGCAGCCTGTGCGAGCCGCATAGCGTTGCGACAGTGCATGAGCTTGAGAGCCTCGTCGCCGATGGGGCACGGGAATCGCGAACGCTGCCAACCGGACGATGGGCGTCACTGATTCGCTACGCCCTTAATGTTGCGCTGTTCGAGCCGATGCCGGCAAGCAAGCTCAGACTCATCGAGTCGGCGTTGAGGGCGTACAACCCCGAAAGCCTCACGGAGCCGAAAGCTGGCCATGAGCTGCTGAGTAGCTTGTTGGACTGTGTCAACAAGGGCAAGGAGCGCACGTATCGACCCACCTTTGAGGACCTGGTACTTCTAGATCTCCAGAGCTTTGTGGAGCTGAACCACAAGGTGGTGCACCTGGAGCTGATATCCCATCTGATGCCTCCAGGCCACGGACAGCTTCCTCGCTCTGCTGAGTATGCCTTCAAGGCTACTGAACTCCCCCGACCAGGCCCTGAGGAGCCGCTCGCCGTTTGTGGCAGGGCAATGCCCGCACACGCATTCTTTGGAGCCATCACACCCGCCATTCCTACGCCGAGGTTCCTGCAGCTTCTAAGCGCGAGTTCGGCAAGTATCGTTCGATACCATTGGAGAGACGGGGCAGGTGTGGAGGGGCACGAGTCGCATCGACGATTCGAGACCGCCGTCCTGGCAATTCGTCGTGACGCCTTTGCACTGCCTGTCGGCTGGAGAATCCTGTGGGTCATTCGGATTGATGGTGTTGCAAAGACAATCCTCAGCAGCTACTAGGGAGGTTTTGCGAAGTGATGAGACACATGGAAACGCCCTCAACGAGGGCGGAGTTTGAAGAGTGCATGCAGATCGTCCGTGAGCAACTCGTTCAGGGAAAGCTGTTGTTCAGCAAGGGCCTGCGCGGGCCGGAAAGCCTACTAAAGGTCAGGCTGCTCCCGAATCGTCGGATCGACCTGATGAGCATTGACGAATCAGCCCGCTTGCAGGGAAATATGGCTCGACAGTTCATGGACGGTGCCTTTGACGACGTACTTCCTGACAACAACGGACGATGAGCTCTACGACCGTAGTGCTATCTATAGTCGACGTTGGCGGAATTTGTGGTCGGCGTGCCCAGTGACCGTTCGATGCCAGTCAGCGGCAGTTCGCCCTCAACGCTTGACTGACCGAGGTCGCTGCTAATTGACCAGTCATCTCCGCACTGCGCAAGAAGAGGGGGGGGTAAATGACACTTGCCTAGATTGCGGGCCTGCCGGTCGGTGATTTACATTCAGCGGAGCCATTCAATCTACCCAACAGTCATGCAGGCGCAAAAGCTCAAAATACTCATCGGCTCGGCGCGCGCGGCATTGATGCGAGCTTATGAGGCCCATCAGCAACGTCCGATTCATCTCGATTTTGTCGTACAAGCGCATCTTCATTGCCGGTATGTTTCCGGTATTGCAATGCCATACGATGCACAGATCGAAGCACTGGAAGTGCTTGAGCAGCAGTATGAAGATCTAACCGGCGATGTTGATCTGGCCAGGTGGCGAGCGATGCGGGCGAACATGCGCGACATGATTGACGCTGGGGCCATTCATGCCGAGTCGGTGGATAGGGCCGCGGAATTCGTGACGCTGATTGACAGCAAACTCGCAGGGGATGATGAGCCGCCACTGCAGGAGAAATCTAGCGGGCTCGAGGCATTGCGCGAATTGCTGCATCCTGTCGTGATCGATAGCTCCTGGACTCAGTACCAGGCTGGCCACTTGCGAGACGCGGTCCTTAACGCCTTCGTCGCCCTCGGCGACTTCATTCGTGCGCGCACTGGACTTGTGCTCGATGGCAAGGCGCTTGTAGAGCAAGCGCTGTCACCTCATCAGCCTCGCTTGGTGCTCAGCACCTTGGAGACCGAATCTGGCCGAAACGATCAATCGGGATTCATGCAAATTTTCTCCGGTGCCTTCGTAGGTGTGCGCAACCCAAAAGCCCATAGCTTGGCGCACGACCTGGATCCGGTGCAGGCTGCTCAGTACCTCGTGTTTGCGAGTCTTCTGGCTCGCCGAGTTGCCGAGGCACGGCCAGTCTGAGGCGCGCTAGGCGGCAGGTGTCGACAAACAGCCTCTTGCGGCTCAAGTTGAAGACCGGGCCTTTCTCAGCCGACGGTGCCGGCTCTGTGGGTTCGCGTCAACGCGCTCAGTTAGTCACACGAAGTGATCAAGGAATGCCAGGCGTGCAACTAGACGACCGTGATCCTGGTGCACTATCACCCCTCCGAGTTCGCGGCGCCGTTGCGCGCCGATGAGACTCCGGCATGGACGCTCATGACGGTGCTGTTACTGGTGGATGTGCGGGTAGCCCATCCTCCACATCTATTCGCTCTTCCTTGGCCAGTAAGTCAGGCTGGTGATGAAGGGCGAATTGCTCAGGCCTATCTTGCTGGCGGCGGGCAGGAAATCGCCACACCGGAGAACTGCGTGCGCCGTGAGGAGTCGAGTGCAAGCCTTTATGCGACTGCACATTGCTGCAGCTTGTGCCGCAGCTCCCGCCTGACTTCCGGGTTGGACAGTCCGGTGGTGCCGTCACAAGCCACCAGGTTGCTGATGGCTGATATTGGCCAATCCTCAATGTCATCATCCAGGGCAATCCAGTGACGCGGTTTTCTGCGTTGCACGTCAGCCAGGATCTGCACGCCGCGCGGCGTACTGCGGAATGACACTAGGTTCCATGGATCGGCTCCATGGACACGCTTGTGGTACGTGCCGCCGATGAATCGCGCGCGTAGTTGCTCGGGCAGGCGCTGGAGCGTCTTGGCATAGCCGGGGCGGATGCACCAGGTACTACTAAGTACCAGGGCCACAGCGGGGTGTTGGGCCAGTTCCTCTTCCAGGATAGGAAGCCACTCGAACAGGGTGTGATCGGCAGCTTCTTGCGGGCTCATGTAGATGCCACGACGGGGATGCCAGAGCACAGCTTCATGGTGGACCACGCCGTCAAGATCCAGGTAGAGCACGGTGTCGGCACTACGTGGCTTGGAAATGGGAAGATAAGGAGCGCTGGAACTTGGCAGCAAGGCCGTCATGGGAGCATTCTGGGACACCAGCGCCTGATACGCCAACGGTCAGCCGTCCGTACGGGTCCCAGTCCCCTCTAACCGCAGGCCGAGCAAACGCTCAAGATCGGTAAGAACTGTTCGAGACGCACTGCGCGATTGCTGCAGCGATTCAGCCATGTCGGTTGGCACGAGCACCAATTCCAGGCCCAACTCTATGGTCAACGCCATGACGTTCGTGAGCTTCGGTGTATTGACCCAGCAGAACCTGCACAGGTCAGGCCGCTAATGCAAACGCCTCAGCGGGTGTTCTCATTTTCAGCGCCTGGTGCGGGTGCCGGTGGTTGTAGAAGTGGATCCAGTCCCCGATCAGGCGGCTGGCATGCTGCAGCGATTCGAAGCGGTGCCGATGCACGCATTGCTCCTTGAGCGTGCGGATCACCCGCTCGACCAAGCCATTCTGCTCAGGGCTGTGCGGTGTGATGAACTCCTGGCGCAGTCCGTAGCTCTTAACCAGGGCTGTGAAGCTGCGGCTGGTGAAGACCAGCCCATTGTCCGAACGCAGCAGGAACGGCTCAGATACTCGGTCCAGCGTGTCGAAGCGCGCGATCAGCGCCTGCTCCAGCGCTGACTCCGCCGTCTTCGATTTCCCGCTGCGCGACAGGTGCCAACCCAGCAGTTCGCGGCTGTGGCAGTCGATCACCAAGGCCATCGTGGTCCAGCCGTCGCGGCCGGCCCAGACTCGGCACATGTCAGTGGGCCAGCGCTCGTTGGGCGCCTTGGCCACTGAGGGCAGTGATTGGATCCTGGGCCTGAAGCCCACCGGGCGCTTGCGTACCTGCCAGCCCTTGAGCTGGAAGATGCGCTGCACGGTGTTCTTGTTGAACCCCAGCAGGTATGCCACGGTCCGATACCCGAAGGACGGGTTCTCCTCGATCATGGCCTTGATCGGCGCCACGAAGCGATCCTGCAACTTTGGCGTAGCTTTGACCGAGCGGTAGTACACGGTGCGCCTGGGCACACCAAACCAGCGGCACAGCTTGGAGATCGAAACGGTAATGCCATCGGCCTGCAGTCCCTGGCGGATCGTCTCGATCACTTCTCGTCCTCGCCCAGCAGGGACTGCAATTTTTTTCTGGCACGCAGCTCCAGCATCGCTTCGCCGTAGGCTTCCTGCAGTTCCTTGAGCTGGCGCTCGTACTGCTCGCGCACGTCCTGCGGGTTGGCCTTCAGGGCGTTCTCCATCCCTTTGCGGCCATCCTCCACCCAGCTCTCTATTTCCGAGGGCGGCAGGTCATAGAACCGACTGGCTTCGGCCACGCTGGTCTTGCCCTGGATGATCTCCAGTACTGTGAGGTTTCAAATTAATTGAGACATTCTTGAAATACGTGAGATTGATCTACCAGCGACTGATGCGTGTATTTGCCGCCCCGGAGCAGACCTAACTCGAGTAGTGGTGGAGGGCACTTTGGCGCCTCAGTGAGGCCGCTCTTGCGCATTCAACGCACGCGGCTTGCAGCGCACGCCTGAGAATGCCCTCATGGCAACTCTGCCCGCAGGCCCCCTTGCCCCCTACCTCCCGGCCTCCGCTCCCCGCAGCGCCGATGTGGTTCTATACCTTGACCTTGATGGCGTGGTTCACCATGAAGCCGTGCTCTGGCACCCCTACCGCGGCATCTACATGAGCCCCTACGAGGCCCCCGGCCATGCGCTGTTCGAGTGGCTTCCTATCCTGGAGGAAGAGCTGGCCCCGCACCCCTCTGTGGCCCTGGTGCTCAGCAGCACTTGGTGCATCCGCCCGGGCTATGCCAAGACGCTCCAGCGCCTGCCCGAGCAGCTGCGAGCGCGATTCATCGGAGGTACATACCACAAGCGTGTCCATGGCGCCGATCCGTGGAACCTGGCATCGTTCCGCAGTACCCCGCGCGGCATGCAGATCCTGGCCGACGTGCAGCGCAGAAAGCCGCGCCACTGGATCGCCCTGGACGATGACATCGAGGACTGGCCCCAAGCTGCCATCAGCAACCTGGTCGTTTGCGAGGGCACCACTGGCCTGTCCAACCTCGAAGTCCGGCAGAACCTGCGACGCAAGCTGCAGCAATGTGTGGCCGCTTGAAGGGCTTGGACTTGATTCCTCACTGCGCACGCGTTTCTCTGGCGCGGCGATTCCCTGACCTCCACCAGCAAGATGGGCCTGGGCAACTCACCCTTCATCAGCGGCCTGGTGAAGGAAGATCTGCCGTCGAGACGTGACTAAAGGCGACGCTCACTCAGCCCAAGCTGCCTCAGCCTCCGGCCACAAGTTGGGCAACAAAAACCGCAACATGTCCATCGGCACACCGAAGCGCACCAAGCCGCGCGGCGAGCCCGACTGCAGCAACCCGGCTTCCAGCAGCTTTCTGATGAGGGTTGTGGCCGTACGCTCGCCCAGCCCAGTCATGGCCGCGAAATCCCCGCGAGTGACTGCCCCTTGCGTGGCAAAGAGGTAGTGCAGGGGCAGCAGTGCCTCCATGCGCAGCCCTCGCTGGCCCACTTGCTCTTCATGCACAAGCAGCGCCTTCAACCGATCCAGCATATCTTGCCGGTGGAACATGTGTTGCATGAAGCGCACCTCCTCCAGGCACATGTCCAGGAAGAAGTCGATCCACGCCACCAGCATGCGCTCGCTGAGCGGCCCGGGCCCATCCAGTTCGTCCTGACGGGGCTGATCTGCATCGCTCAGCCTTTGGTTGTACCTGCCGCCACTTCTCGCCAGGCCGCGCAACGGCGACCAGAGCCCTGGGGCCAAACCCAGGGACTGCAGAACGGCCCAGGTGTGCAAGCGGACCACCCGCCCGTTGCCGTCGGCAAACGGATGCATCCAGGCCAGGCGGTGGTGTGCGGCCGCCGCGGCCACGATCTGCGTCTCCCCGCGCCGCACACCGCCGTAGACCTCGGCCCAGCGTTGGAGCATGGCATCCGGTGCCTCCCTGCCTGGCGCGATATGGCGCCCGATGGTCACATCGCATATGCGCAGCGCTCGTGGCATGGGCTCACCATCGGGGGCCAAAGGTCTAAGGATATGGGAGTGAATAGACCTTACGACAGGGGGCGAGTAGAGATCGGCAGCGGATTGGGAGGACGCCTGGAGCCAGCGCTCGGCTTCCACATGCGCCACGGCCAATTGCTGGCGCCGAGCCCTATCCACATCGGGAGAGAAATCCCCCGCGAGGGCGCGCGCAATCTCCAGCGGACTGGCGTGTTCCCCCTCGATCTTGTTCGAGTAGTAGGCATTCATCGACGGCAGCAGATTCGCCAGTGCTGCGTTCGCGCCGTTCTGGCAGGCGCCGCTCAGCCGTGCGGCCGCCATTTGGAGGTCACGGGCCTTCCCCAGCAGTCCATCGGCTTGAGGAACTCTGGGCAGCAGCGGCTCAAGAGCTGCTGGCGTGATCGGTGGCGTGACCATTTGCGAATCATGAAACTTGTGCAAGCCCATGATTTTGATGGACTTATCCAGACATTCAGGAAGAATTTTGCGGATGCAGATGCGACTATGCCAAGCACTGATTTCGGTGAGAGTATGGGCAATGCCTATGAGAGGTGTTCAAGCTGGCATGCACGCTCGTGTTGCAGAATGAGCGATAGAGACGGAGGAGCATGCATGGACGAGTCGACAAAATCTGTGGCAAAGGCAGCGGAGGAAGTCGCTAAAACAGCGGGCAAAGCGATTGACGCAGGGCGTGCCACGGGCAGCTTCCTTGCACAAATCGTCAAGGAGCCTTTGACGGAGGCAGCAGGTCTGCTTACCGACAAGATCAAGTATCGGCGTTGGGAAAATGCCTTGGACATGCAGACGCGTCTGGATCAAAAGATCGCTGCACTGGGCTCCAGATATGCGCCACGCGCTGTACCAATGGGGGTTAGCGTGCCACTGATCGAAGCAGTGTCTCTGGAGGACTCTGGAGAAGTGCGCGAGCTATGGGCAAATTTAGCCCTGAGCTTCTCCAACGCCCAAGGTGGAGCGCTTCCAAACAAAGCTTTCGTTGCGGCCTTGAGTGAGATGTCATCGCTGGATGCGCTGATCTTCAACAACGTCTATTCAACACCTGAAGCCGACACGCACTGCATATTGGCCGCACAACTGCCAGCGATCGTGGAATTTGAGCTACCGAAGCAAAGCGAGACTCTCACGAAACCAAAGCAGCCCTCCATTGAAGTAGGGCTCGCCATCGCGAACCTGTTCCGCCTGCAGTGTCTGCAAACTGCAAAGTACATGGGCGGCCCAGACGTCTATTCCACGATCTACACAACACATTTCGGCCGTGCATTGTTTGATGCGTGTGCAGCCCCGTTGTAGCCGCCTTCGCTAAAAAGGTAGCGGCCCCTCAACTGAGCCTCTCCCATATCACCTGAAAATCCCACATGCCCCCGACCGCTAAACAAATGGCTCAAGGCCACACCCGCTTCCTGGACGCCTATCCCCAGATTCACGCGGAGGTCATGGCCTATGACGATGCTGTGGCTAATGCCCTGGGCTTAGAATTGGAGACTATGCGCACTCAAGCAACAGCTGAGGCTATCGTGAAGCAGACCAATGACCTTAATATAGACCCGTTCGAGTTCCTTCTGCGGTTCGCGGTGGACACCGAAGAAGAGCGTAAGCAGCTCTTGGACTCTCGCAAGGAGTCCATACGCAGGGCGCTATTTACATGAAGCTGCACAGTGTTTTTTTTGATCTATGAGACGGACGAGCGCAGTCTGCCTCATTACTACGATGGCCCATCAGTGTATCGCGCCGCTCGTCGCAGATGATTTTCCTTCTCTGCTTGCACACCTGAAGGAACTGGCGCCGCTGGCCTAGCTACCTTAACGTGTGACAGGGAAATGCCTTGCGCCCTGATTTTGCTATCCCCTTGGAGTATCCGAATGGCCCCGGAACTACACCCTCCTGTCAATCCTTTGAGGTGTGCTACGCGTTAGGCGTGGGTGATATAGCTGCATCTTTCATGCAGGGCACTGATCGGGATCGCCGTGCCGATACCCTCAAAGGGCGCCGCTGGGATCTCGGGGACGGCAACCTTCCCTTGTACCTCTATAAGTACCGGCATCTGGAGACCGACAATCCCGATGAGCAGGCCAAGGCTGCGCTCCTTGAACGAGCCAGAGACTTTCTTGTGCGTGGCAAGATCTGGGTAGCGGCAGCTGAAACGCTGAATGACCTGCACGATATGCGCTTCAATGTGGTGCAAACCAATGATCCTCAAGTGATTGAGGATTGGCTGAACGCCAATGCTCACCTGCTCCGCCACATGGCACCAGCGAAACGGATCGCGCTGACGGGCGTTCTACGACGCCGAAAAATGGGCCCCGCTGAGATGGCAGAGCTTCAGACCGCTCTGGAGAAGACCATGGGTGTCTTTTGCGCTTCTCAGGATCCGAGGAACGAGCCCATGTGGGCACACTATGCGGCTGACCACCGTGGCTACTGTGTCCAGATTGATACCACGCAGGATGAACTATTCTTGCTCGCTGAGAAAGCCATTTACACCGCAACTTTCCCTACGATTACCCTTCCCAATGCCAACCGGCATGATCAAACGGCAGCCTACCTGTCAAAGTCCACTGCATGGTCCTATGAGCGAGAGTGGCGAGTTGTCGTTCCTCAGAGCAACTTTGCAGTGCGCCTTCGGCCTAACGCGATCGCAGGCGTGATTTTGGGGGCCAGGGCCTCGACAGCAACACGCGAGGCGATTCAAGCTTTCAACGCGGAGCGAGTTCAAGCAGGGTACCGACCGTTTCGGGTATACCAATCCCGCCAACATAGGGATCGCTTTGGGATGCTCATCTCCAAGGCGATGCTTTGAGCATTGGTAAACTGCCTCGGCTTCACTCAGCTATTTCAAAACGCTACAGGAGCGAGATGCATGTGCCGCAGCTCACGCAATTGGTGTTGGGGTTGAGCCTTCACGCATAGCAGCCGTTGTCCAGCACCACCGATCTGCGCGTCCAATTCGGGGCGAAATGAGTGTCCAACTCAAACCGGGTTAGTGTCCAAATACGGTCGAAGTATGCAGGCTCTGCCGCGTTGGTCGTAGCGATTGCCGCTGCAGCTTTCCTCTGCACTGTTTTCCCCGTTGCTGCGCGGTCTTCTCGAGGTGAGCCGCTGCGCGTCGAGTTGCCCACGCGCTTCGCACAATGCCCGCAGTTTTTCGCGAACGGACAACCGCCCCAGGTACCCGCTCAACCCGCACTGCGCGAGCTTTGCTACGAGGCCTTCGCAGTGCTGCACAGGGGTGAGCGTCCAGCGATCCCACCTTGCGCCTGACACAACGACTGCCGAGGATGGCGTCCACCTAAATTTGGCGGACGCCTATGCATCCCAATACTCCCAATCGCCGAGTCCACAGCGCCGATTTCAAGGCGCAGATCCTGGCGGAGTGCCGACAGCCCGGCGCATCGGTCTCTGCAGTGGCCATCGCGCACGGCCTGAACACCAACGTCGCGCGCAAGTGGCTCGCGGGCCGGGGCCTCAAGCGCATGTGTGCCGCGGCGGGTGCGGCCGGTGGCAGCGCGCCTGCCCTGCAGTTCGTCCCCGTGGAGTTGCCGCGCCCCGAGCCAATCGCCGCTGCTGCACGACAGACGGACATCCGCATCGAGCTTCAGCGCGGCGGGCTGCACGTGAAGCTCCAGTGCGCTGCCAGCGCAGGCGCACTGTACGCTGCGCAATTGCGCGCCCTGGCCGATGCCCTGTGCGCCGCCTGAGGAGCCGGTCCGTTGATCCGCATCGACACGCTGTGGCTGTGCACCCAGCCGCAGGACATGCGCGCCGGTGCTGACCGATTGCTCAACATCGTCGTCAATACCGTCGGCTCGGCGCGTGCGCACCACGGCTATCTGTTTGCCAACCTGCGCGCCACGCGCATCAAGCTGCTCGTACACGACGGCTTCGGTGTGTGGTGCGCCACGCGCCGGCTGCACACGGGGCGTTTCGTCTGGCTGGAGCGTGGGCCAGGGCAGGCTGCAACGCTGCAGCTGAGCGCGCAGCAGTTCGAAGCCCTGGCGGTCGGCCTGCCCTGGCAGCGCCTGGGCGAGTTCAGCGTCATCAGCCGGGCGTGAGGGTGGCCGGCAGCCCAGCGCTGCCGTTGACATCGCATCTGCCGATGCGCAGCGCCTGGCGACTCGTGCAATATGCCGAACATGCTCGGCGACACCGCTGCTTCCTCCATCGACATGGCGCAACTGCCGTCGAAGGCGGCCGCGTTGATCACGCGATTGCGCCAGCAGGTGCAGACCCAGGCGAGGGAGATCGCCTGGGCGCATGCCAAGCTCGAGAAGGTCAACCTCGAGCTCGCCCGTCTCAAGCGCTGGAAGTTCGGTGCCAGGACCGAAGCCATGACGGCCCAGCAGCGCGCCCTGTTCCAGGATACGCTGGCCGAGGACAAGGCCAGCCTGCAGGCGCAACTGGCCGAGTTGCAGCGCGGCCTGCCCGAGGTGCCCAAGACCCCGAAGGCGCCGCGCGCCAAGCCGCGCCGCCAGGCGCTGCCCGAGCACCTGGAGCGCGTCGAGCATCGCCACGAACCCCTGGACACGAACTGCCCGACTCCTGAGTGTGGCCGGCCCATGCAGCGCATCGGCGAGGACGTCAGCGAGAAGCTGGACATCGTTCCGGCCAAGTTCTTCGTGCACCGGCACATCTACGGCAAGTGGGCCTGCCGGTGCTGCCAGCAGATCCACCAGGAGCCGGCCGAGCCGGACGTGGTGGACGGCGGCATTCCCGCCAGCGGGCTGGTGGCGCACACGCTGATCAGCCGCTTCGTGGACCATCTGCCGTACTACCGGCAGGAGCCGATCAACGCGCGCTCGGGCGTGCACACGCCGCGCTCGACGCTGGCCGCCTGGGGCGGCGCCGGCGGTGCGAAGCTCGAGCCGCTGTACGAGGCGCATCGGCGCTTCATCCTCAGCTGTCGGGTACTTCACGCTGACGAGACCCCGGTCCCGCTGCTGGAGCCCGGCGCAGGCAAGACGAAGAAGGCCTACGTCTGGGCCTGGGCGCGCAGCCATCACGACCCGCAGCCGGGCGTGATCTACGAGTTCTGCCTGGGCCGAGGGGCGCAGTATCCAGTCGCCTTCCTCGGCGGCAAGGGGCCGCCATACCGGGAGCCACCGTGGAACGGCACCTTGATCACCGACCAGTACGCGGGCTACAACGCCGTGCTGGATGCGAGGATCTACCCGCAGCGCAGGTCGGCGGCGTGCGCCGCGCATGCCAGGCGGTACTTCGAGGAGCTCAGCCGCGGTGGCGACAGCGCCAGTGCGGCGGCCACCGAAGCGCTGCAGCGCTGGGCGCGGATCTACCGTGCAGAGGCGGCCTTCGCCGAGATGGATCACGACAGCCGTCGGCAGGCCCGGCAGCAATTGAGCAAGCCGCTGTGGGACGAGTTCGAGGTGTGGCTGAAGCTGCAGCGCGCGCAGGTGCTGGCTGGCAGCAAGATCGCCGGGGCCATCGACTACAGCCTCAATGCCTGGAAGGCGCTGACGCTGCACCTGGACGACGGTGCGGTGGTCATCGACAACAACCTCATCGAGCGGCAGATCAAGCCTTGGAAGCTTGGCGCGAAGAATTGGCTGTTCGTGGGCAGTGAGCTGGCAGGCCAGCGCGCAGCCGTGGTGATGAGTCTCGTGCAGTCTGCCAAGCTCAATGGCCTGGATCCATGGGCGTATCTGCGCGATGTGCTGGCGCGCATCCACTCGTACCCGAGTCATCGGCTGGATGAGCTGCTGCCGCACCGCTGGCGGCTGGGCTGAGGAAGATGGGCGTGATCACGCAGGCCGTGATGGTCCAGGCGACCATCGATGTCAACGGCATGGGCCAGGCGCAGAAGGTCGGCCTGGCCGACGAGATCTTTGCGCAGCAGCCCAACCTGCTCGCCTCGATCCTTGCGCTGCCTCGCATGGGAGTCGGCGTGGTGCAACTGGAGGTGCCGCTGCACATCCTGTTCGTGACGTTCCAGGCAATGAAGCGCAGCGGCCATACATGGCCGATCGTCTCGGAGGACGTGCAGGAGACGTGCATGCAGCGCTTGACAGCCCGCGCCCGCTTCAACGAGGGATTGCCGGCCAAGCTGGCCGATCAGCTCGTGCAGCAGTTCTGCGACGAGCATCCCGAACGCTACCTGCTCGCCTTCGTCTACGGATACCTCGGTGACCACGACTTGCTGCGGGTGCGCACCGATGCCGAGAAGTACCTGCTGCTGGTCGCTCTCAACCTCGCGGAGTGCGTGGCCTTCGTCGGGTCTACGACCACATCCTGACGATCACGGGCTCCCTCCCGAGCATGGTGGAACGGCTGGACGCTCACGCACAGGGGCTCCACCCGCACTCCAGTCTATGTGGCCCAGCGGCTCAACCGGCGCCTGCTCGAAGACGCCGACGAGAAGCGCGCCGACCGCTTCTTCGCCGATGCGAGGCTGCCGCGTGATGAGCGTGCGGAGCTGGAGGACTACAAGGGTTCAGGCTACTCCCGTGGTCATATGGCACCGGCCGGCGACATGCCTACGCCTTCGGCCATGGCCCAGAGCTTCTCCCTAGCGAATGTGGTCCCGCAAAACATCCAGCACAACAGCGGGGCCTGGGCCAAGATCGAACAAGACACGCGGCGCTATGCGCTGCGCGCCCAAGGCGACGTGTATGTGATCACGGGCCCAGTGTCTACGCGCGAAAGCGAGAGCATCGGCCCCCATAGCGTGAAGGTGCCCACCTACCTCTTCAAGCTGGTGTACGACGCCACCACCGGCCGCGCCTGGGCGCACTGGCAAGCCAATCGCGAAGGTGAGCGTGTATCACGGCCTATCAGCTATGCGGAGCTGGTTCGACGCACAGGGATTGAGTTCCTGCCCAGCCGTGTGAACTGAGCATACGGCCGCACACAGATAGGAGCTTCTCTGGGGAAGTTCAGCCTTGTTAAACGATTTCGCATAGCTTGGCTGCGTAGCAGGCTAAAGCATCCAGCGAACCATGATCACCCTGAGGCTCCTTTCTGCACAGGTCATGCTCAGAGCTTGGCCTTCTCCTCTGAACGCTTTTGCCGATCTTGGTTTTTCACCCCGTCCTGCCACGCCTTGACGAAAACCGGCGTCATGTAGCTGATCTCCATCTGGAAACCCATGTGAGGCGCACTGATCTCGATGATGGCATCTGGAACGCTGAACTGCGCATACTGGTCTCCGACGAAAGGACGCGCTTGCTTGACCAGCTTGTACTTGCTGGCCAGCAGATCGAAGATGTCCCCGAATCGAGTCTTGCCCATGGTCATCAACACGCAGGCTAGCTTGCCTGAAGCATCGAAGATGTATTGAACCGACTGCAGGCCTTCGATGCCGTAATTGCCTTGTTGGACAAGCAGGGATTGTCCCTTGGTCCAACTGTTGATGCCGGCGTCCTGCACCTTGCCAGAGGCAGATGCGATTTTGCGCACCTGCTCAATCGTGGACACCCCCACTTCGACATCAAGGACTTTGACGCCAGCGTGGGCGCAGACCCATAACAGGCTCGCTACGACAAAGACCAGACAGCGTTTGACGGACATGGATCCTCCCTAGTTATCAAGGTGATTACGCATAATTATGCGTGGCTTTTGATGATACATCAGCTGATCCTCAAGCCCATGTCGGGCGAGCCGAAGATCAGCAAAGGAAGGCCTTTCGGCTCACGCAGTTTCGAGCCCAAGTCGGTGCTCGCCTTCGGTCAGGTCGTGCGAGAACTGCGTCTAGTGGCGGGTGTATCGCAGGAGGATTTGGCCCATCGCTCCAGCCTGGAACGTGCACATGTGGGGCGAATCGAGCGCGGCGAGAATCAGCCGACGCTGTGGGTGATTCTCAAATTGGCCGAAGGATTGGGCGTGACGCCTGGCGTGTTGCTGGACCAGACGGTGGGGAAGATGCGGAACGCCGATAGAGCTGCTTAGCCGACCCGCTCATTCCTTTCTTGAGTGCAGTTGTCTCGCCTAACCATGTAAGCGTCGCAGCACGCGAACCGACTGATCGCTGAAAGACAGCCCTTCTGCTGAAAGGCATTCAGCGGCGCAAATCACCTTCACGCAATGGCCAGCTCAGTTGCTCAGCTGTTTTGAGCATGATCCATATGCTTTGTTCGGCCGTGCACCATCTCTTGTTCAAGAGGCCCTGAAAAACGGCCTTCGCAGTGGCGCGCTGATCGCCCCCGAATTCGGCCAGTTTGCGCTGGCAGTACGGAGCCAATTGTGCGACCAGGTCATCGCACACCTCGAAAGCCGCAAGTACCTCAGAGGGTGACGTTCCCGGAGCGTAAAACTTCCCGTCCTCCTGCACCAGGCTCAGCTTGGGTTGCGCACCACCTACCGCGGAAATCGTCGGCGTGATGGGAAAGTCATGCGGTATCTGCGGGTAGTCGGCACGATCGATGGGCATGTCCGTCGCTCCTTTGCGATGTTTCCAACGTACGTTACCTTGCCCTCAGGCATACGTGCCACTATGTGCTTGCGCCAACAACTGTGCGACCATCGCCTGGCCTTCTGCCGTGTCCATGAATTCGGCGGGTGTGCACCCACCCAGAGCGGGCAGCGCTTGCTCCAGCCAGCCTGCCAGCCACGCTGCTGCATCGAATGGCTCAGGCTTTCTTGACTCATGGACCATGAGCTGCACCTGTTCAATCATCCGAACCAAGCCCAGCACGCGGGAGGACTCGGACGTCGTCAGGGACCGCTGTTGCGCAACCTTGCGTTGCACGCCGGCCTGCGAGAGGCCCAACGTGTCCGTCAATCGTTTTGGCGGAATGCGCATGTGCTCCGCCAACTGGGCAATCACCTCGGCAGGAATGCCCAGCTTGACCATCTCCACCAAATCGAAGAGCGGCGCCTTATAGGCATTGACAAAGAAGCGCTCATGTTGAAACGGCCGACGGCCAGATGAGCACAGCGAGGTGGGCCACGCAAGCACCACTGTCGGGCGACGACTCGTTGGTCGACCATTGGAAGAGCCTCGCTTAAGCTTCGCCACTTCGGTGACCTTGAGGGATTGTGTGGGCGGCATCATGCGTCCATCAAAGAGCTATTTTTGCGCACGGTTTGTCGTCTTAGCAAGCCTTTGCCCCCTCCGCTTTCTGCCACTGCAGGATGAAGAGCCGAGCACGCGAGCCACCTCCTGCGAGGTGGCAAGCCACAGCAATGCCAACAGCGCAGTCGGACGAATCGGAAGCACGTCAAATATCTGCAATCTGACACAGTGGTGCCCATCGAGCGTGCCGGCTTCAACTTCTGTATCACCTCAGACCACGCTTACCCCTCAACCACAGGGCTCATTCTTGTAGCCCTGTCTAATTGATACACCTTGCCTTCGAAGTCATCAATCGCCATGGATCACTGAACCATCCGTATAGGATGTGCCCTCTCAAACGATTCAACCGCAGCCGCCACATTTGAGAGTGCCAGTCCAAGACTATTAAGCAACGTGAGATAACTTTGCCGCGCATCAATTAGCTTCTCATGTGAATCCGGCGTCCAATCAACCCCACCCAATGCGAGAGCCTGAGGAAGCAAAAGCTCCAGCTCCTCCGCGTCTTCTTCACCATAAAAAAGTGAATCCAATGCGGCCAGGTAGATGACCTCAGGCTCAACACCGCTTGCCGCGATCATGTATTTTTTTGCCCAGACAAGAGCGTTCAGCGCCAGCGCGGATGTTGCCAAATCCAAGCTCCATGCATGAGCCCTATCCGCACGAAGAAATTTTGCATCTGCTGCCAAGGCAAAAAGCAGCCGGTGAATCTGAACCGGAGCGAGATCGCGCAATTCAGCGAATGAGTCCACCTTGGGCTTAGGCGGCATGT
The DNA here is from genome assembly GCA_021496925.1 of Acidovorax sp. YS12. Classification (NCBI taxonomy): domain Bacteria; kingdom Pseudomonadati; phylum Pseudomonadota; class Betaproteobacteria; order Burkholderiales; family Comamonadaceae; genus Acidovorax; species Acidovorax sp. YS12. The sequence continues at coordinate 3,962,759 of CP053915.1, forward strand.
TCAACCAGTGATCGAACATTGGAGGAGTAAAGCGGTCCAGAGTCCGCCTGATGGCTGCACGCTCCGCCTCTGGCGAAGCGGCCCACTCTAAGGCCAAATCGGAAGTAAGACTGGGATAAACATGGCCAGAGCGAGGGTGCCATCGATGGTGCAGTATTTCCATCACTCGCTCGGCCGCGACCACCTTGACAGTCTCCATGTCCACAGCGCCACCGCTTGAAGAAAAGGTCGCGACATCGATGGCGTCGAAATGCAAGTGCAGCGCGCTGATCGGCGTGTAGTCACACGCCCTCTGCTCCAAAACGGCCTTCGGAGACTTGCTCTTCGTTGGAGCTGACAGGCGACGCATGAGCCCGCCACAAATTAGCTCCTGATAGAAGTTGGGTGGTTGTTCACGGAGCCCTGGTATTTGAGCGGCACATTGATCCAGGCACGAGACTGCATCCGCCCGAGCCCTAGCAGGGGAATGGCCGAACCAGTTGCGCCAAGTCCGCGGATCCAAAGTACTCGATTCGACCAGCTGCGCGATACGGTCCATCACCAACCGGACCTGCGGCACCCCAGGGCGATGTTGGCTTTTGAGCAACCGTTCTTTGAAATGGTTAGTTCCAGCTCGCTGCCGCAGCATCGATGCATTGCCTTGATCAAGAAGCATTAGTACCTTTGTGTGGGCGACAGCATGGTCGATCCGCCAGTAGCAGCTTCCAACAGAAGGATGCGTCGCAAAACAACTGATCAGATTGTTGCCGCTCCGGGCTGTCAATACAAAACATGCCTGCGCATTTCACACGAAATTGCATCGCATTTCAGGCAGCTATCAGGTACTTTCGGCATAGGCTCACGCGCCTTTTCGCTCATGGATCACGTCACGTCGCAGCGCTGTTCGATCACACAAACCACTCCTTCTCGGCAGTGCAGCACCGTCCTCTTCGGCGAACTGCTCTTTGAGCTCCGAAAGGCGCGTCAGTTGAGTCAGCGGCAACTCGCGCGGAAGGCAGGCTTGCCCCCATCACTGATCTCTGAGTTGGAGAACACAAGACGCATGCCACCTTCTGGCAAGGTCGTCGCCGCCCTTGTTAAAGCTCTCCGAGCAACGCCATTCGAATGGCAACTTCTCGCCGAAGCTGCCGAACAAGAACGCACAGGCCTAGGGCTCAAGGTAGGTAAGAAAACTCCCCGACACGTGGCCGAGCTGCTCAGGGAGATAGCCACGCTCAGTCATCAGCTATCTCCGGCCAAAGTGCAGTCACTGCGGGTCGTCCTTGGGGAGGTAAGCATGCAATAAAAAACGGCAGGACCCCTTTTCAGAAGCCCCGCCGCCTGGGTGCTCAGACCGAAGTCTTCGCGAGTCGCACCGCTAGACTAACAGATCTGACACACGGGTGGGGGAAATGTTCACGCCTCACAGGCGAACACCCGAGAGTCAGATCTATGCAAGAAGCCCTCAATCACGGCCAGTCCGTGACATGTGCAGGCCAATTTCAGCAAGCGGCACAGCCCCAAAAAAACACCGCTCAAGTCAACCGCAGGACGCGTTTCTACCTACCGGATCAGCTTTCCGCTCACCCCTCACGCTCCGGCGAACTGAGGTGAATTGATGCGGACCGAAAAACGCTTCACGCCTAAAGTCCTTGGACGCTTCTTGAGAGAAGGCCGAGGTGACGGCACCTACGCAGACTACGTCCCTTGGCATTGTGTTTCCCGCGGTGATCCATCCAGCAGAGGGCGTTCCCATCTAATTGTCTGGCGAAACCGCCAGCGTGAACTTCTTTCTGACCAGGAGTGGGCCGGGCTGAACTTCGCAGGCCTGATCCCGAATCTGGTCGACCTCGTGGAGCAGTTCCCGCTGAGTCAAGAGAGCGCCACACATGAGATTTCACGCTGGCAAGTGGGCTCCGGATTGAAGCACTATCCGGGAACCCTTGAGATAGCTCGATCACTAGACATCAAGCACCCGAAGCTTACAGAGGGAGACCAGTCCCACGTCTGGACCAGTACCACTGACTTGTTACTGGTTCTCCAGAATCGCTGCGGAGCTCTGGAACTCCTCGCTGTCTCCTGCAAACCGACGAGCGCCCTCACCAGGCGCACCAAGGAGCTTCTTCTTCTGGAAAAGACCTATTGGTTGCACCGTGGCGTGGATTGGCTGCTCATCACTCCAGACCAGTATGAAAAAAGTGTGGCCCTCACCCTTCGCCGAACCTCGCCATGGGGATTCGACAACCCTACATCCGAGTCCGAAATCCGCGTCGCGTGCCAGGCGGTTCGTTCCATGCCCTGGCACCCGTACTCGGATGTGATCCATCACCTAACAGGCAGCTTCGGCGGTGATACACAGCGACACGCAGCACAGCGAGCGCTGTGGCAAGCAGTCTGGCGTGGTCTGCTGCCTGTTGATCTCCGTCGGGGATGGAGGCCTTCCCAGCCTTTGACCTTGCTCTCCGTGGAAGCGTTTTCTTCTCTCAACCCCATCTTGGCGCGGAGATCTGCATGTCTCTGATGCACAACCAGTTGTACCGGCTGACCACCGACACCCACGGGCTTTCTGCGGGAATCTACCGAGTCGTCATAGATGACGCTATCGCCGATGCCGTACTTTGTGTGTTGATCAGCCCAATCACACCTCCCGTCAAGATTCGGGGTGGTCGGCCAAGAATCGAAGCACTGAAGCGCCAGAAGCGCTTTCCCAAACCACCTCTCGTGGGCACCCTGCACAAAGTGGTGCGACAAGACTTCCTCGATCTGATTGAGAGCCATGAATTGATCGCACTCAGCCTGGATCTTCCTGGCCTGTACTACCAAAAGATCGAACAGCCAAATGCTGTGAGCGCTTTCGAGAAACGATGCCAAATCATGGAACAGTTTCTCGACCACGAGAAGCTCAAAGAAGGCCTTCTGGTTCACGGCAGTCTCTCGGGCCTGGTACAAGAAGCCGTGACGAAACATCAGGTAAGCCGATCGCACGTATACCGGCTCTGGTCAATCCTCTGCATGTTCGGCCTTACCCGGATCAGCCTCCGAGCGCGCTGGGACAAGTGCGGAGGCCGCGGAAAACGCCGAGACTTGTCAGGCGAAAGTCCCCGGAAGAAAGCGGGCAGAAAGACATTCGCCCAACGGCTTTCAAAACTGCTGCACGGCTGCTGGGGCGAGCCCCTTCAGCCCGGGATGAACGTTATCTGGCGCGTAAAAATCATGGTCGCCGACAAGGGCACGCCGACACCAAAGCCTTCGATGCCTGAGCGCTATAAACGCATCGTCGCCAGTCAGTTCACCACAGCAATGCGCTATGACGACAACGGCAACATCGTGGCTGTAGACCTCGAGAAAGGCCAGTATCCCAACTATCAGCAGGTCAAGCGGGTACTGACGGAGGAAGTCGAAGAAATCGACCGAATCCGGGAGAAGACAAGCAAAGGACACTTCGAACGCGCCCTTCGAGGCTTGTCTGGATGCAGTTGGGAAGGTGTCGAAGGCCCCGGGCTGATGTATGCCATTGACTCGACCATCGGTGACGTCTATCTGCGCTCATCGATAGACCCCACATGGATCATCGGCCGTCCGGTCGTCTACGTCATCGTGGATGTTTTCTCGACAGCCGTTGTTGGCTTTTATGTTTGTCTCACCGGACCCAGTTGGGATACCGCCCAAGTGAGCATCTTCAACACGGTCGCTTCTACCGAACTCCTGAGTGATCTGTGGGGATACGACATGCGGCAGTCCCTGTTCCCGGCGCCTACCCTCCCCGCAAGGCTGCTCTGCGATCGAGGGGAGTACCTGTCCAAGCGTGCAAAGGCCACTGGCATGAAGTTGCTCACTACGCTCAGCTACACCGCCCCCTTCCGTCCCGATCTGAAAGGCGTGGTGGAAGTGATGCATCGCATCATGAAAAACGTGCAGTACAACTTCATCCCTGGTGCCATGGATGCCCGCCGCAAGGAGTATGACCTGCGCCGTTCAAACCCCGCAGCAGCCACCATGTCGGTGCGTCAGTACATGCAGTTTCTTCACGAGTGCTTCTATATCTACAACCTGACTGCAGACCGCAGCAAACGCTTGGACGCACACATGATTGCGCAAGGAGTATTCCCCAGCCCTTCCGGCCTCTGGCATTGGGGCCATGCGATGGGGATTGGCTTCTCACGCGCACAGTCGCAGGCGGAGTTGATCACTCAGTTGCTGCCCGAGGCCAACGCACGCGTGACCCAACACGGCGTCATGTTCCGAACCAATCGCTATATCGCACCGATCGTAGAGACTGAACGGTGGACCACTCGCGTCCGATCAGTCAAGGGCAGTTGGGAAATCCCTGCTCAATACTACCCCGGCTCTGTTTCACGGATCTGGATTCCCTACGAGCGCGGAACAGGCCTGATCGATCTCACACTTTCAGACCATTCCCGTGCTGATCCCGCACTCACCCACGACGAGGTGGTTGATGCTTTTGCGCTCCAGAAGCTCAAGGCAGCAGACATTGCACACCAGCGCGTGGAGCAAGCAGTACTTGGCTACTACCGCATGGAACTCATCCGCAAGCACGCCCTTGAAGAAACTCGGGCAGCACGCCAACGTGCAAAAGGGCTCAAACCAACTATCCGCGAAGCACGCGCCTTTGAAAATGAGCTTGCTGGTCAGTTGATGGTGGGTGAAGTTCGGGGATCGGTCAAGACACGCGCTGAATCCAAGTCCAACTATGACGCGATGATGAGCGATCTGTACGTGACGATGGATGCGGAGGCTGCAAATGCCTAAACAACCTGTAGATGCCACTGCTGCGCACGACCCATACGTTGGCAACCCCCTCATCGCACAACTCGGCCCCATCCGCTCTCGTCCCGAAGCGGCCAAGCTTTTGGTGGAACTCCCACCCCGCCCACCCAAAGACATTGCGTCCGTTCCGCACCACATCCGCTTGCACATGCTGATGTGCGTGCGAGATTTTCATGTGCCCAGCGTGGAGGAATGCCAGCTGTACGAGACGATGGATTTGATGATCCGGCAAAACTACCGCCACCTGCATCCGTCGGCCTCTAGTACATGGAGCATGATCAGCGGTGAGGATGCCCGCTACAGGCTACCTGTGACCGCACCGACGTTCGGTGCGGCAGTCGCGGGGGTTTCAGGATCTGGCAAAACACAGGCGATCCGCCGTTGCCTCAACACCTTTCCTCAGATCGTCCAGCACACATCATTTTTCCGGATGGTCAACGGGTTGCAGCAGGTGGTGTGGCTTTCACTGGATGTACCTGCGGGAGGCAAGGCCACCGATCTGGCAGCAGCGCTTATGACAGCGTGGAAAAAGACGACCGGCAGCACTCGCTTCGACAAGACGCTTTCTGGAGAGTGGCGCAATGGCGCGCAAATGCTCGATGAGTGGCGCCAAGTGGCGTCCGCTCATTTCCTCGGTCTTCTGCATCTGGACGAAGTTCAGAATTTCTTCAAACTACCGACCCTGGGTAGCCGAAGGAAACGCAAGTTAGGCGAGCCGCTACCAGAGCTGCGCATCATCGAGGATCAGTCTCTCAAGTGGATCCTCACTGCGCTGAACGAGTGGCAGATTCCGCTGCTGGTGTCAGGCACACCAGATGGCTTCGGTGCACTGACCAAGCGCCTGAGCAACGCGGAGCGGATCGTCACATCGGGCTATCACGCCTTCAAACACTTCTGGGCAGACAACGACGAGGCGTTCCGGAAGCACTTTCTGCCAAGGCTGGGAGCTTACCAATTCGTTGCTCGCCCTCTCCCGATCACAGAGGCGTTGAGCGACCTCATCCTCGAGAAAACTGCTGGCGTGCAACGCTTGATCATCGCGTTGTGGATCGCAGCACACCGGGTGGCTTTCGAGCGCAGTGATGACGACCTTCGCCTGGATGACTTCAAGATTGCCGCGGACACGTTTCTTGCACCAGTGGCTCCGGCCGTTGTGGCTTTACACAGCAATGATCCAGGACGGCTTGCCATGTACGAAGATCTCTCGCCCCAAGATCACAGCTTTTGGGCGCAGTTCTGGAGCAGTGTCTCCCGGAGCTGATCTGTGGCGAGCGCTGCTGCGGCGCCATGCTCTCGGGGAGGCAGCAGCCCTTTCGCTTGCCGCGCCCTTGGTCGGTTTCTGATCTTCGAACTCATCTGGTCAAGGGCGATAGCCAGCTTCGGCCCACACTGACGCATAAGCGTATCGAACCGTGCTTCTGTCATACCTGAGATTTCCAGACATGAGGTGTAGGAGCGCTTGCCCAGATAGTAGGCCCTCAAAGCGGCTACAGCGCCAACTTCCGAGTTCACATCACACTCAGGCAGGCTAGGCAAGCCAAGATCACACAGCGTCTTTCGAACGGTATGAACGGGCAGCTCTAGCTGCCGGGCAACCTCCGCATGTACCCCTTTCGAATCGGCATACTGCGCCAGGAGCTCATCCATGCCGGGAACACGGCGTTGCGCCAATCGTGGGCGCAAGGCAGGCACGACCTTTCCATTGCAAGCATCCACCAGTGCATTGATGGCTTGGTCGGCGCTCTCGAATAGCACAGACAACACCAGCAGGTAGGCAATCACGGACGATGCCGACTTGCGCAAATAGAGCGCCCCATCCACTTGGTGGAGATACACACCCGGAGCTTTTGAGACCACTTCGTGAAACACGGTGCTCAGCCACTCTTCGGGAAGCAGTTCCTTCACGCGGTCGCTGATCAGCGTCCCCTGCTTAGACGCAGCGTTTGACTTGAAACCCTGCGCGCTTCCTGTATCCCGGAGTAAGGGCGCAATGAGCTCAACGCTCAAAGGGGTAGTTCTATCGTAGAGTGCGGCAACCAGCTCTAGGTATCGCTCCACATAGGCATTGCCAATGGCGGGCTTCATCCACTCTTCAGGGATCTGATCTGCTACCTCCATAAACATGGATGGGGATGCAGCGAAGGGATCTGCTGCCGCGACAAAGTGCAACGGCTTCATGTGCTTGGGACACCACATCTGGCCCGGCGTCTGCAAGTCCCTGCGCCAGTAACTGGCCCCATGAAATTTAACGTCTGCCTCGACACACTCCTTGCAGAAGAAGGCCGCGGGGTACTTTCGGAGAGTCCCGCTTATGCACAGCAGACTTCTTCTCTCGGTACTGCCATGCACGAGCGCAGGAAAGTAGGAAGTAACCCCTCTGCGCAATGGCAGGGTCGTGTGGCGCTGCGCAAAGTGCTCTGTAGTCATCCCAGCCATGCAGCTGAGAAGCTCGTGCGTCGTCAATTCACGGCGTGTTCGGCCTTCCTCGCCAAAGTGCGCAGCAATCGCCTCGACCATCTCCTTCGGCGACCTGTACCCATTGATCCGCATGATCCGCCCCAGGTAGCCTCGGTCCATTTCCTCTGGCAAAGGGGCTGGCTGCACAAGCATGTTCATCGGCTACCTTCTGTTGAGGTCAAGCGGGTTTGAGAATCGCCAAAGACCGAATCACGGAGGCCAGGGCCTTGGCATGCGATGCGGACCCATCCCATGTGGCTTGAAGTGCCTCGATCAACTCGCGATTGCTACGCACGGCATCGGCACTGATACCGCCCTCGAAGCGCTCCGCAAAAAGGCACACCTCTTCAAACAACCGGGAAGCTCTGATGCCCTTTCCCTTGAGGATGCGGCTGACCTGCGATTGACTGGCTCCCACATGAGCGGCGATATCGGCCTGGGCGATTCCGTGGGCCAAACAGATGCGGCGCGCATTGGCTGCACGCGCCTTCACTTCTGATTCCATAATGCATTAAGCATACGTCAATACATATATACATATCAAGCCGCAAACTTACGTTAGACATGCGTTTGCATCAGCGAAAAAGGTCCTGGGAGGGCGGACGTGCAGCCAGCGCCACCTGGATGGCCTCTAGCGTTCGGGGTAATCGGTGCAGGGACGCCTGCTTTGCTCGGAGGTCTGGTATCTGCTGGCACAGTTGCCAGAAGCGGATGCGCCGTATGCCCTGCGTCTCCATAAGTCTCAGAGCTACCTCATGCACCAAGCCACGTAGTCGCTCGTCTCTGGCATCCCAATCAACTACAGGGGGCCTTGGCCGTTGCACAGCAGGCAGAGGATCCGGCTTGTGTGCATCCAGCCAAGCGCGGTCATTCCGATAGAGCCAGGTGTAGGTGCGCGGGTCTAATTGGCGCATCCATTTGATGCCCAGACTTCCGGAGGACTGCAGAAGCTGGAGCCATATAGACCTGGAATGGGCTCTCGCCTTTGTGTTTCGCGCCGCAGACCAGTCTGCATGCAGCTTTGAATCACAAAGCAGCAGCCGAGTGATGGTCCCGATGGAGACGCCTGCCCGTGCAGCCACGTGCGCTTTGTCAGCGCCGTTGCGCAAGCCCAGGATCGCTCTGGCGCGAATGTCATTCGACAGCTTCTGGGGACGGCGTGATACCTCTATCCCGCCCCTTGCAGCCCAAACGAGCGCTGTTTGAGGGTCAATACCGACCAGGTTTGCTGCCTCGCGCACCGAATGCCCCTCCTTACTGACAAGGCGGCACAGGTGGTCTATTCGCGGATCAACGACAGGCGATGTGGGAAGAGCGTTGTCCTGCGGGGGTGCTTGGCAGTTGGTTCCTGGGGATCCCATTGCACGCTCAAAGTGCTGGGCATCGCCGAACAGCCAATGAATGAGCAACAGATGCCTCAGCGGATGAGTGCCAGAGCGAGGCGGCCGCAGCAAGCGGCCCAACTGCGTCTCCATACTTGCTTCGTCTTCAGGCAGTGCCACGAATTCCGGGATATGCCTGAGCAGCGTGCAGTGGCCGAGGAAGGCTTTTGCGATCTGGGCCATGCGCAGATTACCTGCTGCAGTGAGCCATCCACGCCGCCGTAGCTCTACACGGTATACCTCGTGAAGCGCTCCCTGTAGCAAAGGTTGGTGCGCTCTTGATTGCACGAGGTGTTCAACGAGCTCGGCCAGGCTCAGCAGCACGAATCGCGAGGACACGTCACCGTGCTCCAAGCCTGCAGAATGCATTTCGCTCAAGCGTGGCAGAAGCCATTGAAAGCGCTCCACCCCGTTTGCCTTGAGAGCAGATTGAAGCAGCAGTTGCTGGTGTTTTGTGCAGGTCCATACACCCGGGAGCTGGTGCTTCAGATGCCAATAGGTCCACCCCGTTTCGCGCAGGTCTTGCTCAATGCACTCGGGGCAGGCTTTGAGGGGATGATTGGCGCGAAAGCGGCTTGTGAGAATGCCCAGGCGCAACTTCAGATGCGCCACGCTGGGGCTCGACATGCACGCAACTGCATTTTCTGTCTCGGCTGTCGGGACGAAGGCTGCGTAGAACTTCAGCAACGTCCGCTCCTTCGCGATGGAACTGGCATCGCCAAGCATTGCATTTGTTCGCTGCACGAAAACACTCAGGCTGTTGGGCAGATCATGGTGCGTACCGGCGCGTGCACTGCTGAAGATCAGCTGGCAGGTTTGCGCTGCGATGGGGTGTCCCCAAAGCTGGTGATGGCGGCTGACAAGGCTGAAGAAGGTCTCGTCAGGCAGCCATGACAGTAGCTGGTAGTCGGCAAAAAGACTGTCCGTTTCTGGCATGGAGCAAGGCTATGCCGTTGGACATCAACTCGCAAGACGCTTCTATGGCGACTTTCGGCACAAGCACTGCCGGTGCGACCGTCCAGTACCAGTGAACCCTACCGATGTCTGCAATGCAGCGCTCTCGGTCGGTCGGCGTCGTTCATCCTGCGCTCGGTGATGGGCTCACTCCGGTCATCGGTGTGGGAGCTGGAGCACATGGCCTGAGCGACCGGTCAGCGGGCTGGAGCAGCCATTCGCTGCAGCTCACGCAGGCAGCGTCGAACTCAGCCTCATCGGATGTCTGTTACCTGCACCGCTAAACAGACGCTTCCGACCCACCGCTGCCGTTCGAGCCTCGTCGACCCATGTCTGCGGTGCAACGGCTGTGGCCTATCACTTCCTCAAACTCGCCCCCCGAAAGCTGCAAGTCCCTCCCGCCGCCCGGCATAGACTGGCCAACGATGTAGTAAGCAATGCCGCTGCCGCGAACAAGTCGTCAATTGAGGCATTTGCAGATACTCAGAGATAGCTTCGCTAATGGCTGAGCAGCCCACTCGATGAACCAGCCCCGCAGCATGATCAAATGCGCGATCTACAACGGCGCTGAGGATGGGAGGGACATGATGAGCGTGAACGAATCAGAAGCTCGACTTGCCGAGTTGTCGCGCCGGACCTTCATGTCGATGTGGTCGTATCAAAACCCGTTCTACAAGAAAGGCAAGGAACTATGCGACCTGCTGATCGTTTTCGGGCAAGACGTGATCATCATCTCCGACAAGGCGATCGGTTACGCGGAAGACAAAAACTCAGCGACAGCTTGGTCACGTTGGTACCGTAAAGCGGTGGGCGCGAGCGTGACTCAGGTTCTAGGTGCGCTGAAGACCATCAAAAACCGACCGGATTCCATCCACCTTGATGCAAAAGTCTCGTCGCCCTTCCCATTGGAATTTCCTGACCCGACCAAGGCTCGCTACCACTTGGTCGCCGTCGCACACGGATCTGAACAAGCTAGCGCCGCTCAATACGGAACGCCCAGCCTTGCGGTCGACTCCAGTGTCATCGATGACAAGGCGCTACTGACCGTCGGCGTGCGATTCGATGGCGTTTTCGTGCATGTCGTCAATCGAACGGCGTTGGACGCGATGTTTGAATGCTTCGACACAACCGCCGACTTGGTCAGATACCTGAGCGAGAAGCAGACCCTTTTTTCCGGTGGGCGTGTATTCATGTCTGGCGAGGAGGATCTAATCGCTGTGTACATGATGGGGCGCCGCCCCGACGGAAGCGCCTCTTTGAGCTCATTGGTTGAAGGCCCTGAACATGGCCCTAAGAGTGTGGCACCTGGCCTCTGGGCAGCACTGCAAGCCAGCGCGTCATTTGCCGACCGGCGCAAGCAACTTGCCCCGTCTTACGTCATCGACGATGTCGTCGAACAGTTAGCTTCAGAGTACAGGTTAGGGCGGATCAGCAGTGATCGAGCCTCCGACCTGGCTTACCATGCGGCCGCGTTCCAATTGCTCGCAGCCGAGTCGAGGATGGCACGTATGCTGATCGGGCTGGGCGTCGTTGACGTGCTAAACGAAAGCCCCGGCACATTCTGGAGCGTGGTGATTGAGTCGAGAGATCAGCCGGGCGTGCTCTATCTCTGGCTGATCTATCCCGTGGTGGACAGCAGCGTTTCAGATGACGATCTAGAAAAGCGTGTGGGAAGCGAACTGGTGGACTACATCGTGGTCGCTATGAGCAAATTTCCCAACGCGCGCACCGCGTTCGGCATCGCAATGCCCAACGCAAAGGATTCGCGAACATCGAGAGTTTTCCGCTTGTACAAGCGAAATATCTGGACTGATGAGATGCAAGCTGAAGCGGAGAAGCTGGGCCGGACCAAACAGATCCTGAGCGGGATCGAGAGTACGACATACGTTGCGGTCAAGCCGATATAGCCACCACCATGATCTACACGCATATGCTCAAGGTCGGCGGTGGGACTTTGCGGAGCCCCATAGACGCATTGGCCGCTCGGTCGACAGGGCTAACGCATGAGATCCCAGCGACCAGCTTCAAAGCGGTATCTGACGACGGCTCCCGGCAATGCGGCCACCGAGCAGTTGGTGGACTACCACCACAGTGCGCGTATTGTCGATTTGATCCAGCGCGTCAAGGACCTGGATGGTTGGATGGTCAGATGGTTGTTGCCTGAGCACTTCTCTTACTAGATTGGCCGACTGGCGTTCAGTCCCGATGACCAGAGTGACCCTGCCGCCCTGCGAGAGTCTTCAGCCTCCGTTCACATGCTAGGCTAAGCCATGACACAAATTTTCATTGACGAATCTGGCATCTTCAAGACTGCGCCGACTGACAATAATCCGTGGAGCGTCGTTGGCGCATTAGCGATCGCTGAGCAGAATCTGGAGCGACTTAAATTGGTTGTTGAAGGCTTGCCCGCCCAACTTGGGTTGGCGGAGGGCGCTGAGCCGAAAGGAACATGCTTTAGGAGCGATGAACAACTGATTTGCTTCGTAGAGCAGCTCAAGCTTTGTAATCTCGTTTTCGTCCCCGGCGTGGTCTTTCTAGACGAGACCCAGAAGCATCTCTTCGAGAAAGTTGCTGGAATCGACCGCGAATTGCTAGAGGAAGGTAAGAGCATCTTCAGCTCGAAGACCTTGCAAAACTACATTCAGTCAAACGTACTCCTGGATTTGCTCAACGCTGCGTTGTGGGGCAGCGTCTTGCATTTCTCGCGAACCGATCCCCTCTCGCTGCAAGCCTTCAAGTGGATGATTGACGAGAAAGATATTGTCGAGAAATTTGTTTCCTCCAAGATCAACGACTTTATTGCAGGATACGGGAATAACTTCACCCATGTCATCGCCCCCTCGCAGAGTATGAATATCAAGCCCTTCTACGAAAGCAATGGCGCCCCTGACTGTTCGGGCTTCTTTCCCCGAAAAGTGTTTGGCAACTTCGGATTTTACGAATCCAAATCACTGCCAGGCCTTATCGCAGTTGACATTCTTTCAAACGCATTCAGACGCTGCCTGCGTGGACATTGGGATGATCCGGAAACGGTGGCGACAGCACTCGGTACGCTGATGGTCGATCAGAAACCGCACTTGACGATCAAGCCTAGAGAGGCTGGTCTGCAGTTCAACTCGACGATATTACCCATCGCAGACAAGTTTAAGTTTCTTACTGGCGCCAAGCATGCCATCATCGACCGCCTCCTTAGCGGCATCCCAACACGCTAATTTGGATGCGTCGAGGACGGCGTACTTTTCGCGAAAGCCCTTCATTGCTGTTCAACGGCAGCAGTAGTGCACTTCAGCTTCAGACTGGTGCTGAACTCTTCGGTCCCGAACGGGCCGGACAGCAGTCGAGCGGCCGGTTCCGAGGGTGATGCGGCCGTTCGGGACAGGTAGCGTTCAACGACCGGTGTGGGCGGTTGCTGCCGTTCAGACACTGGACCGTGAATGACACAGATCAGCCTGAAGCCGTCAGATGGCCTGCAATCGATAGATCGTTCATGGCCGATAGGAGTGGGGCACGGTGGTCGCGGCAAGCAACCTTTCGGGTGGGCATTACTTGAGCGTGCACATCCGCTATAAAGCAAAATGCACTGCTTCTCACAGACACACACACCATGAACCGCACCGACCTCGTTGCAACCCTTGCCGCCGAGAACGACCTCTCCAAGACGGCCGCCAACGCCGTGCTCGACACGCTGATCGAAACCATCCAGACCGCCGTGAAGAAGGGCGATGCGGTGCAACTGGTCGGCTTCGGCACGTTCAAGTCCGCCAAACGCGCCGCGCGCACCGGCAAGAACCCCTCTACGGGCGCCGCCATCAAGATCCCTGCATCCACGGTGCCCAAGTTCGTGGCTGGCGCTAAGTTCAAGGCCGTGGTAGACCCCAAGGCTGCCAAGCGCAAGGCCGAGAAGGCTGGCAAATAAGCCGCCAGACCAACCTGCAAGCCGCCCGTACGCCTTGGCTCCGGGCGGCTTTTTGTTGGGGGCGATACGCTCCACATCTTCCACAGACTGGGTTCAACGATGACAGCTTTCTCCGACGCATTCCGGGCCGAAGTCATGCGCATGGCGCGCAAGGAGATCAAGGGCGAACTGGGCAACCTGCGCAAGATCCTCACGACGCAGCGGTCCGAGATTGCGGCACTCAAGCGGGATGTGAAGGACCTGGTGTCGCAGGTGAAGGGGCTGAACAAGGCCGCAGCCTGTCAGGCCGCTCCGGATATAGCGCAGACCCAAACCACCGAGGCTCCTACGCGCAGGGGACGCCGATTCCAGTTCAAGGCCGAAGCGTTGGCAACCAAGCGTGAGCAATTGAGCCTAACGCAACAGGCCATGGCGGTGCTGCTGGAGGCCTCGGCGCTCTCCGTGGCCCGGTGGGAGCGCGGGAAGGCGATGCCGCGGGCGGCGCAGCTCGAGCGCATTCAGGCGGTGTTGAAGATGGGGAAGCGGGAGGCGTTGAAAAAACTGCAGGCCTGATGCGCACTGGACGGCCCCTGATCCGGTAGACCAACCCTGCCCATCGTTGGATAGGTTGTGGTTACCGTTGAATTCGACCGCTGTTCGTCACGATGTTGCTGTTTACGACTTTAGGTGTGAGCGTGATGAGGCCGGGTAGCTTGGAAGCCGCATCAATGATAGGCTGCTGTTTACGACTTTATTTGCCGGGAATAGTAGCTATTTTTGCCATATAAAAAGAGCGCTCACTTTGAGCGCTCTTTTCTTTGGTTCTTGCGAGAGGTTCTTGTGGCTCGAGCTGCAGCTAGATGTTGCGATGACTGCAAGAGGTTGTGAGCGGTCTATCGCCGGACGGCAGACTTGATGGGGCAGCGCGACAAACCTGAGGTACCCATCAGCGGTCGTTCGTGTCGGCCAGCAATCGACCCTGAGCCGCCAGTCAAACGAAAGCCGCGAAGCCGTCATTTAACGAACTCCGCACCTATTGCACATAGGCAACCTCGGTGTCTGGGTATACTGTTTGTAACGACTTTGCTCGCGGATCTGATCCGGCAACTGTGTGGCACGCAATATGGGAGGGCGGCAGGTTCATGGCTGATTTGGTGCCGCTTTTATGCACAGCGTGTTTGCCCAGCGCTGGGCTGCAAGCCGCTTGCGGTGCTTAGGCCCCTGAGAACTTTGTGCGGGCTTGGCTTTGCTCTTAGAGTCGGTTCGTCGCTCATTGCCTCATTTATCTGGGCCACATGACATGTTCCTACATCCGCAATAAGCGAAGCGGAGAAACCGCAGCCTACTCGGTGCTCAAGCTGACCCGCATGCTACGTGTCGCTTACCTAGTTCATTAGGCCGCATAAACCAACCATACCTGCACTGTGAAACTCAAGAACATTCGAATCCGCAACTTCCGAACGGTCGGGGCCGAGCAGTCACTTGACTTAGAGCATGGCTTGACAATCGTCGGCCCAAACAGCACAGGCAAGACAAATTTGCTTCGCGCAGTGGAGATGCTCTTCACGGGCGTTGACAATCAGCACGGATACGACGCAGATCACGATCTCACATTCGGCGAGTCAACTGCCCAAACGGGCATGATCGCAACTTTCGTGGGATCAGAAGATACCGATGCCGACTTCTTTGGTCTCTACAGCGATCTCAGCCAAATGCTAGAGACTCCGAAGGAAATCAAATCCGATATCTCTCTATATCTGTACTTCACAAAAACAGGAACACCAGTCTATAAGTTTTTCTCCAACGAAACGATTAAGGCAAGCCTCAAAGCTCAGTTCTCGCGCAAACAGATCCAGACGCTAACAGCTCTATTTGAAAAGTTCGTCTGTCATTACGTCCCATCATCAAAGAGCATCTCCGATCTTTACGCATCGCTCCTTCTTCCTTTTGTCCGTCGGTCTATCTCAGGCCTTTTGCAGGACAAGCTGACAGAGATTGATGCACGGTTAGCAGATATCGCCAGCCATCTTGATGAACAACTAAAGCTTGCTGGTCTTCCCAAGATTAAGTCCTCTTTCACTCTGCCCAACAACTCACTTGAGCAACTCCTATCGTACTTTGACTTCAAGCTGGCCGATCCACACACTACATCAATTGACAGAAAGGGGATGGGCATTCAGGCTGCGTCGATCTTGTCTTCGTTCTTATGGATCACACGTGAGGAATCCAAACTGAACAAGTCTACTATCTGGCTTGTTGAGGAACCGGAGTCATACCTTCATCCGGAGTTAGCAGGCCCGTGCAGTAGCATGCTGGAGCAACTCCGCAGTGAGTCGCTCCTGATTACCACTACCCACTCTCTTGGCTTTGTTCCGAGCGATCCGCGGCAAGTAGTCGGTACATCTCTAGACGAGCATGGACGAACAAAAGTCACAACATATAAGACCTACTTCGAAGCGACAGCGCACATTCGCAGTGCCTTGGGAGTTAAATTTAGTGACTACTACAACCTCGGCACTCTCAATTGCTTCGTTGAAGGAAAGTCAGACCGAGAGGTTCTCAATTGGGCATTAGGCAAGATCACGCCAACGGAAGATGGCGCCTATGTTTGGTCTCATGCACGAAAGTGTGAGTTTCTCGACTTTACGGGAATCTCCGGGTTGGAAGGATTCCTCAAGGCAACCTACGCGTACATCCATAAGGAACGGGCTGTTGTCGTTTTAATTGATGGCGACTCCGCTGGTAACAAGACAAGAACAAACTTGCAACAGTACTTTGGCCAGCATCAAATTCAGTTCCATGCAAACTCAGAGTTCATCTCCCTACACAATGGGTTCGCACTCGAAGGTTTGTTTCCTCACAACTGGATCAAGGATCTGCACGATCAACATTCCAGTTGGTTTTCGGAGTACTCTGTAGACGTTGCAGGCTCACTCCAGCCTTTCACGCTAAAGAGCGAAAGCAGCAAAGTACAGCTTCGTAATGCTCTCATTGAGCGTGCCGAGCAAGCCACGGATCTCGATTGGGCCAGTCGATTTATCGAGGTGCTCTCAGCTCTCGACTCCTGCCTGGCAAAGAAGGCGACGGCCCTAGGTGCAGCCTAACTATCGGTTCAACGCGGACGCACTATGAGCCATCGCTACGCGATTTTGATGGTTCATAGTGGTGCCCTCCGCACTTTGTGCTCCAGTGCTGGTTAACTGGCTACACACGGACGAAGGGCTCACAGATATGTCGAGCGGACATGCTCATAAGTGGGAATAACGCCGAGCCTTTGAAAAAAGTCGTCAGTGAACGCGACTGCAGCTCTTACCGCCCATTGGGCACAACCTGCACCGAGGACTTTGTCTGGATAGAACGGGTTACCCAGGCCTGTTAGCGGGTTGATGGGAAATTTTCCTTTGAGGCGCTTTTCAAATTTGTGCTGTTGTGGTGTCTCGTGCCCGCTGAAGCCAACTATTGTTTCCGGCTCGTAGTGAATGAGTGCATTGCGCAATTCGATCAATAGTTTGACATCTTGATAAGGGCTCGTCCCAGCGTTAAATGCAGGTTTGCTGTTTAATTCAAGTGCTATTTCGTATTTCTCAATAATTGAGTACGAGGCCGTCCGAGGAATGCCTTTCTTCCACAAGCTTGCCATTAGAGCTCTGGCAGGCAAAGAGGTAATCTGTTCGTTGCTGTGAGCATCGGAGCAGTCTGAGAATATTTCATTGATCGTTGCTTCGAGGAAGGCAGCAGAGACGATCAAAGACGAGATTGCACAAGCGTTGTGCTGTCTACGCTGGGGGCTGTCAAGCGGCGTCGTTTGAGCCGTTGATTCAGATTCTTTGCACTGGTCCGCAAATAATACGGCTGCCGAAAGGTGCCCTATCGACAAGTAATGACGCATGGAAATTTTGATGGACATTTCGAGTGGCCTAACTCCAGATTTCATGAGCTGCCGAAGGCAGTCCGCTGGGAGGAACTGTTGGTGACTTTATTTGATTACCAAGCCATGATGCTCTTCCAGATGCCGTAGCATCCTTTCAAGAGCTGTCATTACATCGAGTTGGTTTGCACCAAATGAGTAATATCCACTACGAAGCGCCTCGTCAGAGATCTCATCTGGCACACAGTAATCTCGAATTTTTTGTTTTTCTTGATCATTTATTCGAACTACGAGTGGATAACGAAAAGCGCGACCATCAGCCTCTCGGATGCCGCCTGGCCCATAGTTCTGAATGCTTGCGTTGTAGCACTCACTGCCCAAAATGCTTTCCAATTGAACAAGCACATTTCTGCGTGCCTGTGATAATTTATGAACCACTCGATCTCCTTTGATATAACGTAATGTAGACCGCGCCAACCCACAGGTCATATCTAGGGCGTGCGGACTAAATTGGCGCGAAAAGTTCTACAAGCAGTATAGTCTGCGCACCGAGGAAACCCATGGGAATGGGAGTTCGGCGGACTTATTGAATGACGGCTTTTATCTGATCAGCTGCTCAGGGTCGATTGCTGGCCGACGCGAACGACCGCTGACGGGGCTCTCAGATTTGTCGCGCTGATGCATTGAATCAGCCGTCAGGCGACAGACCGTTCACGCTGCATTGCCGCCACCGGCGCAAATCGATCGACCAAGCGCGGCGCCAAGGCCGGGCGGCCACGGCCCGAGGTGACGTGGCTGGCGAAGTGCCGCTCGATCTGCCCCCAGTCCATCAAGCCCGCCAAGCGTACCAGCGGGGGCGCATGTTGATCTGCTCGTCTTGCAAATCCTGCGCCCTTCAAGCAGCAGAACTACGGGTCAGATCAACGGTTTGCAGGTTTTTCGGGTCGGACTAAAGAATTTTTGAGTAGTTTCAGGCGCTGTACCGTCAAGTACAGGTGAACACATCTGCATCTCTTGACTGGAACCCGCCATGCCTTCCTCGCGCTTCATCTCTCCTATCCGCCCCATTGCGGCGGCCATGCTTTCGCTGGTGGCCGCATGGGCCCAGGCAGCGCCCCTGGCCATCGATCTGCCAGCCCAGCCGCTGAGCACCTCGATCCAGCAGCTTTCGCGCCAATCGGGGCTGTCCATCGGCGGCAACGCCGCGCTGCTCGAAGGCAAGACCGCGCCCGCCGTCCTCGGCACGCTGGAGCCCGCCGATGCCTTGCGCAAGCTGCTGCAGGGCAGCGGGCTGAGCGTGGATTTCGACGGCAACAAGGCCGTCATCCGGAAGGCCGCATCCGTGCTGAAGGAGGTGGTGGTCTCCAGCGACGCCGTGGCGATACCGCAGGAAGGGAGCGCGGAGCTTGGGTATCGGCCCGAGACGGCCAAGACTCTCGGCCCACTGGGCGATAAACCGATTCTGGACACGCCCTATTCGATGACCGTGATGTCGGCCGATCTGATCCAGAACAGCGTAACGGCGACGCCTGACCAGCTCTACAAGATGAATCCCCAGACCCAGTTGGTCAGACCGTCAGCGTCTTACACGTTCGGTGCTGTCGTAATGCGCGGCACGTTTTCCCGCTTCGCGCTCGATGACGGCATGCTTGGCGATGGCACCGATGTCCTCGACATCGAGGCGCTCGACCGCATGCAGGTGCTCACGGGGCCAACGAACTTCCTCTATGGTGCGACGCAGCCCGGCGGCCGCGTCAATTACGTCTACAAGAACCCGACGCACGAGCGAATCAACGACATCACGGCCGGCAGCTACGGCGGCTCCAGCCGTTTCGTCCATGCCGATCTGGGCGGGAACATCGACAGCGACGGGGTGCTGTCCTACCGCGTCAACGCCCTGACTCAGGATGGCGACCTCTCCAAGGATGGCGGGCAAAAGCGCTCCTTCATTCGCGCCGCCGTCAATTGGAAGCCGGTCAATGGCATGACATGGCAGGGCTATTACTCGTATGGCGATTTGGAGAATACGGGCAATGTGATGACGTGGAGCAAGGCTGCGGGCGCGGTTCGCCCCTCGGCTCCGGACGTCAACAGGAACTGGGCCCAGCCGTGGACCTGGACTGGCACCCGCGTCGAAAAATTGGGTGGCAAGCTCGACTGGAGCCTCAACGAGAACCTTGGCATTCGGGCGGCGTACCAGCGCAAAAACCGCATCTTCAAGGGATATCTGGCAACGGATAACGAGATCAATGGCGATGGAACCTACACAACGACATATTGGGCAGGTGGGCGACAAACCTATGACGTCGATACCGGATACCTGTACTTGGATTACAGCGCGAACATCCTGGGTGCCCGGAACAAGCTCACGGTAGCTTATGCCGGTTACGACTACGATCAGACAGTCGAAGCCGCTACGCGAATCACACCGCTCACGCTCGGCACAACGGCGATGGGCAACCACGACACTTACCCCAAACCGGAGTTCACCACGTCGATGGCTGAGGGATGGAGTTATCTCAATCGCTATAAAACCTATACGGTTGGCAATGAGCTCAGTATGGGCAATTGGTCGGTATTGGCAAGCCTCAGCTACACAAAGATCAAAGCAGGCTATCCCGATGGCAGCGATACGTACGACAAGGGAAAGATTTCCCCGACGGGCGCGCTGATCTACAAACTCAACGACAGGCTGTCCACTTATGTGAGCTACGCCGAAGCGCTCGACAGGGGCAACATTGCTGGCACAACCTACAACGGTTTGCCCGTTACCAACGCAAACACCGTGCAGGAACCGACGGTCAGCAAACAGGTCGAGATCGGCGCCAAGGCGGATGTCGGCGGCCTGTTGCTCGGTGGGGCACTGTTTCGCCTAGACCAGGCATCAACGCGCTATCTCGACAACGGCAACGGCACCTATACCTTTGCGACCGACGGGAAGCAGCGCTTCACCGGCGTCGAACTGACGGCCGTTGGGCGCCCGATGCCACGGCTGACCGTATTCGGGGGACTCACCCTGATGAAGGCGGAAGTGGTATCGGCCAATGCAGCGACGGCCGCCAGCCCCAGCACCAAGGGCTATGTGCCCTGGGGCATCGCGCAGCAGATGGCCAAACTCACCGTTGAATACGACGTGGCCTCCGTCCCCGGCCTGACGCTAACAGGCGGCGCGTACTACACAGGCAAGTCGTATGCCGACAACTATGAGATGGACAAGCTGGCAGGCTACACCCTGTTCGACGCGGGTCTACGCTATGGGACGAAGTTCGCCGCAACCCCGATAACGCTGCGGCTCAGCGCCACCAACCTCACCAACAAGAGCTACTGGATGTGGGCGGGCCAGAACGCAGCGACCGCCCCACGTTCGCTGGCTTTAAGCGTCACCGCACGATTCTGATGCTGCGGCGGTCATTTGGCGGTGCCGCTGCAGTGGCCGGCATTGCGGCCATCGCCTGCCTGATGGCGCTGCGGCCGCCGCAACCGCCGACGCCCGAATTGCCCGGGCCTGTGCGGCAAGTCACCGACATGCAGGGACAGCCGGTGCTGCTCAGCGGCCTGCCTCGTTCGGTGATGGTCTTTCCACCGGTGCTGTGGGATTACCTCACGGCCGATGGCGAAGAGGGGCATGTCACGGCCATTGCCGGCTACCTGCAAAAAGAGGCGCAGGCAACGCTGCTGGGCAGCGTGTTTCCTGGCTTGCGCACCACCAACATGGCACAGGCGCGCATCGGCGCGGTGCCGCTTGGCGCGGAGCAGACCTTGCTGGAGCAGCCCGATCTCGTGCTGACCTGGTCATGGTTTGCCGACGCCCTGGCGCAAATCCGCTACCCGGGGCTGGTTCGGATCGAGGGCGATGAAACGGCAGGCATGCGGACGATATACCAGTTGTTCGGCGCGCTCAGTGGCAAGTCAAGGGCTGTCGATACCTTGCTGGCCCAGCATGCACGGGCAATGGACGAGCTCGGCCGTTCCATACCGCCCGCGCCGCGGCCGGTGAAGGTGGCCCTGATGGCAACGCCGGAGTTCGTCCTGCCGGTCAAAAGTGCGGACATTCTCCAAACCCTGGACTGGCTCGGCGCGCGCGATGCGGGCGCTGGCCTGCCGCAGCGCAACGGCCCGGTCAATGTCGAAACGCTGTTCGTGCTCGACCCCGATTTCATTTTTCTCCCCAGTTACAAGAGCGGCGCGCAGCTTGCCCCCGCCGACCTGTATGCCGACCCTCGGCTCAAGCCGCTCTCGGCGATCAGGCAGCGCCAGGTCTACCGGATGCCTGGCGGCGTGGCCCGCATGAGCGGGCCGGTAGAAGCGCCGTTGCTGGCGCAATGGATGGCCGAGCTGATTAATCCGGCCGCGCAACTGCGGCAGCCTTTGCGCGCGGCCATGCGCGATGCCTACCGCACGGCCTTCAGCTATGACGCCTGCGAAGACGACATCGACGAGGTGCTGCGCATCGGCGAGAACCGTGCGTCGTCCGGTTATCGGCGCTTTGCGCGGGACGCGGTTTGGCCAAAGAGCCCGCAGCCACGGCCGGAATAAACGCCACCGCCATCGGCCGCATCGCCGCCCAAACCCGCCAAGCGGATTGAACGGGCGTGGCATCCGAAGGGTGCTTTACCAGCGTTGCGTCGTTCATGCGGCCTCGCTTGCCCGCCAGGGCTTTCTGGCCAGTACGGTGGCCAGCGCCAACGCCGCAAACAGCCAGCCGCTCCAGACCGTTCCCCGCATTCCTGCCGCGTCGATGAAACCGCCGCCGGCCGACGCCCCCAGCACCACGCCGAGGTTGGCCGCCGAGACATAGAGGCTGGTGGCAAACTCGGGCGCCTCGGGCGCCGCCGAGCTCATCCACATCTGGCTCACGATCAAACCGCTGGTGTGCGCTGCGCCCCACAGCAGGCAGATCGGCAGCATGGCCGCGAAAGACGGCGAAGCGAACACCAGCAGCACGCCATAGGCGGCCGCCAGCGTCACGGGATAGCCCAGCACAGTCCAGGCGAGCCGGCGTCCCAGCGCACGCCCGGCCAGCAGGTTGCCAAGCACGCCGCCCACGCCGAAGACCGCCAGCAGCAGGCTGATCGCCTCGCTGCCCAGGCGCGCCTGCCGCGCCAGGTATTCGGCGGCGTAGCTGTAGACGGAGAACATCGCGGCGAACACGCACACCGCCGTCGCGATCGAGAGCCACACCGCGGGTCTGCGCAGGACGGCCAGCGGTCGTACCGGCGTGGCCGCCTGCGCCTCGGGCCTGGATGGCAGCATGATCCAGAGTCCGGCGGCGGCGGTCAGGTTGACTGCCGCGCAGAAGTAGAACGCCGCCTCGTAGGACACCCTGGCCTCAATCCAGGTCGCCAGGGGCACGCCCAGCACCAGCCCCAGCGTGGTGCCGAGGAACGCCATCGATGTGGCGTGCGCGGCACGTTCCGGCGGGTACAGCGACACGGCCGCAGCGAAGGCCACCGAGAAGAACACCGGGTGCAGCAGCGCCGGCGGCACGCGCAGCGCCATCAGCCCCCCGAAGCTGGGCGCCCAGGCCGATAGCAGGCTGCACAGGCTGAAGACCAGCAGCGAACCGGCCAGCACCTTGCGCCGGTCGAAGCGCGACAGCCACAGCACCATGGCCGGCCCGCACACCGCGACCACGCCCGCGAACAGCGCGACCAGCCCGCCCGCTTGCGCCACGCTGACGCCATGGCGCTGGACGATGGCCGGAAGGATGCCGACCACGCCGAACTCGACGGCATACAGGCCGAATAGGCCCAGTGCGATGAAGAACAATGGCCGGGTGCCGTTCATGGCCGCGCCTGTGCCTGTCGATCGGCTATCGCCGGGCATGCGCTGGCCGCCAGCGCCGGAGCGGGAAAGCCATGCCGCCTGGCCGCCCACACCACCACCAGCGTTGCCGCCAGCAACACCAGCAAGGCCGGTGCGAACGCGCCGACGCCCAGCCGTTCGAGCAGCACGCCGCCGGCCATGCCGCCACCGGCAATCGCTGTGTTCCAGGCGGTGACCAGCATGGATTGGGCGACATCCGCCGCTTCGCCTGCCGTTTTGGCCAGTGCCGTCTGGAACAGCGTCGCCGCACCACCGAAGGCCAGGCCCCAGGCGGCCACCGCCGCATAGACCACGACCGGCGCATCGCCCGCCACGCCCAGCGCCAGTGCGGACAGGCCGAACAGGGCCGTGCTGGCAAGTGTCAGCGCACGCAGGTGGCGGTCGATCAGCACGCCGATGATCCAGATGCCCAACAGCGAGGTCACGCCGAACACCAGCAGCACCACGTCCGTCCGGTCGGCCATGCCCGCCGCCGCAAGGAACGGCGCGATGTAGGTATAGAGGACGTTGTGCGCCAGCACGAAGGCCAGCACCACGAACAGCACTGGGCGGACACCAGCCACGGTGAATACATGGCCCAGCGGCAGCCGCCTGCCCGCCGCCTGCCCGGCGAAGTCCGGCAACTTGATGTGCACCCACACCATGAGCAGCAGCGCCAGCGCGCTCATGATGCCGAAGCACATCCGCCAGCCGACCAAGTTGCCGAGGAAGGTGCCGGCCGGCACGCCCAGCGACAGCGCCAATGGCGTTCCGGCCATCGCAATGGCGATGGCCCGGCCCTTCTGATGCTCGGGCACCATGCGCGCGGCATAGCCCGCCAGCAGCGCCCACAACAGTCCGGCCGACACACCCGCCAGGAAGCGTGCAACCATCGTCAGGACATAGCTGCCGGAGAACGTCGTGACGGTATTGGCGGCGACGAAGCCCGCGATGGCCGCCAGCAGCAGCGGGCGCCGCCGCACGCCCTGCGTGGCAGCGGTCAGCGGAATTGCCGCCACCAGCGAACCGATGGCGTAGACCGTCACTGTCTGGCCAGCCCAGGCCTCGGACACCGCCAGGCCCTGCGCCATCTGCGGCAGCAGTCCGGCGGGTAGTGCTTCGGTCAGGATGGTGATGAAAGCCGCCATCGCCAGTGCCAGCAACGACGCCAGCGGCAGGCGGTCATCGGCAACGGCGCTCATCGTCCGGCCTCCCGCGCGGGTTGCGCCATGTCGCCCACGGAACGGGCCACGACTATCGTTCTCATCACCGCACCTCCAGCGCGCCATAGACGGCATCGCGCAGGTCGGTGACGAAGCGGCCGGACATGCCTTCGTACAGCGTGTTGGTGAAGGCCACGACGCTCAGGCCCTGCGCCCGATCCACGAACCAGGAATGGCCGTAGGCGCCGCCCCAGCGCCAGGTGCCTGCCGATTCGGGGGAAGCGGCCAATGCCGGGTCGCGCAAGACCGAGAACCCCAGTCCGAAGCCGAAGCCAGGCGCATCGGGCAGTTCCCGGCCCTCCGTTTGATCCCGCGCCATCTCCGCGGCCCATTCGCTGGGCAGCAGCACACCGCTGCCCTGGCGCAGGGCTTCCAGCAGGCGCAGCAGGTCTTGCGCCGTCCCCGCCATGCCTGCGCCGCCCGAAGGAAATGCCTGCGGATCGAAGATGCGGGAGGGGCTGTAGGCGATGCCCACGGTGCCCTCGAAGGCCGAGACCGTCTCGCCCTCGCTCAGCCGATGCGGCTGCGGTGTGCCGTTCACGTAGACGGTCGCCACGCGCTGGGGATCGCGTGCGGCAAAGCCGGTATCGGCCATGTCCAGCGGGCCGGTCACGAGTTGGCGCACCGCCTCGTCCAGCGGCGTGCCGTGGACGCGCGCGATCAGCGCGCCCAGCACATCCGTCGCCAACGAATAGCCCCAGGCCGTGCCCGGTTCGTACAGCAGCGGCACGGTGGCGAGGCGGCGCAGGTTCTCCTCCAGGCTGATACCGGACGCATCCATGCCGTCCGACACGCCGGCCCGTGCGTAGGGGCCGGCTGCGTCGGCCTCGAAGAAGCGGTAGCCGAGACCGGCCGTATGGCTGAGCAGTTGCCGCACCGTGATGCGTGCCGAGCGGCCGTCGGCCAGCCGGGGTTGGAATTCGGGCAGCCAGCGCCCGATGTCCGCGTCGAGGTCGAGGCGGCCTTGCGCCACCAGCGCCAGGGCCGCAGTGGAGACGATGGGCTTGCTCACCGAGGCCAGCCGGAACACCGTTTCCGCGGTCATCGGCCGCGCGCTTTCGCGGTCGGCGAAGCCGGCGGCCTGCTGGTGGATCAGTTCGCCGTCACGCGCCACGAGGATCACGGCACCGACCAGCCGCTGGTCGTTAAGCGCCTGCTGAATGGCGCTGTGAATGCGCGTACCGAGGTGCGCCGGCGGAGCGCTTTGGCGCAGGAAAACTGGAGGATTCGTCATGGCAAGTCGTTCGATTCAATTGGCGAAGCCTTGACGATAGAAATCCTTCGATTAAAGAAAAAGTAGGCTACAGTTCCTCAATGTGCGGAGCAAAGTGTCCGTAATTGTGAGGAGCGCGGATCATGGGCAGCCTGAACGGCTTGGTGGTGTTTGTGCAGGTTGCCGAGGTGCGCAGCTTCGTCGCGGCGGGCCGGCTGCTGGGCGTGTCGGCCTCGGCCGTCGGCAAGAGCGTGGCGCGGCTGGAAGAGAAGCTGGGGGTGCGCCTGTTCCACCGCAGCACGCGCAGCGTCACGTTGACCGCCGAGGGCACGCTGTTCCTGGAGCGCAGCCGCCGCATCCTGGCCGAGAGCGAAGCGGCGGAACTGGAGCTGTCGCAAGCCAGCACGGCGCCCCGTGGCCGCTTGCGCGTGAGTCTTCCACTGGTCAGCTCGCTGGTACTGCCGGTACTTGGCGAGTTCATGCACGAGTACCCCGAGATTGAGTTGGATCTGGACTTCACCGACCGGATGGTCGATGTGATCAAGGAAGGTTTCGACGCGGTGGTACGCACGGGCGAGCCGGCCGACTCTCGCCTCACTGCGCGCATGTTGGGCTCCTTCCGCTCGGTGCTGGTCGCTTCGCCTGGCTACCTGGAGCTGCGGGGGACACCCCAAGTACCTGCCGATCTGCTGCTGCACACCTGCCTGCATTACCGCTTCCCCAATAGCGGCAAGCTGGAGGCTTGGGCGTTGCAACAGGAACCCGGCGCACCGGAGCTGCAATTGCCCACCTCGATGATCTGCAACAACATCGAGACGCGCGTGTGCTTTGCGCTGCAAGGGCTGGGGATCGCCTACCTGCCGGACTTCGCTATCCGCGCGCCATTGGCCGATGGCCGGCTTCAGCCCATCCTCGCTGGCCATGTGGAGCGCGCCGGCGTCTTCCACGTGCTCTGGCCTGCGAGCAGGCACCCCTCTCCGAAGGTGCGGGCGCTGGTCGACTTCCTGTGCGCACGAGTGTTTCCAGCTTCTGTGGACAAGCCCGGAGCGAAACCTCGGCGCCTGGTCAACCGATAGAGGAACCGCGAGCCCGCCCAATCCCCCACGCCGCGCCCACGCCGCGCCCGCGCCGCGCACCGTCGCGGCGATCTGCTGCCCCAGCAGCCACTGTTCGATCACCTGCCGCCAAGGTACAAGGCTGAATCCCGCACCCTCCTGCTGGATCCGCGCCAGCCCTTCGCGGTACGTGGTCACCGCGAACGCCGGGAAGCGCCGCTTGAACTTGCTGGAGTCGAACAGGTTGTCCTGCCCATACCGGGGCAGCAGCTCGCGGATCTCGCGCACCGGGCGGGAGAACAGGCCCGCGGCGGCCAAGGCCCATCGGGGCAGGACCGTGTAGCCGGCATCCCGCCCGAAAACCCCGGCGGCCATGGCGACGAATTGCTGGTACCGCGGCTGGCGTCGGGCGTCCAGATGAGCGTGCGGCGCGTGTCGTCGCGCACCGGCACGCGGGGCTTCTGGCCGCGCCGCAGTTCGCGCGCCAGTTCCACGGCAATCTGCCCGTTCGCGCCCAAGATCGTCTGCATGGGGCAGTCCTTTGAAATGTTGCTGGCGCAAGGTTCACCTTGAAGCAAGGTTCAATGTCAAACTCCGGGCCATGAAAATCGGAGAACTCGCCGGGCGCACCGGCCTGGCCGCCTCGCGCATCCGCTTCTACGAACGCATCGGCCTGCTCAAGGCCGTGGAGCGCCAGGCCAACGGCTACCGCAGCTACCCCGCCGATGCGGTGCTGACGCTGCAACTGATCACCGCCGGGCAGCGTGCGGGCTTCAGCCTGGACGAACTGCGCACGCTGCTGCCCAATGGCCTGGCGCAGTGGGAGCACGGCACCCTGGTCGAGACGCTGCGCCGCAAGGTGCAGGACATCGAGGCGCTGCAGGCGCAACTGGCGCAAAGCAAGGCGCATTTGCTGGAACTGGTGGCGCAGATCGAGGCCAAGCCCCAGGACATGGACTGCGCCGCCAACGCCCGGCGCGTGCTGGCGGAGATGCGGCTGGATGCAGCGCCCGCCAAGGGTTGACACATTCACTCCTTATTTGATAGCTTGTAGCGCTTGACTGGCGGGCGCTGGAGGCTATTTTTCTTCCTGAAACCTGTTGGGCGGGCCAACGCGAAGGCGGCTTTCACGCAAGGGCAAAAAAGCGCTTGACCTTGCAGTCAGGTTGAATCCTATGCCTTTCCAAGGTCGGGGGAGCCGGTGCGCAAAGGCGGCTCCTTCCCGCTTCGCCGAGGACGCACGCCGCCGTGGTGCCCACGCTGGCCGTCAACCCAGGCGACGAGGCGCCGCTGATGCAGGGGGAAATCTTCGGCCCCATCCTGCCGGTGCGCACTTACCGCAGCATCGACGAAGCCATCGCCTACGTGAATGCGCGGCCCCGCCCGCTCGCGCTCTACTACTTCGGCGCCGAGGAGGGCGACTGCGCCCGGCTGCTCGCGCACACCACCTCCGGCAACGTGGGCATGAACAACACCTTGGTGCATGTGGCGCAGGGCGATCTGCCCTTCGGCGGCGTCGGGCCCAGCGGCATGGGGGCTTGCCATGGCGTGGAGGGCTTGCGCGCGATGAGCCATGCCAAGGGCGTTTTCGTGCTGGGCCGCTGGAACTTTCCCGGCCTGCTGCATGCGCCGTTTGGCAGGTTCGCCGACATCGTGGCCGCGCTCACGCTGGGCAAAACCAAGGCATCGCCCCCATGGCTGCTGTGCCATCGGGGCCGGTGCGGATGGTTTGGGGTAATGGCCAAATCGGCACGAAACGCACGCCAGTCAAGCGCAGGCAGCTATTTATTCGATAGCTGCTGCCAATCCCTTTGCCATCCGCTCACCCGCCGGCCACGGGCAGGGCTTTGGCGACGTCGCCTACGTCACCGCCCCGCGCGCATCGACGCGGATGATGCGCTCCACCACGCCGTGCGCCAGCCCGCCGCGCACGCCGATCAGGTGGTCGTGCAGGTTCACCGTCGGGTCGCAGTGGCCGGGCACCAGCCACAGCATGCGCCCGAGCGCGGGCAGGCGGGCCTTGGGGCCCTCGGGGTAGAGGATGCCGTGCTCGTCCCCGCCGTTGGCGAAGCGCAGCGCGCGCTCCGGCGCCAGGCCGTGCACCAGCGGCAGGCCGGAGTCGATGGCGTGGCTCTTGTGCCCGGCGTCGCACACGGCGTGCGTGGCGCGGGCCGAGATCACCTGCGTCTTGACGAACAGCGCGTGCTCGAACGCGGGCTGGGCGCTCTCGCGTTCGTTGCGCGCGTAGTCCGCGTCCATGAACAGGAACGAACCGGCCTGCAGCTCGCCGTACACGCCGCTGGCAGCCTCGTGCACCAGGGTGCCGGTGCCCGCGCCGGTGACCAGGCCCACGGGCAGCCCGGCGGCCTCGATGAGCGTGCGTGTGCGCGCGGCGGCGGCCACGGCGGCCGCGATGGCGGCGCGCCGTGCGTCGGTGCCGCGCAGGTGCTGGGCGCCGCCGTGGTAGGCATGCAGGCCGGCGAAGCGCAGGCGGTGGTGGCGTGCGATGGACTGCGCCAGCGCCACGGCCTCGGGGCCGGGCGGCACGCCGCAGCGGCCCTGGCCCACGTCGATCTCGACGAACACGTCGATGCCGGCGTCGCTGCCCGCCTTGTCCATGGCCTCGGCCAGGCGCGCGATGCCTTCCTCGCTGTCCACCGCCAGCGCCAGGCGTCCGCCGCGCGCGGCGAGCTGCGCGGCCAGGCGCGCGGTGCGCAGCAGCTTGTTGGCGGCGAGGATTTCGTTGCTGATGAACAGGTCGCTCACGCCCCCGGCGGCCAGCGCTTCGGCCTCGGAGAGCTTTTGCACGCAGGCGCCGCAGGCCCCGGCCTTTTGCAGCAGCAGGGCGATCTCGGCGCTCTTGTGCAGCTTGGCATGCGGGCGCCAGCGCACGCCGTGCTTGCGCGCGAAGTCGGCCATGCGCTGGATGTTGCGCTCCATGGCGTCCAGATCGATGACCAGGGCAGGGGTGTCGATCAGGTCCACGCGCAGCCCGGCGGCGGCCGCCCAGGCGTCAGGCCGTGGTTTCATCGCGTGCGGCGTGTTCGAGGTGCTGCGTATCGGCCCAGCCGACCAGAGACAGGCCGTGCCCGTGCGTCCACAGCAGGCGGTTGATGGCGGCGTTGCCGAGCTGCCAGGTGCGCGGCGCCTGGATGTCCTGGCGCGTGGCGGCGCGGTACAGCACGTCGAGCACGCCGCCGTGCGCCACCAGCAGCACCAGGCCGCCGGGGTGCCGGGCGGCCACGCGGTGCGTGGTGCCGATCACGCGCTCGCGCAGCGCGCGCAGGGACTCGCCGCCTTCCGGCGCGTAGTCGGGGTCGCGCTGGCGCCAGCGGCGCGCCTGCTCGGGCTGCTCGGCCTCGACCTCTGCGAAGGTGCGGCCCTGGAACAGGCCAAAGGCGCGCTCGCGCAGGCCCGGCTCATCGGCCAGGCGGGCGCCGGTGGCGTCGGCCACGGCCTGGGCGGTGGTGCGGGCGCGCAGCAGGTCGCTGGTGTAGATGGCGCTGATGGCCTCGCCCGCCAGCGCGCCGGCGAGCTGGCGCGCCTGCCACAGGCCGGTGGCGTTGAGCGGAATGTCCAGGTGGCCCTGGATGCGTGTGTCCACGTTCCAGGCGGTTTCGCCGTGGCGCACGGCGATCAGGCGGGTGGCATCCATCGGCAGGTTCTTCAGCGTGCGGGGATTTCGGTGCGGATCTGGCGCCCGCCCGTGGGCGGCTGCGGGAAGCCGGTGAGCGCGGCGTCGAACAGCACGCCGAAGATCAGCGCGTCGTTGCTCCACACTTCCTCGTAGGAGGCGGAGGTCTCGTAGACGATCTTCTGCGTCTGCGCGTCGCGCATCACGATGCTCACGGCGCGGTACTGCAGCGTGGGCGGGCGGTCCATCATCCAGGTGCCGCCCATGGCCCAGCCGCGGTGGCCCCCGCCCCACCCCCAGGCCCAGGGGCGGCCGTAGGGGCCGTAGGGCCAGTACTCGGGGCTGGTGTAGCGCGCCTGGGCGCCGATCTGCACGATGAGGCTGCCGTTCTGGTCGTCGCGCTGCAGGCCCACTTTCTGCAGCGACTGCTGGGCCTGCGCCTC
The DNA here is from genome assembly GCA_021496925.1 of Acidovorax sp. YS12. Taxonomy (NCBI): domain Bacteria; kingdom Pseudomonadati; phylum Pseudomonadota; class Betaproteobacteria; order Burkholderiales; family Comamonadaceae; genus Acidovorax; species Acidovorax sp. YS12. The sequence continues at coordinate 3,993,455 of CP053915.1, forward strand.
GATGGCCGAGAAGCTGGCGGCTTCGGCCTTCTGCGAGGGCAGCAGCTCCAGCCGGTACGTGGGCGGCGCGGGCAGGGCCGTGAGCGTGGAGTAGCTCTGCACGGCGCTGTCCACCGCGCGGGTGGAGGCGCAGCCGGCCAGCAGCGCGGCGGCCAGGGCAAGAAAGAGGGTGTGGAACCAGCGCGAAATCATGGTGGACTCTCCTGGGAGGATGGAACGAAATGGCTGGCGGGCGCTGGCTGTGTGGCAGGCTGCGGTGGGTGCGTCAGGTCAGCTGTACCACCTGCACGCCCGGCAGTGCGGGCGCGGCGGGAAACTCCTCGTGGTCGAACGCCGTGTCGCCGTCTTCGCTGGCGATGCCCGTAGCCTTGAGATGGCGGAAATCGTGCAGGGTTCCGTCGAGCAGGTGGGTGCGCACCACGTTCTGCATCGAGCGGAACATGTTGTCGATGCGGCCGGGGTACTTCTTGTCCCACTCGCGCAGCATGTCGCCCACCACCTGGCGCTGCAGGTTCTCCTGGCTGCCGCACAGGTTGCAGGGGATGATGGGGAAGTCTTGGTACTGCGCCCAGCGCGCCGTGTCCTTCTCGGGCACGTAGGCTAGCGGGCGGATCACCACGTGCTTGCCGTTGTCGCTGGCGAGCTTGGGCGGCATGGCCTTCATGCGCCCGCCGAAGAACATGTTGAGCATCAGCGTCTGCACGATGTCGTCGCGGTGGTGGCCCAGGGCGATCTTGGTGGCGCCCAGTTCCTCGGCCACGCGGTACAGGATGCCGCGGCGCAGGCGCGAGCACAGGCCGCAGGTGGTCTTGCCCTCGGGCACCACGCGCTTGACGATGCTGTAGGTGTCCTGGTTTTCGATGTGGAAGGGCACGCCCGTGGCCTTCAGGTACCCGGGCAGGATGTGCTCGGGAAAGCCCGGCTGCTTCTGGTCGAGGTTCACGGCCACCAGCTCGAAGCGCACGGGGGCGCGCTTTTGCAGGCGGATCAGGATGTCCAGCAGGGTGTAGCTGTCCTTGCCGCCGGACATGCAGACCATGACCTTGTCGCCGTCCTCGATCATGTTGTAGTCCACGATGGCGCGGCCGACCTCGCGGCACAGGCGCTTTTCCAGCTTGTGCGCCTCGCGTTCGATCTTGGGCTTGCCGGGCTGCTTGGCCTCGGTCTCGGCGGGGGCGCCTTCTTCGGCGGTCCAGGGGGATTCTGTTACAGCATTCATAGGTGCGAAGTTCGTCGCCAGGGCAGGGGCGGCCGGCAAGGCGCGGGGCCGCCAAGGGGTGGGATTTTCCCTGCAAACCCGCGGCTTGGGAAATTCCAGGCTTTTTGCCCTGGGGCCGCGCGCGCCAGGGCGTGGTAACGTGCAGCAAGCCTGCCCACCGCCTGCCAAGGAGTCCCATGCTCTCGCGCAACCGATCGCCGTATTTCCTGAAAACGCGCATCGCACTCCTGGCACTGGCTTTCCTGCTGGCGGGCATGTGGGCCCTGGCGCTGTATGCCGGCTACCGCCTGTACCAGGACATGCGTGGCCAACTCGAGGCGCAGCAGTCGTCGGAGGCCGCCTTGCTGTCCAGGGAGCTGGAGCGCTCGCTGCGCGAGCGTGGCAACGCCCTGCAACTGGTGGCGCGCGGCCTGGCCGACGACATGGCGCGCGGCGCGGCGGTGCTGCAGGGGCGCCTGGCCGAGCGGTCGGTGCTGCAGCAGATGTTCCGCGGCGGCTACTACGTGACCGACGGCGCGGGCGCGGCCATCGCCGCCTACCCGCCGCACCTGGGGGTGCAGCGCCGGGGGGGCGAGTCCAGCCGTTTCATGCAGCAGGCGCTGGCGGGCCAGACCGTCATCAGCGACCCCATGCCGGGCCTGGTGGCGGATGCACCCATCGTCATCGTGGCCACGCCGGTGCCGGGCGCCAGCGGCCACCCCGTGGGCGTGCTTGCCGGGGTGGTGCGGCTGCGCGACATCGGCGTGTGGGACGTGGTGCCCTCCGCCCAGGGCAGTCCGCACAACGACTACTGGGTGGTGGACCGCGCCACGCGCACCATCGTCGCGGGCAGCGACCCGCGGCGCCTCATGCAGGCGCTGCCCGCGCCGGGGCAGGACCCGGTGCTCGACCGCTTCGTCGCCGGCGCCGAGGGCAGCATCGTGCACACGTTCGACGGCGTGCGGGTGCTTGCCTCGGTGCGCCAGATGGCGGAGCCCGGCTGGATCGTGGCCGTCTCGCAGCCCACGGCGCAGGCGTTCGCGCCCCTCGAGGCGATGCGCCAGCGCATCGTCGTGGCCACGCTGGTGCTCACGGTGCTTGCGGCCTGGGGCATCTGGTGGATGCTGCGCCGCGCGCTGCGGCCGCTGGAGCACATGGCCCGGCGCATGGGCGCCATGGCGCGGCAGGAGGAGCCCCTGCAGCCGCTGCCGCCCCGGCGCGCGCGCGAGCTGGACCAGCTGGTGCAGGGCTTCAACCACCTGCTGGCCGAGCTGGAGCAGCGCCAGCGCGCCGTGCGCGAGAGCCAGGAGCGCTACCGCGCGGCCTTCATGACCAGCCCCGATGCGCTTGACATCACGCGGGTGTCCGACGGTGCCCACCTGGACGTGAACGAGGGCTTCGAGCGCCTGTTCGGCTGGCCGCGCGCGGAGGTGCTGGGCCGCTCGGGCCTGGGGCTGGGCATCTGGCGCGAAAGCGATGCCGGCGTGCGCGCGCGGCTGGTGCAGCAGGTGCTGGCGCAGGGCCGCATCGCGCAGCACGAGCAGGTGCTGCGCCGGCGCGACGGCAGCATGGTCACGGTGCGCATGGCCGCCAGCCTGCTGGACGTGGAAGGCGAACCCTGCCTGCTCTGGGTCACCCAGGACGTGACGGCCTACCTCCAGGCCCATGCGCAGATCCAGCGCCTGACCTCCACCGACGCGCTCACCGGCCTGCCCAACCTGCAGCAGTTCATGCTGCATCTGGCGCAGGCGCAGGCGCGCTGCCTTGAGGCGCAGCACCTGGGGGCGCTGCTGTGCATCGACCTGGACGACTTCAAGACCGTCAACGACAGCATGGGCCACGACCACGGCGACCAGCTGCTGCGCATGGTGGCCGGGCGCCTGCAGGAGGCGCTGGGCCCCGAGGGCGTGGTGGCGCGCCTCGGCGGGGATGAGTTCATCGTGCTGCTCGACGGCCTGCCCGCGCAGTTCGGGGAGGCGGCCCACGCCGCCCAGGCCATGGCCTACCGGCTGTCGGAGCGGCTGGGCGAGGCCTTGCCGCTCGACGGCACGGTGCACAACCCGGGCGTGGGCGTGGGCATCCTGGTCTTCGGCCAGGCGCACCAGGCGCCCAAGGAGCTGTTGCGCCAGGCCGTGCTGGCGCTGAACCAGGCCAAGCACACGGGGCCGGGCGCCATCCTGTTCTTCGAGCCGCAGATGCAGGACCAGGTGAGCAGCCGCGCGCGCCTGCAGCGCAGCCTGCGCGAGGCGCTGCAGAAGCAGACCTTCGCGCTGCACTACCAGCCGCAGCTGGCCGACAGCGGCGCCGTGGTCGGCGTCGAGGCGCTGGTGCGCTGGCATCTGCAGGGGCACGGCATGGTGCCGCCGGCCGAGTTCATCCCGCTGGCGGAAAAGACCGGGCTGATCCTGCCGCTGGGCCGCTGGATCCTGCACACCGCCTGCGCGCAGCTCGCGGCCTGGGCGCGGGCGCCGGGGCGCATGCACCTGAGCATGGCGGTGAACGTGAGTGCCGGCCAGTTCCAGCAGGACGACTTCGTGCAGCAGGTGCAGGAGGTGCTGGCCGAGACCGGCGCCCCCGCGCACCGGCTGAAGATCGAGCTGACCGAGAGCCTGATGATGTGCCAGATCGAGGACGTCATCGCCCGCATGAAGGCGCTGCGCGACCTGGGCGTGCGCTTTTCGCTCGACGACTTCGGCACGGGCTTTTCGTCGCTGTCCTACCTCAAGCGCCTGCCGCTGGACCAGCTCAAGATCGACCAGGGTTTCGTGCGCGACATCCTGGAGGATCACAACGACGCGGCCATCGCCCGCACCGTGATCGCCCTGGGCGAGAGCCTGGGCCTGGAGGTGATCGCCGAGGGCGTGGAGACGCCCGCGCACCGCGAAGCCCTGGCGCGCTGGGGCTGCCGCTACTACCAGGGCTACCTGTTCAGCAAGCCGCTGCCGCTGGCGCAGCTCGAAGACTACCTGGACCAGCAGCCGGCACCGGCGCTGGCGCCGTAGCCCGGGGCGGCCATCAAGGAATCCACTGGTGAAAGCGCAGGAGCTCGTGGGCGAAGTTCGCCTCCAGGTCGGGCAGCAGCGCGCGTTGGCGGTTGATTTCCTGCAGCGCGGCCTGGGCGTCCTGGGCATCGGCGGGCGCGTTGATCCAGGCGGTGTCGTCCCCCGCCAGGCGCACGAGGAACGGCGTTTCCTGGTCCTTGACCTTCACCAGCACCTGGCCACGCTGCGCGCCCAGCGGGTGGAAGATGAACCGCGCCTGCACGGGCTGCTCCAGGAACCGGCCCTGGAAATCGGAGGTGCACGAGGGCAGCCCCATGGTGGCGAGAAAAGAGGGAATGGCGTCGGCCTGCTGCCATTGCCCTGCCACCGGCGGCTGGCCCCGGTGCTCGGCGCTCACCACGACGGCGGGCACGCGCGCCGGTGCCGCGGGGCCCAGGCGGGCCTTTTCCTGGGCGTCCAGCAGGGTCATGCTGCGGTGGTCGCCGGTGATGAACAGCAGCCCGTCGTCGAAGAAATGGCGCGCCTGCAGTTGGGCCACGAGTTCGCCCAGGGCCGCGTCGGCGTAGCGCAGGGCGGCTTCCTCGCCGTGCTGCGTGCTGCCCGGAATGGTGAAAGGCGGGTGGGTGGTGATGGTTTGCACCACGGCGAAGAAGGGCCCTGCCGGACGCTCCTGGTCGAGCCATTGCAGCAGGCGCCGGTACAGCGCGGCGTCGCCCGGGTCGTCGAAGGAGCCCCGGGGCAGGCCCGCGTAGGCCGGGTGCTCGGGGCCTTCGATGGAGGTGAAGCCCAGGTTTTTCAGCCAGTCCCGGGTGCCGAGGAAATTCAGGTCCGCCGAGGTGAAGTAAAGCGCCGGGATATGGTGCCGGGCCAGTGCGGCGAAGAAATCCTGCTGCGGCTTGTCGTAGCCCGCGAAGGTGTTGGTGGACTGGTAGCGGTTGACTTGCGGAAATGGCACATGGCCGGTCAGCAAGGCGATCAGGCCGCCATCGGTGGTGAACCCATTGGCGTAAAAGGATTCGAGGTAGCTGTATTGCGAGGCGATCCGGTCCAGCGCCGGGGTGTAGTTCTTCAGGCCGGCGAATTTCTGGCTGTGGTGCAGCGACAGGGACTCGACCACCAGCAGGATGACCGGGCGGGCCTTTTTCGCGCTGGGGATGCAGGTCTGCGCGGGCGCGGGTGCGTTTTGCAGGCGCGCCCGCAGCGCGGCGGAAAAGGGGGCGTCGGTTCCGCTCTGGAGGTTGCTGCTCAAGTAATCCTGGTAGCCATTCTGGTGAATGTATTCCGCACCCTGCGGCAGGTAGCGGCATGCCCACAGGATGGGCAAGGCGCACAGGTAAACGAGTGCGCGGGTTTTCTGCCGCGGGGTGGTCCAGGCGCGGCGTGATGCCCGCACCAGGAATACGCTGGTCAACAGCGTGAGTGCCACCAGGAGCAGCCCCCGGCCGCTTGCCAGGTACGGCAGGGCCACGGTGGTGTTCGATGAAAAATCGCCCGCGTATTTGACCAGGTCGGCGATGCGCAGGCGAAAGCTGAACAGGTCGTACACCGCCATGTCGATGGCGTACAGCCACAGCACCGCCAGCGCGCACAGGGCCAGCGGCCAGCGCAGCCAAGCCGGGCTGGCCTTGGCCAACCCCACCAGGGCGAGCAGGACACCCAGGACGCCGGCGTCGTAGGCGGGGGCGCTCCACACCAGGCAATCGCGGGTGCAGGCGGTGACTTGCGCGAGCTGGGCCACCGTGAGCTGCCAGCGCAGCCCCATGCAGGCGGCAAAGCAGACCACCAGCAGCACCGTCGGCCCCAGGCGGGGCCGCGCCGCGTGGGCTACCACAGCCCCGTCTCGACGCGGATCGCCACTTCGCAGTCGTCGAAGATTTCCAGCTTGGCGATCTTCACGCGCACGCCCAGCACGCCGGGCAGCTGCATGAGGCGGCTGGCCAGCTTGCCGATCAGGCTCTCCAGCAGGTTCACGTGTTCGGCGCGGCACTCGTCGATGATGATCTGGCGCACCTTGCGGTAGTCCAGCACGTGCAGGATGTCGTCGTCGCGCGGCGCCAGGGGCTGGGGGCCCAGGTTCAGCTCGGCATCGACCTGGATGGGCTGGGGCGCGGTTTTCTCGTGCGCCAGGATGCCCAGGTTGGCATCGAAGCGCAGCCCCGTCAGCGTGAGGATTTGCGTGCCTGCGGCGTGGGTCATGGTGGGGTTACATCATCGAAAAATCGCGCGCGAAGCGCTGCAGGTGCTGGCCGCCATCGACCAGCAGCGTCGTGCCGGTCAGCGAGCGGTTTTCCAGCGCGAAGCGCACCGCGCCGGCCACGTCCTCGGGCGAGGACGAGCGCCCCAGCGGGCTCAGGGTGTGCAGCTGGGCGAAGCGCTCGGGCGTGAGCAGGTGGCTGGTCAGCGTCAGGCCCGGCGCCACGCCCACCACGCGCACGCGCGGCGCCAGGGCCAGCGCCAGCATGGTGCCGGCGGCTTCCAGCGCGGCCTTGGAGAGGGTGTAGCTCAGGAAGTCGGGGTTCTGGTTCCACAGCTTCTGGTCCAGCAGGTTCACCACCGCGCCGTGGGCATCGGCCTCGCCCGCCTGCGCGCGCTCGGCCAGGTGCTGGTGCAGCGCCTGGGCCAGCAGCACCGGGGCGCCGGCGTTGCTGCGCAGGTGGCGCTCCAGCAGGCCGTAGCTGAAGCTGGCGGCGTCGTCGTGCTCGAACAGCGCGGCGCTGTTGACCACGGCGTCCACGGCGCCGAAATGCGCCACCACGCGCGGCAGCAGGGCGCGCACGGCGGCTTCGTCGGCGAAATCCGCGTCGAAATGGCCGCTAACGCCCGACAGGCTTGCGCAAGCAGCTACGGTTTCAAGAGCGTCGTGGCTGGAGTCCCGGTAGTGCACGGCCACCTGCCAGCCCGCCGTGGCGAGCGCCAGCGCGATGGTGCGGCCCAGGCGCCTGGCGGCGCCGGTGACCAGGACGGTGCGGGGAGGGGAAGCGGCAGAGGGCATGGGGGCAAGGGTTCAGGGACAATCGCAGCCCTGATGACCAGCGAACCCGAAATTCTACCGAGCGCCCTGCAAACCCTGATCGCCAAGGCCATCGCCGAGGCCGGCGGCTGGATTGGCTTCGACCGCTTCATGCAGCTGGCCCTGTACCAGCCCGGCCTGGGCTACTACAGCGGCGGCCTGCCCAAGATCGGCGCCATGCCCGAGGGCGGCAGCGACTTCGTCACCGCGCCCGAGATGTCGCCGCTGTTCGGCGAGGTGCTGGCCGTGCAGGTGGCCGAGGCGCTGGCGCGCACCGGCACGCGCGAGGTGTGGGAGTTTGGTGCCGGCACCGGCGCGCTGGCGGCGCAATTGCTGGGCGCGCTGCCCGATGCCGTGGAGCGCTACACCATCATCGACCTCTCGGGCGACCTGCGCGCGCGCCAGCAGGCACGCCTGGCGCCGTGGGGCGGCAAGGTGCGCTGGCTCGACCGCCTGCCCGATGCCTTCGAGGGCGTGGCCGTGGGCAACGAACTGCTCGACGCCATGCCCGTGCAGTTGCTGGCGCGCAAGGGCGGCGTGTGGCACGAGCGCGGCGTGGCCTGGGCCGGCGGCGCCTTCGCCTGGGAAGACCGCCCGACCGCGCTGCGCCCGCCCGTGGAGGTGGAGGGCGCGCACGACTACCTGACCGAGTTGCACGCGCAGGGCGAGGCCTTCATCCACACCCTGGGCGAGCGCCTGGCGCGCGGCGCGGCGCTGCTGATCGACTACGGCTTTGGCGAGCGCGAGTACTACCACCCGCAGCGCGCCATGGGTACGGTGATGTGCCACCGCGCGCACTGCGCCGACGCGGACCCGCTGGCCGACGTGGGCGAGAAGGACATCACCGCCCACGTCAACTTCACCGCCATGGCCGTGGCCGGGCAGGACGCGGGCTTCGAGGTGCTGGGCTATACCTCGCAGGCGCACTTCCTGGTGAACTGCGGTTTGCTACAGAAAATGGAGCTGCTGGCGCTTGCCCCGCGGGCGATGGCGTCCAAATTGATGATGGAACACGAAATGGGTGAGCTGTTCAAGGTGCTGCTGCTGGCCAAGGGCGCGCCGTGGCCGCCCGCCGGCTTCACCCACGGCGACCGGCTTCACGGGCTTTGACCATGCACACCACCGCCCTGGTTCTTTTCTCCGGCGGGCAGGACTCGACCACCTGCCTGGCCCATGCGCTGGCGCGCTACGCGCGCGTCGAGACCCTGGGCTTCGACTACGGCCAGCGCCACCGCGTGGAGCTGCAGGCGCGCACCACGGTGCTGGCGCGCCTGCGCGAACGCTTTCCGGCCTGGGCGCCGCGCCTGGGCGAAGACCACGTGCTCACGCTCGACGTGCTGCGCCAGATCGGCGGCTCCTCGCTCACCGAAGAGCGCGCCTTCGCCATGCAGACCGACGGGCTGCCCAACACCTTCGTGCCCGGGCGCAACCTGGTGTTCCTCACGCTGGCCGGGGCGCTGGCCTACCGGCACGGGCTGCAGGTCATCGTGGCCGGGGTGTGCGAGACCGATTTCTCCGGCTACCCCGACTGCCGCGACGACACCATGAAGGCCATGCAGCTCGCGCTCAACCTGGGCCTTGCGCAGCGCCTGCGCATCAAAACGCCGCTGATGTGGATCGACAAGGCCGCCACCTGGCGCCTGGCCGCGCAGCTCGGCGGCCCGGCGCTGGTCGATCTGATCGTCGAGGAAACGCACACCTGCTACCAGGGCGAGCGCGGGGCGCGCCATGCCTGGGGCTACGGCTGCGGCGCGTGCCCGGCCTGTGCGCTGCGCGCGCGCGGCTGGGAAGGCTACCGCGCCGCGCCGGATGGGCCGGCGTTTGTATAGTGGCCCCTTCCATTCCGCAGCCCGCCCCATGTCGATTGCCTCCTCGCTCACCATCGCCCAGTTGAACCCCGACGGCAGCGTGCCCGTGCCCGTGGCGCCCGACGCGCAGGCCAACGCGGCGGCAGACGCCTTGCAGCGCGCGGCGCAGTTGGAGGCCCTGCAGGCCCAGGTGGCGGATCTGGAGGAAGTCCTGGCCAAGCCGCTGAGCGAAATCCTGGCCGACCGCGACCGCTTCAAGCAGGCCGCTGCCGCGTGGGATGCCTTCGGCGCGCTGTGGGTGCTGTCGCAGCGCGCCATGCGCCGCGTGGCGCTCGACCTGGCCGAGGCGCAGGGACTGAGCGAAGCCGAGGTGGTGGCGCGTGCCATGGCCTATGCCAACGACGTGCTCAACGGCGACGGGGAGGATCTGGGCGGCTCGATCGCCGCCGCCCAGATGGCGCACATCGCGCGGCACAAGCCGTTCCTGCGCAAGCAGTTCAGGCCGAGCGCTTGAACCCGGCTTCGCGCTGGCTGCGCACGGCCAGCACGAGCACGGTGTCGAGGGCCGCCACGTAGTGGTACAGCGCCACGTAGCCACGCGCTGCGCGGCCGATTACCAGTTCGCGCAGGCCGCCTTGCACGGGCCGGCCGATCAACGGGCTGTGGGTGAGGATCTGCAGGGCGTCCAGGATGCCGCCGATGCGCTCGGGGGCCGCGCCGGGATCGTATTGGACGATGTGATCGAAGAAACGGTCGAAGTCGTCCAGGACTTCCGGCGCCAGTTCGATGCGCGCCATGCTCACGCGGCGGGCGTGCGGGCGGCGGGCTTGCGCGGGCGCTTGCCGTCGGCGCGGGCCGCCAGGTAGGCCCGGGCGTCGTCCCAGGCCACGGTCTGGCCGGTGGCGCGGATGCGCGCCCAGCGCTCTTCCGCCAGGGCATGGAAGGCGTTGTCCTGCTCCACCTGGTCCACCGTCCTCTCCAGCGCCTCCAGGATGAAGGCGTGGGCCGACTTGCCCGCCTGCGCGGCGGCGGCGTTGATGCGCGTTTTCAGCGCGTCTTCCAGGCGGATGGTGGTGGTGGGCATGGGGGCTCCGGTAGCTGGCTCAATGTAGCACCTTTGTGCTGCATCTGTGCATCTGGCGCCGCCGCTCAGCGCCGCAGCCGGTACGGCTCCTCGAATTCGCGGAAGTCTTGCTCCGCCAGCGCGCCGTCGATCCAGTCCTTCACGCCCGGCAGCGCCTGCACGCGCCGCACGTAGTCGGCGATGGGCTGCGGCACTGGCAGCGCGAAGGTGGCCAGGCGCATGCACACCGGGGCGTAGAAGGCGTCGGCGATGCTGAACGCGCCGAACAGCATCGGGCCGCCGTGTTCCTGCAGCAGCGCGCTCCACATCGCCACCAGACGCTGCACGTCGGCGCGCACGCCGGCGTTGTCGCGCCAGACCAGCGCGCCGGCCTCGGGCAGGCGCGCCTCGATGTTCATGCCGCAGGCGCTGCGCAGCGCGGTGAAGCCGCTGTGCATCTCGGCCACCACGCTGCGCGCCGTCGCGCGGGCAGCGCGGTCCGCGGGCCAGAGCTGCTTGCCGGGGTATTGCTCGGCCAGGTATTCGGCGATGGCCAGGCTGTCCCAGAGGACCAGGCCGTCATCGACCAGCACCGGCACCTTGCCCGTGGGCGACAGGCCTGCGAGCTGCGCCTTGAACTGCGAGCCGGGCGCGAAGCTGTCGAAGCGCACAGGCCTTTCTTCGAAGGCGATGCCCGCCTGGCGCAGCAGCACCCAGGGGCGCATGGACCAGGAGGAGTAGTTCTTGTTGCCGATGTAGAGCTGGAGCATGGGTTTCCTTCGTCAAAAACAGGGCGCAGCGCTACCCGTCAAATGGCCGTGGAACAGGCCATGCCAGCGGACGCCGTGGAGCGGGCCTGGCCCGGCCACCGGCGGCGTCCCCCTGCCCGCGGCGCGCAGCGCTGCGAGAGCGGGGGGAAGCCGCGCAGCGGCTCAGGGGGATGTTCCTCATACAGGCCAGACCACGCCGTTGTCGTTCAGGATGGCGTCCAGCGGCTGGTCGTGCGCCTCGGGCTCGAAGTCGTCCAGGTAGCCCACGGTGTAGCCCAGGCCCACGGTCACGGGGCGCGGCTGCAGGCTGGCCAGGGTGCGGTCGTAGAAGCCGCCACCATACCCCAGCCGGTAGCCGCCCGGGCCGTAGCCCACGCAAGGCACGAACAGCAGTGTGGGCACGATCAGCTCGGTGTCCTTGGGCTTGGGGATGCCGTAGGCGTCCTCCTCCATCTCGCAGCCCGGGTACCAGGCGTGGAAGGTGAGCGTCTTGTGCTGCTTGTTGATCACGGGCAGGCCGATGCGCCGGCGCTGGGGCTGGTCCAGCAGCTCGCCGTCCTCCTTCCAGCGGTGCAGCGCGGGCAGCGGGTCGAACTCGCCCTTGATCGGCCAGTAGGCGCCGATCACCGTGTCGGCCTGGTTCAGCAGCCACAGGCGCATCACGCGCTGCAGCGCGTCGGCGCGTTCCAGACGGTCGGGCAGATTCAGGCGTTGCTCTATCAATTGGCGGCGCAGGGCGGCTTTGTCCATCACATAATTCCCTCATGCAATGGACGAAGATTCTGACACCGCTGGCGGCCTCGGCCCTGCTTGCCATGGCGGCGCTGCCTGCACAGGCGCAAAACCCGGGCGACGACACCCTGCTGGAAATGCAGCAGGCCTACCGCAAGGGCGACCGCAAGAAGCTCGCGCAGCTGCTGCCGGCCGCGCGCGGCCATGCGCTGGAGCCCTGGGCTGCCTACTGGGAGCTGCGCGCGCGCCTGGACGAAGCGCAGCCGCAGGAGCTGCAGGACTTCTTCACGCGCTACGCCGGCACCTACCAGGAAGACCGCCTGCGCAACGACTGGCTGCTGCTGCTGGGCCAGCGCCGCGACTGGGCGCGCTTTGCCGGGCTGCACCCGCAGTACCGCATGGGCGACGACCGCGAGGTGCGCTGCTACGCGCTGTACGTCGATCTGCTGCAGGGCAGCGCGCCGCCGCAGATGGCCGATGAGGTGCGCCGCCTGTGGTACGCGCAGCGCGATGCCGACGACGGCTGCACCCATGCCGCCGACCAGCTCTACGGCGAGAAGAAGCTCGGCGCGCAGGACGTGTGGCGCAAGGCGCGCCTGGCCATCGAGGCCAACCGCGGCCGCGCCGCGCGCAACGCCGTGGCCATCGTCTCCAGTGACGCGCTGCCCGGCCTGGCGCAGCTGCAGGCCTCGCCCACGCGCTTCCTGCTGGGGCGCGACGCCAAGGGCCGCGCCATGCCCGCGGGCAAGGTGCGCCAGGAATTGGCCACGCTCGCGCTCACCAAGCTCGCCACCAGCGACCACGAGGCCGCGGCCCGCCTGCTGGAGGGCACGTGGAGCACGCAGCTCGCGCCCGAGGAGCGCCACTGGGTCTGGGGCGTGATCGGCAAGCAGGCCGCGCAGCGCCTGTCGGAAGACGCGCTGGTCTACTTCGGCAAGGTGGCCCGGGACACCGACCTGTCCGACGAACACCTGGCCTGGAAGGCCCGCGCCGCGCTGCGCGCCGGGCAGTGGCAGACCGTGCGCAAGGCCATCGACGCGATGACCCCCGAGGCGCGCCAGGACAGCACCTGGGTGTACTGGAAGGCGCGCGCCCTGCTCGCCGGGCGCCCCGGCGAGGCCGAGCGCGAGCAGGCGCGGCAGCTGCTCGAAGGCATCGCCAGCCCGCGCGGCTTCTACGAGCAACTGGCGCTGGAGGAACTGGGCCAGTCCATCACCGTGCCGCCCGCGCCCGCGCCGCTCACCGCCGAGGAAAAGGCCGCCGCGCGCGCCAACCCGGGGCTGAACCGGGGGCTGTACGCCATCCTGCTCGGCCTGCGCAGCGAAGGCGTGCGCGAGTGGAACTACACCACCAACCTGCACCAGAGCGGCGGCATGACCGACCGCGAGCTGCTCGCCGCCGCCGACTTCGCCTGCGCGCAGCAGGTGTGGGACCGCTGCATCAACACCAGCGAGCGCACGCGCGCCGTGGTGGACATGGCGCAGCGCTTTCCCACGCCGTACCGCAGCGCGGTGGTGGCGCGCGCCCAGGGCATCGGGCTCGACCCGGCCTACGTGTATGGCCTGATCCGCCAGGAAAGCCGCTTCATCATGGACGCGCGCTCGGGCGTCGGCGCCTCGGGCCTGATGCAGGTGATGCCCGCCACCGCGCGCTGGACGGCGCGCAAGATCGGACTGGCCGGCTTCACGCCCGACCAGATCAACGACCGCGACACCAACATCACCATCGGCACCGCCTACCTCAAGCTGGCGCTGGACGACTTCGCCGGCTCCATGCCGCTGGCCGCCGCGGCCTACAACGCCGGGCCGGGCCGCCCGCGCAACTGGCGCAACGGCCCGGTGCTGGACGCCGCCATCTGGGCCGAGAACGTGCCCTTCAGCGAAACGCGCGACTACGTGAAGAAGGTGCTGGCCAACACCACCACCTACGCCGCGCTGCTCACGGGCCAGCCGCAGTCGCTCAAGAGCCGCCTGGGCACGGTGGGGCCGCGCGATGCGTCCACGCCCGACCCGAGCCGGGACCTGCCTTGATGCTATTTTATTGAGAGCTGCTGGCGCTTGCCTGGCAAGCGCTGGAGGCCTATTTTCTACTGATTCCCTGGAGGCGCGATGCACCTGCGCGATTGGAAAACCGTGGCCGCTGCCGCGCTGCTGGCGTGGGCCGGCGCGCAGGCGCAGCCGGTGTACAAGTGGGTCGATGCCGAGGGCCGGACCCATTACGGCGGCCAGCCCCCGGCCAGCCTGCAGGACGCCGAGCCGATGAAGCTGCACGGCGGCGGCGCGCCCGGCCGCGCGGGGGGCCCGCGCTACAACGCCGACGGCACGAAGAAGATCCCGAAGGAAGTGCAGGAGTTCGGCGAGGGCCTGCAGAAGTCGCTGGGCACGGTGGACTCCCAGGCCGTGCCGCTGAACTGCGCGGGCGCCGTCGCCAACATCCACGGCCAGGCCGACACGATGCTGGAGGTGGGCCAGAAGAACGTGAGCGACGGCTACATGGCGCAGGCCGACTTCGACAAGGCGGCGCCCAGGATCCGCGAGGCCAAGGGCCGCTACAGTGTGGCCGACTGCCAGTCGGCGTCGGGCGGCAAGCGCGCGTTCTACCAGTGCATGTCCAGCAGCCGTAACCATGTGACGGGCTGCGACAAGCAGTTCAAGCACTGAATCTTCAGGCTACGTCGTGCGGGCCCGGCGGCGTCTTGCCGCCCGTGACCATGGCGCTTGCCAGGTTTTCGTGGTGCGCCCGGCTGGTCCACAGCATGCCGCCGACGTGCAGCGCGACCAGCGCCAGCAGCGCCCAGCCCAGGTATTTGTGCAGGTAGGCGAGCCAGGCGTAGCCCCAGAACATATCGGTGGTCTGGAGCCAGCCGGTGAAGCCCAGCAGGGACAGGTTGGCCAGCAGCGCCAGCACCATCCAGCCGCCCAGCGGGTTGTGGCCGATGTAGCGCGGCGCACGGCCCGCCAGCGCCGCGCGCGCGTAGGCCAGCGTGACGCGCGGCGCGCGCACGAATTGCGCGAAGCGCGCATAGCGGCTGCCGCAAAAGCCCCAGGCCAGCCGCGCCGCGAGCAGCGCGATGACCCCGTAGCCCACGCGCTCGTGCAGCGGGCCGGTGTCGCTGCTGCTCCACCAGGCCACGGCCACGGCCGTGGCCATGCCCCAGTGCAGCAGACGCACGGGCGCGTCCCAGACAGGCACGGAACGCATCAGCGGCCCATGGCCCGTGAAACCGGCGCGGCCCAGCCCAGCAGACGCCGCGCAAGGGCCGCCCCGCCGCGCTGGCGTCGTCCCCCTGCCCGCCACGCGCAGCGTGGCGAGAGCGGGGGGAAGCCGCGCAGCGGCTCAGGGGGGTGTCTCATTCCTCCACGCGCTCGAAGGTCTTGGGATCGAAGAAGGCCTCGACGCGCTTGCCGTCCGGGGTCTTGGCGTAGACCTCGTAGCAGGTGTCGGTGCGCTCCATGCGGCGCACCTTCCAGCCTTCCTCGGTGAGCTTCTTCTCCAGCTCGGTGTGCGGGCGCCATTCGGACTTGGGGTACGCCTTGCACTCCACCTTGCTGTGGGCGAAGGCGGTGCCCGCGCTGGCGGCAAGGGCGAGGGCGGCGATGCGGGTGATCCAGGGTGTCATGGGGTTGTTTTCTTTCAGTGGTTCATGGGGCCACGCACTGCGCGCAGTGCATGAAACTGGCGCGCCCCAGGCACGGGCAGCCGCGCAGCCGCTCAAGTGGGGTCATGGCCTTGCCCAGCGGCGCAGGAGGTTGTGGTACACGCCGGTGAGCTGCAGCAGCCGCATGTCGTCGGGCGCGACCAGCGGCGTCATCTGCTGGATGGACTGGTCCAGGTCGAACAGCAGGGTGCGCTCGCCTTCGTCCTGCACCAGGCTCTCGATCCAGAAGAACGAGGCCACGCGCGCGCCGCGCGTCACCGGCGTGACGCGGTGCAGGCTGGTCGAGGGGTACAGCACCATGTCGCCCGCGCCGAGCTTGACGGCCTGCACGCCGAACGGGCCTTCCACCTCGAGCTCGCCGCCTTCGTATTCCTCGGGCTCGGCCAGGAACAGCGTGGCCGAAAGGTCGGTGCGCATCTGCTGGCTGCTGCCGGGCAGGAACATGAGCGCGCTGTCCACGTGCGCGCCGTAGGTGCCGCCGTCGGCGTAGCGGTTGA
This sequence comes from Acidovorax sp. YS12, assembly GCA_021496925.1. Classification (NCBI taxonomy): domain Bacteria; kingdom Pseudomonadati; phylum Pseudomonadota; class Betaproteobacteria; order Burkholderiales; family Comamonadaceae; genus Acidovorax; species Acidovorax sp. YS12. The sequence continues at coordinate 4,009,193 of CP053915.1, forward strand.
ACTTCGGCGGGTAGATGGTGTGCGGCAGCGCGGCCGAGATGAACAGCGGCGTGGCCGCCAGGCGGCGCAGGATGTGCTGGCCCAGGCGCACGGCGAGTTCGCTGCCGTCGGCCACCTGCTGGTTGCGCTTGACGCTCTTGGCCAGCGTGCCGGCGGTGGCGGCGCCGTCGTTCCAGTCGCTGGCGTCCAGCTCCTGGCGGAATTGGCGGACTTCGTCCTTGGTCAGAACCTGGTCGATGGAGATCAGCATGGCGGTTTCTCGCAAGTCATGGAAAGGGGCAGCAGCGCCTCGGGCGTGATGTCGGCCAGCCGGGCGCAGCCGGCCTGGGCCATGCAGGCGTGCAGTTCCTCGATCAGCAGGGTCAGCATGTGGGCCACGCCGAGCGCGCCGGCCACGGCCAGCGCGTACACCTGCAGGCGGCCGATGAGCACGGCGTCGGCGCCCAGTGCCAGCGCCTTGAAGGCGTCCTGGCCGCTGCGCACGCCGCCGTCGAGCAGCACGGGGTAGCCGGGGCCGACGGCGGCGCGCACGGCGGGCAGCCGCGCCAGGCTGGCGGGCGCGCCGTCCAGGCTGCGCCCGCCGTGGTTGGAGACGATGACGCCCGCCACGCCCGCGGCGCGCAGCGCGGTGGCGTCGTCGGGGTGCAGCACGCCCTTGACCCAGACGGGCAGGCGGCTTTCCTGCAGCAGCCAGTGCAGGTCGTCCCAGGTGGGGGCGTGGCGCATGGCGCCCTGGAAGATGCGGCTCGCCCCGTCTTCGAGCGGCGGCGCGGGCGGCGGCGGGTAGCCGGCGAGGTTGGCGGCCACGCAGTCGGCGGGCATGGCGAACCCGGCGCGCAGCGCGCTGCGGCTGGCCAGCTGGATGCTGGCGTCCAGCGTCAGCACGATGGCGCGGTAGCCCGCCTGTTCGGCGCGGCGCAGCAGGTCGAGCGAATGGGCGCGCTCGGGCTGCAGGTAGAGCTGGAACCAGCGTGCCGGGCCGGCGGCGGAGGCGATGGCTTCGAGCGTGCACGACGACAGCGTGCTCGCCACCATACAGGTGCCGGTGGCCTGGGCCGCGCGCGCGGTGGCGGCTTCGGCCCCGGCGTGGGCCAGGCGCTGGTAGGCCACGGGGGCCAGCAGAAAGGGGTGGGGCAGCGCGAGGCCGCCCAGGGTGAGTTGCGTGTGGCCCTGGCGCATGTCGCGCAGCAGGCGCGGCAGCGGTGCCCAGTGGCCGAAGGCGGCGCGGTTGGCCGCCACGGTGGCATCCCAGCCGCAGCCGCCCGCCACGTAGGCGTGGTGGCCGGCGTCCATGGACTGGGGCGCCAGCAACTCGTAGTCGATGGCGTTGTGGACGCCGGGGGGGATGCGGTCGGCTGGGTTCATCAAAAACAATAGCTGCCAGCGCTTACCAGGTAAGCGCTGGAGGCCATTTTCTTACAAATCAAGGTTCAGCGTCAGGCGCACGGCGCGGGCGTCACCCTTATACAGGAAGGCGCCCGAGCGGTACACGGCGGTGTAATAGTCCTTGTTGGTCACGTTCAGCACGTTCAGGCGCAGGTCGGCCGTCTTGTTGATGCGGTAGGTGGCGAACAGGTCGTACACGCTGAAGCCGGGCACGGGCTGCGAGCACAGGCCCTGGGCGTTGTAGCCCGCGCCGGTGTCGGGCTGGCCGCCGCACTTGCCGCTTTCGTAGCGTGCCACGGCGCCCAGGCCGAAGTCGCGCGTGAATTGGTACTTGCCCTGGATGGTGACGGCGCGGTCGGCGAAGTTGGACAGCGGGTTGCCGACGTTGGCGGCATTCACCGAGTCCAGCACCTTGGACTTCATGAAGGCCACGCCCGCCTGCATCTGCAGCTCGCGCGTGACGTTGCCCGCCAGGCCGAATTCGATGCCCTGCACGCGGTTCTTGCCGGTGTTGAACATGCCGGCGGAGTCATAGCCGGTGCCGCTGGGCGCGGCTTCCATCACGTCCTTCTTGGTCGTGCGGAAGGCGGCGGCGGTGAACAGCAGCTTGTCGTCCAGCAGGTTCCACTTGGTGCCGATCTCGAAGTTCTGCGACAGCTCGGGCTTGGCGTTGGCGTTGCCCTTGGTGTCCACCACCAGGCCGCCGTAGCCAGCGCTGGTGCCCACGTCGGACTCGCCGCCGTTGATGTCCTGCGCGCTGCTGTAGCTGGCGTAGACCATGCCCATGGGGTTGATCTTGTAGCTCACGCCCAGGTGGCCGTTGAGCAGCGTGTCCTTGTAGCCGTAGTCGGCGGTCTGCGCGCCGGTGGCGGCGTTGTAGGTGGACAGGCTCAGGTCGGTGCGGTCGGCGCGCAGGCCGCCGAACACGGTCCACTTGTCGGTCAGGTCCACGGTGTCCATGATGGACAGCGCCAGCGCCTTCACGTGCCAGTCGCGGCCCATGGCGTTGCGGTCGTAGGTGCGGCCCGACAGGCCCCCCAGGTTGGGCAGCGGCACGCCGTTGGCGTCGGTGATGCAGAAGCCGTTGTTGGCGGTGGCCGTGGCGTTGGTGATGCAGTTCGGCTTGCCGTTGGTGGTGATCTTGTAGTTGCCCGACTTGACGCGGTGGTCGGTGTACTCGAAGCCGAAGATGAACTCATGCTTGAGGCCGCCGAGCTGCGCGTCCCAGCGCAGGTTGTCCTGGTGGGCGAAGTACTTCACGTCCTGCCAGCCGGTGTGGCCGCCGTCGATGGCGCCGCGCTGCGCCGTGGCGTTGAACGAGGCGCCGGTGGTGGCGTAGCCGTTGTCGGAGGTGCCGTAGCGCGTCAGGCTGGTGAGCTTGAGGTTGGGCGCCAGGCGGTAGGCGATGCGCGCCGAGATCGTGTCCACGTCGGACTGCACGAAGTCGTTGTCCTGCGCGTACACGGGCACGCCCTTGGCGGGGGTGCGGTACGGCGGCGTGCCGACGAGGTAGGCGCCCAGGTCGGGGCGCTTGTCCTTGGCGCGCAGGCCGTAGTAGTCGAGCGTGACGGACAGGTCCTTGTTCACTTCCCACAGGCCCGACAGCGCCAGGCCCTTGCGGCTGCGCTCGGAGGGGCTGCGGTCGGGCACGTCCTCGCCCGCATGCAGCACGTTGGCGCGCAGCGCGAAGCTCTCGCCGAAGGCCTTGTTCGCGTCCATGGTCACGCGGTGGTGGCCGTCGGTGCCGATGCCGGCGGAGACGCGCGTGAAGTCATAGTCCAGCGTGGCCTGCTTGGTCACGGCGTTGATCGCGCCGCCCGCTGAGCCGCGGCCCGCGAAGCTGGAGCTGGGGCCCTTGGTGATTTCGATCTGCTCGATGGCGAAGCTCTCGCGCGTGGTCATGCCGGTGTCGCGCAGGCCGTCCACGAACACGTCGGAGCGCGCTTCCTGGCCGCGGATGATGTAGCGGTCGCCGAAGGCGTTGCCGTTCTCGCCCGTGCCCAGGGTGATGCCGGGCTGCGCCGCCAGGATCTGCTTCAGGTCGGTCAGGCCCGAATCATCGATGGCCGCCTTGGTCACCACCGAGATGGTTTGCGGCGTTTCCGCCAGCGGGCGGGTGTGGCGCGCGTCGGCCGAGGTCTTGGCCTTGTAGGGCGCGCCGACTTCGGCGTTCGGGTTCGGGTCGATGGCCTGCTCCTGCACCGTCACGGTGGGCAGGGCGGTGGTGGCAGGCGCGGCGCTCTGGGCCATGGCGCCCAGGGGCAGCAGGACGGCGGAGGACAGCCCGGCGGCGGCCATGCCGTTGACCAGGCGCAGGCTCTTGGGCTTCTTCGTGCGAGAAGGATTCATGGTGTGAAAGGTGCTGAAGGTTGGAGGTGCGATGAAAACCCTGGAACGCGGAGGCATGTGCGGTAATGCAAAGCGCTCTCGTTCCCATTCTTGATACCGGTTAAACCGGCGTGGAATGTAATGGGTTGAAAGTAGTAGCGTCAAGTGCTACTTGCCGGCCGCGCAGCGGCGGTGGCCTTTGCGCAACAGCGCGCCGCGCCTGCGCTGGCGGGTAGTGCCTGGGCTACTACTGCTGCCGTTGCCCGTCGCCCGGGGGCGTGCCCGCGGGGCCGTCCACCCGGGCGCTGCGCACGTTGGCAACCTGGCCGCGCACCACGCGCCAGAAGTTGGAGGTGCCTTGCACCAGGCGCCACGCGCGCGAGCGGCCCGCCAGCACGCCGACCTCGGGCAGAACGTCGCGCAGGTTCTGGATGCCCAGGATCTTGAGGTATTTGCGGATGGTCGCCTGGCTGTGCATGAGCATGAGCACGCGCCAGCCATAGTGCCGGCCGAGCATGAGCATGCCGATCGCGCTTTCCAGCTCACTGAGGTCGCCATGGAATGCATCGGTGGCGCGGTCGATGATCTCGATGAGTTCTTTGTTCGTCATGGGGCGTGCGGGGGGCGCGATGGCCGCCAAGTTTATGTGAAGGCTGACCCGGTAAAATCGAATCATCAAATAGGAATCAATTTCAAATTCGATATGGCGGGGTACGCATGTTCGGAACTTTTCTCATCACGCTGCGGGAACTGGCTGAACTGGCACTGATCGCGGGCACCCTCGCCGTGGGGCTGGGGCAGGCCCGGCAGTGGGGGCTGGTGCGGCTGGTGCTGCTCAGCGTGCTGCTGGGCGCGGCCGTTGGCGGGGCGCTGGGGGCCAGCCTGCTGGACTGGGCCGAGCTCGACCTGCGCAGCACGGCGCTGCTGCACATCGGCATGGCCATCGGCATCCTGGTGCTGGTCAGCACCTCGCTGCTGGCCGAGTCGCGCATCACCCTGGGCACGGGCGCGTGGCTCAAGGGTGTGCTGGAGCGGCCCTGGGCGCCCTGGGCGGTGGCCTGCTTCGCCTGCTTCGTCGCGGGCCGGGAGGTGCTGGAGATCGTGGTGCTGCTGAACTCCGTCTGGAAGCCCGAGAGGGCCGCCGCGCAGCTGTCCGGCGTGGCCGCCGCGGCTGCGGCCGTGGTGCTGCTCGGGCTGGCCTGGAAGACGGTGGGCGCGCGCGTGCAGAGCCTGGCGCTGTTCCGCCTCTCGGCGCTGGTGACGGGCGTGGTGGCCGTGGAGCTTTTCCTCGACGGGATGGCCAGCTTCCTCTACGCGCAAGGCATGCTGTACGCGCCGGACCACTGGATGGTCGGCGTCTCGCGCGCCCTCGAAGCGGGGTCGTGGGTAGGCTGGGCGTGCCTTGCCATCATGGCGTTTCCCTCCGTGCTGGTGTTTCGCAGCCTGTGGCGCGAAGCGAGCCCGGCTTGAAATGAAACAACGACACCCCCCTGAGCGGCTGCGCCGCTTCCCCCCGCTCTCGCCACGCTGCGCGTGGCGGGCAGGGGGACTCATGCTCAGCGCAGCGGGGCGGCCCTTGCGCGGCGTCCGCTGGCCTGGGCCGCGCCGGTTTCATGGGCTGCGGGTGGCGCGTAGCACCATGAAAAATCAAGCGTTGTGCAGCACGTCGCCTTCGCGGGTGGCGGCGCCTGAGCGCACCAGGTCCTGCGCCAGCGCGTCGAGCCAGCCGGTGAGCGCCTGTTCGCTGAAATAGCGCGCATGCAGCATGCCGAAATAGGGCGTGGCCGTGGCCCAGGCGAGCAGGTCGGCGCGTGCGATCTGCTGCCATTCGAGCAGCTTGTACTTGAGCAGCACCTTGGCCGCGTACAGCGCATGCTTGGCCGGGCTGCGCACGAAACCCTCCAGTCGCTGGCGCGCGCCGGCGAGCGCGCGCGGCGCGTCGTGAAACACCGGGCCGTGGCCGGGGACCACGGTGCGCGGCGCGAGCCGCTCGATCAGGTCGAACGTGGCGGCCACGTCGGCGAAGGCCTGCGCGCCTTCCAGCTCGGGGAAGACCACGCCGAAGCCGTTTTCCCACAGCGCGTCGGCCGACAGCAGGATGCGCGCCTGCGGCTCGAACAGCACCACCGAGTGCGGGTCGTGCCCCGGCGCGGCGTGCACTTGCCAGGGCTTGTCGCCCAGCAGCACGCAGGAGCCCGGCTCCAGCAGCATGTCGGCGCGGAACGGCGGGCAGTGCTGGCCGGTGGGGGTGTAGCTCAGCGCGTAGGCATCCCAGGCGCGCACGTGGGGCGCCTGGCCTGGCGGGATGGCCGTGCGCACGCCGGGCCACGCCGCTTGCAGCGCGGCGTTGCCGCCGCAGTGGTCGCTGTGCAGGTGGGTGTTGAGCACGCGGTCCAGCGGCCGTCCGTCCAGGCAGGTGGCCACCAGCGCCACGGTCTGTTCGGCATGGCTGTGGTAGCCGGTGTCCACCAGGGCGGTGTCGTGCCGGCCGATGAAGAGGATGTTGTTGGCGGACAGCCAGCCGCGCTCCAATACGGTGATTTCAGGCGGCAACCCAGGCGGGGAAAGCGTCATCAGCTATCAAGAAAAGAGTAATCGCAGTGATCCATGGCGCGTCACCCGCGGCCCATGAACCCGGCGCGGAGGCCCGCGGACGCCGCGCTGGGGTTCAACTGCGCAGCTCGCGCCGGAGGATTTTGCCGACGTTGGTCTTGGGCAGCTCCTCGCGGAATTCTATGTACTTGGGCCGCTTGTAGCCGGTCAGGTTGTCGTGGCAGTAGCGCACCAGCGTGTCCTCGGTCAGCGAGGCGTCGCTCTTGATGACGAAGATCTTGATGGCCTCGCCCGATTTCTCATCCGCCACGCCCACCGCCGCGCATTCCAGCACCCCGGGGCACAGCGAGATGACCTGCTCCAGCTCGTTCGGGAAGACGTTGAAGCCCGAGACGATGATCATGTCCTTCTTGCGGTCGATGATGCGCGTGTAGCCCGCCTCGTCCATGATGCCGATGTCCCCGGTGCGCATGAAGCCGTCGGCCGTGAACGCCTTGGCCGTCTCCTCGGGCTGGTTGTAGTAGCCGCGCATGACGTTGGGGCCCTTGATGCAGATCTCGCCGCTCTGGCCCGTGGGCAGGCTGGCGCCCGCGTCGTCCTTGATGGCGATCTCGATGCCCGGCAGCGGCAGGCCGATGGTGCCGGTGAAGCTGGTGTTGCCCACCGGGTTGTTGGTGCCGATGGCGCAGGTCTCGCTCATGCCCCAGCCCTCGATCATGGTGCTGCCCGTGGCCTGCTGCCACTGGCGCGCCGTGCCTTCGGCGGCGGCCATGCCGCCGGCCTGGGAAACGCACAGTTGCGAGAAATCGAGCTTGCGGAACTGCGGGTTCTGCAGCAGCGCGTTGAACAGCGTGTTCACCGCGGGCAGCATGTGGAAGGGGCGCTTCTTCAGCACGTCGACGAACTTCGGGATGTCGCGCGGGTTGGGAATCAGCGTCAGGCTCGACCCCTGGCGGATCGCCAGCAGGCACAGCGTGAGCGCGAAGATGTGGTAGAGCGGCAGCGCCGCGATGCTGTTGGCCTTGCTCAGGTCGCCGATCTTGGCCAGCGCCGGGGTGAACCAGGCCTCGGCTTGCAGCGTGGCGGCAATGATGTTGCGGTGCGTCAGCACGGCGCCCTTGGACAGGCCGGTGGTGCCGCCGGTGTACTGCAGGAAGGCGATGGAGTCGTGGGTAGCCTGGCTCGGCTGGAGCCTGCGTGCACGGCCCAGTGCCAGGGCCTTCTTGAAGGGCGTGACCTGGCGGCCGCCGGTCAGTGGCAGGGCGTACGGCGGCACCATCTTCGCCAGGTGGCGCACGGCGAAGGTGATCCAGCGGCCGTACCAGGCACCCAGCATGTCGCCCATGGAGGCGATGCAGACATGCTGGATGTGCGTGTGCTCGATGACCTCGGCCAGGGTGTGGGCGAAGTTCTCCAGGATCACGATGGCCGTGGCGCCCGAGTCCTTGAGCTGGTGCTCCAGCTCGCGCGCGGTGTACAGCGGGTTCACGTTCACGCAGGTGAAGCCCGCGCGCAGCACGCCGGCCATGGTCACGCCGAACTGCGGCACGTTGGGCAGCATGATGGCCACGCGCGCGTCCGGCGCCAGCCCCAGGCCCTGCAGCCACGCGCCCAGGGCGGCGCTGTGGCGGTCCAGCTCCCCGTAGGTCATCCAGCGGTCCATGCAGACCGAGAAGGGGCTGGCGGCGTGCTGGCGGAACGATTCCTCCAGCAGGTGCGGCACCGAGCGGTACTGGTCGGGGTCGATATCGTGCGGTACGCCGGGGGGGTAGCTTTTGAGCCAGGTTTTTTCCATGCAAGAACCTTGAATGCGCCAGGGAAGTTGGCAGGCATTGTGGGTGCGCCCCCCGGCCAGGGCTATCGGGCTTGTCCCAGGGTCTGGCGCAATGCTGTCTCGCATGCGACAGGCGACGCGCCGAACAGCTGCTCCAGCAGGGCGCCCTCGCGCTGCGCAATGGTGCCGAGGAAGTGGGCCACCGCGCCGCGCGTGCGCGCCAGGGTGCCGAAGGTGTCGAAGCCGGCTTCCAGAAAGCGCTGCAGCTCGCTCAGCCCGGCGGCCTGGGCCGGGCCGCGCATCATGCGCAGCATGGTGCGCAGGCCGGGCTTGGCGGTCAGCCGCGCCAGGTCCTGCCCCATGGCCAGCACACTGGCGAGCTGCGCCTGGCGCGCCTGCGGCTGGCCCACCTGGCGCCAGGCGGCCACGTAGCGCGCGGCCGGGTCGCCGGGCAGGCCGTCCCAGGTGGCGCCCATGGCATGGTCGAGCTGCTCGGTCTGCGCATGCAATTGCGCCAGCGCCACGGCCATGTCCACCACCGGGCGGGGGAACAGCGTCTGCAGCGTGCCGGCGATGCGCCCGAACTGCGCGTCGCGCGCCTGGTAGTCGGCGCTGCCGTACAGCTCGGCCAGGAAGAAGCGCGCCGCCGGCGCGTACAGCACGGAGGCCAGCAGGTCGGCATAGGTGCCGCGAAAGCGCGCCGATTGCAGCGCCTTGACGGCGTGCACCGCCGCGCCCCAGGCGGGCGTGTCGGTGCGCTGCTGGCGCAGGGCCGTTACCTCGGCGATGCAGTGGCGGATGGTCTGGGCGGCGTCCATGGTATTTTCGGGCGGGTTGGCGCTGTGCAGAGAAATATAAGCCAAATCACCCTCCAAGGCCCATGCAGCAAGCGCGGGCAGCTATCAAAAAGAGAGTTCTCCCTATCATGAACGCCCGCTGGCAGCAAGCCCTCTCGCTCACGCTCCTGTGCGCCGCAGCCGCCTGGCTGGCCTGGCAGTGGCCCCGCTCGCCCGCCGTGGCGCTGGCGGGCCTGGCCGTGCTGGCGCTGTGGAGCCTGGCGTGGCTGGGGCTGCAGTTCGCGCTGATGCGGTACGTCAACCGCGGCGATCCCGCGCCGCGCGCGGGCCGCTGGCAGTGCCTGCGCGCCTGGTGGGCCGAGGCCGGCGTGGCGACGCTGCTGTTCGGCTGGCGCCAGCCGTTCCGCCACGCCGCCTGCCCGGACTGGCTGCCGGCCCAGGAGGCCGGGGGCGCCCCAGGCCGGGGCGTGGTGCTGGTGCACGGCTTCATGTGCAACCGCGGGATCTGGAACCGCTGGATGCGCCTGCTGCGCGCACGCGGCCATGCCCATGTGGCGGTGACGCTGGAGCCGGTGCTGGGCTCGATCGACGGGTATGCGGCGCAGATCGACGATGCCGTGCGCCGCGTCACGGCCGCCACGGGGTGCCCCCCGGTGCTGCTGTGCCACAGCATGGGGGGGCTGGCCGCGCGCGCCTGGCTGCGCGCCGTGCCGGGCGCAGACGCGCGCGTGCACCGCGTCATCACCCTGGGAACGCCCCACGGTGGCACCTGGGCGGCGCGCTGGAGCCGCGCCGGCAACGGCCGTCAGATGCGCCTGGACGGCGACTGGCTGCGCCAGCTCGCGCAGGCCGAGCCGGCCCAGCGGCGCGCGCTGTTCACCTGCTGGTATTCCAACTGCGACAACATCGTCTTTCCCGCCAGCACGGCGGCGCTGGCGGGGGCCGACAACCGCTTCATCGCCGGCGTGGCCCATTTGCAGATGGTGGACGCACCCGCGGTGGTGCGGGCCTGCCTGGCGGACATCGCGCGGGACTGAGGCCCCGATGGCGGGTCAGTGCGCGCTGGCGGCGAATTCCGGCAGCTTGCGCAGGCAGGCGTAGAGCGGCGTGAAGTCGGGCTCGGTGAGCGCGAACAGCTGCTCGAAGCTCTCGGCCACGAAGTAGGTCTGCTGGTAGCTGTCGATCTTGTAGCGCGTGCGCATGGTGCGCTCGATCTGCAGCGGCAGGCGCTGCGGTTCGGCGCTGCGCACGGCGTAGGCCAGCTCGCCGGCGGAGCTCAGGATGCCGGCGCCGTAGGCGCGCAGCGCGCCGCGCTCGCGGATCAGCCCGAACTCGATGGTGTACCAGTACAGGCGCGCGAGCATCTCGCAGGCGCCGAGCCGCTGGGCCTTGAGCCCGCCCTGGCCATAGCGCTGCACGTAGTCGGCGAACACGGGGTTGAACAGCAGCGGCACGTGGCCGAACAGGTCGTGGAAGATGTCCGGCTCGACGATGTAGTCGAATTCCGCGGGCGTGCGGATCCAGTCCGTCACCGGGAACTTGCGGTTCGCCAGCAGCGTGAAGAACGGCACTTCCGGGATCAGGCCGGGCACGGCCACGAGCTGCCAGCGCGTGGCGCGGTACAGGCGCTCGCTGACTTCCTCCAGGCGCGGGATGCGCTCCTTGGCGCCGAGCAGCGGCAGCGCGTCGATGAAGTGCTGGCTGGCCAGGCCGGGCAGCTGGGCCGACTGGCGCTCGTACAGGCGGTGGTAGAGGTCGTGGTCCTGCGCGGTGTAGGCGGCGTAGTCCTGCGCGCAGGTGTAGTCGTCGGCGGCGCGGTCATAGTCGCCGCGCGGCGGCCGCGCGCTGGCGCCATAGACGGCGGGGTTGACTGCCATGGCCGGGGCTCCCGGGCTCAGAGCACGCCGCGGCGCATCTGGTCGAGCTCGATGCTCTCGAACAGGGCCTTGAAGTTGCCGTTGCCGAAGCCGTCGTCGCCCTTGCGCTGGATGAACTCGAAGAAGATCGGCCCGAGCTGGTTCTCGCTGAAGATCTGCAGCAGGATGGCGCCCTGCTTGCCGTCGATGAGGATCTTGCGCCGGTGCAGTTCCTGCACGTCCTCGCCGTGGCCGGGGATGCGCTTGTCGATCAGCTCGTAGTAGGTGTCGATGGTGTCGAGCAGGCGCACGCCGCTGGCCTGCAGGCCGTCCACCGTGGCGTAGAGGTCGTCCGAGCCCATGGCGATGTGCTGGATGCCCTCGCCCTTGTACATGTCCAGGTACTCCTGGATCTGGCCGGGCTTGTCCTTGCCTTCCTCGTTGATGGGGATGCGGATCTTGCCGCAGGGGCTGGTCATGGCCTTGCTCTTGACGCCCGTGACCTGGCCCTCGATGTCGAAGTACCGGATCTCGCGGAAATTGAACAGGCGCTCGTAGAAGCCGGCCCATTCCACCATGCGGCCGCGGTGCACGTTGTGCGTCAGGTGGTCGATGTAGGTCAGCCCGTGGCCCCGGGGCGCGAGCATTTCCTCGGTGCCGATGCCCGGCAGCGGCACGAAGTCCACGTCGAAGAAGCCGATGTTGCCGATGTCGCCGGGCTGTGCGCCGTTCTTGCCGCGCCAGCGGTCCACCAGGTAGATCAGGCTGTCGCCGATGCCCTTGATGGCGGGAATGTTCAGCTCGCCCGGGCCGGCCTGGCCCGCATAGCCCCAGGCGCCGAGGTTCAGCGCGCGCTCGTAGGCGGCCTTGGCGTCGTGCACGCGGAAGGCGATGGCGCACACGCTCGGCCCGTGCAGGCGCGCGAAGCGCTGGGCGAACGAGTCGGGCTCGGCATTGATGATGAAGTTGATCTCGCCCTGGCGGTACAGCAGCACGTTCTTGTGGCGGTGCCGCGCCACAGCCTTGAAGCCCATGCGCTCGAACGCCTGGCCCATGGCCTGCGGATCGGGGGCCGCGTACTCGATGAACTCGAAGCCGTCGGTGCCCATGGGGTTGTCCCAGGCGGCGGTGGCGTTCGTGGCGGTGGCGGGCAGGGCGGCGTTCATGGTGTCTCCGTGTGGTTGGGGTTCTGCTGCCCACTGTAAGGATGACGGAGATCAGCATTTGCGCGAAATATGCCGCTGGCGTGCGATGTTTTGCAGGAATTTTGCGCAATGTCAGTGCATTGCGCTTTTTGCTGCGTGTGTTCTATGGCGCCGCCTGGCCCTGCTGCGCCCGCAGGGCCAGCGCCGCGTCGATGCGCAGCTGCTCCTGCGGGGTGAACAGCCTGCCGCGCAGCTGCTGCAGGCCGCCGTCGTCCAGGCCCTGGCCCAGGGCCTGCCGGTACTGGTCCAGCCGCGCGTTCCAGTCGCGTTCCTCATGGTCGAGCCGTGCCATGCGTTCGGCGGCCTCGGTGCCGTACAGGGCGCTGCGCTGCGCCAGGCGCGTGGCGTCGTCGGCGCCCTGCGCGTCGAAGGCGGCGGTTTGCCGCGCCGCATCCACGTGGGCGACGGAGGCCGCGCGGTCCGCGCGCGCCGCGGGCGGGAGCAGGGCCTCGGCCTCGGCCAGGGCCTGCTGCCGCTGCGCCGCGGAGAGGTGGGACTGGCGTTCGATGTCCAGGCGGGCCAGCGTGTACTGGTCCAGTTGCAGCTGTGCGCCGAACAGGGCGTCGTACTCCTCGGCGCTGAAGTGCTGCAGCTGCAGCGTGCGCAGCTGCGCCATGGCGCCGCGCAGGGCGTCGGGGTCCAGCGGGTCGGCCGGGGGCTTGAGCTGGCCCAGCGCCACGCGGTAGTCCACGTAGCGGCGCGCCAGCGCCAGCGCGCTTTGCGCCAGCGCGGGCGGAAAGTGCTGGGCCACCAGCGCGCCCAGCTTTGCCTTGAGGGCTTGCGGGTCGCTGGCGGGGCCCGCCGCGTGCAGCAGCGCCTCCAGCGCGTCGCGCAGGCCGGGGGTGAGCAGGGCCTGCGGGCTGGCCGGGCCGGGGCCGGCCGGGGTGGCGCCGGCCATGGGCGCTGACCCTGCGGCCCCGGCCACGGCGGGCGCGGGGCCTGCCGGGGCAGGGGCCGGGCTGCTGCCCGGCAGCCACCACCACAGCACCCCTGCGCCGGCCAGCATGCCGGCGCCGGTCCACGCCCACGCCCGGCGCGTCACAGTCCCAGGCCCTTGAGGCGTGTGGCGTGCTCGCGGTACAGCGTCACCGGGTCGGTGGCGAACCAGTCGCGCAGGCCCAGGAGCTGGTTGACTTCGTCCAGGTGGTTCTGCGCGTAGTCGCCCAGGCTCTTGCCCAGGCGCGAGGAGCAGGCCGAGACCAGCCCGTCGTTGGCCTCCCCGAACACCAGCCCCAGCAGGGCCAGCGGCGCATCGCTCAGGTCGAGCAGGTTGGTGGCGGTGCGCGTGCCGGTCCACGAGTAGTAGCGCACGCCGTTCACCTGTTCCGCGCCGCTGCCGCAGCCGCTGCCGGGCACGCCGGCGCCGAAGCGCTGGTTGAAGCGCGCCGAGCCTGCGGTGCTCAGGGAGTCGAGCGCGGCCGTGGGCATCTGCGGCAGGCCGGTGCCGCCCGAGGCGACGTTGATGAGGCTGACCAGCGCCTTGGCGGCGGTGTTGGCCACGGCCTCGCTCACGCTGCCGGCGGGGGCCACGCCGCGCACGATGTCGGCCACGCGCGAGCCCCGGTTGACGCCGCCCACGGAGGTGACCGAGGCCACGAGCTGGGGCGCCACGCCCGCGACGTAGCGGGCCGTGGGGCCGCCGTGCGAATGGCCGATCAGGTTGACCTTGGCCGCCCCGGACAGCGCCAGGATGTTCTTCACCTGCGCCAGCAGCTGTTCGCCGCGCACCTCGGTGCTGTTGGCGGCGGACACCTGGGCCACGTAGACCTTGGCGCCGTCGCGGCGCAGCGCGTCGGGAATGCCGTAGAAGTAGTCGATGCCCAGCGCCGAATCGAAGCCGAACAGGCCGTGCACCAGCACGATGGGGTAGCGCGTCTGCGTGGCGGTGCCCGCGTGCGCGGCCTGCCAAAGGGCCAGCGCGGCGCAGGCAACGACGAAGCCGCGCAGCGCGCGGCGCAATAAATCGGTCATGAATGTCTCCTGGTGGTTGTTTTGCGAAAAACGAACGACCGTGCGTTTTTCGGAGGACTATTTTTGGGGCAACGGCTTCGGCCAAGTCCTGGGATTTACCCGGTGCGCGGCGCCGCCGCCCCGATGCGCTAGAGTCGCCCGATGACCGCACTGGACAAACTGGACCGCGCCATCCTGCGCTGCCTGCAGGACAACGGGCGTGAAACCTACGACGTCATCGGGGCGCAGGTGGGCCTCTCGCCCAGCGCCGTGCTGCGGCGGGTGCGGCGGCTGGAGGAGGGCGGCGTCATCGCCCGCTATGTGGCCCTGGTGCCGCCCGAGGCCGTGGGGCTGGGGCTGACGGCCTACCTTAACGTGCGGCTGGAAAAGCACACTGAGAGCCACAAGCGCAACCCCATGGACCTGTTCCGCGCCAGCGTGCAGACCTGGCCCGAGGTGGTGGAGTGCGCGGCCCTCACCGGCGAGATGGACTACCTGCTGCGCGTGGTGGTGGCCGACATGGCGCACTACAGCCGCTTCATCATGGACACGCTGCTCAAGCACCCCAGCGTGCAGGACTGCAAGACCAGCTTCGTGCTCGACCGGGTCAAGGCGACCACGGCCATCCCCGTATAAACCCTCTGGTGGCGGACTCCGGGCTGGGCAACGCTGCGGCTTCGCTCCACCACGGCGGCGCCGCGCCGTGAATGGCCTTACGTTTTTTGTTGCATTGCAGCAAATAGTTGGATGACTCTAGGTGAAAACCCTATAGTCGTGCCCATGATGATCGCTACCAAAGACTGGATCAAAGCCTCTTACGACGCCGGACGCCACTGGATGCAGCCGCTGACCGAAGGCGGCCGCGCGCACCAGGAGCATGCCTCGCTCGTGCCCCTGATGGTGCCTATCCGTTCGCTGGGCGCGCAGCATCGCCAGCGTATCGAGGACCACCTGCTGGCGCTCGAGCCGTCCGACCGCTACCTGCGTTTCGGCTACGCGGCCAACGACGACCAGGTGCGCCGCTATGCGCAGCAGCTCGACTTCGAGCGCGACGAAATCTTCGGCATCTTCAACCGCCGCCTGGAACTGGTGGCCATGGCCCATGTCGCGTACGCCGACCAGCCGGGCCACCAGCAGTGCGCGGAGTTCGGCGTCTCGGTGCTGAGCCGGGCGCGCGGGCGCGGCTACGGCGCGCGCCTGTTCGACCGCGCCGTCATGCATGCGCGCAACCATGGGGTGAACATGCTGTTCATCCACGCGCTGTCGGAAAACACCGCCATGCTGAAGATTGCGCGCAACGCCGGCGCCACGGTGGAGCGCGACGGCAGCGAGTCCGAGGCCTACCTGCAGCTGCCGCCCGCCAACCTGGATTCGCGCATGGCGCAGATCGTCGAGCAGCAGTTCGCCGAGATGGACTACTCGCTCAAGAAGCAGGCCAAGCAGTTCTGGGACTTCCTGGCGCACCTGCAGGAAATCCGCCAGGGCGTGCGCGAAGGCCGCCACAAGGCCGCCGAGTAGCCCCCGGCGGCGGGTTGCCGCCGCGCTGTCATGGCAATCCGCTATCCTTGGCGGCTTGTTCCACCACCGCATGTCCTGCACGCCAAGACTGTGCCTGAGCCCTCTCCTGCGCGAGCGCCTGAAAAGGAAGACAAACGCTCGTTTTTCCAGAAGGTCGCCGAGTTCATCCACCCCGGCCCCGATTCCCGCGCCGAACTGATCGAAACCCTGGCCGAGGCCGAGGACAACGAGATCATCGGCGCCGACTCGCGCGTCATGCTGGAGCGCGTGATCCGCATGGCCGACATGACCGCCGGCGACGTGATGGTGGCGGCCCCGCGCATGGACATCGTCAACATCGACGCGCCGCTGGAGGAAATCCTGCACCTGGCGATCGGCACCGCGCATTCGCGCTTTCCGGTGTACCAGGGCGAGCGCGAGAACATCATCGGCACGCTGATGGCCAAGGACCTGCTCAAGCTGCAGCGTTCGCCGGACCTCAGCATCCGCACCCTGCTGCGCCCCGCTGTGTTCGTGCCCGAGAGCAAGGGCCTGAACGACCTGCTGCGCGAGTTCCGCGGCACGCGCAACCACCAGGCCATCGTCATCGACGAGTTCGGCCGTGTCGCCGGGCTCATCACCATCGAGGACGTGATCGAGCAGATCGTCGGCGAGATCGAGGACGAATTCGACATCGCCGAGGACGAGGGCGACATCTTCGGCCTGGCCGACCACACCTACCGCGTGTCGGGCGACACGCCGGTGGAGCGCGTGGCCGAGGCTTTCAACGTCACCATCCGCAGCAGTGACCCCGAAGAGGATTTCGACACCATCGGCGGCCTGATCGCGCACGAGATCGGCCATGTGCCCAAGCGCGGCGAGCAGACCGATCTGGCCGGGCTGCGCTTCGTCGTGCTGCACACCAAGGGCGGCGCGGTGCGCTGGTTCAAGGTGGCGCCTGTGCCCGCCGGCGAAGCCGCGGACCGCGCGCGCTGATGCGGCGCGGCGCGGCCGGTGCCGCGGCCCCCGCTGTGGCCCTTGCCGCGGCCCTTCTTGCGGCGGGCGGCGCGCAGGCCCTGGCGCTGGCCTGGCCGGGCTCGGGCCAGCCGCTGTGGTGGCTGCAGATCGTGTCCCTGGCGGGCTTCGCCTGGCTGCTGCGCCGCGCGCCAGGTGCGTTGGGCGCGGCGCTGCGCGGCTGGCTCTTCGCCACGGCCTGGCTGGTGGGCACGTTCTGGTGGCTGTTCATCTCCATGCACACCTACGGCGGGCTGGCGGCGCCGCTGGCGGCGCTGGCGGTGCTGGGGCTGGCGGCGTTTCTCGGTTCGTACTACGCCGTCGCTTCATGGTGTTTTTTGGCTCTAAGGCCCAAGGGGCGAGCGCTTGCAGCTATTGTTTTCGCAGCACTCTGGCTGCTCGCCGAATTGGCGCGCGGCGTGCTGTGGACCGGCTTCCCCTGGGGCGCGGGCGGCTACGCGCACGCCGACGGCCCGCTGGCCGCGCTGGCGCGCTGGGGCGGGGTGTACGGCGTGGGCGCCCTGGCCGCCGCGCTGGCCATGGCGCTGGCCCAGGCGCGGCCCGCGGATCTGCTGCGGCTGCGTGCCTGGCTCGGGGCCGGTGCGCTGGCGCTGGTGCTCTGGGGCGCGGCGGACGGGCGGGAGCGCGCCCTGGCGCCGGAGCCCGAGGCAGCGCCGCCCCTGGGCGTGGCGCTGCTGCAGGGCAATATTCCGCAGGATGAGAAGTTCCAGCCCGGCTCGGGCGTGCCCCTGGCGCTGCGCTGGTACGGGCAGGAATTGCGCGCCGCACGGGCGCGGCTCGTGGTGGCGCCCGAGACCGCCATTCCGCTGCTGCCCCAGCAGTTGGAGCCGGGCTACCTGGAGCAACTGCGTTCGCGCTACAGCGCGCTGGACGGGACGCAGGCGGCGCTGGTGGGCATTCCGCTGGGCAGCTTCACGCAGGGCTACACCAATTCGGCGCTGGGCTGGGTGCCCGGGGCCATCGAGCCCTACCGCTACGACAAGCACCATCTCGTGCCCTTCGGCGAGTTCATTCCGCCGCTGTTCAAGTGGTTCACCGAGATGATGGACATCCCGCTGGGCGACTTCAACCGGGGCGGGCTGGGGCAGCCGTCCATGGCCTGGGCGGGCGAGCGCATCGCGCCCAACATCTGCTACGAGGATCTGTTCGGCGAGGAACTGGGCGCGCGCTTCGCCGACCCGCAGCAGGCCCCGACGATCTTCGTCAACCTGAGCAACATCGGCTGGTTCGGCGACAGCATCGCCATCGACCAGCACCTTGCCATCAGCCGCATGCGCGCGCTGGAGTTCGAGCGCCCCATGGTGCGCGCCACCAACACCGGGGCCACGGCCCTCATCGACCACCGGGGCCAGGTCACGCAGCGGCTGCCTGCGCACACCCGGGGCGTGCTGCTGGGCGAGGTTCAGGGGCGCACGGGCCTGACGCCCTTCGCCCGCTGGGTGGCGCGCGCGGGCCTGGCGCCGCTGTGGGGGCTGGGGCTGGCCGTGGTGGCGCTGGCCTGGTGGCGCCGCCGCCGTTGATCCATCGCAGCGCCGAGCGCATTCGGGGGATTTTGTGGCGCGTGCGCCACGTCTTGCTTCGATAATAGGGGCCTGCGTCCTGGCGCCGCGCCGCGGTTCCTGCGGCACACTATCCGGTTCTTGGTATTGGTATCGTGGCGGCGCAGCCGCCCCTTCGGAGCACAACTGACAATGGCTGAATCCTTTTCCTACGAACAACTGATCGCCTCGGGCGAGGGCCGGTTGTTCACCCCGGACAGCGGGCGCCTGCCGCTGCCCCCCATGCTGATGTTCGACCGCATCACGCACATCGACAGCGATGGCGGTGCGCATGGGCTCGGAAGGATCGTGGCCGAACTCGACGTCAAACCCGACCTGTGGTTCTTCGACTGCCATTTCCAGGGCGACCCGGTCATGCCCGGCTGCCTGGGGCTGGACGCCATGTGGCAGCTCATCGGCTTCTACCTCACCTGGCTGCGCCTGCCGGGCCGCGGCCGCGCACTGGGCGCGGGCGAGGTCAAGTTCACCGGCGAGGTGGGCCCCGACGTGAAACTCGTCACCTACGAGATCGACATCAAGCGCGTCATCAAGCGCAAGCTCAACATGGCCATCGGCGACGCGCGCCTGCTGGCCGACGGCAAGGAAATCTACGTCGCCAACGACTTGCGCGTGGGCCTGTTCCTGCGCGAGGGCGACCCGGCTAAGGAAGCGGCATGACCAAGAAGCGCGTAGTCATCACGGGCGCAGGCATCGTGTCCTGCATTGGCAACGATCTGGCGACCGTCGAGGCGGCGCTGCGCGCGAGCCGCAGCGGCATCAAGGCGGTGGAAAAGTTCACCGAGCTGGGCCTGCGCAGCCAGGTCGGTGGCGTGCCCGAGATCGACATCGAAGCGCGCATCGACCGCAAGCAGCTGCGCTTCATGGGCGACGCGGCGGCCTACGCGCAGATTGCGCTGGAAGACGCCATTGCCCAGGCCGGCCTGCCCCCTGAACAGGTCAGCCACCCGCGCACCGGCCTCATCATGGGCTCGGGCGGCGGCTCGCCGGCCAACCAGATCGAGGCCGCCGACACGCTGCGCGAGAAGGGCATCCGCCGCGTCGGGCCGTACCAGGTCACGCGCTGCATGAGTTCCACCGTGTCGGCCTGCCTGGCGACGAACTTCAAGGTCAAGGGCATCAACTACTCCATCACCTCGGCCTGCTCCACCTCGGCGCACTGCATCGGCGCGGCCGCGCAGCAGATTGCCTGGGGCCTGCAGGACGTGATGTTCGCCGGCGGCGGCGAGGAGCTGTCCTGGGGCATGTCGCTGCTGTTCGACGGCATGGGCGCCATGTCGAGCAAGTACAACGCCACGCCCGAGAAAGCCTCGCGCGCCTATGACGCGAACCGCGACGGCTTCGTCATCGCCGGCGGCGGCGGCGCCGTGGTGCTGGAAAGCCTGGAGCACGCCCAGGCGCGCGGCGCCACCATCCTGGCCGAGGTCGTGGGCTTCGGCGCCACGAGCGACGGCGAGGACATGGTCGCGCCCTCGGGCGACGGCGCCATCGCCTGCATGAAGCAGGCCATGGAGGGGCTGGACGCGCCCATCGACTACATCAACACCCACGGCACTTCCACACCCGTGGGCGACATGCAGGAAGTGCGCGCCATGCAGGCAGTGTTCGGCGACGCCGTGCCGCCGTTCTCCAGCACCAAGTCGCTCACCGGCCACTCGCTGGGCGCCACGGGCGTGCAGGAGGCGATCTACTGCCTGATCATGCTGAACAAGGGCTTCATTGCCGGCTCGGCCAACGTGGAGACGCCCGACCCGCTGCTCGGCGGCATGCCGCTGGTGACGCAGACGCGCGATGCGCAGCTCACCCACGTGCTGTCCAACAGCTTCGGCTTCGGCGGCACCAACGCCAGCCTGGTGCTGCGGCGCTGGGCGGCGTGATGCGCTCCTGAAAGAAGAGCTGTCAGCGCTTGCTGCATAAGCGCTGGCGGCCTTTTTTATTCATAAATCACGGGGCGGGGCGCGGCCCGTAAAATGGCGGGTTCGCGCGCTTTTGCGCCCTTCCATCCAACGAATCTCCGGGCCATGCTGACCTTCCAACAAATCATCCTCAAGCTGCAGTCGTACTGGGCTGAGCAGGGCTGCGCCCTCTTGCAGCCCTACGACATGGAGGTGGGCGCTGGCACCTCGCACACCGCCACCTTCCTGCGCGCCCTGGGCCCCGAGCCCTGGAAGGCCGCCTACGTGCAGCCCAGCCGCCGCCCCAAGGACGGGCGCTACGGCGAGAACCCCAACCGCCTGCAGCACTACTACCAGTACCAGGTGGTGCTCAAGCCCGCGCCGGCCAACATCCTGGAGCTGTACCTGGGCTCGCTCGAAGCGCTGGGGTTCGACCTGAAGAAGAACGACATTCGCTTCGTCGAGGACGACTGGGAGAACCCCACGCTCGGCGCCTGGGGCCTGGGCTGGGAGGTCTGGCTCAACGGCATGGAGGTGACGCAGTTCACCTACTTCCAGCAGGTCGGCGGCATCGACTGCAAGCCCGCCACGGGCGAGATCACCTACGGCCTGGAGCGCCTGGCCATGTACCTGCAGGGCGTGGACAACGTCTACAACCTGACCTGGACCGACGGCCTGACCTACGGCGACGTGTACCACCAGAACGAGGTCGAGCAGTCCACCTACAACTTCGAGCATTCCGACGCGGAGTTTCTTTTCACCGCCTTCGGCGCGCACGAGAAGCAGGCCCAGCACCTGATGGCCGAGCGGCTCGCGCTGCCCGCCTACGAGCAGGTGCTCAAGGCCGCGCACACCTTCAACCTGCTGGACGCGCGCGGCGCCATCTCGGTGACCGAGCGCGCCGCCTACATCGGCCGCATCCGCAACCTGGCGCGCGCCGTGGCCAAGGCCTATCTGGACAGCCGCGCGCGCCTGGGCTTCCCCATGGCGCCGAAGGCGCACGCCGACGAAGTGCTGGCCGAACTGGCCAAGGCGGCGGAACAACAGAACAAGAAGGCTGCCTGAGCAGGAGAGAGAACACCATGACCGCACCATCCAACCTGCTCGTCGAACTGTTCGTCGAGGAACTGCCCCCGAAGGCCCTGCAGAAGCTGGGCGACGCCTTCGCCCAGGTGCTGCTGGAGCAGCTCGCCGCCCAGGGGCTGGCCACCGGTGCCTCGCAGTGCACCGCCTACGCCTCGCCACGCCGCCTCGCGGCGCACATCACCGCCGTGCTGCCCCAGGCGGCCGACAAGGCCGTGTCGCAAAAGCTCATGCCCGTGTCCGTGGGCCTCGCGGCCGACGGCCAGCCGACGCCCGCGCTGCTGAAAAAGCTCGCCGCCCTGGGCGCCGATGCCAGCGCCGTGCCCGCCCTCCAGCGCGTGCACGACGGCAAGGCCGAGGTGCTGTACTTCGAGAGCACGGCCAAGGGCGCGCTGCTGGCCGAGGGCCTGCAGAAGGCGCTGGACGAAGCGGTGGCCAAGCTGCCCATCCCGAAGGTGATGCGCTACCAGTTGCAGGACGGCTGGAGCAGCGTGAACTTCGTGCGCCCGGCCCATGGCCTGGTGGCGCTGCATGGCGCCAGCGTGGTGCCGGTGGCGGTGCTGGGCCTGCAGGCGGGCAGCACGACGCAGGGTCACCGCTTCGAGGCCGCTGCGTGCCCCGTGGCGCTGCGCGATGCCGACAGCTACGCCGCGCAACTGCGCGAGGAGGGCGCGGTGATCGCCAGCTTCGCCGAGCGCCGCGCCGAGATCGCGCGCCAGCTCCAGGCCGCCGCGGAAAAAGTCGGCGGCGGCGTGCGCCCGATCGAGGACGCCGCGCTGCTCGACGAGGTCACGGCCCTGGTCGAGCGCCCCAACGTGCTGGTGTGCCAGTTCGAGCAGGAGTTCCTTGCCGTGCCGCAGGAATGCCTGATCCTGACCATGAAGGCCAACCAGAAGTACTTCCCGCTGCTCGACGCCGAGGGCAAGCTCACGCACCAGTTCCTGGTGGTGAGCAACATCAGCCCGCAGGACGCCAGCGCCGTCATCCAGGGCAACGAGCGCGTGGTGCGCCCGCGCCTGGCCGACGCCAAGTTCTTCTTCGACCAGGACCGCAAGAAGACCCTGGTCAGCCGCGTGGAGCAGCTCGCCAAGGTCGTGTACCACAACCAGCTCGGCACCCAGGGCGAGCGCGTGGAGCGCGTGCGCGCCATCGCCAAGGCCATCGGCGCGCAGCTGTTCGAGGCGCTGGCGGCGCAGCACCGCATTGACGGCACGCAGGATGCCGAGGTCGTGCAGGACTACCTGATGACCTGCGTGGACAACGCCGCGCTGCTGGCCAAGACCGACCTGGTCACCGACATGGTGGGCGAGTTCCCCGAGCTGCAGGGCATCATGGGCGGCTACTACGCCGTCAACGACGGGCTGCCCGACGACGTGGCCCATGCCATCGAGGACCACTACAAGCCGCGCTTCGCGGGCGACGCCCTGCCGCGCAACAACGTCGGCCTGGCCGTGGCGCTGGCCGACAAGCTGGAGACGCTGGTGGGCATGTTCGGCATCGGCAACCTGCCCACGGGCGACCGCGACCCGTTCGCGCTGCGCCGCCATGCGCTGGGCGTGATCCGCATGCTGGCCGAGCGTGACCTGCCGCTGGACCTCTCGGCCCTGCTGGCCGTCGCCACGCCGGCCTTCGGCGGCAAGATCGAGGACGCCTCGGCGCAGCTCGCCGACTTCATCTACGACCGCCTGGCCGGCAGCCTGCGCGAGCAGGGCTACAGCGCCCAGGAGGTCGATGCCGTGCTGGCCCTGCGCCCGCAGCGCCTGGCGCTGGTGCCCAAGCAACTGGCCGCGGTGCGCGCCTTCGCCGCGCTGCCCGAGGCGCCGGCCCTGGCCGCCGCCAACAAGCGCGTGACCAACATCCTCAAGAAGGCCGGCGAGGTCGATGCCCACGTGAACCCGGAACTGCTGCAGGAGCAGGCCGAGAAGGACCTCTACGCCGCGCTGCAGCGCTTCGTGCCCGAGGCCAACGCGCAGTTCCTGGCGGGCGACTACACCGGTAGCCTGCAGACCCTGGCCGTGCTGCGCGCCCCGGTGGACGCCTTCTTCGACGACGTGATGGTCAACGCCGAGCAGCTCGACCTGCGCCTGAACCGCCAGGGCCTGCTCAAGACGCTGCACGACGCCATGAACCGCGTGGCCGACCTGTCCCGCCTCGCCTGACACCCGCAGGGGCCGGCCATGAAAATCATCATCCTGGACCGCGACGGCACCCTCAACCAGCTGGGCGAGGAGTACATCACCACCCCCGCCGAGTGGCAGGCCGAGCACGGCGCGCTGGAGGCCGTGGCGCGGCTCAACCGCGCCGGCTGGCACGTCGTGGTGGCCACCAACCAGCCCGGCCTGGGGCGCGGCCTGCTCGACGTGCTGGCGCTCAACGCCATCCACGCCAAGATGCTGCGCCAGCTCGCCGCCCAGGGCGGGCGCATCGACGCCGTGTTCTACTGCCCCCACGTGCCCGACGACGGCTGCCACTGCCGCAAGCCCGCGCCGGGCCTGCTCACGCAGATCGCCGAGCGCTACGGCGTCGAGCCGCGCGACCTGCGCGTGGCCGGCAGCACCGCCGAGCACCTGCAGGCGGGCGCGGCCATCGGGGCGCAACTGCACCTGGTGTGCACCGGCCAGTCGGCCAGCCACGTGCCCGGCCAGCCGCTGCCGCCCGGCGTGCCCGAGGGCGCCCTGGCGCATGCCGACCTGCAGGCCTTCGCCGACCACCTGCTGGCGCCCGCGCCGCCGGCCCCCGGGGCTTGATTGCTATTGAAATAAGAGCTTCTGGCGCTTGCTGGACAAGCGCTGGAGGCCAAAAACGCTTCAAACCATGTCCTTGATCCGCTCCCTCCTCCACCTGCTCTGGATGGCCATCACCGTCGTGCCCTACACGCTGGCCATCCTGCTGGCCTCGCTGCTGGGCTGGCGCGGCCCGAAGCTGTACCGCATCGCCCGCGCCTGGCTGGCGCTGAGCGTGGACAGCGCGCGCGTCATCATGGGCATCCGCACGCGCGTCACCGGCATGGAGCACCTGCCCCGCGGCGAGCGCGACGGCGTGGTGCTGCTGGTCAAGCACCAGTCCACCTTCGAGACTTTCCTGATGCCGGCGATCATGCCGCACCCGCTGGCCTACGTGTTCAAGAAGGAACTGCTCTACATCCCGTTCTTTGGCTGGTCCATCGGCCGGCTGGACATGATCCACATCGACCGCGCGCAGCGCGCGCGCGCCTTCGTGCGCGTGATCCAGCAGGGCAAGAAGCTGCTCTCCGAGGGCGTGTGGGTCATCATGTTTCCCGAGGGCACGCGCATGCCGCGCGGCGAAAAGGGCACCTACCAGAGCAGCGGCGCGCGCCTGGCCATCGAGGCCGGCGTGCCCGTGGTGCCGGTGGCCGTCACCTCGGCCAAGTGTTGGCCGCGCAAGGCCCTGGTCAAGACGCCGGGCGTGGTCGATGTGTCGATCGGCCGCCCCATCGACTGCGCCGGGCGCAAGTCCGACGAGGTGATGCGCGAGGTGGAGGCGTGGATCGAGGCGGAAATGCGCCGCCTCGACCCTGAAGCCTACGCCTGACGCCGGTGCGCTGACATGCCCGCCTGGCTGCAGCAGGTGTTCGATTGGCTGGATGCGCCCCAGCCCGCCGCGTCCGCCCCCGCTCCCACGCCTGTGCCTGCGCCGCGCAGCCGCCGCATCGCGCCCACGGCCCCCCCTGGCGCGGGCGTTTTCAGCCACCCCGAGGCCAGCCGCGAGGTGCTGCTGGACGGCGTGCGCGTGGCCTACCGGCTGCAGCGCGCGCGGCGGCGCACCATCGGCTTCACCGTGGGGCCGGACGGCCTGGCGGTGCGCGCGCCCGGCTGGGTCACGCTCGCGGCGGTGGATGCCGCGCTGCAGGAGAAGGCCGCGTGGATCCTGCGCAAGCTTGGCGAGGCCAGCGCGCGCCAGCGCCGCCAGGCCGATGCGCGCATCGCCTGGGCCGACGGCGCCACGCTGCCGTACCTGGGCGAGGCCCTGACCCTGCGCCTCGACCCGTCGCAGCAGCGCCGCGGCATGCTGGCGGGGCCGGACGGCGGCGGCCCCGTCCTGTACCTGGGGCTGGCGCATGCGGCCCAGGACGCGCAGATCCGCGACGCCGCGCAGGCCTGGTTCAAGCACCAGGCGCGCGCGCACTTCACGGCGCGGCTGGAGCATTTCGCGCCGCTGCTGGGCGTGCGCTGGCGCAGCCTGCGCCTGTCGAGCGCGCAAACGCGCTGGGGCAGCGCGCGCGCCGACGGCTCCATCGCGCTGAACTGGCGCCTGCTGCACTACCGCCCGGCCATCATCGACTACGTGGTGGCGCACGAGCTCTCGCACCTGCGTGTGATGGACCACAGCCCGCGCTTCTGGGACACCGTGGCCGAGGTCGTGCCCGACTACGGCCGCCTGCGCCAGCAGCTGCGCGAGCAGCCCGCGCCGCCGTGGGAGTAGCGCGGGCGCGGCGCCGGATTCGGTCAGAATCCGGCGTTGGCCGCCTCCACCTCTACCTTCACGACGCTCCGCCATGACCACCGATTCCGCCTCCTCCTCCGCCGCCACGCCGCGCCCCGCCGAGGGCTATGCGGGCGACGTTTCGCCGCAGTTGGCCTGGCAGTGGGTGCGGGCCGGCGAGGCCGTGCTGATCGACGTGCGCACCGACGCCGAGCGCGCCTGGGTGGGCTACGTGCCGGGCGCCGCCGCGGTGGCCTGGAAGCAGTGGCCCGGCATGGCGCAGAACCCGGATTTCGACGTGCAGCTGCGCGCCGCCGTGCCCGCCGGCATGAAGGCTGTGCTGCTGTGCCGCAGCGGCGTGCGCTCGGTCGCCGCCGCGCGGCGCGCCACGGAGCTGGGCATCGCTGCCTACAACATCCTCGAAGGCTTCGAGGGCGACGCCGACGCCCGGTCGCAGCGCGGCAGGCTCGGCGGCTGGCGTTTCCATGGCCTGCCGTGGCGGCAGTGATGCTCCTTGAAAGATAGCTGCTGGCGCGGTCTGCGTGGTGGTTTCGATATGAAAACCATCTGAAACGCCCGGCAGACAAGCGCAAGGCGCTATTGTTTTTTAAGACTCGCAGGGAAGAACAGGCGAGCGCCGCTCAAGAAGCGCGCCGGACTGCCGATACACACGCGCATGACGACGCTCTCCGCCGCCGGCCTTGGCACGGCATCTGCCGCCAGCCTGGCCGTTGCCCGGGCGGCCGCGCAGGCCGGGGCGCTGCCGCTGCCCATGCCGTCTTCGGCGCCGCAACCCTCCGCACAGTTCACCGCCTCGGCCGCCACGCCGGACGTGGTGTACGCCCGGCCCGCCACCGCGCCCTGGTCCCCGCCCGCGGCAGCCTGGGCTGGGCCTGCCGGGGACGCCGTGAGCGCCTTGATGGAGCGCAGCAGTCGCAGTTCCGGCAGCGGCCTGGCGGCCCAGTGGCGTGGCGTGGGCGGCGCGCTGCTGGCGCACCTGGCCGCCACCGGCACGGACTACCAGCAGACCCGGCTGGGCCGGCCCGACGCCGCGCAGCCGCTGGACGCGCAGTTCCGCTGCGTGGCCGATGGCGCGGCCACGGTCAGCCTGCAGGTCCAGACCCGCGCGGGGCAGACGGTGGACTTGCGCATCGCCCTCAACCCCGGCACGGCGCAAGGCGCGGTGGCCGGCATGCAGGTGGAAATTTCCAGCTCCGGCGCGCTGGACGACACCGGGCGCGCGGCGCTGGCGGCGCTGTCCGGCGGGCTGGAGCAGGTGCTGCAAGGGCTGGGCGCGGCCCGGGGCCCGGCGCTCGACATGGCGGACCTGCTCGCCTTCGACCGCAGCGTGCTCGCCAGCGTGGAGCTGCGCGTGGTCAACCCGGAGGCGCGTGCCGCGCTGTCCTCCTTCTCCCTGCGCCTGGGCGACGGCGGCAGCGCGCTCGCCCTGCAGGGCGCCGAGGGCCGCATGGACATGCGCCTGGACGCCGCCACGCCCCTGACCGGCAACGCGCAGCAGCGCCAGGCGGCCATTGCCGAGCACCTGCGGCGCATCGACGCCGCCGCCGCACGCGGCCGCGCGGGCGAGAACCTGGTGGCCCTGTTCAAGAGCGCCTTCGCGCAGATGCATGGCGCTGCGCCTGCGGCAGCCCCGGCGGCCCTGCCCGACCCGGTGCTGGCGCGGGCCCAGGCCCTGGTGAGCGGGCTGGTGGATTTCGAGGCGCACTTCGATGGCGATGCCGAGCGCACCAACCAGTGGGGCTTCGTCAACGAGCGGAGCCACACCGCCTACAGCGTGGAGCAGAAGACCGAGGCGGGGCGCGCCGACGCGGAGGGCCGGCGCAGCATCGTCCAGACGCAATCCGAACGCCTGCAGGCGCGCTACCTGCGCGGGCGCAACGGCAGCGCACTCGATACCGAGGGCGGCAACTACGACCTGTACCAGGTTGACGACCGTCACAGCGCCACCACCACCATCGAGACCGTGAAGAACGAACTGCGCAGCGCCCGGCGCCACACCGATACGCGCCAGCACCTGACGTTCCAGAAGCTGGTGAACCACCGCGTCGAGGAGCGGCGCGAAACGCCAGGGGGGCAACGCAGCGTGGTCGATCTGCTCTCGGAAAGATAGCTGCCAGCGCTTGACTGGCAAGGGCTGGAGGCGTTTTTTTGCCTGAAATGCACCATGTGCCTGGCGTGCCCAAGGAAAAGGGCGCTGGGCGCGCATGCCAGGAGCCCTCGCCATCACCGCCGATCTCCCAGTGGCATTTGCTGTGACTTGCATGCAGTTGCCATCTGTTGGGTGTGTGATGGCGGCGAATCAATGTGGGGTTTTTGGGTGTGCTGCTACTTCGGTTAAGGCGCTGCCAACTTCGGTCTTTTCCATCCAAAGTTGCGATCTTTTGCCGCCATTGTTTTGCAACCCGCTTTTTTGCGCTGGGCACGGCACAAAAACGGCGCGGCTTTCTAGAATCCGGCCCCAATGAAGCAAGACACCCACGCCGCCGCCACACCGTCCCAGCCCGCCCAGGGCTGGTGGCTGACGCAGGTTTGCCTGCGCCGTGGCGCCACCCAGGTGTTCGACCGGCTGGAACTGGCGCTGGACGAGCCGCGCATCGGCCTGGTCGGGCGCAACGGCGCGGGCAAGACCAGCCTGCTGCGCATGCTCGCGGGGCTGGAGCCGCCGCAGCACGGGCAGGTTTCCTGGCAGGGGCAGGCGGTGCACGCGCCCAGCCGCCAGGTGGGGCTGATGTTCCAGAACCCCGACGACCAGATCATCTTCCCCACCGTGGAGGAAGAGCTGGCCCTGTCCTGGCAGAGCGCGCACGGCGCCGACCGCCGCGCCGCCAAGGCCGGCGTGCGGCAGTTCCTGCAGGCGCGCGGCCTGGCCGACTGGGGGCCGCGCGCCGTGGGCGCGTTGAGCCAGGGCCAGCGCCAGTGGGTGTGCTGGCTGGCCATGCTGCTGGCCGGGCCGCGCGTGCTGCTGCTGGACGAGCCCTACGCCAGCCTCGATCTGCCCGGCCAGATGCGCCTGGCGGCGGACATGGCCGCCAGCCCGCAGCAGATCATCGTCTCCACCCACGTGCTGGAGCATGTGCGCGCCTACCCGCGTGTGCTGTGGCTGGAGCAGGGGCAGGTGCGCGCCGACGGCCCCGGCGCCGTGGTCTGCGCGGCCTACGAAGCCTGGGCGCGGGCCTTGGAGGGTTGACCCATGGGCAGCCTGTACAGCGAATACACCACCTGGCTGCACGGCTGGCGCGCGGGCGCCAAGCTGCTGGCGCTGGCGCTGCTGGGCACGCTGCTGTTCGCGCTGCGCCAGCCCTGGATGCTGGCGGCGGCCGCCGTGCTGTGCGCCGCCGTGTACGCCAGCCTGGGCGCGGCCACGCGGGCGGCGCGGCGGCTGATGGTGTCGGTGCTGGTCGGCGCCGCGCTCGTGGCCGCCTTCCACGCCGCCATGGGCCACTGGGCGCTGGCCGCCACCAGCGCGCTGCGGCTGGCCTGCGCCGCCAGCCTGGGCGTGGCGCTGACGGTGACCACGCGCAGCGGCGACCTGGTGGACGTGCTGGAGTGGCTGCTGGCGCCGCTGCGCCCGCTCGGCGTGCAGCCCGCGCGCCTGTCGCTGCAACTGGCGCTGATGCTGCGCTTCACCGAACATTTCTTCGTGCAGTGGCAGAAGCTGGACGAAGCCCACCGCCTGCGCACCGGGCGCGCCGGAGGGCAGCGCCTGATCGCGCCGCTCACGGTGCAGATGCTGCAAACCGCGCGCCGCGTGGGCGATGCGCTGTTCGTGCGCCTGGGATGAAGCGACAACCCCCTGAGCGGCTGCGCCGCTTCCCCCTTCTCTCACGCTGCGCGTGGGAAGGGGGACGACGCCCGCGCGGCGGGGCGGCCCTTGCGCGGCGTCCGCTGGCCTGGGGCGCGCCGGTTTCATGGGCTGCGCCAGCCACCCGCTGCGGGCCGGGCATGCGCATGCCTTCCCAAACACCTTCGACCCGTATCACCAGGAGATTTTCCACATGACCCCCAGCCTGAACCGCCACGGCGCCCAATCCCTGTCCATGGTGGCCCTGTTTGCCGCGCTGATGGCGGTCATGGGCCTGATCCCGAAGATCGACCTGCCGTTCGGCGTGCCCATCACGCTGCAGTCGCTGGGCGTGATGCTCGCGGGCTGCCTGCTGGGCGCGCGGCGCGGCTTCCAGGCCATGGCGCTGTTCCTGCTGGCGGTGGCCGCCGGGCTGCCGCTGCTGTCGGGCGGCCGGGGCGGCCTGGGCGTGTTCATGGCACCGTCGGCCGGCTACCTGGTGGGCTACGCATTCGCCGCGGGCGTGACCGGCGCGCTGATGGCCCGCCTGCCCGCCGGCACGCCCCTGCGCGCCGCCGCCAGCGCCTTCGCGGCCTCGGTGCTGGGCGGGCTGGTGTTCCTGCACGCGCTGGGCATTGCCGGCCTGGTGGCGCTGGCCCAAATGCCGCTGCGCCAGGCGTTCATGGTGGACCTGGCCTTCGTGCCCGGCGACCTGGTCAAGTGCGTGCTGTGCGCGCTGGTGGTGCACACCGTCGCCAAGGCCCTGCCCGACTGGCGCATGGGCGGCCGCGCATGAGCGCACCGCCGCCGTTTCAGCAGGTGCACGCGCCGCTGGCCCACTGGGCCGGGCAGCGGCCCGGGGCCATCGCCCTGGCCCATGAAACGGGCCACCTGACGTTTGCCGAGCTGCATGCCCGCGTGCAGCAGCGCGCCCAGGCCCTGCAGGCCGCCCAGGCCCCCGCCACGGTGCTGCTGCCGCGCACGCTGGGCGTGGTGGAGACGCTGGTGGAATTCCTGGGCGTGCTGGCGTCCGGGCGCTGCGGCGCCATCGGCGACCCGGCCTGGCCCGCGCCCATTGCCGCGTCGGTGCAGGCGGCCATCGGCGCACTGCCGCCGCCGGCATCCATGCCGCCCGGGCGGGCGCCGTTCTACATCGGCTTCACCTCCGGCAGCACCGGCATGCCCAAGGGGTTCCGGCGCCACCACGATTCGTGGGTGGAGAGCTTTCGCGTCAGCCTGCGCGACTTCGGCCCGGCCATGGCGGGCCGCATCGTGGCGCCGGGCAGCATGACGCACTCGCTGTTCCTGTTCGGCGCCATGCTGGGGCTGTGGACCGGCGCGGGCGCCGTGGTGCAGGCGCATTTTTCCGCCGAACGCACGCTGCACGACCTGGCCAGCGCGCCCGCCACCGTGCTGGTGGCCGTGCCCAGCCAGCTGCTGCTGATGCTGCAGCTGGCGCAGCGCCGCCAATGCGCCCCCGTGCCCCAGGTGCGGCTGGTGCTCATCAGCGGCGCGCGCTGGATGCGCGAGCACACGCCCGCGCTGCGCCGGCTGTTCCCCGCTGCGCGCATCGTGGAGTTCTACGGCGCCTCCGAAGCCAGCTACGTGGCCTGGATGGACGCCTGCGAAGACGCGCCACCCCAGGCCGTGGGCCGCCCGTTCAGCAACGTCGCCCTGCGCATCGGCGACCATCCCCACACTCCGGTGGCCACGGGCGAGCCCGGGCGCATCTGGATGCGCAGCCCCATGCTGTTCATGGACTACGTGCACGCCATCGACGGCTCGGCCGCCGTGCAGGAAGACGGCTGGCTGAGCGTGCGCGACATGGGCTGGCTCGACGCCCAGGGCCTGCTGCACCTGTGCGGCCGCGAAAGCCGCATGCTCGTCACCCAGGGCAAGAACCTGTTCCCCGAGGAAGTGGAAGCGCGCCTGCAGGCCCACCCGGCCATCGCCCAGGCCAGCGTGCTGGGCCTGCCCGATCCGCTGCGCGGCCTGCGCGTGCATGCCGTGCTGGCCGTGGCCCCGGGCCAGGCGCTGCCCGACGGGCTGGCCCTGGCCCACTGGTGCCGCGCCACGCTGGAGGCCTACAAGGCCCCGCGCCAGTGGTGGTGCTGGCAAGGCCCCTGGCCGCAAACGCGCAGCGGCAAGACCGACCACGCCGCCCTGGCCCAGGCGCTGCGGGCCGCCGACGAAAGGCTGCGGCCATGGCGCTGAACGCCGGCTGGCCCATCATCGGCTGGGTCCGCACCCCGGTGGCCCCCGTCGGCGGCGCGCTGCGCCACTGCGAGCCGCATGACCTGGGCGCGCCGCTGGTGCGGCACCTGCTGGCGCAGGCCGGCCTGCCCGCCGATGCGGTGGACGCCGTGGTGCTGGGCAACGCCCTGGGCGCGGGCGGCAACCCGGCGCGCCTGCTGGCGCTGGCCGCCGGCCTGCCCGAACGCACCCAGGCGCTGACCGTGGACACGCAATGCTGCGCCGGCATGGACGCCGTCACCCAGGCCTGCGGCCTGCTGGCCCTGGGCCAGGCCCAGGTGGTGCTGGCCGGCGGCGCCGAAGCCTGGAGCCGCGCCCCCATCCGCATGCACCGCCCGCGCGGCGCCGAGGCACCCCAGCCCTACGAGCAGCCCGCCTTCACCCCCTGGCCCGCGCGCGACCCCGACATGCTCGACGCCGCGGCCGACAGCGCCGCGCTGCAGGCCCTGGCCCGCAGCGCGCAGGACGCCTACGCCCTGCACAGCCACGCCCAGGCCTGCCGCCACCGCAGCGCCCAGCAGGCCGAAATCGTGCCCGTGGCCGGGCTGGCGCACGACGCCTATCCGCGCGCGTTAACGCCCGCCCGCGCCGCGCGCATGCCCGCCGTGCGCCAGCGCGCCAGCGCCCAGGGGCTGGACTGCAGCCTCTCGCCCCTGGCCATCGCCCCCCGGGCCGATGGCGCGGCCCTGCTGCTGCTGGCCCACCCGGCCGCCTGCCGCCGCTGGGGCCTGCGCCCGCGCGCCGCCTGGCGCGACGCCTGCACCCTGGGCGGCGCGCCCGAGGCGCCCATGCTTTGCGCCCAGCAGGCCGCGCTGGCGCTGCTGCAGCGCCACGCCATCGCCCCGGCCGCGCTAGGCGCCGTGGAGCTGCACGATGCCTTCGCCGCGCAGGGACTGGCCTTCGCCGCCGCCCAGGGCCTGCCCTGGCAGGCGCTGAACGCCGAAGGCGGCGGGCTGGCGCGCGGGCACCCCATTGGCGCCTCGGGCGCCATCGCCCTGGTGCGCGCGCTGGCCCGCCGCGCGGCGGCGGCGGCCACGCAGCCCCAGGCCCTGGCGCTGGCCTGCGTGGCCGGCGCCGGGGGGCTGGGCAGCGCCACCTTGCTGGGCGCCTGGAATGGCTCCGAATGACTGACACCTACCAACCGCTGGCGCGCACGCGCCACTCCGTGCGCGCCTTTCTGTCCACGCCGGTACCCCGGCCCCTGCTGGAAGAGTTGCTGCAAACCGCCCGGCTGGCACCCAGCGGCGCCAATCTGCAGCCCGGGCATTTCTGGCTGGTGCAGGGCGGCGTGCGCCAGGCCCTGACCGATGCCCTGTGCCACGCCTGCGCCAGCGGCCAGCCCGAGGAGGAGGACTACGCCTACTTCCCGCGCCCCATGCCGATGCAGCTGCGCAAGCGCCAGGTGGCGGCGGCCCAGGCGCTGTACGGCTGCCTGGGCGTGGAGCGCGGCGATGCCGCCGCGCGCGCCCGGCACTTCGCGCACAACTACCGTTTCTTCGATGCGCCGGCGGCGCTGGTGGTCACGCTGCAGCAGGACTTCGGCAGCGGCGGCTTCATGGACCTGGGCATGGCCCTGCACGGCCTGATGCTGGCCGCCCATGCGCGCGGCCTGGGCGCCTGCGCCATCGGCGCGCTGGCCTCGTACCCCGGCGTGGTGCGCCAGGCCCTGGGCCTGCCCGCCGACCATCTGGTGGTCTGCGGCATGGCCCTGGGCTACGAGGACACGGCCGCCCCGGTCAATGCCACGCGCACGCAGCGCGCGGCGTTGAAGGAGTATTTTTCCGTGCTGGGCGCGTAGCCCCTGCGCGCGGCGGCATGATGGGTGCCATTGCCGTCACGAGAGGGGGACAGGAAGGTGACCGAGGCGATTCGCAGTACCGATCTCAAGACGATCATCCATTCCAAACGCGCCAACATCTATTACCTGGAGCACTGCCGTGTGCTCGTCAATGGCGGCCGCGTCGAATACGTGACCGACGCGGGCAAGAAGAGCCTGTACTGGAACATTCCGATTGCCAACACCACCAGCATCCTGCTGGGCACGGGCACGTCTATCACCCAGGCCGCCATGCGCGAACTGGCGAAGGCCGGTGTGCTGGTGGGTTTCTGCGGCGGTGGTGGCACGCCGCTGTTTGCCGCCACTGAGGTCGATGTGGAGGTGGCCTGGCTCACGCCGCAAAGTGAGTACCGGCCCACCGAGTACCTGCAGGCCTGGGTGCGGTTCTGGTTCGACGATGCGCTGCGCCTGCATGCGGCCAGGCAGTTGCAGGCACTGCGGCTGCAGCGCTTGCAGGCCGCGTGGGCCGCCCGCGCCCTGCGCGAGGCGGGTTTTGCCGTGGATCTGGTGCGCCTGCAGGGCCTGGTGGCGCATTTCACGCCGCGCATGGCGAGCGCCCCCGATGTCACGGCCCTGCTCGCCAATGAAGCGCATCTGACCAAGGCGCTGTTCAAGCTGGCCGTCGATGCGGTGGGCTACGGTGAATTCACCCGTGCCAAGCGCGGCACGGGCACCGATGCCGCCAACCGCTTTCTGGACCACGGCAACTACCTGGCTTATGGCTTGGGCGCCACGGCCACCTGGGTGCTGGGCCTGCCGCATGGCCTGGCGGTGCTGCACGGCAAGACGCGGCGCGGCGGGCTGGTGTTCGACGCTGCGGATCTGGTCAAGGATGCGGCCATCCTGCCGCAGGCCTTCCTGTCGGCCATGCGCGGCGATGACGAGCAGCAGTTCCGTCGCCAGTGCATCGAGGCCTTGACGCGCAGCGAATCGCTGGACTTCATCATCGAAGCGCTTCAGCAAATCGCTGCCGCCACCGCGCGCCTAGCCAACGCGCCAGCGCTGCCGCAGGAGCCTAGCGCATGAACGTACTGTTCGTTGCCCAATGCACCAAGCGTGCACTGACTGAGACGCGCCGCATCCTTGACCAGTTTGCCGAGCGGCGCGGCGAGCGCACCTGGCAAACACCCATCACGCAGGACGGACTGGACACCGTGCGCCGGCTGCTGCGCCAGAGCGCGCGCAAGAACACCGCCGTGGCCTGCCACTGGATTCGCGGACGCGACCACAGCGAGCTGCTCTGGGTGGTCGGCGATACCCGCCAGTTCAACGACCAGGGGGCCGTGCCCACCAACACGACGGCCCGCAACGTGCTGCGCGCGGGTGACGAGAACGCCTGGCACCACCTGCCGCTGATGACGGCCCTGGCCGCGCTGGCCGCCCTGCTGCACGACCTGGGCAAGGCCACACAGGCTTTTCAGGATCGATTGAAAAACCCTGGCATGCGCGAACGCAATCACTACCGGCACGAATGGGTGTCGGTGCGGTTGTTCGGGGCGTTCGTGGGCCGTGATGACGATGCAGGCTGGCTGCAGCGCATGGCAGCGTGCGCCGATGCAGACATGGATACCAGCGCGTATGAAGCGCTGTGGCTGGATCACACAGGCGGGCACCTGCTGCGAGACGGCCTGGATGAACCTCGGGCTACGCAAAATCCACCCTTCGCCCGGTTGCCGCCGCTGGCCCAGGCCGTGGCATGGCTGGTGTTCACCCACCACCGGCTGCCGTGCCTGCCCGTCCCGCAGGCGGGCGGCGGTGACGATGAAGACATCGACGCGCCCCAGGCGGAATACCGGCGCTTTGGCGCGCATCCTCTTTTCATCAACGCCAATGAACTGGAGGACGTGCTGGCCCGCGTCAGCGCCGACTGGAACGAGCCGCGCGAGCGTGCCGACCACGCCACCGTGCGCGCCCATTGGCACTTTCCCCACGGCTTGCCCGTGGCTACCCCTGCCTGGCGCAAGCAGGCCGCCCGCTACGCCCGCAAGCTGCTGGCGATCTCGCCGCCACTCGCCAGCGGGCAGGTGCTGCACGACCCCTTTGCCATGCATGTGGCGCGCCTGTGCCTGATGTTGGCCGACCATCACTACTCCGGCATCCACGACGAGCCCCGGCGCCAGTCCTACCGCAATGCGGGGTACCCGCTGTATGCGAACACACGAACCGATGGCCTCAAAAACGATAGCTGCCAGCGCTTGCCTGGCAAGCGCTGGAGCCCGATTTTCAATCAAACCCTGGATGAGCACCTGCTGGGCGTGCAGGGCCACGCCACGCTGGTCGCGCGCTCCCTGCCCAGCCTGGCGCACAGCCTGCCTGCGCTCAAGAACCACAAGCCCCTCAAGAAACGCAGCGCCGACCCACGCTTTGCCTGGCAAGACAAGGCCGCCGACCTGGCCGCCAGCGCGCGCCTGCGGGCAGCGGCACAGGGCGCCTTCATCGTCAACATGGCCTCCACCGGCTGCGGCAAGACACTGGGCAACGCCCGCGTCATGAACGCACTGGCCGACCCGGCCACCGGCATGCGCTGTGCGTTTGCCATCGGGCTGCGCACACTCACACTGCAGACCGGGCGTAGCTTTCAGAGCGGCCTGGGCCTGGGTGAAGAGCAGCTCGCCATCCAGGTCGGCGGTGCTGCCAGCCGTGCGTTGTTTGAATACTGGGCGCAGCAGGCCGAGGCCAGCGGCTCCGCATCGCGCCAGCAACTGCTGGACGAAGCGGGCACCGTGCTGTACGAGGGCAATGACCAGCATCCCTTGCTGCAGCGCCTGACGGACGATGCCAAGGCCCGCGCTTTGATCGCCGCGCCGCTGCTGGTGTGCACCGTGGACCACCTCACCCCCGCCACCGAAAGCCTGCGCGGCGGCCGCCAGATCGCGCCCATGCTGCGCCTGCTGACCAGCGACCTGGTGTTGGATGAACCCGACGACTTCGACATCGCCGACCTGCCTGCCCTCACGCGGCTGGTGCACTGGGCGGGGCTGCTGGGCAGCCGCGTGCTGCTCTCCTCCGCCACCTTGCCGCCCGCGCTGGTGGAAGGGCTCTTCCTGGCCTACCGCGCAGGGCGCGCGGTGTACCAGCAGCACCGCAGCGAGCGGCCCGGCGAGCCCGCGCCCATCTGCTGCCTGTGGATCGACGAATTCCAGCAGGCTGCACAGGACTGTGCCGATGGCGCCGCCTTCCGCGAGGCCCACACCCAGTACGTGCACAAGCGCGTAGCCCGCTTGGCGCAGGCCGAGGCAAGGCGGCAGGCCCAGATTGCACCCTTGCCCGAAACCTGGCAGAGCATGAAGCAGCCCGAGCGGCGCAAAGACTTTGCCCGCGTGGCGCTGGAGCAGGCATGGCGGCTGCACCAACTGCCCCACAACCACAGCACCGACGCGGCGAGTGGCAAGCGCATCAGCCTGGGTCTGGTTCGCATGGCCAACATCGCCCCGCTGTACGACGTGGCACTGGCCCTGTACGCCCTGGGCGCTCCCGCCCCGGGTGTGCGCGTGCACCTGTGCGTGTACCACTCCCAGTTCCCGTTGTGGCTGCGATCGGCCATCGAGCGGCAGCTCGACATCCTGCTCGACCGCCGGGGTGCCCAAGGCGGGCTGGACCCCGTGCTCCAGCGTCCGGCGCTGCGCGCATTCATCGATGCGCACCCCGAACCCGATCACCTGTTCATCGTGCTGGGGTCTCCCGTCACGGAAGTGGGCCGGGACCACGATTACGACTGGGCCGTGGTCGAACCTTCGTCCATGCGTTCGCTCATCCAACTGGCCGGGCGCGTGCGGCGCCACCGGCAAGGCCCTGTGGGTGGCGTCAACATGGTGGTGCTGGACAGCAACCTGAGGCATTACGAAAAAGCCAACCAGGCCGCCTTCTGCAGGCCAGGTTTTGAAACCGCACGCGCACCGTTCCAGCTCAAGACGCACTCCCTGCATGACCTGCTGGCGCGGGAGACGCGCGGCACCGATGCGTGGACCGTGGATGCGCAGCCGCGCATCGCCCTGGCGCTCGACAAGCTGTTCCCCAGCCGCCGCCTCGTGGATTTGGAGCATGCCCGCATGCACGACAGCATGCTGCCGCGCCCGCAAGGCACGCCCATGCCCACCCATGCGGCCTGCCTGCACTGGGCCCACCCGGGGCACCTCTGGCTCACCGGCCTGTTGCCGCAGTTCCAGCGCTTTCGCCACGACCCGCTGCGGCGCGACGACGTGGTCTTGCTGCCCGATGAGGATGAGGAAAGGCTGGTGCTGCACCGCATTCAGGATGGAGAGCGGCGTGGCGACAAGCTGTACGTGCCTGTGCATGACAGCCTGTGCCATCCGGTGCCAGAGACGCAGTTGACATCCTCCAGCGTATCTCCGTGGCCGCAGGTGGAGCTGATGGAGGAATTGTCTGCGCTGGCGCAAGCGCGGGGGTTGTCACTGCAGGAGTGCGCGGAACGCTATGCCACTGCCAGCCTTCCTGCGCACTGCGATGGCTGGCTGTTCCATGAATTGCTGGGCTTTACTGTCAAGCAATGAGGCCGTCAGGTTGGATGCAGTGCTATGGGATGCACTGCCATCACGGCCGTTTGCAGCGTCTCGTCCAGTTCCGCCACCCGCAGGTCATAGGCCGTTTGCAGGTTCAGCCACGACTGTGCATCGCCGCCAAAGCAACGGCCCAGGCGCAACGCGGTATCGGCAGTGATACCGCGCCGCTCCAGCACGATGTCATTGATGCGCGAGGCCGGCACATGCAATTGCCTGGCGAGTGCGTTGGCGCTCATACCCATGGGCTTCAGGAAATCCTCGCGCAGGACTTCGCCGGGGTGGACTGGCCGCATGCCGTTCTTGAACATGTATTTCTCCTGAAACTGAGCTGCCCATACGGCAGCGAGCAGGCACCTCAGTGGTAATCCACGATTTCCACGTCGGCCACCCCTTTTCCCGTCCAGACAAAGCACACGCGCCACTGGTCATTGATGCGAATGCTGTGCTGACCTTGGCGGTCGCCGCTCAACAGTTCCAGGCGGTTGCCCGGAGGGCTGCGCAAGAAATCGAGCGTTTGCGCTGCATCCAATTGCGTCAGCTTGCGCTCTGCCACGCTCTGGATATTGGCGAAACGGCGGGTCTTGCCACTGGTGAACAAGCGCTGGGTGTCCTGACACTTGAAAGAGACGATCGCCATGGGATGGAGGAGATTTTATAGCGCTTACCGATATTCGGTATGACTGCCTATGCGGCAGGGCAAAAGATCATCACGGATGATTTTCTAAGCTGCGTGTTCTGCAGATCTTCACGTATGATGGATATTCATTTTATCGCCAGGAGGAGACTGCGTGAAGGATGAAGCGACACTCACACCGCGAGGCCGACAGATACGGCTGCACATGCACCAGCACGTTGAACGCCGCCTGAACGCCGTCATGGCGCGGTACCACGATCGCACGGATGCAGCGGCACGCAATGCGATCAGCGCTGCCCAAGAAAAATACACGCTGGAGTCCCTTCTGGCGAAGGGTGCAAGGGCGGCAGGAACAATCGCCATTGCCAGCCACATTGCCAAGGCGACGCATCCTGACCTGAAGGTTAAAGGCGTCACCCATTTGGCAGTGGACTTCTCCACCTTGCCCACATTGGAAGTTTTGGGCTCACACGCCCTTCCGGAGAGTGAAAGCCTATGGGACGCTACAGGCGATGGCGCCCACAACAACGCCGCCTATGAGCTGTATTTGCTGCTCGACAGCTTGTTTGATAGTCGATCGTTGGGGGCATGGCTGGCCGCAGGCGATGAAGACACAGTGAATGCCTTTGCCGCTGGTGACGGCATTGATGGACAGCCATGGTTGGACTTACTGCGCAGTAAATGCCCGCAACCTGCCGCCAGCACCCTCAGCAAGCAAATTTATTGGCTTGACTCACCCGGCATGGTCTGCGTTGACCAAGCCTATCTGTTATTGGTACCCCTGTTTCCAGCATCGCTGGTACATCAGGCCTATCTGCAAATCCATGCAGACCGCTTCGGCGAAGCCAACAAGGCCGCTCGCCAAGCCCGACGCGAGCGCAAAGCGCACGACGGCGTGTTCCATGACTACCCAGGTCTGGCCGTACAGAACATGGGTGGAACGAAGCCACAAA
This sequence comes from Acidovorax sp. YS12, assembly GCA_021496925.1. Lineage (NCBI taxonomy): Bacteria > Pseudomonadati > Pseudomonadota > Betaproteobacteria > Burkholderiales > Comamonadaceae > Acidovorax > Acidovorax sp. YS12. The sequence continues at coordinate 4,048,550 of CP053915.1, forward strand.
ATATCAGCCAGCTCAACAGTGAGCGCCGGGGCATGAACTACCTGCTGTCGTCGCTGCCGCCGCAGTGGAAGGAGAGCGAAAAGCGCCTGCCCGTCTACACCGACTCCGTGTTTAACCACTACTTCGGCAGTCGCCCTTTGGTGCGCCAAACCGTGCAGGCATTGCGAGTGTTCTTGGAGTCCAACCCACCCGCAAATCAAGCGACCCACAACCAGCGGGATGACATGGTGTACCAGCTGGTGGATGAAATGGTGGCTATGGCAGCAGACCTGGAGCACATGCTCAAGCCAGGCTGGACGCTGAACGACGAGCATTTTTCCAAGCTCCATCAGGACGAGCAATATTGGCTTGACCCGCTGCGGGCGGAGCTGCCAGAGGAAGCGGACTTTGCAGACACGTGGCTGGCAATGGAGTGGCCTGATGCCATTGGCAGGCGCTTCGGCAATTGGCTCAATGACCGCTTGGAAGGCAAGCTGCATTTGGGCGAAATTGAGTTTCGCGCATGGAAGAAAGAACTGCTGGCAGACGAGGATGGCTTTGGCCAGCAATTGCGCGAGCGACGTAACCGTATCCGTGCCGCACGCAAGGAGGCCACGCAATGACGGCACCAGAAGCCATCCTTGTCCTGCCCCACCTGCGCATCCAGAACGCCAATGCCATCGCCAGTCCGCTCACACACGGCTTCCCGTCCATCACCGCCTTCACCGGGTTGATGTGGGCGCTGGAGCGCAAGCTGGCGCAGGTCGGCATACCGCTGCGCCTGCAAGGCGTGGGTGTGGTGTGCCACGACCACCAGGAGCAAGTCACGCAGGGCTATGTGCGCAGCTTCAACCTGACGCGCAACCCGGTGGACAAAGACGGCAGCACCGCCGCCATCGTGGAGGAAGGCCGCATGCACCTGCAACTGACGCTGGTGCTGGCCGTATCCGAAAAACTGCCGCCCGGCGCACCTGCGGCGCTGGTGCAGGGCAACGACGCCCAACTGGCCGACTGGGCGCAGATCACGGGCGACACGCTGGCCGGCATGCGCGTAGCCGGTGGGAGCGTGCTGCCTTCGCGCCCCGTGCCGGGCAAGCGGGTGCGGCCGTGGATGGCCATCGTGCCCGAAGACCCCGTGGCCGCCGAAAAAGCGTTCCGCCAATGGCGCCGGCAGTGGCTGCCCGGCTTTGCCCTGGTGGGGCGTGACGACCTGCTGGCCCAGCGCCTGCGGCACCTGCGTGGCACCCGGCCCGACGCCACGCTGCTGGACGCCTGGCTGCACGCAGCACGCTTCAACCACCAACCACTGCCCGGCGCAGACGGCGCACCCGTGCCCCATGGCCAGGTGCGCTGGGGCGACCCGTTGCGCCCCAAGGGCAGCGGCTGGGTGGTGCCCATCCCCGTCGGCTATGCCGCCCTCACGCCCCAGGCGCATGCCGCAGGCGCGGTGCGCAATGCGCGCGATGCCTCGGTGCCCCTGCGGTTCGTGGAGTCGGTCTATTCGCTGGGCGAATGGATCAGTCCGCACCGCCTGAGCAGCTTGGCGCAACTGTTGTGGCACGCTGAAACCGACGCCGCCCAAGGCCTGTACCGATGCCGCAATGGCTACCAGTCCCCGCTGGAGGCAACAACGCCCATGGATGCCAATGGCCCATCCGACACGCCGGACGAATGGGACGCCGCCGAGGCCTATGACTACACCTGAGCCGGCATCTGCCCATTCGCATTCAACACCCACAGAATTTCTCAAGGATCGACACCATGACCGACAAACTCACCACCGCCTCCGTCCTGGCCTTCGAGCGCAAGCTGGACCCGTCCGACGCCGTGTTCCACGCCGGCCGCTGGGAGGAGCGGGCCCAGTCGCACGCCTGGCGGCCCGTCTCCATCCAGACCAAATCCGTGCGCGGCACCATCAGCAACCGGCGCAAGGCCAAAGACCAGGATCCTGCCAAGCTGGACGCTGCCATCGAGAACCCCAACCTGCAAACCGTGGACGTGGCCGCCTTGCATCCGGAGGCCGACACGCTCAAGGTGCAATTCACGCTGCGCATGCTGGGCGGTGCAGGCACGCCATCGGCCTGCAACAGCGCGGCCTACCAGGCCAAGCTGCAGGCCACCGTGCAAGGCTATGTGCAGCAGCACGGCTTTGGCGCGCTGGCCCTGCGATACGCCGCCAATCTGGCCAATGGCCGGTTTCTGTGGCGCAACCGCGTAGGCGCAGAAAGTGTGCAAGTCATAGTCGAGCGGATGCAGGACGGCAAGGCCGTGAATGAATGGTCTTTTGACGCCCTGGCGCTTGATACACGTGCGGTAGATGCTATCAATACGGAAGCAAAAGGTGTGACTGAACTGGGCCAGGCCATTGCGGCCGGGCTGGCAGGTTCGGCACATGTGCTGCTGCGGGTGACAGCCTTTGTGCGCCAGGGCGCGGGGCAAGAGGTATTCCCCTCGCAAGAGCTGATACTGGATAAAAGCAGCGCGGGCAAAAGCAAGACGCTGTACCAGGTAAGCGGCGTGGCCGCCATTCACTCGCAAAAAATCGGCAATGCCATCCGCACCATCGACACCTGGTACATCGGAGCCGACGAATTGGGTCCGATCGCGGTGGAGCCCTACGGCTCCGTCACCACCCAGGGCAAGGCTTACCGCCAGCCCAAGCAGAAACTGGACTTCTACACCCTGCTGGACAACTGGTTGCTGAAGGACCAGGTGCCGCCTGTGGAGCAGCAGCACTTCGTGATGGCCGTGCTCATCCGGGGCGGCGTGTTTGGTGATGCGAACTGATGACCATGACCACGCACTACATCGACATCACCCTGCTGCCCGACCCGGAGTTCAGCCATGCGCACTTGCTGGGCGCGTTGGTGGCCAAGCTGCACCGTGCGCTGGTGCAGCATGGGGCGGGCGATATTGGAGTGAGCTTTCCGCAGCACGTGGATGCCCCCCGGCACCGGCGTACCCTGGGAAAAGTGCTACGGCTGCATGGCAGCGAGCAAGCATTGCCGACCCTGATGGCGCAGGACTGGCTCAGGGGCATGCGCGACCATGTGGCGCTTGCGCCGCTGGCGGCCGCACCGCCAGACGCTCCCCACCGGCTGGTGCTGCGCCGCCAGTTCAAGACCAACGCTGAGCGCCTGCGCCGCCGCCGCATGCTGCGCAAGGGCGAAACCGCTGAACAGGCCGCAGCCGCCATCCCCGACAGCGTGGAGCGTACCCCTGACCTACCGTATGCGCAATTGCGCAGCAGCAGCACGGGCCAGCCGTTTTGCCTGTTCGTGGCCCACGGCCCGATTCTCGAAAGTGCCTTGGCTGGGCGTTTCAACACCTACGGCCTGGGCCCGCAGGCCAGCGTTCCCTGGTTCTGACCCTTTTTTCTCACGCTGCTGGAAGACTATATGAATCAATAGGTTACGCGGTAAGTCAAAAATTGGCTGGATGGCTTTGAATGACTCTTTATTCTTTAATAATCAAAGAGTTGGATGCATGAGAACGAGGTTCGCTGCCGGATAGGCAGCTCAGAAAGTCCTGGCGCAATCCCGGCGCGCACCGTCAACGTTCGCTGCCGGATAGGCAGCTCAGAAATTTTCCAGCTCATTGAGCTTCGCCGTGTCCTTGTTCGCTGCCGGATAGGCAGCTCAGAAATCGAAGTCATGGCCGCCGAAGCTGTGATCTACGTTCGCTGCCGGATAGGCAGCTCAGAAAACCAGGAACCGCGACGGCAGCCCCGGCAAGGAGTTCGCTGCCGGATAGGCAGCTCAGAAACGCGAAAGCCTGGATGCCGAAGTAGCCGGCCAGTTCGCTGCCGGATAGGCAGCTCAGAAAAAGGCCCAGGCCACTCCGAAAACCATGGATTTGTTCGCTGCCGGATAGGCAGCTCAGAAATCCGTCTCGCCCGATGAATGGTGGCTGATTGGGTTCGCTGCCGGATAGGCAGCTCAGAAAATCGACCGCGTGACGCGCGGCGCCGTCGTCGTGTTCGCTGCCGGATAGGCAGCTCAGAAAACCTCCAGCTCTGTCACGTCAAAAACCACCTGGTTCGCTGCCGGATAGGCAGCTCAGAAACGAGCCCGTGCCAGACCGCCCAGCCATGCCCACGTTCGCTGCCGGATAGGCAGCTCAGAAACATTTCGCCCGTTTTGGCCCCTCTGGGCGCCCGTTCGCTGCCGGATAGGCAGCTCAGAAAAAGCGGGCGCAAGCCAAGGAAGGCAGTGCAGCGTTCGCTGCCGGATAGGCAGCTCAGAAAAAGTCCATGCGGCTGAGTGGGCGCGTGGTCCTGTTCGCTGCCGGATAGGCAGCTCAGAAAACGATGTCGGCGGCCTGGCCGGTTGTGTGGTCGTTCGCTGCCGGATAGGCAGCTCAGAAAAGAAGGCGACAGCCACTTACATCAGCAACGCCGTTCGCTGCCGGATAGGCAGCTCAGAAAAGGCTGTGGGTGGCGTTCGTCGGCGACCCATCGTTCGCTGCCGGATAGGCAGCTCAGAAAATCCTGGGCTACAAGCCGCACACGATCCGCGTGTTCGCTGCCGGATAGGCAGCTCAGAAAATCACGCGCCCACTGGCGGTGGCCTGCAAGAAGTTCGCTGCCGGATAGGCAGCTCAGAAAAGCCAGGCCATCACCAAGACGATGCGCGAGAGGTTCGCTGCCGGATAGGCAGCTCAGAAATTGCCGTCCCAGTTGGTCAGGCCGGTGAGTTCGTTCGCTGCCGGATAGGCAGCTCAGAAATTGCCGTCCCAGTTGGTCAGGCCGGTGAGTTCGTTCGCTGCCGGATAGGCAGCTCAGAAATGAGTCGGAGCTTTACGCGATTGATACTGCGCGTTCGCTGCCGGATAGGCAGCTCAGAAAAGAGGGACGCGGCCATGGTTGCGTGGCGATTCGTTCGCTGCCGGATAGGCAGCTCAGAAATCTGCACGCACCAACTAGTGTCGTGAGTTAGAAGTTCGTTGAACTAATCGAAGATGGCCGAATCGATCGTGTACCGTATGCACACGACGAGGCGGCCATGCGAGGAAGACCCAAGGCAGAACTGGTGCTGAGCGAAACCGAGCGCGAGCAGCTCACAGCGCTGACGCTGCGGCGCAAGACCGCGCAGGCGCTGGCGTTGCGCGCTCGCATTGTTCTGGCCTGCGCCGAAGGCGTGGACAACCAGGTGGTTGCAAGCCGCCAGCGCGTGACGCAGCAGACGGTTTCGAAGTGGCGCGCCCGATTCGTCGAGCATCGGCTGGACGGACTGCTGGACGCCCCTCGGCCTGGCGCACCGCGAACGATTGACGACGCGCGGGTCGACGCCGTAATCGCCAAGACGCTGGAGAGCGTTCCCGATGCGGCGACGCATTGGAGCACCCGCACCATGGCGCGCGAAACCGGCATGTCGCAAACGGCGGTGTCTCGCATCTGGCGCGCATTCGGACTCCAGCCTCATCGCCAAGAGACCTTCAAGCTCTCCAGCGATCCCCTGTTTGTGGAGAAGGTGCGCGACATCGTCGGGTTGTATCTGGACCCGCCGCTCATGGCCATGGTCCTGTGCGTGGACGAGAAGAGTCAAATTCAGGCACTCGATCGCACGCAGCCCCTGCTGCCCCTGGCCCCGGGCATCCCCGAGCGGCGTACCCACGACTACGAGCGCCACGGCACGACCACGCTCTTCGCGGCGTTGGACATTGCCACCGGGTCCGTCATCGGGGACTTGCATCGCCGCCATCGAAGCGCGGAGTTCCTGCAGTTCCTGCGCACCATCGAGGCCAACGTGCCGGCGGTGCTGGACATCCACCTCGTGATGGACAACTACGGAACACACAAGACTCCTGCCATCAGAAGCTGGCTTGCCCGGCATGCGCGCTTTCACGTGCACTTCACCCCGACCTCTGCGTCCTGGCTGAACCAGGTCGAGCGCTGGTTCTCCACCCTGACGCAAAAGTACATCCGCCGCGGCACTCATCGCTCCACACGACAACTCGAACAGGCGATCAGGCACTACATCAAGAACAACAATGACCACCCGAAGCCGTTCGTGTGGTCCAAGACCGCCGACGACATCCTCGCGAGCGTCGAGAGATTTTGTTTGCGAACTTCTAACTCACGACACTAGATAGCGTCGAGCGCGTTCGCTGCCGGATAGGCAGCTCAGAAATATGCCATCCGAAGGGCAGAGGAAGGCGTCGTGTTCGCTGCCGGATAGGCAGCTCAGAAATCATGGCGGTTAGGCAACGCGCTCGCCCGCGATGTTCGCTGCCGGATAGGCAGCTCAGAAAGTCACGTTTCCTGTGACGGGAGCCGAGAACCGGTTCGCTGCCGGATAGGCAGCTCAGAAAGGGCTTCACCCTGAACCCGAACCCAGGAAGTTGTTCGCTGCCGGATAGGCAGCTCAGAAATTGGGGCAATGCTCAGGCGCTGCGCTACACCCGTTCGCTGCCGGATAGGCAGCTCAGAAATCTTCCAGCTCAAGCCAGCGGTCAATGATCCTGTTCGCTGCCGGATAGGCAGCTCAGAAAAGATCCAGATTGCGAGCGGTAGCGGCATGGTCGTTCGCTGCCGGATAGGCAGCTCAGAAAAACTGGAAAGACCTGTTCGCGCGCTTCCCCGAGTTCGCTGCCGGATAGGCAGCTCAGAAAGTGGTGAGCAACGGCCAGACCATCAACTGCGCGTTCGCTGCCGGATAGGCAGCTCAGAAAATCCCGGGCGAATTGAAGCGCCGCTGCCCCCAGTTCGCTGCCGGATAGGCAGCTCAGAAACGCCACGCCAGCGACCTGCCTGCGCTCGACGTGTTCGCTGCCGGATAGGCAGCTCAGAAAGACACGTGCGCCAGCATGCAGGCCCTGGGCGAGTTCGCTGCCGGATAGGCAGCTCAGAAAGCCTCGGCTTCGTCGGTGGGCACGGCCTCGATGTTCGCTGCCGGATAGGCAGCTCAGAAAGCCGTCGAGAGCGCTATGGCATCGGGCAACGCGTTCGCTGCCGGATAGGCAGCTCAGAAAGACGTGCTGCTGCGCGTGACGCGCGGCGCGCAGTTCGCTGCCGGATAGGCAGCTCAGAAAAGTCGCAGCCCAGCCAGGCGGCGCGGATCAGCGTTCGCTGCCGGATAGGCAGCTCAGAAAGTTGAGCGCCTGCGCCAGCGAGTTTCGCTGCAGTTCGCTGCCGGATAGGCAGCTCAGAAAAAGGACACACGACCACCTTGGACAGGTTGCGCGTTCGCTGCCGGATAGGCAGCTCAGAAACTCTCGCTTGGCTTCCTGGGCGGCTTCGTGCTTGTTCGCTGCCGGATAGGCAGCTCAGAAATGCTGGACGATAGCGACTTTGCTGCATGCTGGGTTCGCTGCCGGATAGGCAGCTCAGAAAACCAGATCAACACCGAATGGGTGGAGAAGTACGTTCGCTGCCGGATAGGCAGCTCAGAAAAGCCTCATGGGCCTGGACCCCGCCGCGCTGCCGTTCGCTGCCGGATAGGCAGCTCAGAAAAGCGGCCCACGGCACGGCGCACCATCGTGCTGGTTCGCTGCCGGATAGGCAGCTCAGAAAATGATCGTGGCGATCGCCGTCAGCAGCATCAGGTTCGCTGCCGGATAGGCAGCTCAGAAAAAGGGCAACATCACGCTGCACACCTACGACGGGTTCGCTGCCGGATAGGCAGCTCAGAAAGTCAGGGCTTTTGCCCAGTAGATCGCGGAGATGTTCGCTGCCGGATAGGCAGCTCAGAAACTAACGGGAAGCGACAGCAGGCACAAGCATGGGTTCGCTGCCGGATAGGCAGCTCAGAAAACAGCGCCCACACCTTGCGCTCGCGCGGGCTTGTTCGCTGCCGGATAGGCAGCTCAGAAAATGTTCTGGATCAGCGTGGCCTTCTGCACGCCGTTCGCTGCCGGATAGGCAGCTCAGAAATCACCGCGCGCTGGATCATCACGCGCACCGTGGTTCGCTGCCGGATAGGCAGCTCAGAAAAGCAGCGGCCAAAGCTTGCGCTTGTCGATGCTGTTCGCTGCCGTATAGGCAGCCCAGACGGGAGGGTTCTAGCTACCGCGCAAAGGTTGCCTCCAGAACTGTCCCCGACCCCCAGGCTTCCTAAAAAAGCCCGCCCCCCTGCGGCGGCGCCACGCCCAGGTGGCGGTAGGCGGCCAGGGTGGCGATGCGCCCGCGCGGGGTGCGCTGCAAGAAGCCCTGCTGGATCAGGTAGGGCTCGATCACGTCTTCGATGGTGCCCGGCTCCTCGCCGATGCTCGCGGCGATGTTGTCCAGCCCCACGGGGCCGCCGTCGAAGCGGTGGATCACGGCCTCCAGCAGCTTGCGGTCCATCACGTCGAAGCCTTGCGGGTCCACGTCGAGCAGCGCCAGCGCGCGCTGGGCGATGTCCAGGGTGATGCAGCCGTCGCCCTTCACGTCGGCGTAGTCGCGCACGCGGCGCAGCAGGCGGTTGGCGATGCGCGGCGTGCCGCGCGAGCGGCGGGCGATCTCGGCGCTGCCCTCGGGGTCGATGGGGGCCTGCATCAGCGCGCTGCTGCGCGTGACGATGCGCGACAGTTCCTCGGGCGTGTAGAACTCCAGCCGCGCGACGATGCCGAAGCGGTCGCGCAGCGGGTTGGTGAGCATGCCGGCGCGCGTGGTGGCGCCTACCAGGGTGAAGGGTTGCAGGTCGAGCTTGATGCTGCGCGCCGCGGGCCCTTCGCCGATCATGATGTCGATCTGGTAGTCCTCCAGCGCGGGGTAGAGGATTTCCTCCACCACGGGCGAGAGGCGGTGGATCTCGTCGATGAAGAGCACATCGTTGCGCTCCAGGTTGGTGAGCAGCGCGGCCAGGTCCTTGGGCTTTTCCAGCACCGGGCCGCTGGTCTGGCGCAGTTGCACGCCCAGCTCGGCGGCGATGATGTGGCTGAGCGTGGTCTTGCCCAGGCCGGGCGGGCCGAAGAGCAGCACGTGGTCCAGCGCCTCAGAGCGCTTCTTGGCCGCGCCAATGAAGATTTCAAGCTGCTCGCGCGCCTTGGCCTGGCCCACATAGTCGTCCAGCAGCTTGGGGCGCAGCGCGCGCTCCAGCGCTTCTTCCTGCGGCGAGGCAGGGGCGGCGGAGACCACGCGCTTTGGTGGCGCGGGGGCGAAGTCGTCGGTGTGGATGGTCATCGCGGGGCGCTGCGGTTACTTGGCCAGCGCCTTCAGCGCCAGCTTGATGCCTTCGCTTACGCCCACGTCGGCCGGCAGGGCCTTGAGGGCAGCGGCGGCCTCCTTGTCGCTGTAGCCCAGGGCCAGCAGCGCCTGCAGGATGTCGGCCTGGCTGTCGTCGACTGCGTGGGCGCGCGCCCCCATGTCGGCGCCGAGCTTGCCCTTGAGCTCCAGCAGCAGGCGCTCGGCGGTTTTCTTGCCGATGCCGGGCACCTTCACCAGGCGGCCGCTCTCCTGCAGCGAAATGGCCTGCGCCAGGTCCCGCACGCCCAGGCCCGAGAGGATGGACAGCGCCGTGCGCGGCCCCACGCCGCTGATCTTGATGAGTTCGCGGAACGCCTGGCGCTCGGGCGCCGTGCCAAAGCCGTAGAGCAGCTGCGCGTCCTCGCGCACGATGAACTGGGTGAGCAGGCCCACGCGCTCGCCCACGGCGGGCAGGTTGTAGAAGGTGCTCATGGGCACCAGCACCTCGTAGCCCACGCCGTTGCAGTCCACCAAGACCTCGGGGGGGTTCTTTTCCAGCAGCGTGCCGGTCAATTTGCCTATCATGCGAATCCTTTGCCGCACCTTCGGGCGGCGACCCACGGAATTATCAAGCGTGATCCTGCGCCACACCTTCACCCCGCACAACAACCTGCGCCTGTCCCACCTGTGCGGCCCGGCCGATGCGCACCTGCGCACCATCGAGCTGGCGCTGCAGGTCAAGATCGCCCACCGGCACGAACAGTTCAAGGTGGACGGCCCCAAGGCCGCCGCCCAGCAGGCCATGGAGCTGCTGCAGGCGCTGTATGAAATGGCCGACCGCCCGATCCAGGACGACATGCTGCAGCTCATGCTGGCGGGCGACAGCGCCATGGTCGAGGCCGGGGACGGCGCCCAGGTGCTGCACACGCGCCGCGCCGACCTGCGCGCGCGCACGCCGCGCCAGAGCGTGTACCTGGACAACATCGCCACGCACGACATCACCTTCGGCATCGGCCCGGCAGGCACGGGCAAGACCTATCTCGCCGTGGCCTGCGCCGTCGATGCGCTGGAGCGCAGCCAGGTGCAGCGCATCGTGCTCACGCGTCCGGCCGTGGAGGCCGGCGAGCGCCTGGGCTTCCTGCCCGGCGACCTGACGCAGAAGGTGGACCCGTACCTGCGCCCGCTGTACGACGCGCTGTACGAGCTGATGGGCTTCGACAAGGTGCAGAAGGCCTTCGAGCGCAACGCGCTGGAGATCGCGCCGCTGGCCTTCATGCGCGGGCGCACGCTGAACAACGCCTTCGTCATCCTCGACGAGGCGCAGAACACCACGCCCGAGCAGATGAAGATGTTCCTCACGCGCATCGGCTTCGGCGCCAAGGCCGTGGTCACGGGCGACGTGAGCCAGGTCGATCTGCCCAAGGGCGCCATGAGCGGCCTGGTGGACGCGGAGCGCGTGCTCCAGCGCGTGCAGGGCATCGCCATCTCGCGCTTCACCAGTGCCGACGTGGTGCGCCACCCGCTGGTGGCGCGCATCGTCGATGCCTACGACGCGCAACGCAGCCGGCGCAGCCCAGCCGCCTGATTCTTCTCCCGATTTGATAGCTGCCAGCGCTTGTCTGGCGGGCGCTGGAGGCCAAAATGGCTTTGAACCAACTCACCCTGTCCCTGCAATTCGCGCGCGATGCCGCCGAACACCGCGCCACCCTGCCGCGCCACAAAGTGGCGCGCTGGATACGCCACGCGCTGGCCGTGGACGCGGAGATCACCGTGCGCATCGTCGGCACCGGGGAAGGCCAGCGGCTCAACCGTGAATACCGTCAGAAGGACTACGCTACCAACGTGCTCACCTTCGACTACCAGCAGGCCCCCCTGGCCGTGGCCGACCTCGTGCTGTGCGCACCCGTGGTCGAGCGCGAGGCGCGCGAGCAGAACAAGACGCTGGAAGAACACTACGCCCACCTGCTGGTGCACGGCGCGCTGCACGCCCAGGGCTGGGACCACGAAACCAGCGCCGAAGATGCCGACGAGATGGAGGCCTACGAGACCGCCATCATGGAAGAACTGGGCTTTGCCGACCCGTATGCCAAATAGGCCAAATAGGCCAAATAGGCCAAGTAAAACACCGTAACCCGGCAGGCAACCAATACGGCGGTGCTGCCCGCCTAAGATCGGCTCCGATGTTCGATACCGCCTTGCTCCTCGCCGCCGCCTTCGTCGCTGGCGCGCTCAATGCCGTCGCCGGGGGCGGCAGCTTCCTCACGCTGCCCGCGCTGGTTTTCACCGGCGTGCCGCCCGTGGCCGCCAATGCCACCGGCACCGTGGCGCTGCTGCCCGGCTACATGGCGGGTGCCTGGGGCTTTCGCGAGGACATGGTGCCGCCGCCCGGCCTCTCGATGCGCACCGTGGTGGCGCTCTCGCTCATCGGCGGCTCGGCGGGCGCGGCGCTGCTGCTGTTCACGCCCGATGCCACCTTCAAGAAAGTCGTGCCCTGGCTGCTGCTCGCGGCCACGGCCCTGTTCGCCTTCGGGCCGCAGTTGCGCCAATGGGCCGGGGCCAGCCACCATGGCGCGCCGTCGCCGCTGCGGGCCGCGCTGGGCATGCTGGCCGTGGCGGCCTACGGCGGCTACTTCAACGGCGGCCTGGGCATCCTGCTGCTGGCGCTGTTCGGCCTGCTCGGGCAGACCCAGCTCCATGCCATGAACGGCATGAAGAACCTGGTCTCAGCCTTGCTCACGGCGATTGCCGTGGCCATCTATGCCGCGGGCGGCATCGTGCAGTGGCCGCAGGCGCTGGTGATGATGGTGGCCGCCACGGCGGGCGGCTACGGCGGGGCGCGCGTGGCGCGCCGGCTGCCCGCGCCGGTGCTGCGCTGGGGCATCGTGGCCACGGGGCTGGTGATGGCGGCGGTGTTCTTCTGGCGGCAGTAGCCTGCACGGGCGCGGCCATGCGCCAAACGGCGTATTCACCGTGCGCGCCTGGCGTGAAGAATGCAGGCGTGTTCATACCCAGGCCACGCCATGCGCTCTTTTGCCCTGTACGCCCCCTGCCTGTGGATGGCGGCCCTGCTTGCCAGCACTGCCGTCCGTGCGCAGGAAAGCCACCTTCCCGGGGTCTTCGTCCATGGCCCGCGCGATGCGGCCATCGGCACGGCCGACAGCGCCACCGAGGGGGCGGCGGAAAAAGCCGCGTTCCAGGCCCGCCCCAAGCTGCGCCCCGGGGACATCGTCGAAGCCGTGCCGGGCGTGGTGGCCACGCAGCACTCGGGTGACGGCAAGGCGAACCAGTACTTCCTGCGCGGGTTCAACCTCGACCACGGCACCGATTTCGCCATCACGGTGGATGGCATGCCCGTGAACATGCCCACGCACGGGCATGGACAGGGGTTTGCCGACTTGAACTTCCTGATTCCGGAGCTGGTGTCCGGCGTGCACTACCGCAAGGGGCCGTACTTTGCCGACGGCGGAGACTTCTCGCTCGCCGGCAGCGCCGCGCTCGGCCATGTCAGCGCGCTCGATGCGCCCTTTGCCGAGGCCACGCTCGGCGCCCACGGTTTCCGGCGCCTGCTCGCGGCGGGCTCCCGCACCCGGGAAGACCATACCTGGCTCGGCGCCATCGCGCTGGAGGGGAACGACGGCCCCTGGGACGCACCCGAGCGCCTGCGCAAGGTCAACGCCGTGCTGCGCTATTCCCACGGCACGCCGGCGCGCGGCTTCAGCCTCACGGGCATGGCCTACCAGGGCCGCTGGAATGCCACCGACCAGATTCCCGAGCGCCTGATGGCCAGCGGCGGGCTGTCCCGTTTCGGCTCGCTCAACCCCACCGACGGCGGGCGAAGCCGGCGCGCCAGCCTGTCGGGCCAGTGGTTCGCCCACACCCCCGAGGGCCAGACGCAGTTCGGCGCCTACGCCATCGACTACCGTTTCGCGCTGTTCTCGGACTTCACGTACTTCCTGAACGACCCTGTCCACGGCGACCAGTTCGAGCAGACCGACCGCCGCGGCATCTTCGGCGCGCACGCCCTGCACAGCCGGCCCAACCGCATCGCCGGGCTCGACGGCATCCTGCGCCTTGGCGCCCAGTGGCGTGGCGACCGCATCGGCGAGGTGGGGCTCTACCGCACGGTGGCACGCGAGCGCATCGCCACCGTGCGCGACGACCGGGTGGCGCAGGACCTGTTCTCGGTCCATGTCCAGCAGTTGCTGCACTTCAGCGCGCGCTGGCGTGGCTACCTGGGGCTGCGCGGCGACATGCTGCGCTACCGGGTGGACGGGCGCGAACCCGTGTACGGCAGGGCCAACAGCGGCCGTGGCCATGATGCGCTCGCCAGTCCCAAGGCGGGGCTGGCCTTCACCGCCACGCCGGCGCATGAGCTGTACCTGAACGCCGGCGCGGGGCTGCACAGCAACGATGTGCGCGGCGCCACGATCCGCACCGACCCGCAAAGCGGCCTGCCCGCCGACCCGGTGCCGGCGCTCGTGAAGGGGCGGGGCGCCGAGATCGGCTGGCGCTTCCAGCCGCACGACGGCCTGGCCCTCACGGCGGCGCTGTGGCAGCTCCAGCTCGATTCGGAGCTGGTCTATGTGGGCGACGCTGGCACCACCGAGCCCGGCCGCGCCAGCACGCGGCACGGGCTGGAGGCCACCGTGCGCTGGCAGGCCCACCCGCGCTGGCGCCTGGAGGGCGACGTGGCGCTGTCGCGCGCCCGCTTCCGGGGCCAGGCGCCCGCAGGCGAGGGCAACCACATCGACAACGCCGTGGAGCGGGTCCTCGCCGCCGGGGTGGTCTATGCCAGCGGGCCACTGACGGCGGCCCTGCGCCTGCGCTACCTGGGGCCGCGCGCGCTGGATACGCGCGGCACCGTGCGCTCGCGCGCCGCCACGCTGCTGAACCTCGGCGTCCGCCATGCCGTGGACCGGCACCTGACGCTCGGGCTCGATCTTTTCAACCTGGCCGGAAGGCAGGACAACGACATCGAGTACCTCTATGCCTCATGCACCGCTGGGGAGGTGGCGCGCGGCACCTGCGACGGCAGCATCGAGGGGCGCCACATCCACCCCGTGGAGCCGCGCAGCGCGCGCGTCAGCGCACGCTGGACGTTCTGAGGGGCCACCGCGCTGGGGTGCGGCGCGTGGCCGATTTGCTCTCAAAAAAATAGCTGCCAGCGCTTTCTGGACAAGCGCTGGCAGCTATTTTGGCTTGAAAGCCGGTTACTTGGCGAGCGGCGGGATGCGCAGCTTCTGGCCGGGGTAGATCTTGTCCGGGTGCGTCAGCATGGGCTTGTTGGCCTCGAAGATCACCGGGTACTTGTTGGCGTCGCCGTAGAACTTCTTGGCGATGGCCGAGAGCGTGTCGCCGCGCACCACGTCGTGGTACTGCGCCTCGGGCTCGGGGTTGGTCACGGCCATCTGGTTGTCCACGCTCTGCACGCTGGCCACGTTGCCGCAGCACAGGGTCACCTTTTCCTTGACGGCCTGCGTGGGCGCCTGGCCTTGCACGGTGACCTTGCCCTGGCTGCCGTCGAAGGCCACCTTCACGTCGCTCACGCCCAGGTTCTGCGCGCCGATGTAGGTGGCGATGGCCTGCGCGGCCTTGGCATTGAGTTCATCCGCGGAGGGCGCGGCGGGCGTGGCCGCCTGTGCTTCCTTGCCGCCGAACAGCTTTTCACCGGCTTCCTTGATGAAACTGAAAAGACCCATGGTCCAACTCCTGTAGGTGGTGGTTGAGTGAGATCGAAGCGCCCACTGTAACGCCGCCGTGCGGCGTGTGGCCGTGGCGCGAGACGATTGTTCACTATCGCCTAGGAGGCAGGCGCCAGCGCAAAACTCGTGATAATCGCGCCCTATGACTTTTCTGGCCATAGACGTTGGCAACACCCGCCTCAAATGGGCGCTGTACGACGCGCCCCGCCCGGGCGCGGCATTGCTCGCGCATGGGGCCGAGTTCCTGGAGCACATCGAGCGTCTGGCCGAGCATGCCTGGGGGGCCTTGCCAGCGCCTTCGCGCATCCTGGGCTGCGTGGTGGCGGGCGATGCCGTGAAGCGCCGCGTGCGCGAGCAGGTGGAGCAGATGCCGCAGTGGGACGTGACGCCGCAGTGGGTGGTGTCCTCGGTGCAGGAGGCCGGGCTGGTGAATGGCTACGACCATCCGCTGCGCCTGGGGGCCGACCGCTGGGTGGCCATGATCGGCGCGCGCCACCGCCTGCTGGCGCGCGGCGAGCGGCGGCCGCTGATCGTGGTCATGGTGGGCACGGCGGTGACCGTGGAGGCCATCGACGCCGAAGGGCGCTTCCTGGGCGGCCTGATCCTGCCGGGCCACGGCATCATGCTGCGCGCGCTTGAATCTGGCACGGCTGGCCTGCACGTGCCCACGGGCGAGGTGCGGCTTTTTCCCACCAACACCAGCGATGCGCTGACCAGCGGCGGCACCTACGCCATCGCCGGGGCCGTGGAGCGCATGTTCCAGCACCTGGCGCAGCACTGCGGCCAGGAGCCGGCGTGCCTGATGACCGGCGGCGCCGGCTGGAAGATGGCGCCGAGCATGACGCGGCCCTTCGAGCTGGTGGACCACCTGATTTTCGACGGCCTGCTCGAAATCGCCGCCCACCGCGTGGCGGCGGCGGCGCGCCAGGCGGCGGCCTGATCCGGCACGCGTCCGCGGGGGTCAGTCGTCGGCCAGTTCGGCGCGCGCCAGTTCCACGTCCAGGTGCTCCATGGCGTCCGCCGGCTCGCAGGCGGCCGCTTGTTCGTAGAGCTTGGTGGCTTCTTTCATTTTTTTGTCGCCTTCGAGCATGACCAGCGCGTTGGCGTATTCGATCATGGCGATGGCCGAGCCCGGGTTGAGCTTGAGCGCCTGCTGGAACAGCTTCAGCCCCGTGTCCTTCTTCGCTCCGTAGGTCATGCCGCCGATGAGCGCGCCCACCTTGTCGATCACTTCGGCGTGGAAGGCGCCCAGGGCGATATGGGCGTCGGCGTGCGCGGGGGCCAGGGCGATGGCCTTTTCCAGCGCGGTCTTGATCTTGCCGCCCAGGCCCTGGGCCAGCGCCTTGGCCACGCTGATGCCCTGGCTGTAGCGTCCCAGGGCGTAGGCGTGCCAATACCAGGCGTTGGCGTTGCCGGGCTCGGCCTGGGCTTGCGCTTCGGCGCGTTCGGCCACCTGGAGGAACAGGTCGAGCCGGTTCTTCTCCTTCGGCTCCAGGTAGGTGGCGTAGATGGCCTGGGCCTTGTTGGCTGCCGTGATGCCGGCGCCGCCCGCGGCCAGGCCGGCTTCGGTGGCGCGCTGGAACTCGCCGGCATGGAACAGGGCCCAGGCGTCGAGCACTTTCTTGTCGCTGGGGCAGGGTTCGGCGTCGCCCGCATGCAGGCGCGCCCATTGCTTCTTGGCGCTGGCGGCGGTGAAGGGGTAGTCGCTGGCATGGGGGAAAGCGGTCCAGGCGGCCATGGTGGTTGTCTCCTTATGGTTTTGTCGTTGAGGGTGTCAGGGTGTCGCGGTCGGTGTCTGGTAGGCGCTGGCGAGCGTGAGCAGGTGGGCGCGCTGGCTGGCCTCGAGGTAGGGCATCAGCAGGTTCAGCACGTGGTGCGCGCCGCGCAGCAGCGCGGCCTGGGCGCTCTCAGGCTCGAGTGCGCGGCGCGGGTCGCGCACGTACTCGAAGCTCAGCCAGTAGGTCAGCACCACGACCATGCTGGTGGCCGTGGGCTCCAGTTCGCGCGAGTCGATCTGCAGGGCCCCGGCGCGCTGCATGCCGTCGAGCAGCGTGCGCATGGCGCGGGTCTTGTGCTTGAGCACGGCCTGGAAATGTGTTTCCAGGCGCCGGTTCTTGGACAGCAGGTCGTTGAGGTCGCGGTACAGGAAGCGGTATTGCCAGATCAGCTCGAACAGGGTGTGCATGAAGAACCAGGCGTCTTCCACGTTGCGCACGCCGGTGCTGGCGCCCAGGAGCTCGTCCAGGCTGGCGTTGTAGCGGTCGAACAGCGCGTTGATCAGCTCATCCTTGGCCGGGTAGTGGTAGTACAGGTTGCCGGGGCTGATGCGCAATTCGGCCGATATCAGCGTGGTCGAGACGTTGGGTTCGCCAAACCGGTTGAACAGGTCCAGCGTGGTTTCCAGAATGCGTTCGGCGGTGCGGCGCGGCGCTTTTTTCACCATGGATGCGGATCCTCATGCTCGTTCTTGCGGGCTACTCTAACCGACGATGCCGCGCGCTGGCATGGGGGTTGCGCAGGGTCGATGCAAAGAAAACGGCTGCCGCACCCAAGGCGCGACAGCCGCATGGGCAGGGCGTTGCCTGCCGGGGAAATGCGCAGCGCGATCAGGCGCTGGCAGGGGTGTCCGCAGGTGCCGCGGTGGCGGGTTCTGCACCGGCGTTGCGCGGCGCTACCTGGGGAAAGGGCGGGCGCTTGGCGGCCGGCTTCTTGGCTGCGGGCTTGCTCGCAGCCTTCTCGGCAGCGGGCTTGGGTGCGGCCTTTTTCGGCGCAGGCTTGGCGGCCGGCTTGGCTGCGGCTTGCTTCGGTGCCGGGGCGGCCTTGGCGGTGGCGGCCTTCTTTGCGGCGGGCTTGGCTTCGGCCTTGGCCGCAGGCGGTGCCTTGCCCACGCTCTTGGCCAGGGCGTCGATGCGGGCGTTCAGCGCGTCCAGGTCGCGCGAGGTGGGCACGCCCAGGCGGGACAGGGCCTTGGCCACGCGGTCCTCGAAGATGGATTCGAGCTTGTCCCACTGGCCGGCGGCGCGCGAGCCGATGTCGTTGGCCATGTGGGTCACGCGGCTGGTGGCCTCGGTGATCTTTTCCTCGGCCACGGCCTGGGTCTTGCGCTGCATCGACAGGCCTTCCTTCACCAGGGACTCGAACACCTTGGAACCTTCTTCCTGGGCCTTGGCGAAGGCACCCAGGCCGGCAAGCCAGATCTGCTGGGCCGAGTCCTTGATGGCGCGCGGCAATTCGGCGCTGTTCTTTTTCTTTTCGTTGCTGAGTTTCTGCAGTTTCTTGACCATGGAAAACCTCCGGGGCAATAGGGATTGCGGTTGCCAGCATTTTGTGTTCTGGCGCGTGAGGGCAACTTTACGCCTGCAAGGCGCATGCGTGTAGGTGCCTGTTCCTAAAAACATAGAGCTCTGCGCCTACTCGCCGTGCCGCCGCACCCGCTAGCATCGCCCCGGGTTTGTGCTGAATCGGGCGCTATGGGCGCTGGGCAAGAATCGCCGAGTCTAAAGGAGCTATTTTCTATGCGGTATTTCGTCACGGGGGCAACGGGTTTCATCGGCAAGCGGCTGGTCAAGAAGCTGCTGGAGCGCAAAGGCACGGTGGTTCATTTCCTGATCCGGCCCGAGAGTGCCGACAAGGTGGCGGCGCTGCGCAGCTACTGGGGCGTGGGCGCGGCCCGCGCCATTCCCGTGCATGGCGACCTGACGGCGAAGAAGCTCGGCGTGAGCGCGGCCGACGTCAAGGCGCTCAAGGGGCAGATCGACCATTTCTTCCACCTGGCCGCCGTGTACGACCTTGCGGCCGACGTCGAGACCCAGGTGGCCGTCAACATCGACGGCACGCGCAATACCGTCGACCTGGCGCGCGCCATCGACGCCGGGCACTTCCACCACGTGTCCTCCATCGCGGCGGCGGGACTGTACGAAGGCGTGTTCCGCGAGGACATGTTCGACGAGGCCGAGGGGCTGGACCACCCGTATTTCCAGACCAAGCACGAGAGCGAGAAGATCGTGCGCCAGGAGGGCAAGCTGGCCTGGACGGTGTACCGCCCCGCCATGGTGGTGGGCGACAGCCAGACGGGCGAGATGGACAAGATCGACGGCCCGTACTACTTCTTCAAGGTGATCCAGCGCCTGCGCCAGATCCTGCCGCCGTGGATGCCGTCGGTCGGCCTGGAGGGCGGGCGCGTGAACATCGTGCCGGTCGATTTCGTGGTCGATGCGCTGGCCGCCATCAGCCACCAGGAAGGCATTGCCAGGCGCTGCTTCCACCTCGTCGATCCGGTGGGCTACCGTGTGGGCGACGTGCTCGACATCTTCTCGCGCGCCGCGCACGCGCCGCGCATGAACCTGTTCATCAACGCCGCGCTGCTGGGCTTCATTCCCCGGGGCGTGCGCAAGGGGCTGATGGCGCTGTCGCCCATGCGCCGCGTGCGCAATGCCGTCATGAAGGACCTGGGCCTGCCCGAGGACATCCTCACCTTCATCAACTACCCCACGCGTTTCGATTGCCGCGAGGCCCAGGCCGCGCTCAAGGGCACGGGCGTGCAGTGCCCCAACCTGCGCGACTACGCCTGGCGCCTGTGGGACTACTGGGAGCGCCACCTCGACCCCGAGCTGCACATCGACCGCTCGCTCAAGGGCACGGTGGCGGGCAAGGTGGTGCTGATCACCGGCGGCTCGTCCGGCATCGGCCTGGCGGCGGCGCACAAGTTTGCCGAGGCGGGCGCCACCACCATCATCTGCGGGCGCGACCAGGACAAGCTCGACGCTGCCTGCCAGGAGGCCAAGGACAAGGGCCACGCCTTCGTCACCTACGCGGTGGACATCTCCGACATGCAGGACTGCGACCGCTTCGTGCGGCAGCTCATCGCCGACCATGGCGGCGTGGACTTTCTCGTCAACAACGCGGGCCGCTCCATCCGCCGCGCCATCGAAAGCAGCTACGACCGCTTCCACGACTACGAGCGCACCATGCAGCTCAACTACTTCGGCAGCCTGCGCGTGACCATGGGCCTGATGCCCAAGATGGTGGAAAAGCGCAAGGGCCATGTGGTCAACATCAGCTCCATCGGCGTGCTGACGAACGCTCCGCGCTTCTCCGCCTACGTGGCGAGCAAGGCGGCGCTGGATTCGTGGACGCGCTGCGCCGCCAGCGAGTTCGCGGACCAGGGCGTCACCTTCACCACCATCAACATGCCGCTGGTGCGCACGCCCATGATCGCGCCGACCAAGATCTACGACAACGTGCCCACGCTCAGCCCCGACGAGGCGGCCGACCTGATCGCCCAGGCCTGCATCTTCAAGCCCGTGCGCATCGCCACCAAGCTGGGCATCACCGGCCAGGTGCTGCATGCGCTGCTGCCGCGCGTGGCGCAGATCACGATGAACACGAGCTTCCGCATGTTCCCCGACTCCGAGGCCGCGCAGGGCGAAAAGAAGGGCGGCAAGCCCCAGCTCGCCGCCGAGGCCGAGGCGCTCAAGCAGATGATGCGGGGCATCCACTTCTGAGCCGGGAGCGTGCGCGGGGGAGGGTGGGATAATTGCCCGTCTCCTTTCCACCCCTCCCCGCATTCCATGATTCTCGTGACTGGTGGCGCCGGCTTCATTGGCGCCAACTTCGTGCTCGACTGGCTCGCCTGCCAGGGTGAAGCGGTCGTGAACCTCGACAAGCTGACCTACGCGGGCAACCTGCACAACCTCGACAGCCTGCGCGGCGATGCGCGCCACGTCTTCGTGCAGGGCGACATCGGCGACCGCGCGCTGCTCGACCGCCTGCTGGCCGAGCACCGCCCGCGCGCCATCGTCAACTTCGCGGCCGAGTCGCACGTGGATCGCTCCATCCACGGCCCCGAGGACTTCATCCAGACCAACGTGGTCGGCACTTTCAGGCTTCTGGAGGCTGCAAGGCACTACTGGCAAGCGCTGGCAGCTACGGAAAAAGGAGCGTTCCGCTTCCTGCACGTCAGCACCGATGAGGTCTACGGCACGCTCGCGCCCACCGATCCTGCCTTCACCGAAGACCACCGGGTCGAGCCGAACAGCCCCTATTCGGCCAGCAAGGCCGCCAGCGACCACCTCGTGCGCGCCTGGCACCACACCTATGGCCTGCCGGTGCTCACCACCAATTGCAGCAACAACTACGGCCCGCTGCACTTTCCCGAAAAACTCATCCCGCTGATGATCGTCAACGCGCTGGCGGGCAAGAGCCTGCCCGTCTATGGCGACGGCATGCAGATCCGCGACTGGCTGTACGTGCGCGACCACTGCAGCGCCATCCGCCGCGTGCTGGAGGCGGGGCGGCTGGGCGAGACCTACAACGTCGGCGGCTGGAACGAAAAGCCCAACATCGAGATCGTCCACACCGTCTGCGCGCTGCTCGACGAACTGCGCCCGCGTGCCGACGGCCAGCGCTACGCCACGCAGATCACCTACGTGACCGACCGTCCCGGCCATGACCGGCGCTATGCCATCGATGCGCGCAAGATCGAGCGCGAGCTGGCTTGGCGCCCCGCCGAAACCTTCGACAGCGGCATCCGCAAGACCGTGCAGTGGTACCTGGAGCATCCCGAATGGGTGCAGCAGGTGCAGACCGGCGCCTACCGCGACTGGGTCGCCAAGCAATACGCAACGGCATGAACATCCTGCTTCTCGGCAAGAACGGCCAGGTCGGTTGGGAACTGCAGCGCAGCCTGGCGGTGCTGGGCCAGGTCACGGCGCTGGATTTCGACAGCACGGCGCATTGCGGCGACTTTGCCAACCCCGACGGCGTGGCCAAAACCGTGCGCGCGCTGCGCCCCGACGTGATCGTCAACGCCGCCGCGCACACCGCCGTGGACAAGGCCGAGGGCGAGCCGGAGCGGGCCCGCCTGCTCAACGCCACCACCCCCGGCAGGCTCGCCGAAGAGGCCGCGCGCCTGGGCGCCTGGCTGGTTCACTACAGCACCGATTACGTGTTCGACGGCAGCGGCGAGCGCCCCTGGGTGGAGGCCGACGCGCCCGCGCCGCTGTCGGTCTATGGCGCCACCAAGCTGGAGGGGGAGCAGCGTATCCAGCAATCCGGCTGCAAGCACCTCATCCTGCGCACGAGCTGGGTCTATGCCGCGCGCGGCGGCAACTTCGCCAAGACCATGCTGCGCTTAGGCAGCGAGCGCGAGCGCCTCACCGTGATCGACGACCAGTGGGGTGCGCCCACCGGGGCCGACCTGCTGGCCGACGTCACCGCGCACGCCATCCGCCACCTTGCCCGGCACCCGGAAGACGGCGGCCTGTACCACTGCGCGGCGGGTGGCGAGACGAATTGGCATTCGTATGCAAAATACGTTCTAGACCAAGCCAGTCAAGCGCAAGCAGCTATCAAAATGAAAGCGACTGAAATCGCTCCCGTACCCACCAGCGCCTTTCCCACGCCAGCGCAGCGTCCGCACAACTCGCGCCTGGACACCCGCAAGCTGCAGGCCACCTTCGGTCTCGCGCTGCCGCACTGGCAGCAGGGCGTGGCGCGCATGCTCACTGAAATCCTCTGACCCGTCCGCCCCATGACACAGCAACGCAAAGGCATCATCCTCGCCGGCGGCTCCGGCACCCGCTTGCACCCGGCCACGCTGGCCATCAGCAAGCAACTGCTGCCGGTGTACGACAAGCCCATGATCTACTACCCCCTCAGCACTTTGATGCTGGCGGGTATCCGCGACATCCTCGTCATCAGCACGCCGCAGGACACGCCGCGCTTCGCGCAGTTGCTGGGTGACGGCAGCCAATGGGGTGTCCGCCTGCAATACGCCGTGCAGCCCAGTCCCGACGGACTGGCGCAGGCCTTCCTGATCGGCGAGGAATTCCTCGGCGGCGCTCCCAGCGCGCTGGTGCTGGGCGACAACATCTTCTACGGCCACGACTTCCACCACCTGCTGGCCAACGCCATGGCCCGGCCCGAAGGCGCCAGCGTCTTCGCCTACCATGTGCACGACCCCGAGCGCTATGGCGTGGCTGAGTTCGATGCCCAGGGCAAAGTGCTGAGCCTCGAAGAAAAACCCAAGGCGCCCAAGTCCAGCTACGCCGTCACCGGCCTGTATTTCTACGACGCCCAGGTGGTCGAACTCGCCAAGCGCCTGCGGCCCTCGCAGCGCGGCGAGCTGGAAATCACCGACCTGAACCGCCTGTACCTGGAGCAGGGGCAGCTCAGCGTCGAGATCATGGGCCGGGGCTACGCCTGGCTCGACACCGGCACGCACGAAAGCCTGCTCGACGCGGGGCAGTTCATTGCCACGCTGGAGCAGCGCCAGGGCCTGAAGATCGCCTGCCCCGAGGAGCTCGCCTGGCGCCACGGCTGGATCGACGCGGCCCAGCTGGAGAAGCTTGCGCAGCCGCTGTCGAAGAATGGCTACGGCCAGTACCTGCTGCGCCTGCTGAAAGAGAAGGTGTACTGATGCGCGTGACCCGCCTGGCGATCCCCGACGTGGTGCTGATCGAGCCCAAGGTGTTTGGCGATGCGCGCGGCTTCTTCTTCGAGAGCTTCAACCAGAAAGCCTTCAACGAAGCCACGGCGACCTGCCACCAGTTCGTGCAGGACAACCACAGCCGCAGCGGCCGTGGCGTATTGCGGGGGCTGCACTATCAGATCGAACAACCCCAGGGCAAGCTGGTGCGCGTGGCGCGCGGCACGGTGTGGGACGTGGCGGTGGACATCCGCAAAAGCGCGCCCACCTTTGGGCAATGGGTGGGTGCGGAACTGAGCGAGGACAACCAGCGGCAGATGTGGGTGCCGCCCGGCTTCGCGCACGGGTTCGTGGTCTTGAGCGAGAGCGCGGACTTCCTCTACAAGACGACGGACTACTATGCGCCGCAGCATGAGCGGTGCATTGCGTGGAACGATGCGCAACTGGCGATTGCGTGGCCCTATGCGGGCGCGCCCAGCCTGTCCGCCAAGGATGCACAGGGTGTTTCCTTCGCGCAGGCGCCGGTGTATCCATGAACATCCAAGGCATGATCCCGATGCAGCGGGAACGTACACTTTGCCCCGTAGTGAGGTTTCTCAACACATGGTGACAAATACATTGGCCGCTCCAGCGGCATCGCAGGAGCCGGTGGCCGCGCCGCGCCCCTTCTTGGGGGAGCTGCTGGTGCAGGCCGGCAAGCTCACGGCCCGCGACCTGGAACGTGCGCTTTCCGCGCAGCAGGAAATGGGCGGCATGCTCGGGCGTGTGCTGGTCCGGCTCGGGCTGGTGTCCGAAATCGACGTGGCGCGCACCTTGTCTGAGCAGTTGGGCCTGCCCTTTGTCGCTGCCGATGCCTTCCCCGACCTGATGCCCGAGGTGCCGGGACTGCTGCCGGAGTTTCTGCAGGCCAATGCGATCTACCCCTTGCGCCAGGAGGGGCAGGAGCTCCATGTGGCCATGGCCGTGCCGCAAGACGCCTTTCTGCTCAAAGCGCTGCACCTGGTCACCGGCTGCACGGTGAAGTCGCACCTGGCCCTGGAAAGCGACATCGAGAAAGCGCTGGCAGAGCCCGCCGAGGAGGCCTCTACGGATGACGATGACGGCTTTGCCGATGGCCTTGACGGCGGCGACTTCGTCGAGCACCTGAAAGACCTGGCGAGTGAAGCGCCGGTGATCCGCCTGGTCAACACCATCATTGGCCGTGTGACCGACCTGCGTGCATCCGACATTCACCTGGAGCCTTTCGACGATGGCCTGCATGTGCGCTACCGTGTCGATGGCGTGATCCATCTGGGCGAGTTGGTGCCGCCGAGGCTTTCGGCCGCGGTCAGCTCGCGTGTCAAGCTGCTGGCGCATCTCGACATCGCGGAGCGGCGCTTGCCGCAGGACGGGCGCATCAAGACCCGCGTGAAGGGGCGCGAGCTGGATTTGCGCGTTTCCACCGTGCCCACGGTGCATGGCGAAAGCGTGGTGATGCGCGTGCTCGACCGCGCCAGCGTGCGCCTGAACCTCGACACCATGGGGTTCGAGCAGGATACGCTGGCGCGCTTCAACGAACTGCTGTCGCGGCCCCATGGCATCTTGCTGGTCACGGGGCCCACGGGTTCGGGCAAGACCACCACGCTGTACGCGGCCCTGTCCAAGATCGACGCGCAGGCGAACAAGATCATCACGGTCGAGGACCCGGTCGAGTACCAGCTTGAGGGCATCAACCAGATCCAGGTGCACCCGCAAATCAACCTGACCTTTGCCAACGCCCTGCGTTCCATCCTGCGGCAGGATCCTGACATCATCATGATCGGTGAAATGCGCGATGGGGAAACCGCGCAAATCGCGGTGCAATCCGCACTGACCGGCCACTTGGTGCTCTCCACCTTGCACACCAACACGGCGGCTGGCGCGGTCATCCGCATGCAGGACATGGGGGTGGAAAGCTACCTCATCACCTCTTCGGTGAATGGCGTGCTCGCGCAGCGCCTTGTGCGCACCTTGTGCGGCCACTGCAAGGAAGCGTACGAACCTGGGCCGGAGCTGCGCGTCAGCACGGGCCTGGCAAGGTTTTGTCCGCCAGGCCAGCGCATCTACCGCGCCGTGGGCTGCGAGCATTGCCGCCAGTCAGGCTACCGGGGGCGCACGGGGATCCATGAGCTTTTCGTGCTGGACGAGCCCATGCGCCGCGCCATCATCGACGGGCGCGATGCCAACGCGCTCAACACCCTGGCGGCCCAGGGCGGCATGCTGAGCCTGTTCGAGGATGGTTTGCGCAAGGTGGCCGCGGGCGTGACCACGCTCGACGAATTGGCGCGTGTGACGCAGGACCAGTCCGATGCCTGAGTTTGTCTGGAGGGCCGCCACGGCGGCAGGCAAAGTCGAGGAAGGGCGGCTGTCCGCGGTCAGCAGCGCTGCCGTGCAGCGGCAACTGCGTGAGCAGGGTTTGACGCCACTGCGCATCGACGATGCCGCCAGTGCCAATGTGCAGAGTGCCAAGGTGAAAGGGGGCGCCGGACTCCCGGCCCCATCCAGGGGGCGTCAGGCCAAAGGGCCGGTCAATGCCGCCGATGTGCATGCGCTGACGTCCGAACTGGCCATCATGCTGCGCGCTGGCTTGGCGCTCGACAATGCCTTGCGTGTGCTGATCGACATGAGCCATAAACCCAGCGTGGCTGCCTTGGTGCAAGGCATCCTGGACGCCGTCAAGGGCGGTGTGCCCCTGAGCCGGGCGCTGACTGCGCACCGGGCGCTTTTTGGCGATTTCTACATCAACATGGTGCGTTCGGGCGAGGTCAGCGGCCAGATGTCGGCCGTGCTGGACCGCCTGGTCGAGCACATGGAGCGCCAGCGCGCACTGCGCGACAGCGTCATCTCCGCCACCATCTACCCGGCCATCCTGCTGGGTGTGGCCGTGCTTTCTCTGGTGGCCATGCTGGGCTTTGTCGTGCCGCAGTTCGAAAAACTGTTTACCGACATGGGCGACGCCCTGCCTTTGCCCACGCGCATCGTCATGGAGCTGGGGCACGGTTTCCGGCATTACGGCCTGTTCATCGGGATCGCGGTCGTGGCGGGTGCGTCTTTGCTGTTGCGCTGGCTGCGGTCGCCTGCGGGGCGGCAATGGTGGCAGGCGCGCCTGCTGCGCTTGCCGCTCATGGGGCCGTTGGCCCTGAAGTACCAGCTCACGCTGTTTTCGCGTTCGCTGGGCACCTTGCTGGGCAATGGCGTTCCCATGCTCACGGCGCTGCACATTGCCACGGAAACCGTGGGCAACATGGTGCTGCAGCAGGCGCTTGCCAAAGTTGCGCCCATCGTGAAGGAGGGTGGCAAGATGGTGCAGGCGATTTCTGTTACAGGCATCTTTGAACCTTTGGCAGTCAACCTGATCCGAGTGGGTGAGGAGACGGGACGGGTGGGCCCCATGATGCTGGAGCTTTCCAATATCCTGAATCGCGAGGTGGAAACCGGAATCAAGCGGCTTCTGACCCTGGTCGAGCCCGTGCTGATTCTTGTGCTAGGCGTGCTCATCGCAACCATCATCGTTTCCATCCTGCTTGGTATCCTGTCCATCAATGACCTCGCCGTATAATTTTCGTTTGCCTAAGAAAGCGCTTCTCATGGCTGCTCGCTCCCTTTTTGCTTCGCGTGCTCGTCGGCACACGGCACGCGGCTTCACGCTGATCGAACTGCTCGTGGTCTTGGCCATTCTCACGATGCTGGCGGGCTTGGTAGGCCCGAAGGTTCTGGGGCAGCTGGGTGGCGCCAAGGCTAAAACAGCGGCTGTGCAAATCGCCGATATCGACAAATCCCTGGAGCTTTTCAAGCTCGACGTTGGCCGTTTCCCCACCACCGAAGAGGGGCTGGATGCGCTGGTGAGAAAGCCTGGCTCCGCCAATGCGTGGAATGGCCCTTACCTCAAGGGCGGCGTGCCCACGGATCCCTGGGGCAACCCTTATCGCTATGCCAACAATGGCGGAGCCATCGAGATTCTCTCTCTGGGGGCTGACGGTGCAGCCGGCGGCGAGGGGGAGAACGCCGACATCCGCAACCGTTGACCGCTCACAGGCGCTGGGGCGGCTTGCCATGAGGCGCGAGAGCGGCTTCACGCTGGTTGAGTTGCTGGTGGTGTTTGCCATCATGGCGCTTGTGGTTGGCTTGGTGCCCATGGCGTTCGAGCGCATGCGCGACACGGCACAATACCGCAATACCTTGCGCAGCATGATGTCGGAAATGCGTGTGGCGCGCAGCCGGGCATTGGCTACCCGCAGTGAAACCCGTTTTGTTGTCGATTTGTCCCGGCGCAGCTACGGAATTGCCGGTGACCCAGAGCACGCCTTGCCTGATTCTTTGGCGATGCGCGCCACTGTGGCGGGCATTGAAGCGCAAGCCCAGGAGGCAGCCATCCGCTTCTTCCCGGATGGCGGTGCAACCGGGGGGAGCATCGAGATCGTACGGCCCTCCGGCACTGGCGCACGCCTGCAGGTGGACTGGCTGTCCGGGCGCATTACCCAAGAGGCACTCTTGCCGTGACGGCCTGCACCCAGGTTCGCCGGTGGCAGCGCGGACTTTCGCTTCTGGAGCTGCTTGTCGCGCTGGCCATCATGGCCATGGCATTGGGCATGCTCTACCGTGCCAGCGGCAGCAGCGCACGCAGCGCGGGCGATTTGCAAAGCTACCAGCGGGCGGCAATGCTGGCGCAGTCCTTGCTTGCGGCGCGTGATGCCATACCTGAAACAGGCTGGAACGAGGCAGGGGACTCTGCAGGGTTTGCCTGGGCGGTACAAAGCAGCCCCTATGGGGCCGCCGACCCGAACCCGAACGTGCCCCGTCTGCACGAAATCGTGATCGAGGTTGCCTGGCAGGAAAGAGGCAGCAGCAAGTACATCGTGCTCCAGACACTGCGTCCGCAAAGGCTGCCCATGGCCGGCGGAGGGTTGCGGTGATGCGAGGGCGCTCCTGGGAATGGCGTGGCGCCATGTTTGGCTCCGCAGGCTTCACGCTGGTGGAGCTTCTGGTCGCCATGGCCTTGCTCTCCTTGCTGATGCTGGGCATGGCCTCGGCGCTGCGCTCCATGGCGCAGACGGAAGAGCGTGTGGATAGCCGCCTTGAACAGGCGGATGAATTCCGTGTGGCGACGGGGTTTCTCGATACGGTTCTGGGGCGGGTCTCGGTACGTAAAACCACTGCCCTGCTCAAGGAGGGGGAGTCCCCTTATCTGTTTTCCGGCAGGCAGGACGAGATGGCGTGGCTCGGTATCATGCCGGCCCGGCATGGGGCTGGCGGGCGCACGTTCTTCCGGCTGAGGCTGGAGCCGGTGGAGGGTGGGGGGGCACTTGTCATCTCTTTCCTGCCCTGGGATGGCTCCTCGGCGTTTCCCGACTGGTCGAAAGCGCAATCGCGTGTATTGGTGCACGGTGCCACATCGCTGGCCTTGGCGTATGAAGATGCCCGCCGGCCTGTGCCTGAATGGGGCCCTCTGTGGACCAGCCCCGATGGTTTGCCCGAGCGCGTACGCATCGAACTGGGGACCCAGTCCGGAGCCTGGCCCATGTGGATCGTACCCATGCGCTTTCTTCCTGCCAGCCAGGGCAGTCGCAGCCGTTTTTCCTCGGGGCCTGACGACTGATGGAGCGGGGCAATGAAATGACGCATCGCGTCCGGGGGATTGCACTGATCGCCGTGTTGTGGATTGTTGCGGCCATGGCCATTGCAGTCACTGGCATGACGCATGCCGTGCGCAACGAGATCCGTACGGCTGCGGCCGCACGCAGCAGCATCGAGTCGCAGGCTTTGGGCGAAGCCGCTATCGCCCTGGCCGTGCAAAAAATGCTGGCCCAGCGGCCCTTCAAGCCATGGGCCCGGATGGATGTCGAGTACCGCGGGCAGACCATGGCCGTGGAAGCGGCGTCATTGAATGGCTGGATCGACATCAATACGGCGCCGGATGCCTTGCTGGCGAGCCTGTACGCCGTTGCAGGCGGTCTGCCAGCCCAGGCTGCAAGTGCGCTGGCTGCGGCAACGGCGGAAGCCCGCCGGCAGAAAGACGCAACGGGGCGAGAGCAGCGTTTCGAGGCGCCGCAGGATTTGATGCGTGTGCCGGGGGTCGATTACGACCTCTATGCTAGACTTTCGCCGCTTTTGACCGCAGGAGCGGGGGGGAGTGCTGGACGGGTGAACGCCCTCGCTGCGCCGTTGCCGGTGCTCGCTGTACTGGCGGAGGGCAACATTGCACAGGCGCAAGCCGTGAGCCAGCGCCGCAGCCAGGGTGAGCAGACGCTGGATACCAGCTCGCTGCGGGGCGAATGGTTGGACAACAACCTGGGCACACGTTATCGGCTTCAGGTCGAGATTCCCCTGGGTGATGGCACGCAGGCCATCGTTTCGCGTGATATTGACGTGCGCCCTGATCCCCGTGCGGGGCTGCCGTGGCGTTTTTTCGGGTCTGATTATTCGATCCGGGCCAAGCCCGCCCAGGGGGCCTGAATTTCCATGCCGATAACGACAAATTCTCTACAGCTTTTTGGCCTCGATCTGGGGCAGGTCTGGCAGGAGCTTCGGCAAGCCTGGCGTGGCATGCAGAAATCACCACCCCTGGCGTGGCTGACGCCCGATTTCCCGGTACGTGTGCTGCGAGCCGATGGTACGCAGGCATTCTGGTGCGGCGATGAGCAGGTTGCCAGCGTGTCGAAGCAGCCACGTTTCGAAGCCATCGAGGTGCCCGACAGTCTGCTGCTGCGCAAAACCATGCTTCTGCCGGCCATGCCTGAAGCAGAAGCGGCGCATGCGGTGGAACTGGAAGCGCGCAGTGGCAGCCCTTTTGCCGCCATGGATCTGGTGTGGGGATACAAGGCAGCTGCCTCTGCGAAAGTGGGGCAGGGCGTGCCGTGCAAGGTAGAGGTTCTGCTGGCATCGCGCAGCCAGGTGGCGGAATACGCCGAAACGCAACGGCAGCTCCTGGCACACGCGGCACAGCCTTGTGAAGTCTGGGCCTTTACCGCACAGGATGAGCGGCCTGTCGTACTCCAAGGTTGGGGAGAGGACCAGCGCGTGCGTGCCGGGCAGCGGCGGCGGCACATGGCCTACGGCCTGCTGGCAGTCATGCTGGCGATGCTGGCGGCCATGGCCATCACACCCACAGCGCAACTGAGGCTGCGTGCCATCGAGGCAACCCATGCCCATGAAGCCATGCAGCGCAAAACCGCAGACATCGTCGGGAAGCGCGAGGCGTACCTGCATGCGGTGGAGCGGATCGATGCCGTGCGCGGTTTGCTGGCTGAACGCACCGAGCCCATGCGGTTGCTTGAGATCTTGACGGAAGCCTTGCCCGATGGCACCTATCTCCAAAGCCTGCGTGTGCAAGGGCTGAAGGCCACTGTCCAGGGGCTGACGCCTGACGCTGCTGCACTCATGCAGTCGCTGGGAAAAGTGCGGGGATTCAAAGAAGTCAAAGCGCCTTCGGCGGCGGTACGGAACCCTGGCGCCACCGCGGACAGTTTCATCATTGAGCTGCAACTCGATCCTGCGCTGCTGTCGCAGTTCCCCGCTCCGCCAGCGGTAGCGCCAGCACCGCAGGTGCAGCCTGAAGCTGCTCCCCCAGCGCAGCAACCTGCCCCCCCGGCGAGTGCCGCTGCTGCCGCGCAGCCGCAAACACCAGCCAGTGCGCCGCGCAAAAGCCGGTTCACATCGGGCGAATGAGGCACACCATGAAGCGATATGTCCCTATTGAAGTCGTGGTGCTGCTCCTTGTCGCCATCGTTGTTTTGTTCCCCTTGGGGGGGCTTGGCATCTACGTGTACCAAAAGCACCAATGGGCGCAAAACCGTCTGACCGATTTCGAGCCGCGGTATGCCCGGCTTGCCGGTCTCGATACCAACCGCGAAGCCCTGGAGCAAGCCCTGGGCAAAGTGCATGCCATCGAAGGCTGGTATCTGTATCCCGCCGAGCAGGATGGCACCCAGACCGGCAACGATGCGCAGCAGCGCATCCGCAGCATCCTGAGCAGTGCCGGCATGACGGTCGTCAGCAGCCAGGTCTTGCCCGCCAAGGATGAAAAAGGCATAGAGCGCATACCCTTGGCGGTACGCGCGGAGGGCGACATCGTCTCCTTGCAAGGCGCATTGGCCGGGCTGGCCGAGCAGAAGCCTGCCTTGCTTGTCGATGACATGCTTGTCCATGCCCAGGGCCCAGGAAACAAAGGCCCACAGCGCTTGGCCGCGCAGTTCAGCCTCTCGGTGTTGCGGAGGGTGCAGCCATGAAGCGCCATCTGCTGTCCATTCTTGCATTCGCCTGTCTGGGCTTGGCCGTGTTGCTGGCTGGGCTATGGATCAATCGCCAGGGCGAATTGCGCAACACGCACTGGCAGGCGCCTGCTCCGCTGGCTACCAATTACCTGGAAATGCTGCCCCTGCTGCCCGAGCCTGCCAGAGTGCCAACCAGCCGTTTCATGGCGCTGTTGGAGCGCCCGCTATTCTCGGAAACCCGCCGTCCGCCGCCGCCGCCGCCGCCGCCCGCGCCACCGGTGCCGGTTGACGTGTTGAGCAATGCCCAGCTTTCCGCCATTTATGCGGGGGAGCAACTGACAGGGGTCATCATCAATGTGAACGGCAAGAATCGCCGTGTCCGGCTGAACGAGTCGATCGATGGATGGGTACTGCGTTCGGTGCAAGGGCGGGTCGCCACGTTTGATTACGGTGGTCAGCAACGCCAATTGCAGCTGATGCGCGCCAAGGTGGGTACGAGTGCGGGGGGGAAACCATTGAATGCCGCACCTGCCCCAGCCGAAGCCATGGCGCCGGCACCTGCGGCTGTTCCATTGGTGCCGGAAGCAGCTGTGTCGCCACCACCCGTGGCACCACAAGAGGCCGCATCTTCCACGCCCGCTCGCCGTCCCCGTTTCGGTCCTTGATCCGAGTGGTTCGCCTGGTAATTTCTTTTGGTTTTTTTATGACATCCAGCAAGCACGTTTTTTCTCTGGCCGTATTCGCAGCCTGCCAGCTTGCCGTGGCACAGACACCCGCACCTGTACCTGCGCCCGCGCCCGCGAAAGCTCCGGCATCGCAGAGCCAAGGGGCCGAGGATGCAGGCAAATCGGTGGACTCCGCAGGTTTCGAGCCGCGTTATATCCGTGGCGATGACCGCGTCATCGCGCCTTCCAAGGCGGTCAGCGCTCTGTCTGGCCCCCCTATCAGTCTGAACTTCGAGGAGGCGCCGGTCGCCGAAGTGGTGCGAACCATTCTGGGTGATCTGCTGCGTGTGGACTACGTGCTTTACCAGCCCATCAATGGCACGGTGACATTGTCCACGCGCGCACCAGTGAGTCCGGACCAGGCGGTTTACCTGCTGGAGGGGGCGTTGTTTGCCAATGGGCTGGCACTCACCCGTGACGCGCGCGGAAGCTACCACGTGGGCCGCCCCGAGGCATTGAAGGGCGTCACCGGCGGGGTGCGCCAGGCGAGCGGGACTTCGCTGCCCCCAGGCTCTGGCGCCATCGTGGTGCCGCTCCAATACATTGGGGCTGCCGAAATGGCCGCCATACTGCGCCCCATGCTGCCTGCGGACAGCCTTGTGCGCGTGGACAACGTGCGCAATCTGCTGATCCTTGCCGGATCGCGCGCGCAAGCCGAGGGCTGGCTTGATCTTGTCAACACGTTCGACGTCAATTTGCTCAAGGGCATGTCGGTGGGGGTGTTCCCCCTGAAGCATGTCTCTGTGCAGGAAGTCGAAGCGGCACTGCAATTGATGGCCGGAGGCGCTGTTTCTCCAGCAGGGGGAAGCACGGCGGCCAGGGCATCCGCTGCGCCTGGCACAACTGCAGTGGGATCCGCGAGTGGCAGTGCGGCCGCAGCAGCGCGAACGACAGCAGCCATGGGCGAGGGCAATCCTTTGTTTGGCGCATTGCGTGTCATGCCTATTGAACGCCTCAACAGCATTCTGGTGGTAACGCCAAGGGCTGCATATCTTGACGAGGTACGGCGCTGGATTGAGCGCTTTGACCGTCCCAGCGACAACAGCGGCGAGCCGCAGTTGAATATCTACCGTGTCCAGAACGGCAATGCCAGACACCTGGCCAGCGTGCTGCAGGGGATTTTCGGCGGCGCATCTTCCGGGGCGGTTTCGGGAACCACCGGTGTTGCGCCCGGCTTGGCAACGGCCAGTGGGACAACGGGCGGGTTTGGCACAGGGGGGCTGGGCAGCCAGACTAATAACCGTCTCGGGGGTCTCCAATCTGGTGGCCAAGGCGGACTGGGCGGGGGCGGACTCATGGGAGGGCTCAATCGAAACGTGCAAAACCCGACTGCGCAACAGCCCGTTAGTGCCACGATCGGCAATATCCGGGTCATGTCGGATGACCTGAACAACACGGTGCTGGTCTGGGGCACTCGCTCTGAATTTGCCAAGATCGAGGCGACCTTGAAGCGCCTTGATTTGCCGCCCACGCAGGTTCTCATTGAGGCCAGCATCATCGAAGTAACGCTGACAGACGATTTGCGGTATGGCCTGCAATGGGCTTTCAATGACAGCCGTACTACGACTGGATATACAGGGGCTGGTCAGTTGAGTAGCTCTACGGATTCGAAAAGCCAGTTCGCCATCCCCACGAGTGGTTTCTCTTACACATTGCGCAACGGCGCAGGTGCCGTGCGTGCTGTCTTGAGCGCCTTGTCTTCCAAGACGAATGTCAAGGTGGTCGCCAGCCCTTCGTTGATGGTGCTGGACAACCATCAGGCGGCCATTGCGGTCGGTAGCCAGGTTCCGGTGCAGACGGCAACGATCACGTCCCTCAATCAAGAGAATCCCTACAACAACTCCACCTCCACCTACCAGTGGAAGGACACGGGGGTCAATCTGGTCGTTACACCCTCTGTGAACTCGGGCAATCTCGTCAGCATGCAGATTGACCAGTCCGTGACGGATGTCGGCGCAGCCGATGACGTGACGAAACAGCGCGCGTTCCTGCAACGCCAGCTCTCCAGCAAAGTGGCAGTCCGCTCGGGTGAATCCATCGTCATGGGCGGGTTGATACAGGAACGCAGCAGTACTGGAAAATCGGGAATTCCCATTCTGCATACCCTGCCGGTGGTGGGCGCGCTGTTTGGCAGTACGACCAACGATGGAGGGCGGACGGAATTGCTGGTCGTCATCACTCCCCGAGTGGTTCGTTCCGATATCGATGTGCGCGAAGTCAGCGAGGATCTGCGCGAACGGATGAAAGGGCTAGTCCCCGCCATGACCAATATGGATACCCTGAAAACGGCGCCAGCCCCTGCTCCCGCTCTGGCGCCCACAATTCCTTCTTCTCCTTGATACCTTAGTGAGATTGCTATGAAAAAAGCCTTTACTCGATCCCTCGCTTCTACCGCACTCCTGGGCATGGTGGCTGCATTGACGGGTTGCGCAAGTGGCGTTGGTTCCGTGGCCGCCCACAAAGAGCAGATAGTGGAGCAGCGTGCCCAGGAACGCTTGAACCATCTGAAGGGCAAAAACTATGCCCAAGCCTATGCATACCTGACGCCGTCATACCGCTCGGTAGTCTCTGCTGAGAGCTACGGTAACCAGTTCGGCAATGGGGCTACCTGGACGGATGCAACGGTCAAAAGCGTCCAGTGCGAAACCGACGAGCGCTGCACGGTAAACGTGGATCTCAAGGTCTTGGTGGTCGCCCGTGGGTTCGGCAGCAAACCCCTCCCCGCCAATCTCGTTGAAACCTGGCTGAAGGAAGACGGCCAGTGGTGGTTCTATCAGAAGGATTAGAGCGTGTGGAGCACTAAGGTTTGAAAAACCGGTGTGCTTCGCTCCAGAAGTGCCAGAGCGCCTTGCTCTCGTCCATGCATCCATTCAGCCGTTGAAACACCACATCGGCCAGCGTTTGCAAATCAGGCTGTGAGGGGATCTGCTCCATACGCAAGAAACGCTGGCCGGTCTGCACATCAAAGCCATTGATGTACACCGTCACGGGCACCTGCATGTCGAAGGCCAGGCGCAGCAGGCCCTTGGGCACGCGCGCGGCCATGCCGCAGACCGTGATGGGCAGGCTGCTTCCCTCGGCTTGGTCGGCTGGCACATCCACAAGGCCCAGCACCTGCTCACCGCTGCGCAGCGCCTGAACTACCGGGCGCAAACTGCCTGAAATCACCAGGGGCGAATGGCGCAGGGCCACGCCCACCTGGGCCGTGCGGGCAATGGCATAGCGATGCAGCACGTTCCGGCCCACAAAAGGCGCACCTTCCACTGCGGCAACCAACGCGTGGACCTTCATCCCTTGTGCGCCCGCATGCCGTAGCGCCCACATGCCCGCGCCCCAATGAAAGCTCAAGAGCACCCCGGCTTGTTCGGGTGAGGGCCATTGGCCTTGCACGCGCATGTGGCGGCGCATGTAGGCATCGGAGCGGGTAATGGCCAGGTAATAGTCGGCATGATCGACCAGCGTGACCAGCCGGCGGGTGGCCAGCCACTCGGCTTCGGTCCCTGGAGGTACTTGGCCCAGCGCCTGCGCCTGGCGCAAAGCCTCGTGGCTGGCGCGGCGATAGAACCAGTCGATGCGTGCCAGGCGCTTGAACAGTGCGAAGCTCCAGCGCCATGGCAATACCGCAGCCAGGCCCGGCACCAGCACCAGTTCAATCAAATCGCGCAACTCAACGCGCAGGCGGTGGCGGGTAATGCGGGGCATGAAGAACTCTCTTTTTGCTCTATTTTCAAGAGCTGCTGGCGCGCTCTGGTAAAGGCTAACAGCCAATTTGGCTATGATTTTGATTCAGCTCCACTGGTGCGCCAGGCGCACGATACCCGGGGTGCTCTGGGCGAAGACCTGGGAGAACCGCTGGCAGTCCTTCCACTCGTCATAGACCACCAGCCCTTTGTTGTCGAACAAGTAGGCGCTGATCTTGTACTGCCCTGTGTGGAGGGGAATGTCGGGAAAAGTCACCGTGGCCACCCAGGCGCCGGTGCTGTCCTGGTGGGGTTGCGTGCCATCAAAGTGGGTAGCAACCGAGGTGACGCCCACGCCATCGACCTGCTCGATCAGCAAGCCGATGTGGGGCTGCACTCCCTCGGGCGTGCGTGCGCGCACCGTCATCCGCAGGTGCGGTGAATCCAAGCGTCCGCAACTGCCAGTAGTGCTGGCGCTGGGTTCCTGCACGTCGGCCAATAGGACTGCCTCGATATGGGCGGCATCCGGCGCCGGGCGAAGAGCAGGGGCCGCCGTCTCCTCGGCAGGAGGGGCTTCCGCCTGCTGCTGAAGGCGCACATGGGCCTCGTAGGCAGCTACCACTTCAGGCGTTGGCCCCAGGGCGCGCATATGCCCCTGGTGCAGCCACAGGGCCTGGTCGCACAGGCGCTGAACGTGGTAAAGGCTGTGCGAGCAAAACAAAATGGTGCAGCCGTTGTTGCGGAATGCCTCGATGCGCTCGACGCACTTCTTCTGAAAATGCTGATCCCCCACGGCCAGCGCTTCGTCAATGATGAGCACCTGCGGCTCCAGCGCCGTCACCAGCGCAAAGGCCAGGCGCACCACCATGCCGGAGGAGTAGGTCTTGATGGGGCGGTCCATGGCCTCGCCCAGTTCGCTGAAGGCAATGATCGACGCCTCCAGCGCGCGCATTTGCGTGGCATCAATGCCAATCAGGCTGCCGCCAAAGTACAGGTTCTGCCGGCCGGTGAAATCGGGGTGGAAACCAGCCCCCAGTTCCAGGATGGCCGTCACGCGGCCATGCCGTGCCAGGGTGCCGCAGGACGGTTGCAGCGTGCCCGCCAGCAGCTTGAGCAGCGTGCTCTTGCCCGCGCCATTGTCGCCAATCAGCCCCAGGCACTGGCCGCGCCGCAACTGGAACGACACCCCCTGCAGCGCCCAATGGCTGCGGTAGTTGCGCCGATTCGCCAGCAGCGACAGCAGGCGCTGTGCGGGCGAATCGTAGAGGCGGTACTCCTTGCCCAATTGCTGGGCGTCGAGTGTGGGTAGTGCGCCATCCGGGAGCGCGGCATGGGAGGGCAGGAGCATTTCGGGTCAGAGCCAATCCGTCAACTGGTCGCGGCTGCGCACCAGCAGCACTTGCAGCAGTAACGCCCCGCCCATGAGCCAGGCTGCCATGCCGATCCAGTGTGACAGCGGCGGCCAAGCGCCTTGCAGCAGCAGCGCCTGGTAGCTGCTGACCCACGCCGTCATGGGATTGAGCCACAGCGCCCAGCGCCAGGCCTCGGGGAACAGGTGGGCAGGAAATAGCACGGGCGACAGGAAAATACCCAGCGACAGCGCAAAGGTCACGAGCTGCATCACATCGCGCAGCGCGGCCGCCAGAATCGCCAGCACAGAACCCCAGAGCATGCACAGCACCACTTGCAGCACCACCAGGGCCGGCAGTGCCATCAATGCGGGAGCGAAGTGGTGCAAGGGCGCATAGGCAAACACCAGCAGCACCAGCAGCGGCGCATAGACCAGGGCGCTGGCCAGCACCGCGCGCACTGGGAACAGCATGGGGGGCAGCGCGTTTTTCTGCAAGACGCTGGCGGACTCCAGCAGGCTCGTCATGCCTCGCGTCAGCGCGTCGCTGAAAGCCATCCAGGGCAGCATGCCGGCGATCAGGTAAGTGCCTACGGCATGGGTCGGCGCGCCTGCACCCAGGCGCATGGCAAACACCACGTCAAAAACCAGGTAATAAGCCGCCATGGTCAGCAGCGGCTGGGCATAGGCCCACAGCACACCCAGTGCCGTACCGGCATAGCGGCTGCTGATTTCCCTTCGCGTCAACGTCCAGCACAGGCTGCGTGCATGCCAAAGGGCTGCGGCTTGTGCCGCGAGCGTTTTCATGGTTCGTGGGGGAGAGCGGGCAGGCCATGCGCTGGCGCAGCCTGCGCCGGTGGGTTATTTCGCTTGCGCTGCGGGCGCGGGGGCCAGGCGTTTCTGCTCGGCAATGAATGCATCCATGGCGCTGGCGTCGCCCTTGGCCTCGTTGCGGACGCGCTCGACTTCCTTCTTGCGTGCATCCTGCTGCAGCTTGGCCACCGTCTCGGCACGCAATTGCTCCTTCACTTCGTCGAAGGAGCGCAAGGTGCCGGGCTTGCGCGCTTCCAGGCGGATGATGTGCAGGCCGAACTCGCTTTCCACCACAGGGCTCAGGCTGCCAGGCTTGTCCAGCGCATCGAGTGCGGTGTCGAAGGCGGGAACCATCTTCCCCTTGGGGAAAAAGCCCAGGTCGCCCCCCTTGGCGGCACTGCCAGGGTCAGCCGAATGCTCGCGGGCCAGCGCTTCAAAGTCCGCGCCGTTGCGCAGTTCCTGCAGCAGCTTCTCTGCCTGCGCGCGCGCGTCGGCATCTTTGCCTTTGATGAGAATGTGGCGCGCATGGGTTTCCGCAGGCGTGCGGAAGCGCTCGGGTTCGGCTTTGTAAATGCTTTGAATCCGCTTGTCGATGGCGGCGGGGGCGGGGGTTGCCGACTCGGCGATGCGGTCCACATAGGCTTCGGCCAGGATGCTCTCACGGGCGGTGGCCAGCTTGTATGCAGTTTCGGGAGATTGAGCCAAGCCGCTGGTTTGTGCCTGTGCGGCAAGGACTTTGCGCAGGTGCAGGGTTTGCACGAGTTCGCGGAGTTGGTCGGGCTCACTCAGAAAGCGCTCGCGCACCGCCTCTGGCATGCGCTGCATCTCGGCCTGCACGTCTTGGGCGTTGATCGAGACACCGCCGCCTTCGATCAACACCGCACCGCTCGCGTGGCTGCCCATGGCGCTAAATGCAAACATGGCTGCCATGGCGAAGCGCAGCAAGGGCAGATGGCGGGGATGCTTGGAAGGGTTGTTGCGGCGGTTGGGCAGAAACATTGCGCAGTCTCAATCAAAAAGCAGGTCAGATATTGAAGAGACTCCCGCCGCTCGGGCGGGAGTGTGCAAAAAGTACGCCGTATGGACGTAAAAAAGGCGGGGAAGGTTCCCCGCCTTTTGTGAGCCTACAAGAAGCAGGCTGGCCCGGTCATTAAGGGCGCGCAGTACGGTGCATCCAGGTACCACCCAGGTTGCCCGAGTTGGCCTTGGCAGCGGCGTAGCCGACGACAGGCAGGCCAACGGGGAGAGCAGCAGTGCTGGTCACGCCAGGGGTGCGGACGGTGAACCAGCCTTCAGCAAAGCCCGTGGGGATTTGTTGCGTAGCGATCTGAGCGCCCAGCACGGCAGAAGTCGCGCTGTTGAAGCTCAGCACGCTGGCTTCGCCGCAGAAACGCATGCTCATGTCGGGCGAGATCACGAAGGTGGTCTTGCTGCGCTCTTCGCGGTCAAAGCCGCGGAGGTTGCCCGCATCCACGCAGATCTGCCAGTTGGCATTCGTTGTCAGGTTGCCAGCGCCGAAGTGACGGGCCACGGCGAGGTTACGCGAAACGCCTGCAGGAGCCGAGCTTGCAGCGTAGTTCATTGCCACGGCATAGCGGCGGGTGGGCATGGAGAACACCCAGTCGGTGGCAAAGCCACCGCTGCTGGCTGCGGTCAGGTACTCGTTGGTAACCGACAGCGTTTCCAGGGCAAATGCCAAGTCACTGGCTTGGGTGCTCGGAACGCCAGCCGCTGCGCGCGTGTAGGGCGTGGACAGATCCGGGAAGTCGTACATTGCAGCGCGCAGGGGGGCAGGAGCGCCGAGCGAGAGCAGCGGGTCAGCCGTCAGCTGAGCAGCATTAGCTTGTGCCACGCTCTCGGTGGTTTGCGGGAACCAGACCAGATTGCCAGAGCCTGTTCCATCGATCACAGCGGACGACGATGCGCGCAGTGCCACAGCTTCGCCAGAGAACGATGCGTTGGTCGCCACGTTCACGATGAGCCAGTTGGCGAACAGACCACCAGTGGGCCAGGAATAGCCACGGTTACGCGGCGTGTCGGGCGAGTCCGGGTTGGTGAAGTCCAGCGCAGTAGCTTGCTGATCCATCACGGCGGCCGTGCAAGGTGCAACGCCATCGGCGTTGTGCTTGATTGCTGCATACAGCGGGTTCGGCTTGGTCGGATCTTGTACGCCAGCGTCGTTGTTCAGGAACGGACGAATGTCGGCGGAGTTCAGAATCTCGATATAGCCTTCGCGGGTCTGGGCGGCGTCGCCACCGCGCACGCGGTTAACCTTGAAGCGGCCATTGTTGGTAGCCTTGATCTCTGCCTTGCTGGGCAGCGTGCAGCTGTTGTCGTCCGTCTGCAGGCGCGAGAAGTCGTTCTCTGCAGCCACATCGGCGGCCCACACGTCACCAGGCGACAGGTACACGGTGATGTCGAACACGTCGTCAGAGTTCGATGCGCCGCGGTAGCGCAGCTTCACAGCCTTGCCGTTCACCAGGTCGGTGTTGGTGATGCTCAGCAGCGAGTGGTTGGCAGTCTGCGAAGTGAAGTAAGGCACCACCAGAACGTGACCAATGCCAGTGGTCGTGGGTTGCAACTGGGTCGCGGCAGCGAAACCAGCTTGGGTGAGACCAACATACGCCTTGGCGGGCGTATTGCCAGTACCAGACGTGTTCGTTGCAGCGCTGTTGTCGAACAGTGCCACTTGTGCGTTGGCCGCGCCGGACAGGCCACCAACCATGGCAGCAATGCTCAGGGCGAGAAGATTTTTTCTCATGTATGAACTCCAGTTAAAAGTTGAAAGCGCAACTACCAAGATTGTTTACGCTAGGGAATGGTAGCACAGCCTTTTTGGGGGGAGAGCCCGCTTTCCGTTAGGTGTTGCCTGGTGTTTATAAAAAACAACATTTGCCACACGGTGGGGCCGCACAGAGGGAATGACTCACTGCTCAGGCCCCACCAGAGGCGGGTCGGGGCGGAGTATAGGGACGGAAACATGACGCAGCAACCGCTTTGGATTGATTCAGCGCATTTTTGGAAGAATTTTCGTTTCTGGGCGCTGAACTGCGGCTTCCAGTTCACAGTGGTCGGCTTGTAGTCATGCGCTGCTTTGGCTCGGGATCGGGCCGGTTAAGCTCGCTTCCTTGTCGCGTCTGCTGCTTGCTTTCTATGTTCACTGGCCATCGCGTCCCTCTCTTTTTTGCTTTCCTGAG
Organism: Acidovorax sp. YS12; assembly: GCA_021496925.1. NCBI lineage: Bacteria > Pseudomonadati > Pseudomonadota > Betaproteobacteria > Burkholderiales > Comamonadaceae > Acidovorax > Acidovorax sp. YS12. The sequence continues at coordinate 4,089,756 of CP053915.1, forward strand.
TGCTGTTGCCGTATTGGCTGCCGGTGGGGGGGGCGTGCATTTGCTGCACCGCGTCGAGGCGGCGCAGAGCCAGCCTGCGCGCCCGCTGCTGCTGGCCCCCATGCTGGGGGTGCTCGATACCTGCGTGCTGCTGCCTGCCGACGGCGCCTCGGACCTCGCTCAGCGCTGTACGCGGCCGGGTGGCTCTGCGGCCGCGCTGGTGGAGGCGACCGTGGCACCGCTGGAGCCGCCCAAGCCCCAGGAGGGTGGCGCCCCGGCGCCTTACCGTCTGGGCTACACGCTGCAGGCGCCGCTGCTGCAGTTGTTCCGGGCGCAGGGCAATGCCTGGGAGATTGACTCCGAGCGCGTCGATCGCCTAGTGCGAACGGTTCAGGGCAATGCCCGCCCGGTGGTGCTGTATCTGTTTTCCACGCACTTTCCGGTGGATGCGCCACTGGAGCAGATTTTGGCGCGCGATCCAAACAATCTGTTGCAAACTCAAGAGGGCCCGCTGCCGGTGGATGCCTACTTTGGCATTCCCACCTACCCGTGGACTTTCGCGCGTACCGATACCGACATCACCGCCCGGCGCGTGCAGGCCACGCAGGCGCTGCTGGACGGGTTGTGCAAGCTGCCTGATGCCGACCGGGCCAAGATCGAGGGCATCACCCTGCTGGGCGAGGTGCACCATTTGTTTCCCGACTTCCAGGGAGGCATGGGCTGGCGGCCGCCCTACCGGGTGACGGACTACAGCGCGGCTTCCGTCGAAGGGTTTCAGAAATACCTGGCGCAGCAGTTCGGCCGCATTGGGCAGCTCAACCAGTTGCTCGGCAGCCGCTATGCGCGCTTCGAGGATGTGCGGCCGCCGGGGCGCGACCTGCGCGCCGGGCCGCAGGGACAGACACCGGCGCCGGCATGGGCGCAGTGGGCCGAGCACATCGACAGTTTCGCGCACGGGCGCTTGCCGGTTTCGGGCTGGGCTTTCGCGCCGGGCGTGTCGCAGCCCTGGGTGCATGTGTACCGCAATGGCCGCTGGGTGGGCAAGACCGGGGTGAACATGCGCCGCGAGGACGTGCAGAAGGTGCACCCCGAAGTGGGGCTGGCGGACACGGGCTGGCGCATGGACCTGGATTTCCGTTCCTGGGCCGAAGGGGTTCATCGCCTGGATGTGTTCCTGGAAACCGCGCCGGGGCGGCTGGTTCCCATGGCCACGCGCCATGTCGCCGTCATGGGACGCGCGGGGGGCGGGGCGCTGCCCGCGCCCCGGCCGCAGCAGCCGTTGCCGGCGAGCGTGGCGCCGGTGCCCGGGGTCATGATCGACGTGGACATGCCGGGCGAGATGCAGACGCTGTACTACAACCCGCTGGCTGCGCTATGGCACGCCTTCCGGGGGCAGCAGGTGGCGCGCTATCTGCAATTCTTCGACAAGGTGGTGGCGCAGTCGTGCCTTGCGGGCACGCCGCGCTATATCCATCAGTTGCTTGCGTTCCCCAACCCAGGCTGGGATGAGAGCAAGTATGCCGTCGAGGCCTCGCTGCAAGCGGGCCGAAGCCCCGCCATGGGTGACCTCCGCCTGGGGGTGAGCCTGTACGGCGATGCCACCTATGGGCCGCGCTTCACGCAGTGGCTGGCCGAGAGCGGGCCGCGCCCGTATGGCATTACCGAGTTCCACCCGCTGCGGCCGCTGGACGGGCAGGCCCTGCAAGAGGTGTTGGCGCGGCATGCGGCACAGGGGGCGCAGTTCCTGTCGTTCTTCATGGAGCCGCGCTGGCAGGGGGCGCTGGTGGAGCGGCCGCACAACCCGTTCTCCTTCGACCCGGAAAATGCGCATTACCACTCTGCGGCGCTGTACCAGGCGGTGGACTGGATACGCCAGCATGGCGCGGCGCCTTGATGGGCTCCATGGGTGCTTCGTTTTATATAGCTACTGGCGCTTTCCCTGTAAGGGTTTGATGGTGAAAATATTCACAAACCCTTGTCAAAAAAGCGCTGGCAGCTATCAAATTTGAATGGACTATTCCCAGGTATCGCGGCGCCCCTGGCGCTGCTGGCGGGCGTCGGCCAGGCCCAGGGCGATCATGCGCAGGCGCTCGCGCCAGGGGCCTGTGGGCAGGCAGCAAAACAGCGCCAGGTAAAGGTGGCGCAGCCGGCTGATGCGCTTCCAGCGCGGCGAGAGTTCCGGGCGGCGCAGCAGCAGGGCGTTGTTGCGAAAGATGTAGTAGTAGCGGAACGGCGCGTGCAGCGGCAGGTTGCGCCAGCGCCCCAGCCACACGCGCCAGCGCTGCTCGCCCAGCGCGTGGATCATGCGCGCGCCGTGCACGCCAAACAGCCGGTAGCCCCGGCTGCGCGCGCGCAGGCACCATTCGGTGTCCACATGGTCGATGAACAGCCCTTCGTCCATGGGGCCGATGGCGTCCAGCGCCGCCATGGGAATGAGCGAGCCCGAGGAAATCAGGAAATCCGCCTCCACCACGGGCCGCGCGATGCTGGCGCGCCGGTGCACCAGGCGCAGCCAGCCAAAGCGCACGAAGCCTGACCAGTCCTTGCCGTCCTCGGCGCGGTATTCGGGGCCTACGGCGGCCAGGCGCTGGCCCTGGTGCTGCAGTGCCAGTGCGGCGTTGCGCAGGCGGGCCACGGCGCCAGGCTCCGGGCGGCTGTCCTGGTCGAGCAGCAGCACCCAGCGTGCGCCCCGGGCGCGCGCGGCCTGGATGCCGATGTTGTGCGCGGCGCCCAGGCCCAGGTTCTGGGGCTGGGCCAGCAGTTGCGCGGGCACGGTAGCCTGTGCCACCAGGGCAGCCAGCCAGGGGACGGCACCAGGGGTGCCGGTGTTGTCCACCACGTAGACCTGGCCGACCTGCTGGTGCAGCGCCTGGAGCGCGTCCTGCAGGGCGGCTGGCTGCGGGTGGTAGGTCACCAGCACGGCAGCGACATCGGGGCAATGGGTGGAGGGCATGGGAGCGGGGCATGCGCCCCGAAAGCCGTGCGGTGCAGCGGGCGGGGGGCAAAACGAAGCGTGAGAGAATCGAAAATTTTAAGCGCCCGCCCCACGGGCCGTGGCCGTAGCCGCAGCGTACCGCTGACTTGGCCCTCCCTCTGCCCGCCATGCCCGATACCACCGACGCAGCCCTCGCGCCCGATGCGCAGCCCCTGATCAGCGTCTTGATCCCTGCCTACAACCATGCCCGGTTCGTGCGTGCGGCCCTGGACAGCGTGCTGCAGCAAAGCTGGCGCAACCTGGAGTTGATCGTCATTGACGATGCCTCGCCCGACGCCACTTGGCAGGTGCTGCAGGAATGCACCGACCCGCGCGTGCGCCTGTTGCGCAACGAAAGCAACCTGGGCTCGCATGGCACGCTGAACGCGGCGCTGCAGCAGGCGCGCGGCGAGTTCATCGCCATCCTCAATTCCGACGACCTGTTCCTTCCCACCCGCCTGGCGGCCTGCCATGCCGCGCTGCAGGCCAGCGGCGCCGACCTGGTGGGCACCGACATGCGCCTGATGGACGATGACGGCGCCTTGGTGCAGGCGCATTGGTGGATCGACGCCTTCGACGCGCTCAAGCGCGTGTGGGCCGACACGCAGGATTGGCCCGCCACGCTGCTGGCGGGCAATGTGTTCATGACCACCTCGAACTTCTTCTTCCGCCGCCGCTGGCTGGAGCAGGTGGGGGGCTTTCAGGACCTGCGCTACGTGCTCGACTACGACTGGCTGCTGCGCGGCCTGGGCCAGGGGCTGCGTTTGGCATGGATCGACGCGCCGCTGCTGCAATACCGGCTGCATGCGGCCAACACCATCAGCGAGCGCCCGCTGCGCGCCAACCTCGAATGCGCGGCCATGCTGCGCCAGCATCTGCCGCAGGTGCTGGGGCAGACGCCCGCGCTGCGCACGCAGCTGGCGCAGCTCGCTGAACAGTGGGCGCGCATCGAGAAATACCTGGGCGAGATCGCCGCCACCCAGCGCCACGAGGCACTGGTGGCGAAAGAGGCCGAATTGTTCCCGCTGATCGCGGACCGCGACCGCTGGATTGCCGAGCGCGATGGCTGGATTGCTGAACGGGACGGGCATATTGCCGAACGGGACGGGCATATTGCCGAAAGAGACCAGCAGATCGCGGAGCGAGACGGGCAGATCGCCGGCAAGGACCAGCAGATCGCCCTGCTCACCCAGGCCCTGACGGAGCGCTGGCAGCGCCCGCAGCCCGTGGCCCCGGCGCTGAGCGGCACGGACGTGGCCGCCAGCCCTGGCTTTGCCATGCCCGCGCCCGCCGTGCGGCCCGGGCAGGCCGCGCGCGCTCCCGCGGGGCGGCCGCAGCGCCTGGGGGATCTGGCGCACTTGCAGGATTGGCTGGAGCCCCGCCTGGGCCGCGTGCGCTGCGTGTCGTTCGACGTGTTCGACACCCTGCTGGCGCGCTGCATCGAGCCACCCGAGGCGGTGCTGGAACGCCTGGCGCAGTTGGTGGCGGAACGGATGGCGGACAAGCTGCCGGCGTATTCCCCCGCGCAGGTGCTGGCGGCGCGGCGCGAGGCCGAGCACGCGCTGCGCCAGGAGATGCTGGCCCAGGGGCTGGACCACGAGTGCCACCACGACACGCTGGTGCAGGCCTGGGTGACGCGGCTGGCGGGCCAGCGCGACGTGCTGCTGGAGGCCTTCGTCCACACCCAGGAGCGGCGCCTCGAAACCCTGGCTCTGGCGGCCAAGCCCGGGGCCGTGGCCCTGCTGGGCTGGCTGCGCCAGCAGCAGGTGCGGGTGATCGCGGTGTCGGACATGTACCTCGGCCACGACCATGTGTACGCCCTGCTCGATGCCTGCGGCCTGGGCGCCTTCATCGACCAGGTGTATGTGTCTTCCGAGTTCGGCCTGGGCAAGTACTCCGGGCGCCTGCACAGCCAGGTGCTGGCGCTGGAGGGCTTGCAGCCCGCGCAGGTGGTGCACGTGGGGGACAACCTGGTGTCCGACATGCGCGCGCCGCTGCGCCTGGGGATCGAGGCCGTCTTCCTCGATGAGAAGGCCCAGCGCCTGCGCCGGCGCCACCAGGCGCTGTCGGCGCGCATGGCGCGCCTGGGCGGCGTGTGGAGCGGGCGCCACTTTTTCGAGGCCGTGGCGGTGCGCCAGCGCATGCTCCAGCGCGCGGGCCAGGCGGGCGAGGCGTTCTTCCACCACTACGGGCGCGATGTGCTGGGGCCGGCCTTCGCCACCTTCACGCTGGCGCTGGCGGAAAAAATCGCTCGGCAGCGGCCGGACAAGATCTTCTTCCTGGCGCGCGACGGCTACCTGTTCATGCGCCTGTACGAGCGCTGGTGCGCCCTGCAGCCCCAGCCGCAGCAGCCCTGGCCGCAGCCGGTGTACGTGTACGCCTCGCGCCGCGTGGTGGCCATGGCCTCGATGGCCGATGGCCTGCGCCACGAGCAGGCCATCGTCGCCCTCTACAACCCGAAGCAGCAGGGGCTGCTGTCGGTGCTGAAGACGTTCGGCCTGGCGGCGGCGGACTTCGAGGCGCTGGCGCGGGCGCATGGCTTTGCCGACATGGCGGCGCCCCTGGCCGACTGGAACGACGCGCGCCTCAAGGCCTTCCTGGCCGACGAGCAGGTGCAGGCGCGCATACGCCCCGTGGGCCAGGCGGCGCGCGCGAACTTGCAGGCCTATTTCGAGCAGCAGGGCTTCTTCGCCTGCGAGCGCGCGGCGCTGGTGGACATCGGCTGGAACGGCACCATCCAGAAATTCCTGCACGACAGCTTTGGCCAGCGGCCCGACTACCCCGAGGTGCACGGCTGGTACCTGGCCTTCGTGGCCGCTATGCATGGCGACTTCGGCATGGGCGAGCGCATCGAGGGCCTGCTGCTGGATGCGCGCCGGGGCGATGCCTACGAGCGCGCGCCGATGGATTTCGAGGAAATTTTCGAGCAGGCCGCGCGCGCGGGCGAGGGCACCACGCTGGGCTACCAGGCGGTGGACGGGCGCATCGTCCCCGTGCTGAAAAGCGACGACAGCCCGGACCGGCATGGCGAGCTGGCCTGCAACCCCCTGATCGCGCAATTGCAGGCCGGGGTGCTCGAGCACCTGGAGGATTTCCATGCCGTGTGGAGCCTGACCGGCTACCCGGCGCAGCGGCTCAAGCCCTATGTGCAGGCGCTGCTGGAGCGTGCCGTGGTCTACCCCACGCCGGAGGAGGTGGAGTACATCGGCCAGCTCGTGCACACCGAGGATTTCGGCCACGACCACACGCTGGACATCGCCCCGCCGCGCGTCGGCTGGCTGGACCTGCTGCGCCCGCGACGGCTCTACCACCGGCTGCGCCCGCTGGCGTGGAAGTTCGCCGCCTTCGCGCATTTCCCCAGCGACCTGCCGGCCTGGCTGTTCCGCCTGGCGCATTTGAAGAAACGCCAATGAAAAAGACCCCCTCTCGCCGCAGCGGCCTGGTGCTGCCGCTGCACCGCATCTGGCTGCTGAGCCTGCCGCTGCGCTGGGCCGCCCGTGCGCCGGGGCCGGGCTTCGCGCCCGGGCTGCGCAACCTGCTGGCCTACGAAAAAGGCCGCCTGTGGCATCTGCTGCACGAGCGCGAGCGCCTGGTGTACCGCTGGCTCCGGCTGCGGGCAGGCTGGGGGCCGCGCGACTGAGGCTCGCGCAATGTGAGCCAAAATGGCTTCCAGCGCTTGCCAGTCAAGCGCTGGAAGCTATCAAATAAGGAGCTTCTCAGGCCGTTCTCACGAACGGGGCGCCAGCCCCTGCAAATAGTCGCGCGCATAGTCCCATGGGCTTTCCTGCGGCGTGGCTTGCGGCGCCACGGCGGGCGCGCCTTCGGGTGCCGTGCCTTCGATGAAATGCTGCTGGCGCAGGCGCAGGAAGAACGCCAGCCAGTCCTGTGCCGAGGTGTCCCAGGGGCGCACCCACGTCCAGGGGCGCTGCGCCAGGCGCTCCGCGAAGGCGCCCAGGTCGGTCGTGACCACGGGCAGGCCCGCCTGCAGGCAGGTGCTCAGGGTGTAGCTGTAGGTTTCGGGCCAGACGGCGGGGAACCACACCAGGTGCGGCTGCAGGCGCTCCAGCAGGCGCGGCAGGTCGTTGTCCTGGTAGGTGCCGTGGATGGTCAGGCTGGCCTCGGGCTGGGCCTTGAAGGTGCGGAACACATAGCCCAGCAGGTGCAGCTCCAGCGGCGCGTTCTGGCGTGCGGCCTCCAGCGCCACGGCCTCGGCCACGTCGCCGCCCTTGATGGCGCTCAGGCCGCCGACGAGGAAGATGCGCAAATGGCCCTGTGCGGGCAGCGGCAGCGGCGCGCGCACCGGCACGGCGGGGTGGTGCAGCATGTCGGTGTGCGGGGCGTAGCGGATGCGCGCCTGCGGAAAGTAGCGCTGCATGCGCCGTGCGCAGTCGTGGCTCGGGGCCAGCACCCAGCGTGCCTGGCGCAGGAACAGGCGGTAGCGCAGGCGCCAGTCGTCGATGCTTTCCTGCGTTGCCGTGGGCCGCTCCTGCACGCAGGCACGGCACTGGTCCAGGCCGTGTTCGCCGCAGTAGGTTTCGCGCGCGGTGGTCAGCGAGATTTGCGGGCAGGCGCTGTAGTAGTCGTGCGCGGTGAAGTCGTAGCCCACGCCCAGCGGCTCGTGCAGGTGCATGACATCGGCGGCATGGCCGACCAGGTGGTGGTAGTGGACGTGGCACACCCCGATGTCGCGCAGCAGCGCCGTGAGCTGTGCCTGCTCGGTGGGCCAGTGGAAGTCCTGCGCGAAGCCCTCGCGCGCATCGAGCCAGCGCAGGCGCACGGCGCCTTCGGGCAGGGGCGAGAGCAGCAGGAAAACCGCCTGCCCGTGCAGGTGGCGCGCCAGTTCTTCCACATGCCGCTGCGTGCCGCCGCCCCAGCCGTGCGACACGGCCAGGATGCGCGGCAGCGCGCTGGCGCGCAGCCGCGCCACGTCCAGGCGCTGGCGGTAGGGGCGTGCGGGGTCGCGCTGCACATGTTCCTGCACGGCGCCGGCGTAGCCGGGGTGCAGGCGCTGCAGGGTGGCGAAGGCGGCCTGCTCGCGCGGGCTCTTGTGCGCGCCGAAGCTCACGCCGCCGGTGTGCAGCACGAAGGTGTCGAGTGCCTGCACGCTGCGCCAGCCCAGGTCGGCGGCGCGCTGGCAGAAGTCGTTTTCCTCGCCGTAGCCGATGCCGAAGTTTTCCACGTCGAACAGGCCCACCTGGCGCAGGCAGTCGCGCCGGATGTACATGCAAAAGCCCACCGCCGTGGGGATGTCGATCACGGCGCCAGGCTGGCTCTGGGCGCACAGCGCGTCCAGCGCGGCGGTGCTCCAGCCCTCGGGCAGGGCGTTGGCTTCGCAAAAGCGCGGGTAGCTGCAAATGGTGGCGTTGCTGGAAAAGGGGGTGACGGTGCCGATGCGCGCCTGGCCATAGGCCGCGGCGCGCAGGCGGTCGAGCCAGTCGTGGGCGACTTCGGTGTCGCTGTTGAGCAGCAGCACGTCCTGCGTGTCGCTCAGCGCCATGCCCCGGTTGACGGTGGCGACGAAGCCGAGGTTCCCGGCGTTCTCCAGCAGGGTGACGCGCGGCTCGCGCGCCGCGAGCGCGCGCAGCCAGCCGGTGAGTGCAGGCTCGGGGCTGGCGTCGTTGATGACGATCAGGCGGGCCGGGGTCTGGCTGCTGCTGGCCAGCACCGACTGCAGGCAGCGCTGGGTGTCTTCCAGCCCCTTGAAGACCGGCACGATGATGTCCACGCCCGGCGCCGGCTCCACCGGGCCGGTATCGGGGGGCGCCAGGGCGGGCGCGGTGGTGGGCTCGGGCGCCGGGACGGTGGCGGGGCGGCGCCCCAGCGCCTGGTCGAGGCGGATTTTGGCGTTCACCAGCGGGCGGGTGGCGCGGATGACGGTGGAGTGCCGTATCTCGTGCAGGTGCGCGGCCAGGGCCTGGTGCTGCTGGCGCAGCTGTTCCAGCGCCTCGGCCGCCGTCTGGTGTTCCGTCAGCTGCGCCTGTGCCGCCTGCAGCGCGGACAGCGTCTGGCGGTGCGCGTACTGCAGTTCGCTGAGTTTTTGCTCGGCATGCGCCAGTTGCGCGCTTTGCGTCTGCACGAGCGACAGAAGATCGGCGGCATTCAGCGGCTCGGAGGGAGGCCTATCGCGGGGGGGAATCATGGCGGAATTATCCTGGATCGGTGGCTGCCAAGGCTTGAGCCACTCTTTTTTTGATAGCTGCTTGCGCTTGCTACATAAGGAAAAACGTGATTCTGATCGTTTTCCAGGAGGGGCCGGGCGGGCGTGCGCGGGCTACCGTCCGTGAGTTGCCAGGATTTTTCGTATTTTTGGCCTCCAGGGCTTGTCCAGCAAGCGCTGGCAGCTATCAAAGGGGGAGCGTATGGGGTGGCCTGGCGTTCCTTCTGTAACCAGGCGGGCCTGGCGCTTGCCGGACAATCGCACACCCATGCCTCCACTGTCTGCCTCCCCCGCTCCTGCGCCCGCATCCGCCGCGAACCTGGTGGTCTCCATCGTCAGCCATGGCCATGGCGCGCTGGTGCAGGCGCTGTTGCAGGCGCTGGCGCAGCGCTGCGCGGCGTCGGTGGCGCGGGTGGTGCTCACGCTGAACCTGCCCGAGGCGCCTCCGTGCGCGCCCGCCGCGGGCTGGCCGTTCGTGCTGGAGCTGCGCCGCAATGCCCATCCGGCCGGCTTTGGCACCAACCACAACCGGGCTCTGGCGGGGGCGCAGGAGGCCTTCGTGTGCGTGCTTAACCCCGACGTGGCCCTGCACCCCGATGGCGCGGACCCCTTCGCCGCCCTGGTCCAGGCCGCCGGCACGCGCGGTGCGGGCTGCGCCTACCCGCTGCAGGTCGATGCCCAGGGGCGCGTGCAGGACAGCGAGCGCGCCCTGCCCACGCTGATGGCGCTGTGGCAGCGGCGCGTGCGCGGGCGCGGCGAGCAGCGGCTCGACTGGGTCAACGGCGCCTGCCTGGTGCTGCCGCGCCCGGTCTGGGGGACGCTGGGGGGCTTCGACGAGGGCTACCACATGTACTGCGAGGACGTGGACCTGTGCCTGCGCCTGCGTTTGGCCGGCTGGACCCTGGTGGGCGCCGCTGCCGTGGTGGTGCATGCGGGTGACCGCGCCAGCCGCCGTGCCTGGCGGCCCCTGTGGTGGCATGTGTGCAGTCTGCTGCGGCTGTGGACGTCCCCGGTTTTCTGGCGTGCCCGGGGGCTGCCTTCGCTGCAGGCCGCGGCGCGGCCAGAGTAGGATCACGCCCCCATGATTTGGCTTTCCGTCATTGCGTTTCTCACGTCTGCCTTTGCCGCGGGGGGCGTGGTGCGCTGGGCGCACGGCCATGCGGCCGCCTATGGGCACGAAATGCCCCAGCGCTTTCACCTCGGCAACGTGCCGCGCCTGGGCGGCCTGGCCATGCTGGCGGGCATCGTCGCCAGCTGGGGGCTCGGGGGGCTTCTGTCGGCGTTCTGGGGTGATCCGGCTTCGCTGCGCATCGGCGCATGGGCGGGCTGGTGGCTGGTGGCGCTGCTGCCCGCCGCTTTCGGCGGCATGGCCGAGGACGCGACCCAGCGCCTGACCGTGCGCTACCGCCTGCTGCTGACCGGCCTGAGCGGCGCGCTGGCCGTGGTGGTGCTCGACCTGCACGTGCCGCGCCTGGGCGTGCCGTGGCTGGATGCCCTGCTGGTGCTGGCGCCGTGGCTGGGCTGGGCCCTCGCGCTGCTGGCCGTCACGGGCCTGCCCCATGCGTTCAACATCATCGACGGCTACAACGGCCTGGCGGGCATGGTGGCGATCATCGTGTGCCTGGCGCTGGCGCACGTGGCGCTGCAGGTGGGCGATCGCGGCCTGGCGGCGCTGCTGGTGGCCACGGCGGCGGCCACGGGCGGCTTCCTGGTGTGGAACTACCCGCGCGGCCTGCTGTTCGCGGGCGATGGCGGGGCCTACATCTGGGGCGTGGTGATCGCGCTGGCGAGTCTGACCCTGGTGCAGCGCAATCCCGACGTGTCGCCCTGGTTCCCGGTGCTGCTGCTGATCTACCCGCTGTGGGAGACGGCGTTCTCCATCTACCGCAAGCTGGCCCGTGGCGTGTCGCCCGGCGTGGCCGACGCGCTGCATTTCCACCAGCTGATCTACCGCCGCATCGTGCGCAGCGTGTTCCACGAGGACATGTCGCGCCGCATGCTCAAGCGCAACAACCGTACCTCGCCCTACCTGTGGGCGTTCACCATGCTCACGGTGGTGCCTGCGCTGCTGTTCTGGAGCAACACGCCGGTCTTGATGGTGCTGTGCGTGCTGTTCTGCGTGTGCTACGTCTCGGCGTACCTGGCGATCGTGCGCTTCAAGGTGCCCGACTGGGTGCGGCGCTGACTGCTGCACAATCCGGGGGTTCCTGAACCTTTCCGACCGCACTGCACATGACCGACCCGCTCTCCATCGCACCGCGCGACAAGGCCGAGATCCTCGCCCAGGCGCTGCCCTACATCCGCAAGTTCCACGGCAAGACCATGGTCATCAAGTACGGCGGTAACGCCATGACCGACCCGGAACTGCAGCAGGACTTCGCCGAGGACGTGGTCCTGCTCAAGCTGGTGGGCATCAACCCGGTGGTGGTGCACGGCGGCGGGCCGCAGATCGAGACCGCGCTCAAGCGCCTGGGCAAGCAGGGGCACTTCATCCAGGGCATGCGCGTGACCGACGCCGAGACCATGGAGGTGGTCGAGTGGGTGCTGGCCGGCGAGGTGCAGCAGGACATCGTGGGTCTCATCAACCAGGCGGGCGGCAAGGCCGTGGGCCTGACGGGGCGCGACGGCGGGCTGATCCGTGCCCAGAAGCTCAAGCTGCTCGACCACAAGGACCCGAGCATCGCGCACGACGTGGGCCAGGTTGGCGACATCGTGGCCATCGACCCCAGCGTCGTGAAGGCGCTGCAGGACGATGCCTTCATCCCGGTCGTCAGCCCGATCGGCTTTGGCGACGCCAACGAGAGCTACAACATCAACGCCGACGTGGTCGCCAGCAAGCTGGCCACCGTGCTGCAGGCGGAAAAGCTGCTGTTGCTGACCAACATCCCCGGCGTGCTGGACAAGCAGGGGCAACTGCTGCCCGAGCTGACCTCTGCGCAGATCGACGCGCTGATCGCCGACGGCACGATCTCCGGCGGCATGCTGCCCAAGCTGGCGGGCGCTATCGACGCGGCCAAGGCCGGCGTGAAGGCCGTGCACATCGTCGATGGCCGCGTGCCGCATGCGATGCTGCTGGAAATCCTGACCGACCAGGCCTACGGCACGATGATCCACAGCGAATAAGCAGACCCCTGCCGCTGGCACCGCCAAAGCCCCGCGGCCGTGGCCATGGGGCTTTTCTTTTGCCTACACGCCGCGCGCCCGCTCGGTCTTGAAGCGCGCGCGGAACGGCGCGAAGGCGCCCGCATCCAGCGCCTCGCGGATTTCGCGCATCAGGTTCAGGTAGTAGTGCAGGTTGTGGATGGTGGTGAGCATGGGGCCCAGCATCTCGCCGCAGCGGTCCAGGTGGTGCAGGTAGGCGCGCGAGAAGCCGCCGCGCCCGCCGTCGGCCCAGGCCACGCCCTCCTTGCCGGCGCAGGCGTGGCAGGTGCAGGTGGGGTCGAGCGGCTGGTGGTCCTCGCGGTGGCGTGCGTTGCGGATCTTCAGGTCGCCGTGGCGCGTGAAGATGGTGCCGTTGCGTGCGTTGCGCGTGGGCATCACGCAGTCGAACATGTCCACGCCCTGGGCCACGCCTTCCACCAGGTCTTCCGGCGTGCCCACGCCCATCAGGTAGCGCGGCTTGTGGCTGGGCAGGCGGTGCGGCGTGTGCGCCATGATGCGCAGCATCTCGTCCTTGGGCTCGCCCACGCTCACGCCGCCCACGGCGTAGCCGGGGAAGTCCATCTCCACCAGCGCTTCGAGCGACTCCTGGCGCAGGTGTTCGTACATGCCGCCCTGCACGATGCCGAAGAGCGCGTTGGGGTTCTCCAGCCGCTCGAACTCGGCCTTGGAGCGCAGCGCCCAGCGGCGGCTCATTTCCATGGACTGGCGCGCTTCGCGCTCGGTAGTGAGGTGGCCCTTGGTCTCGTAGGGCGTGCACTCATCGAGCTGCATCACGATGTCGGAGTTCAGCACGGTCTGGATCTGCATGCTCACCTCGGGCGACATGAACAGCTTGTCGCCGTTCACGGGCGAGGCGAAGTGCACGCCTTCCTCGGTGATCTTGCGCATCGGCCCCAGGCTCCACACCTGGAAGCCGCCCGAGTCGGTCAGGATGGGCTTGTGCCACTGCTCGAAGCCGTGCAGCCCGCCGAAGCCGCGCATCACGTCCAGGCCCGGGCGCATCCACAGGTGGAAGGTGTTGCCCAGGATGATCTGCGCGCCCATGTCGTGCAGGCTTTGCGGCATCACGCCCTTGACGGTGCCGTAGGTGCCCACGGGCATGAAGATGGGGGTCTCTACCGGGCCGTGGTTGAGCGTGAGGCGGCCCCGGCGCGCGTGGCTGCCGGGGTCGGTCTTGAGCAGGTCGAATTGCAGCATAGGGGGGCGATTTTCCCAGACTGCGTTGGCCTACACTGGTTCCATCTAACCAAGGAGAGAAAACGATGCTCAGAATTCTGGTGGCTGCCGACGGTTCCGAACTGGCGCTGGATGCCGTGCGCCACGCGCTGATGCTGGTGCGCCGCGGCGGCCTGCAGGCCACGCTGGTGCTGGGCCACGTGCAGGAAGAGGCCTCGCTGATCGAGCTGGCCACGCAGGGCGCCGATGCCGTGGCCGTGGCCAGCGTCGAGGCCGGCCAGCACCTGCTGGCCTCGGCCGTGGCGCTGGTGGACGCTGCGGGCGTGCCCTACGAGACGGAAATCGCCCTGGGCCCGGTGGCGGCCACGCTGGCCGACATGGCCGAGCGCTGCGGCTGCGACGCGCTCATCATCGGCGCGCGCGGGCTGGGCGGGCTGCGCGGCGCCTGGCTGGGGTCGGTGTCGCAGGCGCTGGTGCACCAGAGCACGGTGCCGGTGACGGTGGTCAAGCACCCTGAGCCGCAAGAGGTGATCGACGCGGGTGACGACGCCTGATGTGCTATTGAAGGAATAGCTGCCAGCGCTTGCCAGATAAGCGCTAGGCGGCTTTTTTATAGGAAGATTCGTGGCGCTGCAGCTTGCCGTGCGGCAGGCTGGCCAGGCGCTTGAACATGCGGCGGCAGTAGCCCGCGATCCACAGGCATTTGTTCAGCTCGTCCACCGGCAACGGGCCGGAGACGACCACCAGGTCGTTGGCCTCGGCCAGGGCGCCGGCGGCGCGCAGGCGGCGGCGGTGGTGCGCGGCCCACGACTGGATGCGCGTCGGGTTGCCGTGCTGGTGCACCTGGCCGGTGAACAGGTCGAAGGCGATGGCCACGGTATCCGTCTTGAGCTTGAAGCGGCGCTCGCCCGTGACGGTGCTGGGCGCATCGCGCATGTCGTACAGGTAGTAGTTGCCGGCCTTGAGCTGGTATTGCAAATCCATGGATCTTCCTTCGGGCGCTGTTGTCTAGGGACGGGACGCCGCGGGGCTTTCATGTGAAACGGCGGCAAGTGGCTGCAAATCGCCGCTTGTCGTCGTATCTCCTCCCTTCGTATATCCCCGCTTGCAGGAGTGCGTGCATTGTGGCCGCAGCCCCGGGGGGATTCAAGCGCGGAGGGCGGCGCAACCGTAACGGGTTGTGACCTGGCTCAAGGCATTGTCAGCCGCATCACCAGCCGCTTTGCTTGCGCAGCACGAACGGCACGGGCGCGGGCACCGGCCCGCTGGCGCCCGGGGCGGCCTCGGGGCTCCAGGTGCCGCGGATTTCCTTGCCGCAGCGGCCCTCGGCGACCTCGCCCAGCCAGGTGGCGCTGATGCGCTTGCCGTCCTCCGACTCCTCCAGCGTGAGCTGGCCGTCGTCCACGTCGCCCACGACCTGCACCGTCTGGCCGCCGCGCTGCAGGGTGCCGCGCACGCTCTCGCGCAGCTCCGGGTGCGGCCCCAGGCGCAGCGCCACGGCCTGGCCGCCAAGTTCGGCCTGCCACTGGCCCAGCAGATGGCGCTGCTGCATGTCCGTGGCGGCAGGGCAGGGGGCTTGCTCTGGTTGCGAGGTTTTTTGCGCCCAAACGCCCGTGGAGAAAGCGCTGGCAGCTATTAAAAGAAGAGTGGCAATGCGGGTCATGGCGTGCGGTTGTCGGCCTGGGCCTTGCGTGCGGCGAATTCGGCGCGCAGGGCCTTGAGTTTCTCGCGCGGGTCTTCGCGCGCGGTGCGGGCGTCGAGCTTCATTTCGGCGATGAAGCGGCTGGGCTGGCAGGCCACCATCTCGCGGCCCTTCTTGCGCTTCTTCGTCCAGCTCACCACCAGGGTGCGCTGGGCGCGGGTGATGCCCACGTACATCAGGCGGCGCTCTTCCTGCAGGCGCGCCGCCGTGTCGTTGCTGACCTTTTCCTGGCGGCCTTCGTCGTCGTCGAGCTTGAAGGGCAGCATGCCCTCGGTCACGCCCACCAGGACCACGTGCGGCCACTCCAGCCCCTTGCTGGCGTGCAGGGTGGAGAGCACCACCATGTCCTGCTCCTGCTCGCGTTCCGAGATGGTGGAGAGCAGCGCGATGGTCTGCGCGACTTCGAGCAGGCTCTTGGTCTCGCTTTGCACGCTGCTGCCTTCCTCGGCCTGGCCGCCCGCGCGCTGGGCCATCCAGTCGCAGAATTCGAGCACGTTGCTCCAGCGCGCGGCGGCCACTTTCTCGCTGTCCTCGCTGTCGTACAGGTGCTGCTCGTAGCCCAGCTCCTTCAGCCAGTCGGCCAGGAAGGCGCGCGCCGCCTCGGCGCCGTGGGCGTGGCGCGCGCGGTACTCCAGCTCGTTGACGGTGCGGCCGAACTCCATCAGCCCCTCCAGTCCGCGCCGGGGGATGACGGCCGGCAGCATGGCGTTGAACAGCGCGCCGAACATGCTCTGCTTGTGCTGCGTGGCGAACTCGCCCAAAGCGCCGAGCGTGGTGTGGCCGACGCCGCGGCGCGGGCTGGTGATGGCGCGCAGGAAGGCCGGGTCGTCGTCGCTGTTGATCCACAGGCGGAACCAGGCGCACAGGTCCTTGATCTCGGCGCGGTCGAAAAAGCTGGTGCCGCCGGAGACCTTGTAGGGGATGTTGGCGCGGCGCAGCGCCTTCTCGAACGGCTTGGCCTGGTGGTTGGCGCGGTAGAGCACGGCGAAGTCCTTCCACCCCGGCGGCGGGTTGGCGGCGGCGCGCAGGCTCTGGATGCGCGCCACGGCGCGCTCGGCCTCGTGCTCCTCGTTGTCGCAGTCCTGCACGCGCACCGGCTCGCCCTCGCCCAGTTCGCTGAACAAGGTCTTGGGATACAGCTTGGGGTTGGGCTGGATGACGTTGTTGGCCGCGCGCAGGATGGCGCTGGTGGAGCGGTAGTTCTGCTCCAGCTTGATCACCTTGAGCTGCGGGAAGTCCTGCGGCAGCTTCTTCAGGTTGTCCAGCGTGGCGCCGCGCCAGCCGTAGATGCTCTGGTCGTCGTCGCCCACGGCGGTGAAGCGCGCGCGCTCGCCCACCAGGAACTTCAGCAGCTCGTACTGCGTGGCGTTGGTGTCCTGGTATTCATCGACCAGCACGTGGCCCAGGATGCGCTGCCACTTCTCGCGCACCTCGGGGTGGTGGCGCAGCAGGCGCATGGGCATGCCGATCAGGTCGTCGAAGTCCACGCTCTGGTAGGCGGCGAGGCGCTCCTCGTAGCGCTGCATGATGAGGGCGATGCTGCGCTCGTGGTCGTCCTGCGCCATGGCCAGGGCCTTGCGCGCGTCCCAGCCCTGGTTCTTCCAGGCGCTGATGGTCCATTGCCACTGGCGCGCGGTGGCCAGGTCGGTGGTGCCGCCCGCGCAGTCCTTGAGGATGCCGCCCACGTCGTCCGCGTCGAGGATGCTGAACGAGGGCTTGAGGCCGAGCACGTGCCCGTCCTCGCGCACCATGCGCACGCCCAAGGCGTGGAAGGTGCACACCAGCACGTCCTTGGCCTGCCTGCCGATGAGGCCGCTGGCGCGCTCGCGCATCTCGGCCGCGGCCTTGTTGGTGAAGGTGATGGCGGCGATGCGCCGGGGCTGCAGCCCGGTCTCGATGAGCCGCGCGATCTTGTGCGTGATGACGCGCGTCTTGCCCGAGCCCGCGCCCGCGAGCACCAGGCACGGGCCTTCGGTGTAGTGCACTGCCTGGAGCTGGGCGAGGTTGAGACCGGCGGACATGAAGGGAAAGGGGACGGAGCGGGGGGCGCAAAAGCGGAGCGCGCATGATAGCGGCGGAAAAAATTTCACGGGCCTGGGCCCCCGGCCGCCCTGCGCGCAGGGCGAGAATGCGCCGGTGCTGTCCGTCCTGCAAATCACCTTTCCGTTCTTCGCCCTGGTGCTGTGCGGCTACCTGGCCACGCGTACCGGCGTGCTGCCGGTGCCGGCCATCGGCGGGCTGAACACCTTCGTGCTGTACTTCGCGCTGCCGTGCATGCTGTACCGCTTCGGCGCGGGCACGCCGATCGCGCAGCTGCTCGACCCGGTGGTCGGCGGCGTCTACCTGCTGTGCGCGCTGCTGGTGGTGGGCACGACCATCGCCGCCACGCGGCGCGGGCGCATCGGCTGGAATGACGCGGCCTTCGGCGCGCTGGTCACGGCGTTTCCCAACTCGGGCTTCATGGGCGTGCCGCTGCTGGTGGCGCTGCTGGGCCAGGCCAGCGCGGGGCCGGTCATCGTCACCATGGCGCTGGACATGTGCGTCACCACCTCGCTGTGCATCGCGCTGTCGCGGCTCGATGGCGCGGGTGCGCACGGCGCGGCGGTGGCGCTGCGCAACGCCCTGCGCGGCATGGCCGTGAACCCCATGCCCTGGGCCATCTTCCTGGGCGCGCTGGCCTCGGCGCTGCAGTGGCGCCTGCCCGCGCCGGTGGACCAGACCCTGGCCATGCTGGCCGGCGCGGCCTCGCCGGTGGCCCTGTTCACGCTCGGCGCGGTGCTGGCGCGCTCGCAGACGAACCTGCACGAGCAGGTGCCCTGGCGCCAGTACGTGCCGCTGGCGCTGGCCAAGCTGGTGGCGCACCCGTTGCTGGTGTGGGGCGTGGGCCGGGCCGCCATCGCCCTGGGGGCGCCGCTGTCGGACTTCACCCTGACCGCGCTGGTGCTGGTGGCGGCGCTGCCCAGCGCCAGCAACGTGGTGCTGCTGGTCGAGCGCTTTGGCGCCCACGGCGGGCGCGTGGCGCGCATCATCCTGGTGTCTACCGCGCTGGCGTTCGGCAGCTTCTCCGCCGCCGTGGCGCTATTGGTTCAAAAATGAGAGCGCCTGGCGCAGGACCAGATTGGACCAGAGCCCGATTGGGCTAAAAAAACTGCGCCTGAAGCGCAGCCTGTGCAACGGGCGCGGCCCAACCCAGCAGACACCAAGCAAGGGCCGCCCCGCAGCGAGGGTGTCGTCCCCCCTCCCGCCACGCGCAGCGTGGCGAGAGAGGGGGGAAGCGGCGCAGCCGCTCAGGGGGGGAGTCCTCAATACTCCCAGAACATGCGCTGCAGTTCCTGCGTGCTGGCGCCCTTGGCCAGGGCCAGCATGGTCAGGATGCGGGCCTTTTCCGGGCGCATGTCGTGGGCCACGACCCAGTCGTACTTGTCGTCGGGCTGCTCGGCATTGCGCAGCACGAAGCCGTAGGGCACGCGGGCCGAGCGCACCACCACCACGCCCTTGGCGCGCGCGTCCTGCAGCGGCTTGACCATGCGGTCGGCCACCGAGCCGTTGCCCGTGCCGGCGTGGATGATGGCCTTGGCGCCGCTGGCCACCAGGGCGTTCACGGCCGTGGGCTGCACGTTGCCGTAGGCGTAGACGATGTCCACCTGGGGCAGCGCGGTGATGTTGTCGATGTTGAACTCCGACTGCAGCGTGTGGCGCTTCACCGGGGCGCGGAACCAGTAGTTCCGGCCTTCCACCACCATGCCCAGCGGGCCCCACTGGCTCTTGAAGGCGCTGGTCTGGATGTTGATGTCCTTGTTCACGTCGCGCGCGGTGTTGATCTCGTCGTTCATGGTGACGAACACGCCCTTGCCCTTGGCGTCCTTCGAGGCGGCCACGCTCACGGCGTTGACCAGGTTCAGCGCGCCGTCGGCCGACAGGGCGGTGCCTGGGCGCATGGAGCCGACCACGGCGATGGGCTTGTCGGTATGCACCGTCAGGCTCAGGAAGTAGGCGGTCTCGGCCAGCGTGTCGGTGCCGTGGGTGATGACGATGCCGTCCACGTCGCTCTGCTTGGCCAGCTGCGACACGCGCTGGGCCAGCTTCAGCAGGTGCTCGTTGGTGAAGCTCTCGGAGGCGATCTGGAACACCTGCTCGCCCGACACCTTGGCGATGTTGCCCAGCTCGGGCAGGCCGGCCAGCAGCTTGTCCACCGGCACCTTGGCGGCCGAGTAGGTGGCGCTGTTCATGGCCGAGGCGCCGGCGCCGGCGATGGTGCCGCCGGTGGCCAGCACCACGACGTGGGGCTTGGCGGCGGCCTGGGCGGCGGCGCTGGCGGCGGCCGGGCTGGCATCTTGCGCCAGGCTCAGTGCGGGGGCGCCGGCGATACCGGCGAGGACGATGGCGGCTGCCACCAGGGATTTGCGCAAGGGCTGGAAGGTCATGTGTGGATTCCCATCAAAAAAACGGCCTTGTGGACCGTGGGCAGGCACGATGCCCGAAAAGAAACCGCTTGGCATTGGTGAAAACACCGGCGGGTCATGCATTTCATGCATCACGGGTGACGCAAGGAGCATGCCCGCGGCGCGGCGCCCGGGCTGGCGCCTCGCGGCCGGTCAGATCGCCTGGGGATCGACGTCCACCAGCCAGCGCACCAGGCCCTTGTGCTGTGCACGCCCGGCGTGCAGCAGCGGCTGCCAGGCGGCCAGGAAGCGCTGCAGCGCGGTGCGGCTGGTGCTCTCCAGCAGCATCTGCGCGCGCTCCACGTTGGCCACGCGCTGCACCGCCAGCGGCACGGGCGGGAAGATGAACACCTGTTCCAGCCCCGGCAACTGCGCAGCGCGGGCGGCATCGCCGGCGGCCTGCAGGAAGGCCTGGGCCGTCTCCTGCGTGCGCGCGTCGGCGCGCACCAGGGCCTGGAAGGCGAAGGGCGGCATGCCGGCCTGCGCGCGTTCGCCGAGCTGCTGCGCCGCGAAGGCCGGGTAGTCGTGGCGGCGCAGCGCGGCGAACAGCGCGTGCTCGGGGTGCCAGGTCTGCACCCACATCTCGGGCGCATGGCCTTGCGCGGCCATGTAGCGCGCGTCGCGCCCGGCGCGGCCGGCCGCCTGCATCAGCAGCGCGAACAGGCGCTCGGGCGCGCGGAAGTCGCTGCTGAACAGCGCGCCGTCGGGCTGCACCGCCGCCACCAGCGTGATGCGGCGGAAGTCGTGGCCCTTGGCCACCATCTGCGTGCCCACCAGCACGTCCACCTCGCCCGCGTGCACCTGGGCCAGCTGTTCCTCCAGCGCGCCCTTGGCGCGCGTGGTGTCGGCGTCGATGCGCGCCACGCGCGCGGCGCGCCCGGCGGGGGTGATGACGTTGCGCAGCAGCGCGGCCAGTTGCTCCTCCAGCTGCTCGGTGCCGCGCCCCACGGGGGCGATGTCGAGGTTGCCGCAGCCCGGGCAGGCGCGCGGCACGCGCTGCGCGAAGCCGCAGTGGTGGCAGCGCAGGCTGCGGTCGGCCTTGTGGAACACCTGGTGCGCGCTGCAGTGCGGGCAGTCGCTCTTCCAGCCGCAGGCGTGGCAGTGCAGCACCGGGGCGAAGCCGCGCCGGTTCAGCAGCACCAGGCACTGCTCGCCGCGCTCCACGCGCTCGGTCATGGCGGCCAGCAGCGGCGGCGAAAACACGGCGCCGCGTGGCTGCTGCGCCATGTCCACCAGGCGCAGGCGCGGCAGCGCGCCCGCGCCGATGCGGCTGGGCATGTGCAGGCGCAGGTAGCGCCCGCCCTGCGGGTCTTCGGGCGTGGGCGGGCGGCTGGCGTGCCAGCTCTCCAGCGAGGGCGTGGCGCTGCCCAGGATGACCTTGGCGCCCTGCTCGCGCCCGCGCCACAGCGCCAGGTCGCGCGCCGAGTAGCGCGCGCCTTCCTGCTGCTTGTAGCTGGCGTCGTGCTCCTCGTCCACCACGACCAGCGCCAGCCCCGGCAGGCTGGCGAACACCGCCATGCGCGTGCCCAGCACGATGCGCGCGCGCCCGGCGTGCGCGGCCAGCCAGCTCGCCAGGCGCTGCGGATTCGTCATGCCGCTGTGCAGGCTGACCACGCTGCCCGCGCCGTACAGCGGCGCGAAGCGGGCGCGAAAGCGCGCTTCGAGCTGCGGCGTGAGGTTGATCTCGGGCACCATCACCAGCGCCTGGGCCGCCGGGTCGCGCGCCAGCGCGGCCTGCACGCTGTGCAGGTACACCTCGGTCTTGCCGCTGCCGGTGCTGCCGTACAGCAGGAAGGGCCCGGGTTGCGACTCGATCTGGGCGCAAACGCTTTGCTGTTCAGCGCTGAGTGCTATGGTTTCGGTAGCTCCCAGGGCGTCCGGCGCGTCCTGCGCGGGCGCGGCCGGGCGGCGCAGGCGGCGCGCGAGCTGCTCGGGGCCGAGTTCGCGCAATTGCGGCGGCAGCGCGGCCAGCGCCACCTCGCCCAGGCCGCGCTGGTAGTAGCGCGCGGCGAAGGCCACCAGGCGGCGCCAGGCGGCATCCAGCGGCGCCAGCCCGGCGAGCACGCCGGCCACGGGGCGCAGCTGCGCCGTGGCGGGGGGGGCCTCGCCGGCGGAGGCATCCCACACCACGCCCAGCACCTCGCGCTGGCCAAGGGGCACGCGCACCAGCGTGCCGGGCGCCAGCGCCTCGGCGTGCCGGTAGCTCAGCAGGTCGCCCACGCCGCTGTGCGCGGGGGTCTGGACGGCCACTTGCAGGATGCAGGTCATTTAGCGGAACTTGTTCACACGGTTTGGCGGATGCGGGGCTAAGTGCTTGATGTGCCAGGGTTTGCGCGATCATCCACGGTTTCTGTGGATAACTTTGTGGGCATCCTGTAGCCACCCCGGCCCAGGCCGCATGGAGACTGGGCCCGCACGGATTGCCCGCAAATTGGGCAAAACGAAAAATCCTTATGAATCAACGCTCTTTGCCTTCGCGGGCGAGGGCGCCGGGGTGGATGCCATGGGCCGGAAGGCGGTGTCTCTTGCTATGGTTTTTGTGCATAAGTACGTCCTTGCGGCGCCGGATAACCAAAGATAGGGCGGTTTTGTGCTAGGGTTTTTACCTAGAAAGTCCCCCGCGTCCTTCAATTCCAAACGCAAGTGCTTGATTTTTCGGGGGTTTCCCCAGGTATCCCGAGAAACTGTGGATAACTTTGTTGACATCCCCGGGGAACCGCCCCCAAAGCCTTGAAAAATGGGGCTTTCGCTGGATTGCCCGGAAAATGGGCAAAACCAGCAATCCATTGAAAATCAAGCACTTACGCGAACCGTGCAACGGCTGGCCGGTGCGTTGCCGGGGCGGGCCCTGGCTTGTAACGCCGGGGCTGCGCGGTGCATAAGTGCCCGCTCACCTCGCTAGCGTGGTGCTCGACGCTTGATGGAACAAATAAAACCGATGGATTCGTCGTCTTGGCTAGGCGCAAACCGCAGCGATAGCCGTAGCTATCGCGAGGATTTGCAACGACGCCAGGGCGGCGAAGACGCGGTTTTATGTTCCAGATAGCGTCGAACACCACACTCGGCGCGTCAACCCTGGCGCAGCGCGCGCGAGTGGCTGTGCACCGCCTCCACCAGCGCCGCCACGTGCTCGGGCGGGGTGTACTGGCTGATGCCGTGGCCCAGGTTGAAGATGTGCGTCGGGCCGGTGGTGGCCGTGTCGGTGTGGGGCTTGCCGAAGCTGTCGAGCACGGCGCGCGCCTGCGCCGCCACGGCCTCGGGCGGGGCGAACAGCACGTTCGGGTCGATGTTGCCCTGCAGCGCCTTGCCCGGGCCGCCGGCCTGGCCGCCGACGATGGCGCGCGCCTTGGCCAGGTTGGCCGTCCAGTCCAGGCCCAGCACCTCGCAGTCGATGTCCTTCATGTCGTCGAGCCAGATGCCGCCGCCCTTGGTGAAGACGATGCGCGGCACGTCCTCACCATCCGCGCCCGTGCGCTTGAGCCGCGTCAGCACGCGGCGGGTGTATTCGAGGCTGAACGCCTGGAAGCACCCGTCGGCCAGCACGCCGCCCCAGCTGTCGAACACCATCACGGCCTGGGCGCCCGCGTCGATCTGCGCATTCAGGTAGGCGGCCACGGCGTCGGCGTTCACGGCCAGGATGCGGTGCATCAGGTCCGGGCGGCTGTACATCAGGCTCTTGACCAGGCGGTAGTCGTCGCTGCCCTTGCCCTCGACCATGTAGCAGGCCAGCGTCCAGGGGCTGCCCGAGAAGCCGATCAGCGGCACGCGCCCGTTCAGCGCGCGGCGGATGCTGGTGACGGCATCGAATACGTAGCGCAGCTTGTCCAGGTCGGGCGCGGCAAGCCGGGCCACGTCGGCCTCGGTGCGCACCGACTGGGCGAAGCGCGGGCCCTCGCCCTCGGCGAAGCTCAGCCCCAGGCCCATCGCGTCGGGCACGGTGAGGATGTCGCTGAACAGGATGGCCGCGTCGAGCGGGAAGCGGGCCAAAGGCTGCAGCGTGACCTCTGTGGCGTAGTCCACGTTCGTCGCCAGGCCCATGAAGCTGCCGGCCTTGGCGCGCGTGGCCTTGTACTCGGGCAGGTAGCGCCCCGCCTGGCGCATGAGCCACAAGGGGGTGTAGTCGGTGGCCTGGCGGCGGCAGGCGCGCAGGAAGGTGTCGTTGAGAAGTGGGGGGAATTGCATGGCCCCGATTGTCTCGCACCAGAAAGAAGGCCCTGGCGGAAGGCCCCGGCGCGGCATGGTAGCTTCGCGGGGCATCTGAGCTTCTGACCGGAGAACCGCCATGCAACCCACTTCCCTGCAGCGCACCGAGAACGCCCTGGCCGCCATCGCGGCGGCGGGCGACGAAGGCCGGCGCATCTTCACCCGCGTGTACACCCAGGCCGCGCTGGCCGCCGCGCGCGCGGCCGATGCGCGCGCCGCCAGCGGCACCCCGCTCGGCCCGTTCGACGGCCGCGTGGTGTCGGTGAAAGACCTGTTCGACGTGGCGGGCGAGCCCACCACGGCCGGCTCCGCCGTGCTGCGCGGCGCGCCACCGGCCGCGTGCGACGCCGTGGCCGTGCAGCGCCTGCGCGCCGCCGGGGCGGTGGTCGTGGGCAAGACCAACATGACCGAGTTCGCCTTTTCGGGCATCGGCCTCAATCCGCACTACGGCACGCCGGGCAACGCGGCGGACGCGGCGCGCATTCCCGGCGGCTCCTCCTCGGGCGCGGGCGTGGCGGTGGCGCGCGGGCTGTGCGAGATCGCCATCGGCTCCGACACCGGCGGCTCGGTGCGCATTCCCGCCGCGTTCAACGGCGTGACCGGCTTCAAGCCCACGCAGCAGCGCGTGCCGCGCGACGGCGCCTACCCCCTGTCCTTCACTCTCGACACCGTGGGGCCGCTGGCGCGCAGCGTGCTGGACTGCGCCCAGGCCGACGCCGTGCTCAGCGGCCAGCGCTGGCAGGCATTGCCCGCGCGCCAGTTGCGCGGCCTGCGCGTGGGCGTGCCGCGCGGCCTGCTGCTGACGCATACCGAGCCCGCCGTGCAGGCGGCCTTCGAGCAGGTGCTGCAGGCCCTGTCGCGCGCCGGCGCCCGCGTGGACGACCTGGCGCTGGACGAATGGCTGGGTGCGCCCTTCGCGCTGCAGGAAAACGGCACGCTGACCGCCGCCGAGGCCGCGCACATCCACGCGCGCACGCTGGCCACGCAGCCCGGCGCGCTCGATCCGCTGGTGCTGGCGCGCATCCGCCGGGGCGAGACCATCACCGCCGCGCACTACGTGGGCGTGCAGCAGGCACGCCAGCGCCTGCTGGCCGCGCTGGATGCGCGGCTGGCCGGCCTCGACGTGCTGGTGCTGCCCACCGTGGCCTTCATGGCGCCGCGCATCGACACCCTGGCGGGCGACGCCGAGGCCTTCAACCGGGCCAACCTGCTGGCGCTGCGCAATACCTCGGTGTTCAACTTCTACGACCTGCCCGCGCTGTCGCTGCCCATCACGCAGTCCGCTGCGCCGCTGCCCGTGGGCCTGATGGTGGCCGGCCAGCGCAGCGGCGACCGCGCCCTGCTGGGCGTGGGCCAGTGCCTGCAGACCCAGCTGGAGCTGCTGCGCGAGCGCCGCACCTGATGCAGGAATTTCAACGGTTTTTGGCCTCCAGCCCTTGGTGGACAAGCGCTGGAAGCTATGGAAGAAGGAGCAAAGTCACACGCCGGCTCTTGACCCATGTCAGCTTGTGCCTACATGCAGCGGCGACCTGTGCCGACTGCGCGGCGCTGCGCGGCCCGGGATACTGGGGCTTCCTCGTAACCATTCAAGCGCAAGGAGCTACCGTATGAACAAGCATCAAGTGACCGGCCGCGTCGAAGAAGCCAAGGGCGCCGTCAAGGAAGTGGTGGGCAAGGTGGTTGGCAACCCGAAGCTGGAGGCCGAAGGCATCGTCCAGAAGAACGCCGGCAAGGTCGAGGCCAAGGCCGGCGACCTAGCCGCCAAGGTCGAGGACGCGGTCAAGCGCTCCAAGTAATTCCAGTTCCAGATCAATCGATTACTTTGTCGGCTTCGCTTGCCGTGCGTCAGCACTGTCTGCGCTTCGCCTTCGCGTACTCGATCGATCTGGAAATGGAATAAGCGGGCCTGCCCCGCGCCCCGGCAACGCCACCTGCGGGTGGCGTTGCCGCTTTCAGCACTGGGAACGCGCCAGCGCCTGGTCGATGTCCCAGAGGATGTCGGCCACGTCCTCGATGCCCACGCTCAGGCGCACCATGTCGGCGCGCACGCCGGCGCGCTCCAGTTCTTCTTCGCTCAACTGGCGGTGCGTGGTCGAGGCGGGGTGGATCACCAGCGTCTTGGCGTCGCCGATGTTGGCCAGGTGGCTGGCGAACTCGCAGGCGTCGATGAACTTCTCGCCCGCTGCGGCCCCGCCCTTGACGCCAAACGTCAGGATGCCCGACGCGCCCGGCTGCCCGTCCACCGCGCGGAACTGCTTCTGCGCCAGCGCGTGGTACGGCGAATCCGGCAGGCCGGGGTAGTTGACCCACGCCACCAGCGGGTGCTGCTGCAGGAAGCGGGCCACCGCCAGCGCGTTGCGGCAGTGCTCGCGCATGCGCAGGTGCAGCGTCTCGGCGCCCTGCAGCAGCTGCCACGCGTTCAGGGGCGAGAGCACGCCGCCGAAGGTGCGGTTGACCTCCATGCGCGCCTTCATGGTGTAGCCGAAGTCGCCGAAGGTCTCGTAGAACTTCACGCCGTGGTAGGCGCGGCTGGGCTCCACCATCTCGGGGAATTTGCCGTTGTCCCACGGGAACCTGCCGCCTTCCACCACCACGCCGCCCATGGTGGTGCCGTGGCCGCCGATGTACTTGGTGGCGCTGTGCACCACGATGTCGGCGCCCAGATCCAGCGGGTTGCACAGGTAGGGGCTGGCCACGGTGTTGTCGATCACCAGCGGCACGCCGTGGGCGTGGGCCACATCGGCTATTGAACCGATGTCGAGCACGTTGACCAGCGGGTTGCCAATGGTCTCGCCATACACGGCGCGCGTGTTCGGGCGCATGGCGCGCGCGAAGTTCTCGGGGTCGGCGGGGTCCACGAAGGTGGTCTCGATCCCCAGGCGCGCAAAGCCCACGCCCAGTTGCCCCACCGTGCCGCCGTACAGCGTGCTGGCCGCCACGATGTGGTCGCCGGCCTTCAGGATGGCCAGCAGCGCCGCCATCTGCGCCGCCATGCCGCTGGCGCAGGCCAGCGCGGCGCGGCCGTTCTCCAGGCTGGCGATGCGCTCCTCCAGCACCGCCACCGTGGGGTTGCTGATGCGGCTGTAGACGTTGCCGAAGGTCTGCAGGTTGAACAGGCTGCTGGCGTGCTCGGCGTCGTCGAAGACGAAGCTCGTCGTCTGGTGGATGGGCGTGGCGCGCGCGCCGGTCACGGGGTCGGGGCGGGCACCGGCATGGATGGCGCGGGTGCCGAAGCCGAAGGCGCGCTCGGCGCCGGAAGATGCGTTGTCTGCCATGGTGTGATGCAAAAAAGGCCTCCAGCGCTTATGGGACAAGCGCTGGCAGCTATTGATTCAGGAGTGATGGGGTGCCCGTGCAGGGTCAGTACGGCAGTTGTTGCAGCCGCTTCGATGAGATCACCTTGGTGTTCACGCCCATCCAGCCCAGGCCGCCGAAGAGGCGTGCGTGCTCGATCTTCACGCAGCGGTTCTGCACCGTGAGAAGCCCGGCGCTCTCGGCGCGCGCCACGGCGGCCTCGTTGAACACGCCCAACTGCAGCCACAGGCACCGGGCGCCCACGGCCACGGCCTCCTCGGCCAGCGGCGGAATGTCTTCGCTCTTGCGGAAGCAGTCCACCATGTCGATTTTCGCGCCCTGCGCGGCCAGCGCGGCGGCGGCCTCGGTCACGCTGGCGTAGGCGGTCTCGCCCAGGATCTGCCCGCCCTCGCGTGCCACGGCCGGGTTCACCGGCACGACGCGGTAGCCATGCGCCTGCATGTACTTGGCGGCGAAGTAGCTCGGGCGGTGCCACTGGGGCGACAGGCCGACCACGGCCAGGGTGCGGCAGCGCGTGAGGATGCCTTGCAGGGTGCTGATGGTGTCGGGGGTACGGCTCATGCGCTGGAGTGTAGGGGGCTTTGCCGCGGCGACGTGGCTGCATGCTGGGGCGGTTTTCCATTTTGTACGTGTCCCCCAATCACACCTTGCAGTTTTGATGTTGGTGCGATGCTTTGCGCGGTGCCACTGTGGTAGATCAATTTGTGCTTTGGTTCTTGTTGCTTGTGGGAGTGTTCTGGACGAGGCTTTTTATTATTTCTATTTTTTCTTTGCTGTTGGGTAGGGCGAGCGGTCTAGTTCCAGTGCAATGGTGTGCTATCCGGCTATTTTCGATGAGAATGATGTATTCTTCCCCCGTCTGGAAGTGCGTTGTGCATGAACTGCCGATGGTTCCTGAAAATACGGTTGTTTTTGATGCGGCGTTCCCTTTTAAGACTTCAGAGACCAATATTTCTGCTTCCGATCCTTTGTTTTCTTCTGTGGCGATTTTTGTGGCGATGACGCGGCCTACGAAGATCTCCTGGGCGGATGCTGTCTGCGTCTCAAGGGTCATGGCATCTGTGCAACTGCAGGCGTACGCTGTTCTGAATGTGCAGGCGATTAATGCGATCGTGATGAATTTGCGTAGTTTTGGCATTTTTTGAAATCTGCGCATATCCCCTGCGCTCAGGGGCGTGTTGATCTTTTTGATTGGGGCATGTTTTGATTTTATTCCGTGCTGCTTTGCTCGCCTTTTTGTTTTTCTGCGCTATTGTCGAAGTCGGTGCAACAACCGTCAAGGCGGTCAAGTCCATGTCGTTGTATTTCGAGCCTGGGGCGGTAGCGCTGGCTGCGGCCGATAGAGTGCGTATCGCGCATTTTGTGGCGGATCTTCGTGCGGAGGCATGGTGTCCGGTTGTGGCTGTGATGGTCCATTCCTATGGGGCCAAATTGAGTGGGGCGCTTAAATACCGCTCGAATAGCCATTTGCGACTTCATTATGTTGTCGGTGTTTTGAGGAGAAGTGGGCTGCCGGTGGATGTGATCTACCCCGCCGAAGGCCATGACATCGTGGAGCGCTCAGTGGTTGAGGTGGAGGCGGTGGGCGTACCGTGGCACGAGGGGTGTCTTGCGCGGAGGCAGGAGGGATTTCACCTTCCTGCGGACAGGATGGCGTTGCCGCGTTGAGTGGCCTGCCGTGGGTGTGTTTCTGGGGGGGAATGCCCGGGCCACGCTGGACGAACGGCGTCCAGTGGGCTTTCGCGTCATGGGCTTGGTTTCGGCTGGGCTGGGCTATCGCACAGCGCCGTCGCGGGTTGGATGCGGGGGCTGCTACGGCTTGTACTTCACGCTGCACCCATACGCCTGTGTCACCGCCTGGGCCACGGGCCGGCCGGCCGCCAGGTCGGCCAGCGCGGCCTTGACGTAGTTGGTGGCCTTGGGAATGTCGGCCGGGCGGGCCGAGGGAATGCTGTCGATGGCGCCCGCGTACACCAGCGTGCCCTCGGGGTTGACGATGACCATGTGCGGCGTGGTGCGGGCGCCATAGGCATGGCCCACGGTGCCTTCCTCGTCCATGAGCACGGCCGTGGCCACGCCCTTGCGTTCGTGCAGCCAGTGGGCCAGCGCGGCGGGCTGCAGGTAGTCGCCGCTGCCCTTCTCGGTGGAGTTGATGGACAGCCACACCACGGCATGGTCGATGACGCCCTTCTGCGTGGCGGGCATGTTGCCGCTGTCGTAGTGCTTGCGCACGAAGGGGCAGCCGGGGTTGGTCCACTCCAGCACCACGGTCTTGCCCTTGTAGTCGGACAGGCGCACGGGCTGGCCGGCGGTGTCCTGCAGCGTGAAGTCGGGCGCGCGCTGGCCCACGGTGGCGCTGGCCTGGGCCAGCGATGGCAGGGCGCTGAACGCCATCAGGGCGGCGCTGGCGATCAGCGAGCGGCGGCAAAGCGTGGGCATGGCGGGTTCTCCTTCTTGGGGGGTGAAAGTCAAAAAAGATAGCTGCTTGCGCAGGTCTTGCTTCGTTTTTTCGCGCAAAGAACGGTAAAGACTTGCAAGCAAACCATGGCCCTGCAAGCGCTTTCTTACAGCGCCGCCAGTGCCGCGCGCAGGTCGCTGGCGCTGAGGATTTCGCTGAACACCACGGGCGCCTTGCCCGGCGCGTGCAGCACGTACACCGGCACGCCGCTGCGCCCGAGCTGCGCCAGCGCGGCGGTGATGGCGGGGTCGCGCCGTGTCCAGTCGGCGCGCAGCAGGGCCACGTTCCGGGCGGCCAGGTCGGCCAGCACCTCGGCATCGGCCAGCGTGGTTTTCTTGTTGTACTGGCAGGTCACGCACCAGGCGGCGGTGTAGTCGACGAACACGGGGCGGCCCGCGGCCACGATCTCGTCGGGCAGGCCGGGACGCCAGGGTTGCCATGCTCCTGAACCAATAGCTGGTTGCGCTTGATGTTCCTTGATTTCAACGATATTCGGCATCCAATTCCAGGCCAGCCAAGCGCAAGCAGCTATGGAAAGCGGAGCAATCAGCCAGCGCGCGGTGCCGCGCAACGTCAGCGCCCACACGGCCATGGACAGGGCCACCAGCAGCGCCAGCAGCGCCGCCGCGCCGTCGATGCCGGTCTGCTGGCCCAGCACCCACACCAGCCACACCACCGTGGCCAGCATGGGGAAGGCCAGGAAGCGGCGCAGCGTCTGCATCCATGCGCCGGGGCGCGGCAGCGCGCGCGCGAAGGCGGGCAGCCAGCTCGCCAGCAGGTAGGGCAGCGCCAGGCCCAGGCCCAGCGCGGCGAAGATGCCCAGCGCCTGCGCGGCGGGCAGCGTGGCCGTGAGGCCGAGCGACGCGCCCATGAACGGCGCCGTGCACGGCGAGGCCACGGCCACGGCCAGCACGCCGGTGAGGAATGCGTCCGCCACCGGGTGGCGCGCCTGCAGGCCGGCCAGCGACGACGGCAGCATGCGCCCGAATTCGTACACCCCGGCCAGGTTCAGCGCGATCAGCGTGAACAGCGCCGCCAGCGTGGCCACCACGGCCGGCGACTGCAGCTGAAAGCCCCAGCCCACGGCCTCGCCCGCGGCGCGCAGCCCGAGCATGAGCGCGCCCAGCCCGAGGAAGGACAGCAGCACGCCCGCGGTGTAGGCCAGCCCGCTGATGCGGTGGGCGCGCGTGTCCTGCGCGTGGCGCGCGAAGCCCACCACCTTGATGGCCAGCACCGGGAACACGCAGGGCATCAGGTTCAGCACCAGCCCGCCCAGCAGCGCGCCGAGCAGGGCCACCAGCCAGGTGCCAAGGGGCGCGGCGGCGGGGGCGGCCGCCGGGCCAGGTGCCGGGGTGTTGCCCAGCTGCGCATTGGCGCGCAGCGCCGCCTCCAGCGCGGGCGAGACGGTGGCGGCGGCGGCCAGCGCGGGCCAGCCGCCCTCCACCGGCAGCTCGGCGCGCCAGCCCTGGCCGCCGTGCGCCAGCACCACGGGCAGCGGCTCGGGGCTGGCGCTGCGCTGGGACGACAGGGGGATGCGCGCCGTCCACACTGCGCCTTCCCACGCCTGCGTGTACGGCGCGGCGGTTTCGATCACGCTGCCAGTCTCGGCAAAGAACTCCAGCGCCTGCCCCCGCAGCGCAGCGGGCAGCTGGGCCACGCGCAGCAGCAGCGCGCCGTCCTGCACGCGGGCGCTGCTGCTGCCGTCGTTGCTGGCGGGCAGCGCCTGCGGCGCAGCCTGGCGTGCGGCGGCGAAGGCGGCGGCGTCCAGCGCCGTGGTGCTGCGCAGCGGCAACTGCAGCGTGAAGTGGCCTTCTTCCGGAATGCACTCCTTGCGGCACACCAGCCACGAGGCCTGCAGCTGCACCGTCACCTCCTTGGCCAGCGGCCCGGGCGCGAAAGCGCCCGACACCGTGACTGGCACGGGCAGCAGCACCTGCCCTTCGTAGCCATAGTTGGCCAGGCTGCCGATGCGGATCTTGTGCGGCACGGGCCAGGCGATCTCGCCCGCGTCCATGCCTTCGGGCAACTGCCATTCCAACTGCGTGGGCAGGCCCGAGTCGCCGGGGTTCTTCCAGTAGGTGTGCCACTCGGGCTGGTGCGTGATGGAGAGGCCCAACCACAGCGGCTGGCCCGGCCCCACGCCCTCGGGCGCATGGGCCACCAGCTCGGCCTGCACGTACGGCGTGGTCACCACGCTGCTGCCGGCAGTGGCCGATGTCTTGAGGGAGATTTGCGCGCCAGCGCCCGTGGATAAAGCGCTGGCAGCTATCAGAAAAAGAGCATGCAGCAGGCGCTGCAAAGAATGGAGGAGCATGGCGCAGGGTGGGAGCGGCAGGGCCGGGCATTGGTTCCCCGGGCGCGCTGACGGGCAGGCCGGCGCAAAGAGGCCACGGGGCGTGGGGCCAATGGTAGCGGGCGCTATGATCGGCGCCCCCTCTTCCCCGCGCTTCCCGCTCCGCCCGGCATGCCGCTGTTCCACCACCTCCGCACTCTGGCGCTCGCCTTCCTGGGCCGCGCGGTGCTGGCGTGGTTCGCGCTGTCGCTGGGCGTGGCGGTGGCCTCGCCCCTGGTGGACCCGCAGGGGCTGGAGCTGGTGTGCTCCAGCACGGGGGTGATGAAGGTGGTCGCCCGGCAGGACGGTGGCGCGCCGGCCGCCAGCGCGGCCCACCTCGACTGTCCCATGTGCATGTCGCTGGCGGCGCCCCCGCCGCCCGCGCCGGCCGGCGCGCTGCCTCCGCCGTCCGCGCTGTCGCATGTGCTGCGGCCCGTCGCCGCCGCGCGCCTGGCCGCCGCCACGGCCGCGCCGCCACCCGCGCGCGGGCCGCCCCGCCTCTGAGCTTGCCTTTCCGATGCTTCGCTGCATGCCTGCCCCCGGGGGCGGCGTGCCGCATCGTCCCATGCAAGTGATGGCGCCGGGCTGGCGCCGCAGAGGTTATCCATGAACAAGATTTTCGTGCCGCTCGTGCTGGGCGGTGCCCTGGCCTGCGCGCAGGCCAGGGCCGGTGAATCCGGTGAGTCCGGCGAGGCGCCGGAGCGCGCCAGGTCGCTCGGCGTCGTCACCGTGAGCGGCGGGCAGCCGAGCTCGCTGCCCACGCAGATTCCCACCACTATCGAGGGCGTGACGCGCGAGGAGATCGACGCGCGCATCAACGCCACCGACAGCGAGGACGCGCTCAAGTACCTGCCGAGCCTGCTGGTGCGCAAGCGCTACATCGGCGATTACAACCACGCCATCCTGTCCACGCGCGCCTCGGGCACGGGCAACAGCGCGCGCTCGGCCGTCTATGCCGACGGCATCCTGCTGTCCAACTACCTGGGCAACGGCATCGCCAACGGCACCAACTACGCGCCGCGCTGGGGCCTGGTGACGCCCGAGGAGATCGAGCGCGTGGACGTGATGTACGGCCCGTTCTCCGCGGCCTACCCGGGCAACTCGGCCGGCGCGGTGGTGGACTACGTGACGCGCATGCCCACCCGGCTGGAGGCGCACGTCAGCGCGGGCTATTCTTCCCAGCCGAACGACCTGTACGGCACCCACCGCAGCTTCAACAGTTGGCAGAGCAGCGCCTCGCTGGGCAGCAAGAGCGGCGACTGGTCGTTCTGGGTCAACGTGCACCGCACCGACAGCCAGGGCCAGCCGCAGACCTTCACCACGGTGCCCGTGGCCTCGGGCACGCCGGGCGCGGCGGGCACGCCCGTGTCCGGCGCCGTGCCGGGGCTGAACACCACGAACACGCCGTGGTACATCCTCGGCACCGGCACGCAGTACCACACGGTGCAGGACCACGCCAAGCTCAAGCTGGCCTACGACCTCACGCCCACGCTGCGCGCGAGCTACACCCTGGGCTGGTGGGACAACCGCTCCGAGGGGCGCCCCGCGAGCTTTCTGACGGGGCCGGACGGCCAGCCGGTCTACAGCGGCGTGGTGAACATCGGCGGGCGCAGCTACACCCTCGCGCCCACGGCGTTCCCGCTCACCAACGACGCGCAGACGCACACCATGCACGGCGTATCGCTCAAGCGCCATACGCAGGGCGTGTTCGATTGGGAGCTGGCCGCCAGCCTCTACGACTACGGCAGGGACCGCCAGCGCGCCCCCGCCGTGGCCCTGCCGCAGGCCGCCGCGGGCGGGCCCGGCACGCTGCAGCGCCAGGACGGCACGGGCTGGAACACCCTGGCCGCCAAGGGCACGTGGCGCCCGCAGGGCGCGCGCGGGGAGCACATCGTGGACTTCGGCGCGGGACGCGACGCGTACAAGCTCGGCATCGACAAGCTGAACGTGGCGGGCAACTGGATCGACGGCGCCGCCGACCCTGCGTCGCCCGTGAGCAGCGTGGGCGGCCGCGCCGAGACGGTTTACCTGTGGGCGCAGGACGCCTGGCGCTTCGCGCCGCGCTGGACGGCCGTGCTGGGCCTGCGCTGGGAGGACTGGACGGCGCACGACGGCTTCACGGCCACGGCGGGCAGCCAGCAGGCCTACGGCCGGCGCAGCGCGTCGCACTTCTCGCCCAAGGCGGCGCTGGCCTACCAGTGGCGCAGCGACACCGTGCTCAAGGCCTCGGTGGGGCGCGCGGTGCGCTTTCCCACGGTGGGCGAGCTGTATGGCGCCACCTCGGGCGGGGCGCTGTCGTTCATCAACGACCCCGACCTGCAGCCCGAGACGTCGTGGACCGGCGAGCTCTCGGCCGAGAAGGACCTGGCGGACATGGGTGGGGGCCTGGCGCGCGCCACGCTGTTCCACGAGACCACGCGCGACGCGCTCTACAGCCAGCCGATACCGGGCACCACCGTCTCGCGCGTGCAGAACGTGGACAGGGTCCGCACGCTGGGCCTGGAGCTGGCCTACAGCGGCCAGCCGGCATGGATGCGCGGGCTGGACCTGGGCGCGAGCCTCACCTACGCCGACTCCCGGATCGTGGCCAACGCCGCCAACCCCGCGAGCGTGGACAAGTGGCAGCCGCGCGTGCCGCGCTGGCGCGCCACCGCCTACGCCACCTGGCAGCCCGACGACCACTGGGCCCTCACCGTGGCCGCGCGCTACAGCGGGCGCCAGTACTCCAGCCTGGACAACAGCGACGTGAACGCCTTCGCCTACTTCGGCGCGAGCAAGTACTTCACCGTGGACCTGCGCGCGCGCTACAGGCTCACGCGGCAGCTCTCGGCGGCGCTGGGCATCGACAACGCCAACAACTACCAGTACTGGAACTTCCACCCCTATCCGCAGCGCACCTACACGGCCTCGCTGCGCTGGGATCTGTGATGTGATCAGCGCTTGCGCGCCGCCGCCGCTCCTGCCTTCTTGCGGATGCAGTAGTAGTAGGCGTTGCTGCCCCTGGGGTTGCGGTTGGGCACCACGCGCTCGTCGGCCGACTGCTGGGCCACGTAGAGCTGGCCGGTGCGCATGTGGTACAGCCGGTCGCTCTTGGCCTCGATGCCGCCGTGGTAGACGCCGGACGACTCGCCCACCTCCATCTCGTTCTCGGTGGGCAGTTCGGCGCCCTGGGTCTGGCAGTAGCGGCTGGCCGCTTCGAGCGACACCATCTGGTCGCGGTGGCCGGGCGCGGGCTGCAGCCATTCGCGGTCGGCCAGCGGGTTGCGGTACGGCGCGAAGCGCGTGCTGTAGAAGTAGTGGAACACGTCCTGCGCCAGCGCCGCGGCGGCCTGCGAGGCCAGCGCCGTCGCGGTGAAGCTCTGCGAGCTGCCGTCGGCCGGCTTGAGCAGCGTGGCCGTGACCTGGATTGAGCTGCCCTCGGTGCGCGCGTAGGTCATGTACACCAGCAGCGTCACCTGCCCGGCCTTGGCCTTGAGCGCGGCCAGCGCGGTGGCGTCGAGCAGCGCCGGGCGCTGCAGCTCGGCCGGGGTGATGCCGGCGAAGTCGAAGCGCAGCTTGGGCGTGCGGATGGAGGTGGCGCGCGTGAGCCGGTCCAGCTCGCTGATGAACAGCACGTTCAGGCTGCGCCCCAGCTCGGCCAGCGCGGCGCGCTCGTGGTGGGCCTGCAACTGGTCCACTGCCTGCAGCGCGGCGATGGTGGTGGCCGGGTCGCCCTTGGCGGCGTGCAGTTCGTCGAAGATCTTGCGGTCGGCGGCGTACTCGGCGAAGTCGGTGGCGCGCACCACCGGAATGTTGGGCCAGACGACGAACTGCTGCCCCTCGGGGTCGCGGAAGTCCGCCGCCGCGAGGCCAGGCAGCGCCAGCAGCACGGCGGCCAGGCAGCAGCGTTGCAGGTGGCGCAGGAGCAGGAGCAGAACCGGGGAAAAGGGCGTGGGCATGGGCGGATCAAGGCGCAGTGTGCGCCTGGATTGTGCCGCCGCCCCCGGCCCGGCCAAGGGCCGAGAAAGCGGCGCAAGCGGGCGCAATTCAGCCGCTACCATGCCGCCATGCCTGCACCTTTGCTGAATTCCTGGCCCGCGCGCCACTGGGCCGACGTCTCCACCCGCGACTTTGCCGCCGCGCAGGCCTCGGGCCTGGCGGCGCGCACCGTGGCCGTGCTGCCCGTGGCGGCCGTTGAGCAGCACGGGCCGCACCTGCCGCTGTCGGTCGATGCCACGCTGCTGCAGGGCGTGATCGACGCCGCGCTGGCGCTGCTGCCGGCCGACGTGCCCGCGCTCTTTCTGCCGCCGCACAACGTCGGCCTGAGCACCGAACACCTGTCCTACCCCGGCACGCTCACGCTCTCGCCGGCGACGCTGATCGCGCTGTGGAGCGAGCTGGGGGCGTGCGTGGCGCGCGCCGGGGTGAAGAAGCTGCTGCTGTTCAACGGCCACGGCGGCAACGTGGCGGCCATGGACATCGTGGCGCGCGAGCTGCGCCAGCGCCACGGGCTGCTCACCTACAGTGCAAGCTGGTTCAGCCTGCCGCTGCCCGACGCCGTGCAGGGCCTGTTCAGCGCGCAGGAGCACCGCTTCGGCATCCACGGCGGCGAGATCGAGACGTCGATGATGCTGCACCTTGCGCCCGCCACGGTGCGCATGGAGGAGGCGCGCGACTGGCGCTCCACCTCGCAGGACCGCGCCGAGGCGCATGCCATCCTGGGCAACGGCCGCAGCGCCAAGATGGGCTGGGCCATCGAGGACTACCACCCGGCAGGCGCCGTGGGCAACGCCGCCGCCGCCACGGCCGACAAGGGCCGCGCCGTGGTGCAGGCGGCGGGCGAGGCGCTGGCGCAGCTGCTGTCGGAGCTGCATGCGCTGCCCTCGTCCACGGTCGGCGCGCCCGCGCAGCCGCTGTGATTCAGCCGCCGATGTCGATCCATTCGCTTTCCCAGTGGTGCAGCGCCTCGCGCAGGATCAGCAGTGCCGCAGCGAAGTCCGGGCGCTGGGGCAGGGCCGGGTCGGCATGGCCAGGGCGGTGCGCCTGGCTGGCCAGGCGGCTGAACAGGTGTTCCACCGCCGCGCGTGACAGGCGGGCGGGGCGGGCGGCCAGATCGGCCCCTGCGGCCTGGGCCACCTCGCGCAGCAGCGGGCTGGCCGTGCGCAGCACGTAGGGCGTCCCCGGCAGCACGCGCGCGGCGGGCATCACCGCATCCTCCACGGAGGCGATGGCGTGCTCCAGCGCCAGCGCCGCGGGCATGCGCTGGCCAAAGGCCTGCGCCACCGTGCGCCAGCCCAGGGGCGCGGCGTAGGGCGCCGCCGGGAGCGGCGGCACGAGCCGCAGTTGGTCGGGCTCCAGATGCAGGTCGAAGGTGGCGGGGTGTGCGGGTGTGTGCGGCATGCCCCGGTTGTACTCCGGTGCGGGCTGGCGCGCCATGCCGTGCCGGGCGTCAGGCGTGGGTGACCAGCGCGGCGTGTTCCGGCGCGTCCAGGTGCGGCAGGGTGTTGAAGGTCTGCAGCATCAGCCGCTTGGGCGAGAGGGAGAACTCCGTCACCGCGCTGTTGCGGATGCGCATGTTCAGCGCGATGGTCACTTCCGGCGCCGTGCCCAGCACCTGGCCGACGGCGGTGGAGATGGGGCCGCCGCTGCTCACCAGCAGCACGTTCTGCCCGGCGTGCGCGCGGCGCACGAGCTCCAGCGCGGCGTGCACGCCGCCCGAGAAATCATCCCAGCTCGGCATGCCCTGGGGGCTGATGGTGCCGCCCATCCACTGCGCCAGCGCGTCGCACAGGATGCGGAAGTGCTGGCGGAACAGCTCGGGCGTGTCCGGCTTGGCCAGGGGGGCGGGGTGGATGGCGCGGATCAGCGCCAGGCTGTCGTACTCGTCCAGCCCGGGCAAGGCCTGGGCCGGGGGCAGCGGGCCCAGTTCATCGCCGATGCCGGCCAGGGTTTGCGCGTGGCGCTGCAGCGTGCCGGTGAGCACGGCATCGAAGCGCAGGCCGCGCGCGCGCCAGTACGCGCCCAGGCGCTGCGCCTGCTGCAGGCCGCGCGGGCTGAGTTGGTCGTAGTTGGCGGCGCCAAACGAGGCCTGGCCGTGGCGCACGAGGTAGAGGGTTCCCATGGCGGCGATTGTCCGGAGGCGCCGCGCCGCGGCCTGTCTCCGCAGCGACGGCGGCGGGCGCGCTGTTGCATCGGGTGACAAGCTTCACCGGCCGTGCATGTTTGCGACATGTGCGGGCGCGCGGGTGCGCCGCAGAATGGGCGCATCGCTTCCCCCCACCGCGAAAGGACGACACCATGCACAACGCATACCGCCGCGCCAGCGCCGCCTTCGTGGCGGCGGCGCTGCTGGCGACTTCATCGCTGGCCATGGCGCAGCCCCATCGTCCGCCGCCCGGCCACGACGGGCGCCCGCCGCCGCACGCCGCGCCGCCCGGTCATGAGAGGCGCCCGCCGCACGCTGTACCACCGCGCCCCATGCCGCCGCACGCCCGGCCGGGCCACCGGCCGCACATGCCGCCGCCGCATGCGCAGGGGCCGCATTTCCACGGCCAGCGCGGCGCCGGACCGCAGCACGACTGGTACCGCGGCGCGCGCATTCCGCCACCGTACCGTGGGGGCCATTACGTCGTGAACGACTGGCGCGTGCACCGGCTCGCACCGCCGCCCCGGGGCTACCACTGGGTGCAGTACGGGCCGGACTACCTGCTCGTGGCCATCGCCACCGGCGTGATCGCGCAAATTATTTTTAGCAACTGACTTCAGCAGGACGCGCCGCCGAGCACGCGCGCGAAGACCGCCGCGTCCACGTTGCCGCCAGTGAGGGCCACGCCCACGGCCTGGCCGGCAATGTGCTCTTTCTCCTGCAGCGCGGCGGCCAGCGCGGCGGCGCCCGCGCCCTCGGCCGCGTTGTGCGTGTCGGTGTAGAGGGCGCGCATGGCGGCGGCCACCTCGGCGTCGCTCACCTGCACCACGTGGTCGAGGTGCGGCGCCAGGATGTCGAGCGCGGCCTGGTCGGCCACGCGGCAGGCCATGCCGTCGGCCAGTTCCGTGGTCACGGCGCTTTCCACCACGCGGCCGGCGGCGATCGAGTCGGCGTAGGTGGTGGCGTGGCTGCTGACCACGCCGACGATGCGCACGCCGTGCCCCAGCGCCTGCTTGGCGGCGATGGCGGCGCACGCCCCCGAGCCCTGGCCGATGGGCACGTAGGCCACGGCCATGTGCGGCACGGCGCGCAGGAATTCCCACCAGTACGTGGCCACGCCGCGCAGCAGGTCGGCGTGGAAGCTCGGCACCATGTGCGCGCCGCGCTCGGCGGCCAGGCGCATGGCGTGCTCGCGCGCCTCCTGGAAGTCGCTGCCGTGCTCGACCAGCGTGACGCCCAGCGCGCGCATGGCGGCGTTCTTCTCCTGTGAGTTGCCGCGCGGCACGACGATGGTGCAGGCCACGCCGTGGCGGCGCGCGGCCCAGCCCATGCTCTGGCCGTGGTTGCCGCGCGTGGCGCTGATGACCTCGCGGGGCAGCGCGCCGCGCCGCGCGAGCTGGTCGAAGTAGGTCAGGCCGCCCCGGATCTTGAACGCGCCCACGGGCGTGTGGTTCTCGTGCTTGAGCCAGCACTCGGCGCCCAGGCGCTGGCCCAGCAGCGCCCAGCGGTACTGCGGCGTGGCGGGAAAGTCCTGGTAGATGAGCTGGGCGGCGGTCTCGATGTCGGCCAGGGTGGGCAGGGAGGATGCGGGGTTTTTCATGGTCGAAATGGCCTCTGGGCCTTGCTGGTAAAGCGCGGGAAGCTATTGAGTTGATAGTACGGTCAGAGCAGTACCGTGCCGTCAATGCACGTCACGCTGCTGCCGCCGACCCAGATGTGGCCGTCTTCCTGCGCAACATGGACGAGTCCGGCGCGCTGCAGCGCCGTGCCCTGGCGTGCCACATAGCGCGCCGGGGCCAGCCCGGCGCCGATGAGCCATTGCGCCAGTGCGGCGTTCAGGCTGCCGGTCACGGGGTCTTCGGTCAGGCCGTTGTTGCCGGGGAAGAAGGCGCGCACCTCGAAGGCGATGCCCTCGGCGCCGCTGGGCGCCACCACGCCCACGTCCAGGCCGGCGAGCAGGGCGGTGTCGGGGCGCAGCGCCAGCACCTGCCGCGCGTCGCGCAGCATCACGCCGCGCCACTGCGGGCCGTTGTCGCACCAGGCGTGCGCGGCGATGTCGCCGCGCGCCACGCCCAGGCCCTGGGCGATGCGCTGCACGTCGGCTTCGTCCAGCGGGCCGCTGCGGCGCAGCGGCGGCGCGGCAAAGGCCAGCCGGCCGCCGTCGCGGCGCAGCGTGACCAGGCCCACGCCGCATTCCTGCACCACCACGCCGTCCTGGCGCGGCTGGCCGCCGGCTTCGAGCCAGGCATGGCAGGTGCCCAGCGTGGGGTGCCCGGCAAAGGGCAGCTCGCGCCCCGGGCAGAAGATGCGCACGCGGTAGTCGGCCCCGGCCGCGCGGCCTTCGGCCGTGGGCGGCAGCACGAAAGTGGCTTCGGACAGGTTGGTCCAGTGCGTGAAGTGCTGCATGGCCTCGGTGGCCAGGCCCGTGCCGTCCAGCACCACGGCCAGCGGGTTGCCGCGGTAGGCCTCGGCGGTGAAGACATCGACTTGCTTGAAAGGGCGTTGGCGCAGGGGCATGGCGTTTTTCCAGGGTGTGGCAGGCCACGCCCCTGGCGCGGGCCAGGGGCGGGTTGCTGCGGGAGCAGGGGGGAGGTTAGGTGCGCGCCAGGCGCGCGCGCACGGCGTCGGCCAGGGCCTTGACGCCGGCGTCGATCTGCGCCGGGCTGGCCGTCACGAACGACAGGCGCAGCGTGCGCGTGTCGGGTGCCTCGGCGTAGAAGGCCGCGCCGGGCACGAAGGCCACGTTGCGCTCCACGGCCTCGGGCAGCAGGTCGATGGCGTTCATGCCTTCGGGCAGGCGTGCCCACAGGAACATGCCGCCGTCCGGGCGGCTCCAGGCCACGCCCAGGCTGGCCAGCTCGCGCTCCAGCGCGGCGTGCATGGCATCGCGCTGGCGCTTGTACAGGGCGCGGATGGTGGGCACGTGGCGGTCCAGGAAGCCGTCCTTCAGCACCTCGGCCACCATGCGCTGGTTGAAGCTGGGGCTGTGCAGGTCGGCCGCCTGCTTGGCCTGCAGCAGCTTGGGGTAGATGGCCTGGGGCGCCACCACGTAGCCCAGGCGTAGGCCCGGCGCCAGCACCTTGGAGAAGCTGCCCAGGTAGATGCAGCCCTCGGGGTTGCGCGCCGTCAGCGGCGCGGGCGGGGGCTGGTCGAACCACAGGTCGCCGTAGGGGTTGTCCTCGACCAGGGGCACGCCCAGTTCGGCCGCCTTGGCCACCAGCGCGGCGCGGCGCGCCTCGCTCATGGTGCGGCCCGTGGGGTTCTGGAAGTTGGGCAGCAGGTACATGAAGCGCGCGCGCCCGCTGCCGTGCCCGGCCGCCAAGGCGAAGTCGTCCACCAGCGGGCCTTCGTCGTCGCTGGCCACGCTGACGATGGTCGGCTCCATGGGCGTGAAGGCCTGCAGCGCGCCCAGGTAGGTGGGCGTTTCGACCAGCACGCGGCTGCCTTCGTCGACCAGCACCTTGGCCACCAGGTCCAGGCCCTGCTGCGAGCCGGTGGTGATCAGCACCTGGGCCGGATCCACGTCCCACGGCAGCCACTGGGCCACGGCCTCGCGCAGCGCGGGAAAGCCTTCGCTCGCGGCGTACTGCAGGGCGGCCGGGCCGTCCTGGGCCAGCACGGTGGCGGCGGCGCGCGCGAAGTCATCGACCGGAAAGGTCTTGGGCGAGGGCAGGCCGCCCGCCAGGCTGATGATGCCGGGCTTTTCGGTGACCTTGAGGATCTCGCGGATCACCGAGGGGTTCATCTTGGCGGCGCGTGCGGCCAGGGTCCAATTCGTCATTCAGTATCTCCAGGGGCGCACGCCAGGTGCGCCGGATCGTTCAGAAAATGCCGTTGTGCGGCGGGCTGCCGCCCTGCGGGTGGGGCGGCGGGTGCAATGGTATCTGGCAAGCACCGGGGTCATGACAGCCGCTTGCCCGCCACCACGGTGGCCACCACCGCCAGGGCGAAGCCGAGCGTTACCACGTCCAGCGGCTCGCCCAGCAGCGGGATGGCGGCCAGGATGGAAAAGAACGGCTGCAGCAGCTGCGTCTGGCTCACGCGCAGCGCGCCGCCCAGGGCCAGCCCGCGGTACCAGGCGAAGAAGCCGGCCCACATCGAGAACACGCCCACGTACAGGAAGCCGCCCCAGGCCGACGGCGCGATGGGCTGCGCGGGCCACAGCCACAGCGTGGCCGGCAGGGTGGCCGGCAGCGCCAGCAGGCACACCCAGCAGATCACGCGCTCGGCCCCCAGCGCGGGCGTGATGCGCGCGCCGTGGATGTAGCCCACCGAGGCCGCCACCACCGCGCCCACCAGCAGCGCGTCGGCCGCCTCCAGGCCAAAGCCATGGCCCTGCTGCCCGCCGCGCAGCAGCGAGAACGCCACCACCAGCACGCTGCCCAGCACCGCGCACACCCAGAAGCCCAGGCGCGCGCGCTGGTGCAGCACCAGCGCCGCCACGCCCGCCGTCACCAGCGGCAGCAGCGCCGTGACCACAGCCGCGTGGCTGGCCGTGACGCTGCGCAGCGCGTACGCCAGCAGCAGCGGGTAGCCCAGGGCATTGCCCAGCACGGCCCAGCCCAGGTGCTTGAACTGGTGCGGCTGCGGGCGCGGCGAGCGCGTGGCCAGCAAAAAGACCGCCGACAGCAGCCCCGCCAGCGCCGCGCGGCCCAGCGTGACGAACCAGGGCGAGAGCTGGGGCTGGTCGTGCGTGCCCGTGGCCAGCCGCGTGGCAGGCAGGGTGACGGCGAAGATCGCCACGCCCAGCACGCCGAGCCACAGGCCCAGGGTCTGGTCCCGGCGCGAGGGGTGAAGGGATGGATGGGCGCTCATGCTGTCACCATCCAGGCCGCAGTGAGCACCAGCACCAGCGCCATGGCGCGGTTGAACCACAGCAGGCGCTGCCCGCGCGCCAGCCAGTGGCGCAGCAGCGCCCCCGTGGCGGCGTACAGCAGGTTGCTGGCGAGGGCGAAGAACGCCATCACCGGCAGCACCACGGCCAGGCGCTCCAGGCTGTCGGCGCGGCCGATGACCCAGCCGGCCACGATGGTCAGCGCCAGCAGCCAGGCCTTGATGTTGACGAACTGCAGCGCCGCGCCCTGCCAGAAGCCCACGTGCATGCGGTGCGCGTCGGCCTCGGCCAGGCGGTGGCTGCCGCTGAGCTTCACGGCCAGCCACAGCAGGTAGGCGATGCCCGCGCCCTTGATGGCCCAGCGCAGCGCGGGCGCGGCCACCACCAGCGCGCCCACGCCGCCCGCGCACAGCAGCAGCAAGGCGCTCCAGCCCACCGGCACCGAGAGCACGAAGCGCAGCGCATGGCGCAGCCCGTGGTTGGCCGCCAGGGCCGTGGACAGCGTGGTGTTCGGCCCGGGGCTGAAGCTCATGGCGGTGGCCAGGAGCAGCAGGGCGGTGAATTCGGCAGTGGGCATGTTGATTTTTGGGGTGCGTGGGCGTTCAATGTAGGGCTTTCACCATTACAGTGCCAATACAGTTTGACTGACAAAAACAACCGCTGTATTGGCCGCCGCATCACTACAGGCCCCGGAGCCTCGCCGCCATGCTGAAACGATCCGCCCAGTCGTCCCTGACCGAACAGCTCGCCGAGCGCTTTGCCGAGCGCATCCGCAACCGGCTGCTGCCCGCGGGCGCGCGCTTGCCCTCGGTGCGCGAGTGCGCGCGCCAGCAGGGCGTGAGCCCGTACACCGTGGTGGCGGCCTACGACCAGCTGCTGGCCCAGGGGCTGGTGGAGGCGCGGCCGCAGCGCGGCTTCTTCGTGCGCGATGCAGCGCAAAAAATGCCCGCAGCGCCCGTCGATCAAGCGCCAGCAGCTCTTAAAAGCATAGTGCGCGAGGCGCCGGGGGCGCAGCCGCAGGCGCCGTCGGGCGCGCGCTTCAACGCCACGGTGCTGATCCGGGGCATGTTCCACCAGGGCTCGAACACGCCGCAGCCGGGCTCGGGCGTGCTGCCCATGGACTGGCTGCAAACCAGCTTTTTGCCCGCCGCCGTGCGCAAGGTCATGGCCGAAGGGGCGCTGCAGGACAGCCTGCTGGGCTACGGCGACCCGCTCGGCACGCCCGCGCTGCGCGCCGCGCTGTCGCACCGCCTGCAGGACCTGGGCGTGCCCGCATCGCCCGCACAGGTGATGACCACGGTGGGCGCCACGCAGGCGCTGGACATCGTCAGCCGCACCCTGCTCAAGGCAGGCGACCCGGTGATGGTCGAGGAGCCGGGCTGGTCGGTCGAGTTCGCCCGGCTCGACGCGCTGGGCATGCGCGTGCTGCCCGTGCCGCGCCGCGCCGAAGGCCCCGACCTGGAGGTGATGGCGCGCTACTGCGAGCTGCACGCGCCCAAGCTGTTCGTCAGCGTGAGCGTGCTGCACAACCCCACGGGCTACAGCCTCGCGCCCGGGCGGGCGCACCAGGTGCTGCAACTGGCGCAGCGCCACGGCTTTCATGTGGTGGAAGACGACACCTACAGCCACATCGCCCCCGGGCACGCCACGCGCCTGACGGTGCTCGACGGCCTGTCACGCAGCATCTACGTGGGCGGCTTCGCCAAGATCCTGGCGCCCGCCTGGCGCATCGGCTACCTGGCCGCGCCCGTGGCGCTGATGGAGCGCCTGCTCGACACCAAGCTGCTGTCCACGCTCACCACGCCGTCGCTGCTGGAAAAGGCGCTGGCCCTGTGCATCGAGCAGGGCCAGCTGCGCCGCCATGGCGAGCGCATGCGCCAGCGCCTGGCCCAGGCGCGCGCGCGCAGCGTGCAACTGGCGCTGGAGGCGGGCTGCACCTTCGCCGCCGAGCCGGGCGGCATGTTCGGCTGGGTCGAAACCGGGGTGGACACCGACGTGCTGGCCCAGCGCATGCTGGACGAGGGCTACCTGCTCGCGCCCGGCGCGCTGTTCCACGCCAGCCGCCAGCCCAGCACGCTGATGCGCATCAACTTCTCCACCACG
The DNA here is from genome assembly GCA_021496925.1 of Acidovorax sp. YS12. Classification (NCBI taxonomy): domain Bacteria; kingdom Pseudomonadati; phylum Pseudomonadota; class Betaproteobacteria; order Burkholderiales; family Comamonadaceae; genus Acidovorax; species Acidovorax sp. YS12. The sequence goes on from CP053915.1 coordinate 4,134,717, forward strand.
CAGGACGCGCAGTTCTGGCGCGTATTCCAGCGCGTGCGCGCGCAAACGCTGGAGAAGGTGCAAAAAAGATAGCTGCCAGCGCTTTCCTGGCAAGGGCTGGAGCCTTGTTTGGCTTCAATCCCTGTGCGCGCCGGGCCGTTCCACCTGCAGGTCGCTCAGCACGCGCAGCAGCGCGCGGTTCACGCTCTCCGGATCCATCTCGTGCGTTTCGCACAGGGTGCGCACGACCTTGGCGTCGTCGTGTTCGAGGGCGCAGGCCATCTGCAGCGCGGGCGCGTAGGGGCCGGTCTGCAGCACGATGGCGTCGGCAATGCGGTCCGACAGCGGCAGGCGCCGCAGGATGGTGCCCATGGGCTCGTTCAGCAGTTCGTCGAGCTGCGAGAACAGGCCGGTGAGGTAGACCTCGCGGCGCAGGTTGTGCTCGATGCCGGCTTCCACCAGGCGCTCGGTGAGCCGGGCGCGCAGCACCATGGCTTCGCGGATGGGCTGCAGGTTCGGGTCCTGGCTGGCGTGGGGCAACTGGTTCGCCAGCCAGCGCTGCAGCGTGCCGTAGCCCATCATGACCAGGCCGCGGCGCAGCGAATCGACGCCGGTGCGCAGGCCCAGCGCGGCCGAGTTGGTGTAGACCATGAAGCGGTAGGCCAGCAGCGGCTCCTCGCCCAGGATGTGCTCGAAGGCTTCGAGCGACTGCTCGGCGTCGATGGCCTTCATCAGGCGCAGCACGCTCTCGCGCGCGGGCTGCAGGGGCTGGTGGCGCAGGCCGTAGAGCACGTCTTCGACGGGCCAGCCGGCCACGGCCACGGCGCGGTGCCGGTCCAGGCACAGCGAGGCCAGGGCGAGGTTGGGCAGGTTCTCGTACATCTGCCCGTCGATCAGCGGGCTGGGGCGTGGCGGGGTGGCCGGGCGCTGCACGCCGGTGCCCGGGGTGCGCGGGGCCACCGACTGCAGCGCGGTCACCACGTCCTGCGGCGACAGGTTCAACAGGCTGTTGTCGAAGCAGGTGGCGATGTCGGCGGGCGGCAGCTGCGCCAGCTCGCCGCGCCACACCAGCTTGAGGCCGCGCTGGTGGCCGGCCTGCACGGCGGCGAACAGCGTGGAGTCGGCGAGCCAGTCGCCGCGCACCTCGATCCACGGGCTGCCGCGCGGCGCCTGCTGCAGCAGTTGCAGCAGCAGCTGGCGCGACTGCGGCGAGAGCAGCAGCGGGGGGGAGCTGGCCGACCACAGCTCCTGCAGCGTGCGCAGCAGGTGCGGGGCATCCACGGTGATGGCAGGATCGTCCTGGACATAAAGCTGGACGCCGGCCAGGTGGCGGCTGGCGTTCCACAACGGGCGGTAGCCTAGCGTGAGGCTGCCGAGGACGGATTGCACCATGGAGGGATTGCGCTGGGCGTTTTAGCTGATGTAGTTGAACAGGCTCAGCTTCTGTACCTGGGCGTAGGACTGGAGGGCGGCCTGGTATCCGACCTGGGCGTTCTGGAAGTCGGAAATGCCTTTGATCATATCCAGATCCTCGGCGCGCGAACGGTCGGCTTCGAGCTGGAGCGAGCGGTTTTCCTGGTCGCCGGTGATGCGGTCGGCGCGGTTGAGCAACTCGCCCGCGTAGCCGCGTATGTTGTGCAGGCGCTCCAGGCCCTTGTCGATGTTGGCCAGCGCCTGGCCCACGGCCTGGCTGGCGGCGTTGTTGTTGGCGGCGCCGCCGATGTCGCGGATGGCCGTGTCGATGACGCTGGCGATGCTGGGACTGGTGGTGAGCGTCACGGTGTCGCCCGGGGCGGGCGAGAGCACCAGGTTGCCGTCCTTGTCCTTGGCGGGCGTGGCGCTGATGTTGAACTTGAGCGTGGCGCCGCCGGGGTCGTCGATGCTGACGGGGATGGCGGTCAGCTGGTCGGCCTTCAGCCCGGCCACGGTCTGCGGGCCGGGCGAGGTGTAGTTGGGGTTGTCGCTGCTGATGTCGTAGGTGGCGTCGTAGGTGCCGTCGGGGTTCATCGTCACGCCGGTGAATGTGACGGAGTAGGTGTACGGGTTGGCCGGCGGCGCGGGCTGCTGCAGCAGGTGCGCGTTGGTGACCTGCACGGCGTCGGTGCCGAAGCGGCGCCCGTCTTGCGGGTAGGCCGGGTTGGCGTTGGAGAGGCTGGCGTTGTATACGCCGTCGCGCTGCGGGTCGAACATGAAGGCCGAGTGGCCGTCGAGCGTGAGCGGCACGGTCACGCCGGTGCTGGCGTTCTGGCCAGGCAGGCCGTCGAACTGGTAGTCGGGGTTGCCCGTGAGCGGCCCGAGGAAGGGCGTGAGCGCGCTGCCGAGCGCGCCCAGCAGCGGAATGCCGTTGGTGTCCTTGCGGTTGACCACATCGGTGAGTTGCTCGCGCAGGCTCTGCAGCTGGTTGGCGTAGGTCTTGCGGTCCTCGGGCTTGAGCGTGCCGCCGCCCGCGGCCACCATGATCTCGCGCATGTTCTGCACCAGCTTCACGGCGTCGCCCAGCGTCGATTCGGCCTGGGCCACGGCGTTGCGCTGCACTTCAAGCGCGCGCTGCTCGGTCTGGATGCGGTTGATGCGCGTGAGCGCGCGCTCGGCCTGCGCGGCGGCCACGGGGTCGTCGCTGGGGCGCACCACGCGCTTGCCGGCCGTGAGGTTCTCCTGCAGGCCCGACAGGATGTTCTGGCGCACGTTCAGGTTCTGGCGCGCGTTGTCGTACGTGTTGGCCGTGCCCATGCGGTAGATGGTGAGGCTGTTGCTCATGGTGGTCTCCTGGGGGCGGATCAGCGGCTGACGGTCTGCAGCAGGCTGTCGAAGATGCTCTGGGCAATTTGCAGCATTTTGGCCGATGCCTGGTACGCCTGCTGGTACTGGATCAGCTTGGCCGCTTCCTCGTCGAGGTTGACGCCGGACACCGCCACGCGCTGGCTTTCCAGGCTGTCGGCGATGCTGGTGGACATGTTGGCGGCGTACTGCGCGCTCTGCGTGCGCGTGCCGACCTGCGACATGGCGCTGGCCCAGCCATCCTGCAGCGTGGCGTTGTCGAACATCTGCGCATCGCGCAGGTTCATCAGCGCGCCGGCGTTGCCGGCATTGCGCTTGTAGGCGTCGCCGTACTGCGGGTCCAGCGCGTTGCCGACGTTCACCGTGTCGCCGGTCTTCGGTGTGCCCTGCAGCGTGATCTGCCAGCCGTTGAAGTTGATGGGCTGGCCCGAGACGTAGGGCTGGGCCGTGGCCAGCGTGGTCGGCGGGTTGCTGCCGCGGTTGAGCACGTCGTAGGTGGCCGGCGGCCCGGCATTGAACTGCAGCTGGATGCCGCCGGGGAAGGCGGGCGGCGTGGCCGTGTCGCCATTGGGCGGCAGCACCAGGCCGGGCGGGTTGGGCTGGCCCGTGGCCTTGAGTCCGGCCAATTGCAGCGAGCCCGCGTTGGCCGTGCCCATGGCGGCGTTGATGGGGTTGGCGGCGGCCAGTTCGCTGGGGGCGTTGACCAGCGCCTGGACGTTGGCTGCGGTGTTGGCGAACGGCTTGAACAGGATGCGTTCGCCCGCGTTGCCGGCGGTGGTGACGTTGAAGGTCAGGCCGTCGATCTGCTGGCTGGCCAGGTCGGTCAGGTCGGTGAAGGCGGTGGCCTTGCCGTCCGACAGGCGCACCACCTGGCCTGCGGGCGGGGTGGTGAAGCGCACTTCGTAGTCCGAGGCGGCGAACTGGGTCGGGCTGCTGAAGGCGACGCTGCCCACGCCCGCGCCGCTGCTGTAGCCGGGCGCGCTGGTGGGTACGGCGAACAGGTCCTTGCCGAACTGGCCGTCGAGCGTGAGGCCGAGCTTGTTCTGCTCGTTCATGCTCATGCCGATGGCCTGCGCCATGCGCCCGAGCAGGTTGCGGCCCTCGGCCAGGTCGTTGTTGGCGAAGCGCAGCAGGCCGGTCACTTCGCCGCCGCCGAGCATGCTCTCGTTCAGCTCCAGCGGCGAGGCGCCGGGGCGGTTGAAGTACAAGGCCATCTTGCCGCTGCCGGGGAATTCGCTGGCCTCGCTCACCGACATCGGCGTGGCCGTGGTGCCCAGCACCAGCGGCTGGCTGCCGGCGATGAACAGGCCCACGGTGCCGTCGTCGGCGGGAATCTGCGTGGTCTGGATGTACTGGTTGAGCTCGCGGATGAGCTGGTCGCGCTTGTCCAGCAGGTCGTTGGGCACCTGGCCGTTGCCGGTGGCCGAGGCGATCTGCTCGTTCACGTCGGCAATGTTCTTGGCCAGGCTGTTGATCTTGGTGACGTTGTTCTTGAGCTGCTCGTTGACCGTGTTCTCGATGTCGTAGAGGCGGTCCGCGGCGGAGCGGAAGCGCGCAGCCGTCTCGCCCATGCGCGTCAGCGTCACGGTGCGCGCGGTCATGTCGGTGGGCGAGTTCAGGATGTCCGACAGCGAGCCCAGCATGTCGGAAAGGGCTGTGCCCAGGCCGTCCTTGCCGCCCGAGAACACGTCCTGCATCTGCTCCAGGCGCTGCGCGCGCACCACGTCGGACGACTGCGCCGAGCCCGCCATGGCGGCCTGGCGCGTCAGCAGCTCGTTGTGGTTGCGCAGGATGGTCTGCACGTCCACGCCCTGGCCCACGTAGCCGTTGCCGGTGAACTGGCCCTGCACGGTGACCATCTGCGCCGACTGGCGCGAATAGCCGGGGGTGCTGACGTTGGCGATGTTGTGGCCGGTGGTCTGCAGGGCCACCTGGTTGGCTATCAGGGCGCGGGCGCCGACGTTCAAGAGGCTCATGGTTCAGGTCCTTGGCGTTTCAGGCTTGCGCGCGGCCCACCCGCAGGGTGCTCTGGATGGCGCGGCTGAGCTTGCTGGCGTATTCGGGGTCGGTGGCGTAGCCGGCCTTCTGCAGCTCGGTGGCGTAGGCCACGGCGGAGCCGACCTTGCCGCGCGCCTTCTCGTAGCGCGGGTTGTCGTTGATGAGGCGGGCGTAGTCGCGGAACGAGTCCTCGTAGGAGTCGTAGGCGCGGAACTTGGCCGTGACCTTGCGCGCCACGCCGTTGATGTATTCGGTGGTGGTGACCTCGGCCACCTTGCCGGTCCAGCTCTTGCCGGCCTTGATGCCGAACAGGTTGTAGGCGGCGCTGCCGTCCTTGTGGCGGATCTCGCCCTTGCCCCAGCCGGTCTCGTGGCCGGCCTGGCCGAGCATGAAGCTGGCGGGAATGCCGCTGTCCTGCGCCACGCGCTCGGCCGTGGCGCGGTGGTGCTGCACGAAGGCGTCCAGCCCCTTGGGCGAGGGCGTGGTGCTGTTCTTCGTGCTGGCCGTGCGGCGCAGCGCGCTCGTGTCCAGGCTCAGCGTGGAGGGCACCGACAGCTCGGCCTCGGCGCCGCCCATCTGGCGCGTGAGCTGGCGCTGGATGGCTTCGGTCAGGCCGCCGGGCAGGCCCGACATCTGCACCGACAGCTGCTGGTCGTACAGGTCGTTGGCCAGGTTGCCCTCGGCGCCGTCGAGCAGGCCGGACTTCATCGTCGCCTCGCGCATGCTCTTGATCATTTCGCGCATGAACAGCGATTCGAACTGCTTCGCGGCTTCGCGCGCTGCCTCGGGGCTGTTCTGGCCGGCCTGCACCTTGAGCGCGTTGAGCGCGCGTCCGTCGGCCGCCAGGGCCTGGCTGGCCATGGTGTTGCCGGCAGGCAGGGTGCTGGTGTAGGCCATGGCTAGATCACCTCCAGCTCGGCGTTGAGCGCGCCGGCGGCCTTGATGGCCTGCAGGATGGCCAGCAGGTCCTGCGGCGTGGCGCCCAGGGTGTTGATGGCGCGCACCACGTCGGCCAGTTGCGGCGAGGGCGGCAGCGTCATCATGATGCCGGGCTCCTGCTTGATCTGGATGTCGCTCTTCTGCGCCACCACGGTCTGGCCTTGCGACAGCGGGTTGGGCTGGCTGATGACCGGCGTGCTGCTGATGGTGATGGCCAGGTTGCCGTGCGCGATGGCGCAGGGGCCCAGCGTCACGGCCTGGTTGAGCACGATGGAGCCGGTGCGCGCGTTGATGACCACCTTGGCGGCGGGCGTGGCGTCGGCCACCTGCAGCTCCTCCAGCTCGGCGATGAAGTTGACGCGCGCGCCCGGCTCCAGCGGGGCGTTGACCTGCACGGTGCGCCCGTCCAGCGCCGTGGCCGTGCCCGCGCCCGCGCGGTTGTTGATGGCCTGGGCCACCTTGCGCGCGGTCTGGAAGTCCGAGGCGTTCAGCCCCAGCGTGATGGTGCTGCCCTCGTGCAGCGGCGTGGGCACAGCGCGCTCCACCTGCGCGCCCTCGGGCACGCGGCCCGCGCTCAGGTGGTTGATCTGCACCTTGCTGCCGCCGGCCGACGCGCCCGCGCCGCCCACCACCACGTTGCCCTGGGCCAGGGCGTAGATCTCGCCGTCGGCGCCGCGCAGCGGCGTGGCGATCAGCGTGCCGCCGCGCAGCGACTTGGCGTTGCCGATGGAGGAGACGTTGATGTCGATGAACTGCCCCGGCTGCGCGAACGCCGGCAGCTGCGCCGTGACGATCACCGTGGCCACGTTCTTGAGCTGCGGCGCCGTGGTGCCCGGCGGCAGCGTGATGCCCATCTGCTGCAGGTAGTTCTGCACCGCCTGGGTGGTGATGGGCATCTGCGTGGTCTGGTCGCCCGTGCCATCCAGGCCCACCACCAGGCCATAGCCCGTGAGCTGGTTGCTGCGCACGCCTTGCACGGCAGCCACTTCCTTGATGCGCAGGGCGTGCGCGGGCAGGCTCCAGGCACTGGCCAGCAGTGCCAGCAGCAGCCAGGGGGCGAGACGTGGGAAGGGCAAGGCTCTCATGGCGTTTGATTGTGGTCAGGCAGCGCTTTGGCAAAGCGGCGAAAAGAGGGGGCGAGGGGGCGCTTATCGGCGGGATCGGGCGCGCGGCGGGCTTCACGCCGGGCCCCAGGCATGCCGGCGTGGCTTTCAAGCCTTTTTGGCCTCCGGCGCGCACCAGGCAAGCGCTATCAGCTATCATTTTTTCAACCATGCCGCCGCCAAACACCCCCCCGGAATTGCCCGACGAAGCCCTGCGCTACCTGGCGCACGTGCGCGTGGAAAAGCGCCTGGCCGCGCGCACGCTGGCGCTGTACACGCAGGACCTGCTGCGCCTGCAGCAGTACGCGCAGGCGGCGGGCCTGCCGCTGCTGCAGCTCACCAGCGGGCACCTGCGCCGCTTCATCGCGCAGATGCACGGCGGCGGGCGCAGCGCGCGCGGCATCGCGCTCATCCTCTCGGGCTGGCGCGGCTTCTACCGCTGGGCGGCGCGCCAGGGGCTGGCCGAGCACAACCCTGCGCAGGGCCTGCGCGCGCCCAAGGCGCCCAAGCCCTTGCCCAAGGCCCTGGCGGTGGACGACGCCGTGCGCCTGGCGGATTTCGCGCAGCCCGGCGAAGACCCGTGGGCCGAGGCGCGCGACGCCGCCATGGTGGAGCTGCTGTACGGCTGCGGCCTGCGCGTGGGCGAGCTGGTGGGCCTGGACGTGGCCGCCAGCCCCGCCGCGCACCAGCAGGGGCGCGGCTGGATCGACCTCGACGCGGCCGAGGCCCACGTCTTCGGCAAGGGCAGCAAGCGCCGCAGCCTGCCCGTGGGCCGCGCCGCGCTGGCGGCGCTGCGCGCCTGGCTGGCGCTGCGCGAACAGCCCTTCGGCGCGCGGCTGGCGGACGGCGCGCTGTTCGTGGGCCGGCGCGGCGCGCGCCTGTCAGCCGCGTCAGTGTGGGCGCGCCTGCGCCAGCGCGGCCAGCAGGCCGGGCTGAGCACGCCCGTGCATCCGCACATGCTGCGCCACTCGTTCGCCAGCCACCTGCTGCAGTCCAGCGGCGACCTGCGCGCGGTGCAGGAACTGCTGGGCCACGCCAGCATCACCACCACGCAGGCCTATACCCGGCTCGACTTTCAGCACCTGGCCCGGGTGTACGACCAGGCGCACCCCCGCGCAAAAAAGAAGCCCTCACCCCCCTGAGCGGCTGCGCCGCTTCCCCCCGCTCTCGCGCTTCGCGCGGGCAGGGGGACGATGCCCGCGTGGCGGGGCGGCCCTTGCGCGGCGTCCGCTGGCTTGGGCCGCGTCAGTTTCAGGTGCCGTGCTTTTGCTCCTGTTTCAGGAGCTGCTTGCGCTTTCCTGGCGGGCGTTAGGGTCCGATTTGGTCTTTAATCCGCGGCGGCGCCGGGCAGGCGCACGTGGAATACCGTGCCGCCCTCCGCATCCCCTGCTGCGTCGATGCTGCCGCCCTGGGCCTGCAGCGCCTGGTCGGCCTCGCGCAGGGCCTGGGCGTGCGCCGTGGGCCCGGTGGCCGGGCCGTGGGTGTGGATGGCGATGTGCAGGGCCTGGGGCGCATCGGCGTCGGCGGCGATGCGCAGGGTCTGCCCTTTGGGCGCGCTGGCGATGGCATGGGCCAGCACCTGGCGCAGCGCCTGGGCCAGCGGTTCGGCGGGTGCGGCCAGGGGCAGCGGGGCGGCGCCCAGTTGCAGCTTGAGCGGCAGGCGCTTGCGTTCGAGCTGGGGGCTGAGTTCGGCCGCCAGGTCTTCCAGCAGGTCGCGCACGTCCACGGTGGCGGGCGGCGCGGGGGCGGCGGGCGCGGGCAGGGCCGGGGCGGGAGGCTCCGGCGCGGCGGCCTGTGGTGGTGCGGGTGGCGCGGGTGGCGGTTCTTGCCATGCACCGGGGGCAGGCTGCGCCATGGGGCGCCGCCGCGCACTGCGCCAGGCGATGGCAATCGCCAGGGCCAGCAGCGCCAGCCCCGCGCCGAGGCCGGCCAGCGGCTGGCGCTGGGCGGCGAGCCAGCGCTGCAGGCGCTGCGCGCCAGGCTGCGCCGCCAGGGCCACCACGGGGTGGGCGGGCGCGCTCTGCCAGGCCACCCATTGGACGGCGGTGGGGCCGGGGATCTCTGCCACGCCCTGCGCGGCCGCGGGCTGCGCGGCCAGGTAGGGGGCGAACAGCGCGTGGCCGTGCAGGCTGCCGCCGGGGGGCAGCGCGGCGGCGCCCGCCTGCGCCAGCAGGCTGCCGTCCGGGCGCGCCAGCAGCACCTGGGTGCCCGGGGCGCTGGCCTCCAGCAGCGCGGGCGGCGGGGCGAACGCGCCGGGGTCGAGCTGGGCGATGAGCAGGGCGTAGGCCTGCGGCGCCAGCCGCACGCGCCGCACCAGGGTCAGATGGTCCGCGCTGCTGGCCGTCAGGGTCGTGCGCCCGTCCTGCAGGGGCTGCGCCAGCAGCGGGCGCAGATCGATGCGGCGGCCCAGGTCGGCCGGGGCGGTCGTGGCCAGCACCAGGCCCTGCATGTCCACCAGGGCCAGGCCGCGCAGCGCGGGCTGGCCGCGCAGCGCCTGGTACTGCACGGCCTGGAGGCTGCTCCAGGCGTCGGGGGCCTGCACCAGGTCGGTGGCCAGCTGGTCCAGCGTGCGTTCGCTGGCTTCGAGCACGGCCGAGGCATGGGCCTGGGCCAGGCGCGCCAGCAGGGCCAGTTGCTGGCGCTCGCGCAGCTCCAGCTGGGCCTGGGCATGCCACAGCAGCGCCAGGCCGCCCGCGCCCACGGCCAGGAGCAGCGCCAGGCCGCAGGCCAGGATGCGGGCGCTGGCGGCGTGGATGGCATGGGGGCGGGCGGGGGCGTGCGAGGGGGCGTTCACGTCGGCGGGCCGTCGAAGAGGGAAGGCGCAGTGTAGGGCTTGACAGCTCCGCTACAGTTATTCCATTCCCTGATCCATTCCCCGATCCATCGACTGACAAGGCTTTCCATGTCCCTGATTCCTACCACCATCCTGACCGGTTTCCTGGGCTCGGGCAAGACGACGCTGCTCAAGCGCGTGCTCTCCGAGGCCCATGGCCAGAAGATCGCCGTGATCGAGAACGAGTTCGGCGAGGAGAACATCGACAACGACATCCTCGTGACCGAGTCGAAGGAGCAGATCGTGCAGATGAGCAACGGCTGCATCTGCTGCACCATCCGCGAAGACCTGCGCGAGACGCTGCAGCTGCTGGCGGCCAAGCGGCGCAAGGGCCTGCTGGATTTCGAGCGCGTGGTGATCGAGACCACCGGCCTGGCCGACCCGGGGCCGGTAGTGCAGACCTTCTTCATGGACGACGAGATCGCCGAGTGCTACCTCGTGGACTCCATCATCACGCTGGTGGACGCCAAGCACGCCAGCCAGCAGCTCGACGACCGCCAGGAGGCGCGCCGCCAGGTGGGCTTCGCCGACCAGATCTTCCTCTCCAAGACCGACCTGGTGAGCGCGGCCGAGCAGGAGGCGCTGGTGCACCGCCTCAGGCACATGAACCCGCGCGCGCCCATCGAGGCCGTGCATTTCGGCGAGGTGCCGCTGGCCAAGGTGCTCGACCTACGCGGCTTCAACCTCAATGCCAAGCTCGACATCGACCCCGGCTTCCTCCAGGAAAGCGACCACGACCACGATCACTGCGGCCACGACCACGGGCATTGCACCCATGAACACCACGGCCATGCGCACGGCGCGCATTGCGACCACCCCGCGCACCAGCATGGCCATCACCACCACCATGACGACGACGTGAAGAGCTTCGTCTACCGCGCCGAGCGGCCGTTCGACCCCGCCAAGCTGGAGGATTTTCTCGGCGCGATTGTCAACATTTATGGCCCGCGCATGCTGCGCTACAAGGGCGTGCTGCACATGCAGGGCACCGAGCGCAAGGTGATTTTCCAGGGCGTGCACCAGCTCATGGGCAGCGACCTGGGCCCGCAGTGGGCCGAGGGCGAGGCGCGGCAGAGCCGCATGGTGTTCATCGGCATCGACCTGCCGCAGGACATTCTGCGCCAGGGCCTGGAGCAATGCCTAGTGTGATGACACGGCGCGTGTGTCGCATATCCGACAGCCGGGCCGGGGCCGCGCGGCGGGGTGGCTACAATCGCGCCGCCGCGCACTTACCCGGCGCCCCAGACAGGCTGGGCCGGGTACTTGTGCGCAACGCCCGGGCTTCTTCACGTTTGGCCCGATTGAACGTACCATGCTTGGCCCAGGGGGCGCCCCACGCCTTCCGCCAACGTCAGTGATCCCGAAGACCATGCCTACGACCCTGCAAGCGAAGCCCTCCCCCGCCAAGCGCGACCCCAAGCTGGCGAACAACTGGAAGACCAAGCCCGCCGAGGAGCTGACGGACGAAGAAGTGCTCGCCATGCCCGACAGCGAGTACATGAACGACAAGCAAATGGCGTTCTTCCGCCACAAGCTGGCGCTGCTCAAGCAGGACATGCACCACAACGCCGGCGAAACCACCGAGCACCTGCGTGAGGACACCGTGGTCGTGCCCGACCCGGCCGACCGCGCCACCATCGAGGAAGAGCACGCGCTGGAGCTGCGCACGCGCGACCGCGAGCGCAAGCTGCTCAAGAAGATCGAGCAGTCGATCGCGCGCATCGACGCGGGCGACTACGGCTACTGCGACGAGACCGGCGAGCCCATCGGCGTGGGCCGCCTGCTGGCGCGCCCCACGGCCACGCTGTCGCTGGAGGCGCAGCAGCGCCGCGAGCTCAAGCAGAAGATGTTCGGGGATTGAGCCCGCTGCTGGACCACACAAGGGCCGCAGCACGGAGCGCCACCGCGTCATGAGCAAGGAAGAAACCTCCCCCGGTTTGCTGTCGAAGATGGTGCGCTTCGTGCGCAACCCCACCGTCAACTGGACCGACCTCGACAACCTCGAGGCCGAGCGCGAGAGCCAGTACAGCAAGCAGATGCTCAAGGAGATGATCGAGCGCAAGCGGCGCAACGACTTCGTGCGCCGCCGCGAGTTCGACCAGCTGCGCAAGCTGCGCCAGCGCGACGCCCTCACCGGCCAGCGCACCGAGGACCCCACGGCGCGCCCCTCGTTCTTCCACAGCAGCATGACCTCGCCCGATGACCGGGCCGTGACGCTGAAGAAGATCGACGAGATCGAGGCGCAGATGTCCCAGCAATGGTGGAAGAACAAGCCCGCCCATGGCGCGGCCGCTGCTTCCGCCGCGGGCGATAGGGAGGCGGCCGCGTTCGCGCCCACGGCGCCGCTGACCCTGCCCGGCGCGCTGCCCACCGTGGCGCCGGCTTCGGTCGAGCCGCTGTTCGCCGAGGACGGCGCGCTGTCGGGCGGGCTGTCCGACAGCCTGCCGGCCGCCGCACCGCCGCCGGTGGAAGACATGCTGGCCGATCCGGCGCCAGCGCCCCAGGCACACCAAGAACCGGAGGTATTCGTGCACGAACCCGATCTGGAAGAGGCCGCCATCCGCTTCGCCAGCGGCGACAGCGCCGGAGCCGAGGCCGGGCTGCGCGACGTGCTGGCCCAGCATGCGCAGGACGACCCGCAGCAGCAGTTCGAGATCTGGATGACCCTGTTCGACCTGTACCGGGCGACGGGCCAGCGCGAGAGCTTCGATGCCCTGTCGCTCGACTTCGCCGCGCGCTTCAGCCGCTCGGCGCCGCTGTGGTTCGCCATCTGCGAGCAGCCGGACGCGGCCGAGAGCGCCGATGCGGGCGCTGCCGCGCCGCGCGGCTTCGCCTGGACCGCGCCGGGCACGCTCTCGGCGCAGTCCGTGGCCGCGCTGCAGGCGGCGCTCGGCCGTGCCGTGGCGCCGTGGAACTTTGCCTGGGCGCGGCTCATGACCATCGAGGAAGCGGCGCTGCCCGCCCTCGCCAAGCTGTTCGACCAGTGGGCCGACCAGAACGTGCAGATCCATTTCGCCGGCGTGGAGGCGCTGCACAGCCTGCTGCAGGCCAAGACGCCGTCGGGCGACCGCGCCATCAGCCCGGAATGGTGGCGCCTGCGCATGGCGGCGCTGCGGCTCATGGGGCGCCTGGACGAATTCGAGCTGGTGGCGCTGGACTACTGCGTGACCTACGAGGTCTCCCCTCCGTCATGGGTCGTGCCGCGCTGCAGCTACACGGCGGACGATGGCTCGGTATCGGGCGCGGCCGCGAAGGCGGCGCCCGAGAGCGACTTCATGGCATCCAACTTCGGCCTGCCGTCGCAGATCATGGAGGCCGAGGCGCCGCGCCCGCGCCTGTCGGGCACCATCGACGGCGACGCCGGGCCGCTGCTGGCGCCGCTGGCCGAGATGGCGCGCCCCGGCCAGCCCCTGGTCATCGGCTGCGAACACCTGGTGCGCGTGGACTTTCCCGCCGCCGGCTCGGTGCTCAACTGGGCCGCCGCACAGCAGGCCCAGGGGCAGGCGGTGCAGTTCGTGAACCTGCACCGCCTGGTGGCGGTGCTGTTCAACGTGATCGGCATCAACGAGCACGCCTGGGTTGTCCCCAGAAAAAATTAGGGCATCCCCCTGAGCGGCTTACGCCGCTTCCCCCTTCTTTCTACGCGCTGCGCGCTCCGGGAAGGGGGACGACGCCAGCGCGGCGCGGCCGGCTGAGGCCCTTGCGCGGCGTCCGCTGGCTTGGGGCGCGCCAGTTCATGTGCCGTGCCCTGTCTTGCAATGGGGCGCGGCGCCCCTATCTAGATCGGTTATGGAACAGTTTCACGGCACCACCATCCTCAGCGTGCGCCGCCAGCGGGCGGACGGCAGCATCGACGTCGCCATCGGTGGCGACGGCCAGGTCACCCTGGGCAACATCGTCGTCAAGGGCACGGCGCGCAAGGTGCGCAAGCTCTACCACGGCAAGGTGCTCGCGGGCTTCGCGGGGGCCACGGCCGATGCGTTCACGCTGTTCGAGCGCTTCGAGGCCAAGCTGGAAAAGCACCAGGGCCACCTGACGCGCGCCGCCATCGAGCTCACCAAGGACTGGCGCACCGACCGCGTGCTGCGCCGCCTCGAAGCCATGCTGGCCGTGGCCGACCACAGCGCCTCGCTCATCATCACCGGCAACGGCGACGTGCTCGAGCCCGAGCAGGGCATCGTCGCCATCGGCTCGGGCGGCGCCTACGCGCACTCGGCCGCCAAGGCGCTGCTGGCCAACACCGAACTCGGCGCCGAGGACATCGTGCGCAAGTCGCTGGCCATCGCGGGCGAGCTGTGCATCTACACCAACATGCACCACACCGTCGAAACACTTTGAATTTGATAGCTGCTGGCGCTTTCTGCATAAGCGCTGGAGCCTGATTTGGCTTGAATATGTCCTCCATGACCCCCCAGGAAATCGTCTCGGAACTCGACCGCCACATCGTCGGCCAGGCCGGCGCCAAGCGCGCCGTGGCGATTGCGCTGCGCAACCGCTGGCGCCGCCAGCAGGTCGATGCCAGCCTGCGCGCCGAGATCACGCCGAAGAACATCCTGATGATCGGCCCCACCGGCGTGGGCAAGACCGAGATCGCGCGCCGTCTGGCGCGCCTGGCCGATGCGCCGTTCATCAAGGTCGAGGCGACCAAGTTCACCGAGGTGGGCTACGTCGGCAAGGACGTGGACGCGATCATCCGCGACCTGATCGAGGTGGCCGTGAAGCAGACGCGCGAGGCCGACATGAAGAAGGTGCGCGCGCGCGCCGAGGACGCGGCCGAGGAGCGCATCCTCGACGTGCTGATCCCCCCGGCGCGCAGCGCCGGCTTCGATGCCGCGCGCACCAGCGAGCCCGCGGCCGACAGCACCGCGCGCCAGGTGTTCCGCAAGAAGCTGCGCGAGGGCCAGCTCGGCGACAAGGAGATCGAGATCGACCTCGCCGAGGCGCGCCCGCAGCTCGAAATCATGGGCCCGGCGGGCATGGAGGACATGGCCGAGCAGCTGCGCGGCATGTTCAGCCAGATGGGCCAGGAGCGGCGCAAGACGCGCAAGCTGAAGATCGCCGAGGCGCTCAAGCTGCTGGCCGAGGAAGAGGCCGCCAAGCTGGTCAACGAGGACGAAATCAAGACGCGCGCGCTGCAAAACGCAGAGCAGAACGGCATCGTCTTCATCGACGAGATCGACAAGGTGGCCGCGCGCCAGGAGGCCAGCGGCGCCGACGTGTCGCGCCAGGGCGTGCAGCGCGATTTGCTGCCGCTGGTCGAGGGCACCACGGTGTCCACCAAGTACGGCATGGTCAAGACCGACCACATCCTGTTCATCGCCTCGGGCGCGTTCCACCTGGCCAAGCCCAGCGACCTGATCCCCGAGCTGCAGGGGCGCTTTCCGATCCGCGTCGAGCTGGGCTCGCTCTCGGTGCAGGATTTCGAGGCCATCCTCACGCAGACGCATGCCTCGCTGGTCAAGCAGTACCAGGCGCTGCTGGCGACCGAGGGCGTGGCGCTGGAGTTCACGCCCGAGGGCATCACGCGGCTGGCGCACATCGCCTTCGACGTGAACGAGCGCACCGAGAACATCGGCGCGCGCCGCCTTTCCACGGTCATGGAGCGCCTGCTCGACGAAGTCAGCTTCGACGCCGCCAACCGCGCCGGGCAGACGGTGGCCATCGACGCCGCCTACGTGAACGAGCGCCTGCAGTCGCTGAGCCAGGACGAGGACCTTTCGCGCTTCATCCTGTAGGCGCATCTGCATCTAATTCGATAGCTGCCAGCGCTTGCCAGTAAACGGTTTGGCACTGAAAAGTGCCGCAAACCCTTTGCAGGAAAGCGCGAGAAGCTATGCTTTTTGAGATTGGCGCGGCGGCCCGATCTCGCCCAGGCGGATCAGGCGCGCGCGCACGATGTTGCGGCTCACGCCCAGCAGGCGCGCCACCTCGCTCTGGCTGTAGTGGGCGTAGCGGAAGACCTCGCGGTACAGCGCGTCCTCCACCGCCTGGTGCAGCCCGGGCACGCCCGCCTCGCACAGCCGCCGTATGGCCTGGCGCAGCATCTGCTCGTCGTGCCCGTCCAGGGCGGCGGGCGTGCTGGCGGGCAGCACCACCGGGGCGCGCGTGCCCGCGGCCGGCAGGCGCAGGCTGGCGGCGTCGATGTGCGGGCCGTCGCACAGCAGCAGCGTGCGGTGGATGGCGTTCTCCAGCTCGCGCACGTTGCCCTCCCAGGGCGCGGCCATCAGCAGTTGCTGCGCCTGCGGCGTGAGTTCGGGGCGCGGGTGGCCCAGGCGGCGGCAGTAGGCGTCGATGAAGTAGCGCGCCAGCGGCACGATGTCGCCGGGGCGCTCGCGCAGCGTCAGCACGTTCAGGTGCACCACGTTGAGGCGGTAGTACAGGTCCTTGCGAAAGCGCTTCTCGCGCACCAGCGCCGCCAGGTCCACCGTGGTGGCGGCGACGATGCGCAGGTCCACCGCGATCGCCTGGCTGCCGCCCAGGCGCACCACGGTGCGCTCCTGCAGCACGCGCAGCAGCTTGTTCTGCACCGGCAGCGGCAGGTCGTTCACCTCGTCGAGGAAGATGGTGCCGCCGTGCGCCTTCTCGAACCAGCCGGCCTGCGCGCCGAACGCGCCCGCGAAGGCGCCGCTCTCGTGGCCGAACAGCTCGGCATCGACCAGCGCCTCGGAGAACGCGCCGCAGCTCACGATGACGAACGGCCCGCCGCTGCGCGCGCTGCGCTGGTGCAGGTGGCGCGCGATCAGTTCCTTGCCGGTGCCCGTCTCGCCGCTGATGAGCACGCTGGCGTCGCTGGGCGCCACCTGCGCCACCTCGGCCAGCAGCGCGCGCGAGCGCGGATCCTCGAAGATCCAGTCCAGCGCCGGCCGCTCGGCGGCCGAGGCGGAGGGGGATGGGGGCCAGTGGGGCAGCGTGGCCATGCGTGCGCCTTTCCCGGCCCGCTCAGGAATAGAACGACGGCGCCGGCGCCTCGCCGTTCAGCGCCCAGTCGCCCAGCTCCTGCAGCTTGTAGTCCACCGGGTCGTGCAGCGTCTGCACGCGCAGGTTGCGCCAGAAGCGGTCCAGGCGCAGCGCGCCGTGCGTGGCGCGCGCGCCGGTGGTCTCGAACAGGCGCGCGGCCACGTCCAGCCCGGCGCGCGTGGAGGCGACCTTGGCCGTGGCCACGGCCACCGCTACCTGGCCGCGCTCGGCGGCGGTGAGTGCCGCGCCGCGCTGCCAGGCCAGGTCGAACTGCTGCGCCGCGTGGCGCGCCAGCAGGCGCACGCCCTCCAGCGCCACGTGGAATTCGCCGTAGTGGCGCAGCGTGTACGGGTCCTTGCTGGCCTGCGCGGCGCTGGAGCGGTGCCAGACGCGCGCCTCGTGCAGCGTGTAGTGGCGCGCCTGCGCCAGCGCGCCTTCGGCCAGGCCGAGGAACAGGTGCACGAACACCAGCTGCGCCAGCAGCGGGCGCAGCGCCGAGAACGGGGTGGACAGCGGGCCGGGGTCGAGCAGCAGCTCGCCCTCTTCCACGCGCACCTTCTCGAACAGGGCGCTGCCGCTGTCGGTCTGGCGCTGGCCGAAGCAGTTCCAGTCGCCGTTGAGCGTGATGCCCGCGCGCGCCGTGGGAATGGCGGCGATCAGCAGCTTGCGGCTGGTTTCGTCCAGGCCCGAGGCGACGAGCATCTCCGAGTCCAGCGCGCCGGAGCAGAAGCTTTTCTTGCCCGAGAACTCGACCCAGCCGTCGAAGCGGCGCACGGTGGTGCGGTCGTCCAGCGGGTTCAGCGCGTTGCCCCAGAACCAGTGCTTGCGCGCCGTCTGCTCCAGCCAGGGCTGCCACTGCGCGGGCCGCGCGAACAGCTGCACCGTGGCCAGCAGCAGGTGGTGGAAGCCGTAGACGTGGGCGATGGAGCTGTCGGCCTGCGCGAAGGTGCGCACGGTGTCCAGCACCGTGGCCCAGTCGGCGCCCTGGCCGCCCAGCGCGCGCGGGATGGACAGGGTCAGCAGGCCGCTGGCGCGCAGCGCGTCGCGCTCGGCCTTGGGCGTGCCGCCCTGCGCGTCGCGCGCGATGGCGGTCTCGGCGAACTGGCGCGCCAGGGCTTGCACGGTGTCGTGGGTGGTCGTGGGAAGGGGGGATGTCACGGTGTCTCCGTCAGTGGGAAGGGGGTTCAGTCGTCCTTGCCGTGCGCGCGCGGCGTGATGCCGTGCTCCTTGGCGTAGGCGGCGGACTTTTCCAGGATCAGCGGGCGCAGCAGCGCGTGGTCGGCCTTGATCCAGTCGGTGCGCAGCACCCATTGGCTGCCGTCCCACTGCTGGATGCGCGCGGCGCCGCCGCCCTCGTGGTCCTGCGGCGTGATGTTCAGCGGCTGCAGCAGGCCGTGGAAGCCGATCTCCTTCAGGCGCGCATCGTTCACCACCAGATGCTCCCAGGCCCAGCGGCCCTCCTCGCCGTTGAGCGGGCGCTTGCCGAACTTGCGGTAACCGGTGCGCAGGGCCTCCACCGCCAGCGCGGCGTTGACCAGGCCGATGTTGTAGTTGACCGCGCCGAAGTACCGGGTGTCGCGCAGGTCGCTCTTGCCCTTGTCGAGGATGTGCGTCTTCAGCCGCTTGTGGATGTCGAAGCCGGTGCCGCCGGGGTAGGGCGCCAGCGCCTGGTAGCCCTTGGCGGCCTCGCCCGCCGGGATCACGTCGGACTCCGACCCGGCCCAGACGTCGCCGATGATGCGGTGGGCCGGGAAGCCGAAGCGCTGCGCGGTCTTGATCGCCACCACGGTGGAGACGCCCCAGGTGCGCAGGAAGATCCAGTCCGGCTTGATCTCGCGCACGCGGCGCCACTGCGGCGACTGCTCGTTGCCCGGGTCGGCCACCGGAATCTGGATGTTCTCGAAGCCGTACTTCTTCGCCAGCAGCTCCACGGCGGGCTGGGTGGCGCGGCCATAGGCCGAGTCGTGGTACACGGTGACGATCTTCTTGCCTTTGAGCTTGTCGAGCCCGCCCTCCTTCTGCGCGATGAAGTTGATGCCGGTCGAGGCCTGGCTGTAGTAGCTGAACAGCAGCGGGAAGGCGTAGGGGAACACCGTGCCGTCGATGGATTCGGTGCGCCCGCCCGCCGGGTCGATGAGCGGAATCCTGTCGGCCGCGGCCTTCTCGATCAGCGCGTAGGTGGCGGGCGTGCCGTGGGTGAAGAAGAAGGCCAGCGGCGAGCCGTCCTTGCCCTTCTTCACGCGCTCGTAGACCTCCACCGTGCGGTCGGGGCTCCACTCGGTCTCGAACTCCTCGTACTTGATCTTCACGCCGTCGATGCCGCCCTCCACCTCGTTGATGTAGCGGAAGTAGTCGATGGTGCCGGCCCACCAGAGCGCGCCGCTGGAGGCATACGGCCCGACGCGGTAGGTGGGCAGCGGCACGTACTGCTCGGCGGCGTGCAGCGGCGTGGACGCGAGGCCCAGGCCCAGCGTGGCGGCGAGCGCCAGGGCCAGGGCCTTGCGTGGCAGGAAGAGGTGTTTCATGGCAGGGATTCCTTGGGTTGAAAGGGGAAACGGTTCAATGGGGCGGGGTGGAGAGCCGCGGCGCGCGGGCGCGCCAGGCCGACAGGCGCGCGCGCCAGGGGACGATGCGGTGGCGGTGGAAGTCGGCGGCGAGGCGCGCCATGCCTTCCGGCTCCTTGATGAGAAAGCCGATGATCAGCACGCCGAAGACCACCTTCTGCACGTTCTGCAGCAGCCCGGCGTCGAGCCGCCCGGCGAACAGGCCCTGCGAGACGAAGTCCAGCGCCAGCGGCAGCAGGCAGATGAAGGCAGCGCCGATGAAGTTGCCGCCGATGCTGCCGAGCCCGCCGATGATGGCGATGAACAGGATCTGGAACGAGCGCGTCAGCCCAAAGCTCTGCACGCCCGCCGAGCCCAGGTAGGCGAAGGCCCACAGCGCCCCGGCGACGCCCAGGAAGAACGCGCTCACGGCGAAGGCCAGCACCTTGCCGCGGTGCACGCGGATGCCCGCCACGGCGGCGGCCGTGTCCATGTCGCGGATCGCCATCCAGTCGCGGCCGGTCTGGCTGCGCACCAGGTTCAGCGCCACCCAGGTCAGCAGCGCCACGGTGGCCAGCACCAGGTAGTACCGGCCCAGCGGGTGGTTCAGCTCGAAGCCGAGGAAGCCCAGCCGGGGCGCCGAGATGGTGGCCGAGGAGCTGTGGTTGTAGAACCACGGGAACTTGAGGAACAGCCACTCCAGGAAGAACTGCGCGGCCAGGCTGGTGACCATCAGGTAGAAGCCCTTGATGCGCGCGCTGGGCAGGCCGAACAGCAGCCCGGCCAGCGCCGCCACGAGGCCGCCGCACAGCATCGCCGGCACGAAGTCCAGCCCGGCGCGCAGCACGAAGGCATAGGTGGCGAAGGCGCCCACCGCCATGAAGCCGCCCGAGCCGAGCGAGACCTGGCCCGCGTAGCCGGTCAGCAGGTTCAGGCCGATGCCCGCCAGCGCCAGCACCAGGAACGGCACGAGGATGGCGCTGAGCCAGTATTCGCCGCCCAGCCAGGGCGCGGCGATGAAGGCCGCGGCCAGCCACAGCGGCGCGGGCATGCGGGAGGGGTGTCGTTGTCGCTGCATGGGTCAGACCCTCTCGATGGCGCGCTGGCCGAAGATCCCGGCCGGGCGCACGTAGACGAACGCCAGGGCCAGCGCGTAGGCGAACCAGGCGGAGATGCCGCCGCCGATGTGCGGGCCGATGTAGGCCTCGGCCAGGCTCTCGGCCGCGCCCACGATCAGCCCGCCGGCGATGGCGCCGCCGATCGAGGTGAAGCCGCCGATGATGAGCACCGGCAGCGCCTTGAGCACCACCAGCGAGAGCGAGAACTGCACGCCCTGGCGCGCGCCCCACAGCAGCCCGGCCACCAGGCCGGTGACGCCGGCGACAGCCCAGACGATCTGCCAGATGCGGCGCAGGTCGATGCCGATGGACAGCGCCGCGCGCGTGTCGTCGGCCACGGCGCGCAGCGCGATGCCGGTGCGCGTGCCGTTGAACAGCAGCGCCAGCACGCCCACCAGCGCCACGGCGGCGAGGGCGGCGGCCAGGTCGAACTGGCTGATGAGCAGGCCGCCGATGAACAGCGGCACGTCGTCGATGCCCAGGTCCAGCGCATGCACGTCGGCGCCCATGGCGCCCTGGGCCACGCCCTCGATCACGTAGGACAGGCCCAGCGTCGCCATGAACAGCGTCATCGGGCTGCGGTGCGTCAGCGGCCGCAGCACCAGCCGCTCGATCAGCACCGCCAGCGCCACCAGCGCGGCCACGGTCAGCACCAGCGCCAGCGCGAAGGGCAGGCCCGCCTCCAGCAGCGTGACGAACAGCAGCGCCGCGAACAGCAGGATGGCCCCCTGCGCGAAGTTGAACACGCCGCTGGCCTTGTAGATCAGCACGAAGCCGATGGCCACCAGCGAATACATGGTGCCCGCGAGCAGGCCGCCGATCAGGGTTTCGAGGAACAGGGTCATGGCGATCCTTGCGCGTGCGCCAGGCCCAGGTAGGCGGCGATCACGTCCGGGTTGGCCTGCACTTGGGTCGGCGTGCCGTCGCCCACCTTGCGGCCGTAGTCCAGCACCACGACGTGGTGCGACAGGTTCATGACGATACCGATGTCGTGCTCGATCAGCACCACGGTGGCGCCCAGGTCGCGGTGCAGGCGCGCGATGCAGCGGCCCATCTCCTGCTTCTCGGCCGCGTTCATGCCGGCCATCGGCTCGTCGAGCAGCAGCAGGCGCGGCCCCGACACCAGCGCGCGCGCCAGCTCCACGCGCTTTTGCAGGCCGTAGGGCAACTGGCCCACGGGCGTATGGCGGTGCGCCAGCAGGTCCAGGAAGGCCAGCGTGGCCCCGGCGCGCTCCACGAACCGGGCGGCCTCGCGCCGCGCGCGCGGCAGGCGCAGCGCGTGCTCGATGAACGTGCTGCGGCCATGGCGCGACAGGCCGGCGAGCACGTTGTCCTGCACGCTCAGCCGGTGAAACAGCGCGTTGTTCTGGAAGGTGCGGCCGATGCCGCGCCGCGCGGCGTCGAACGGCTCCATGCGCGCGAACGCCTGGCCGTCGTAGTGGATGCTGCCCGCGTCGGGGGCGTAGACCCCGTTGAGCAGGTTCAGCAGCGAGCTCTTGCCGGCGCCGTTCGGGCCGATCAGCGCGCAGATCTCGCCGCGCCGCACGGCGAACGACAGCCGGTGCAGGGCCTGCACGCCGTCGAAGGACAGCGAGATGCCGCGCACCTCCAGAAGAGGCGCGCCGCCGTCGCTGGCCGGGGCTGCCGTGGGCGCGTGCATGTCAGGCCGCCTTGGCTGCCAGGGCTGCCTGTTCGCGCTTGACCCGCTCGATGTCGCGGTAGCGCGCCGCCGGGTGGTTGTCCGGCAGGTAGGGACCGGCGCCGAAGAGCTTCTCGCGCAGCGTGCCCTCGCGGTAGGCCGTGGGGTAGACGCCGCGGCGCTGCAGCTCGGGCACCAGGTGCGTGACCACGTCCTCGAAGGTTTCGTGCGCCACGGCGTAGGCGAGGTTGAAGCCGTCCAGGTCGGTGGCTTCCACCCACTGCTGCAACTGGTCGGCCACGGTGGCGGCCGAGCCCACGAACAGCGGCCCGAGCCCGCCGATGCTGGCCCACTTCGCCAGTTCCTCGATGCTCCAGGTCTTGCCGCCCTCGGCCAGCTCCTCCACGGCGGAGACGATGGCGTTGGTCTCCACCTTGCGCACGCTGTCGCCCGGCGCGTAGCGGCCGAAGTCGATGCCGGTCCAGCCCGAGGTCAGCACCAGCCCGCCGTCGTACGAGGCGTACTGCTGGTACTCCTTGAGCTTGGCGTGCGCCTTGGCGTCGGTCTCGTCGACCACCAGCGTCACCAGCGCGTAGATCAGCAGCTTGCGCGGGTCGCGCCCGGCCAGGGCGGCGCGGCGGCGGATGTCGCCCACGTAGGCGCGCGTGGTCTCCTGCGTGGGCGTGGAGATGAACACCAGCTCGGCATGCTCGGCCGCGAAATCCTTGCCCGCGTTCGACGCGCCGGCCTGGAACAGCACCGGCGTGCGCTGCGGCGAGGGCTCGCACAGGTGGTAGCCCGGCACCTCGAAGTACTTGCCCTTGTGGCCGATCTCGTGGATCTTCTCCGGCAGGGCGAACACGCCGCGCGCGCGGTCGCGCACCACGGCGCCTTCCTCCCAACTGCCCTCGAACAGCTTGTACAGCACCTCGACGTACTCGGCCGCCACCTCGTAGCGGTTGTCGTGGCGCTGCAGGCCGCCCTGGCCGATGTTCTTGGCGCCGCTCTCCAGGTACGAGGTGACGATGTTCCAGCCCACCCGGCCCTGGGTGTGGTGGTCGGCCGTGGCCAGGCGGCGCGCGAAGGTGTAGGGGTGCTCGAACGAGGTCGAGGCCGTGATGCCGATGCCCAGGTGCTGCGTGGCCGCGGCGATGGGGTTGGCCAGCTGCAGCGGGTCGTTGACCGGAATCTGCACGCCGCCCTGGAAGGCGTGGGCGTTGCTGCCCTTGTACACGTCGTAGTAGCCGATCACGTCGGCGATGAACACGGCATCGAAGATGCCGCGCTCCAGGATGCGCGCCAGGTCGGTCCAGTAGGCGACGTCCTTGTACTGCCACGAGCGGTCGCGCGGGTGGCGCCACAGGCCGGGCGACTGGTGGGCCACGCAGTTCATCTCGAACGCGTTGAAGCGGATGGGCTTGCTCATGAGGGGGCTCCCGGTGGGGGTGTCAGTTCCAGGCGTTGCGCGGCGGGTTCACGCCGTTGAGGTAGAAGTTGCCGACGTGGAAGTACTTCCAGCGCACCGGGTCGTGCAGCGTGTGCACGCGGGCGTTGCGCCAGTAGCGGTCGAGGTTGTGGTGCACCAGCGTGGCGCGCGTGCCGGCCAGCTCGAACAGGCGGTTGGTGGCCTCGATGGCGATGTGCGTCGTCAGCACCTTGGCCTCGGACGTGGCGGTGGTCGCCTCGGCCACGCTCTGCGCGCCGGGCGCGGCGGCGGCGCGGTCGATGGCGTGGCCCGCGCGCTCCAGCAGCGCCTCGGCGGCGTGCAGCTTGATCTTCAGGTCGCCGATGGCCTGGATGGTGAACACGTCCTCGGCGGCGCTGTCCTTGCCGCTGTCGATCCACGGGCGGCTCTGGGTGCGCACGAAGCGGATGGTCTCCTCGATGGCCTGGCGCGCGATGCCCACGTCGATGGCCGCCTGGATGATCTGCGACACGGCGCCGGCCACGGTCTGGTTCTCGAACGCCTTGATGGCGATGGCGCGGCTGCGCGGCACGCGCACCTGCTCGATCTTCACGCCGCCCGAGGCTGTGGTGCGCTGGCCGAAGCTCGACCAGTTGTTGCTCACCGTCAGGCCCGGCGCGTCGCGGTCGGCGAACACCAGCACGCCTTCGCCTTCCTCGGTCACGGCGACGATGGGCACGATGTGCGCCAGCAGCGCGCCGGTGGTGTAGAACTTCTCACCGTCCACCACCACGTCGTCGCCGTCCACGCGGGCGCGGGTCTCGAAGGCGGTGACGGTCTTGCTGTGCAGTTCCGAGAAGGCGTTGCCCAGGCGGTGGCCGCGCAGCACCAGGCCGAACAGCTCCTGCTTCTGCGCCTCGGTGCCGTCGGCGTCGATGTGGCCGACCAGCGCCAGGTGGTTGTGCGCGATCTGGGCGATGCTGGAGTCGCCTGCGGCGATCAGCGCGCTGACCTTGGCGATGGTGGCGTACGAGGCGCCCAGCCCGCCGTAGGCCTTGGGCACGTTCAGCGCCCACAGGCCGCTTTGCGAATAGGCGTCCAGCTCGTCGAGCGGCAGGTAGCCCTCGCGGTCGCGCAGCCCGGCCTCCTGGGCGAACTGGTCGCGCAGGCGCTCGGCGATGGCGATGGCCTCGGCCTCGCTGCGGATGACGTGCGCGGGCGCCGTGGGGCGCGGGCGCGGCGCGAAGGGCGCGGGGGAGTTGACGCGGGGGCGTTCGAGGGTGGCGGCGGTCATGGCGGGTCCTTTCAAGGGGGTGAACGGGTTTTTGGAGAAAAATCGGCCTCCAGCGCTTGCCCATAAAGCGCTAGTAGCTATGGAAAAAGGAGTGATTGCGTGCGCGCGGGGGCTATGCGGCGGCCAGTTCGGGCGCTTCTTCCGCCACGCCCTGGCCGAAATAGAAGTGCTGGATGTCCTCGCGCTGGCGCAACGCCTGGGCCGTGCCGTGCAGCACCGAGCGCCCGGCGTCCAGCACGGTGGCGCGGTCGGCGTACTGCAGCGCCACGGTGGAGTTCTGCTCGGCCACGAGGATGGACAGGCCCTGCTCCTGGTTCAGGCGGCGCAACTGCCGGAAGATGTCCTGTACCACCAGCGGCGCCAGGCCCATCGACGGCTCGTCGAGCACCAGCAGGCGCGGCGCGGCCATGAGCGCGCGGCCAATCGCCGTCATCTGCTGTTCGCCGCCCGAGGTCAGGCCCGCCGGGCTGCGGCGGCGCTCGGCCAGGCGCGGGAAGGCGGCGTACACGCGCTCCAGCCCGGCGGCGATCTCGCGGCGGCGCGCGCCGCGCCCGATGCCGCCGGTGACCAGGTTCTCCTCCACCGTCAGGTGCGCGAAGCAGCGCCGCCCCTCCAGCACCGGCACCAGCCCGCGCCGCACCAGCGCGGCGGGGCCGAGGGCGGCCACGTCCTGGCCGTCGAAGTGGATGGCGCCGCTGCGCACCTGGCCGCGCTCGGCCGGCAGCAGGTGGGACACGGCCTTGAGCGTGGTCGATTTGCCCGCGCCGTTGGCACCCAGCAGGGCGTGGATCTCGCCCGGGCGCACCTCCAGGCTCACGTCGTGCAGCGCGACGATGGCGCTCTGGTAGACCGCCTCGATGGCGGCGATGCGCAGCAGCGGCGCGGGGGCCGCGGCAGGCACGGGGGGAAACGTAGACACGCCCATGGTTCGCATCCCTTCGCGCGTCAGGCCGCGGCCTTGGCGCCGGTGCGCTGGCCGGCGCCGATTTGCCACACGTAGGGCGGCTCGGTGCCGTTGACGTGCCAGTCGCCGACGATGCGCGCCTTGTAGATCACCGGGTTGTGCGAGGCGATGGTGCGCGCGTTGCGCCAGTGCCGGTCCAGCGACTTGCTGGCGCTGGCCGCCGAGGCGCCCAGCGCGTTGAAGAACTGCGTGGTGGCGCGCAGCACCAGCTCGGAGATGGCGATCTGGCCCTGGGCCGACTCCAGCTCGGCGTCGATGTTGGCCTGCTTCTCCTCCTCGGGCGTGCCCTGCCAGTGCGCGTCGTAGGCGCGCTGCGCGGCGAAGGCGGCGCGGATGGCCGTCGCCTCGGCCGCGTAGGCGGCGGCCGCGACTTCGCCCACCACCTGCTGCACCTGCACGTCCTGCGCCACGGCGCTGGCGTTGCCGGTGCTGAAGACGCGCCGGCGCTCGCGCACTTCGCTGCCCGCGTCGCGCGTGGCGGCGCGTGCGATGCCGGCCAGCGTGGCCAGGTGGAACAGCTGGTAGAAGGCGGTCTGGTACTTGAAGCGGCTGGCGAAGGGGAAGATGTGGGCCTCGTCCACCTCGGCGTTGTCGTAGACCGAGGTGCCGCTGCCCGTGGTGCGCTGGCCGAAGCCGTCCCAGTCGTCGTGGTGCGTCACGCCGTCTTGCCGGGCGCGCACGGCGGCGATCACGTCCAGGCCGTTGCCGTCCCCCGGGCCGTCGCGCCGCGCGAACAGGTCGATCCAGTCGGCGAAGATGCTGCCGGTGCTGTAGAACTTGCGCCCGTTCACCACCCAGCGGCCGTCGGGCTTTTGCGACACGCGCGTGATGACCTCGCCGATGGCCACGTTGCCCACTTCGGTCCAGGCGTTGCCCACCAGGTCGCCGTCGGCGAAGCGGCGCAGCCAGACGGCATTGGCCGCGTCGCGCGGTGCGTTGAGCCGGTCCTCGACGAAGGCGAAGTGGCCGCGCAGCGCCTGCACGATGTTCGAGTCGGCCTCGCCCAGCTCGATCAGCAACTGGAACAGCTGCGGCAGCGTGGCGCCGTCGCCGCCGTATTCCACCGGCACGCGCAGCGCGCCGAAGCGTGCCGCCTTCAGCCAGCCGATGGCCTCGTGCCCGAGTTCGCGCTGCTGCTCGCGCTGCAGCGCCGTGGCGCGGATGCGCTCGATCACCGGGCGGTACTTGGCGGCGATGCGTTCATAGTCCGCGCCAAGCAGGGAAGGGGAGTGTGTGGTGGTGCTCATGGGGTCGCTCCTTCAGTCGTCGATGCTCTTGCGCACCTTGACGTTCTTTTCCTTGGCGTAGGCCAGCGAAGACTTTTCGATGACGGGGCGCAGCAGCTTCCAGTCCGGCGCGATCCAGTCCGAGACCACGTTCCACTTGCCGCCGTCCCACTGCTGGAAGGCCACGCGGCCGTCGCCCTCGTGGTTGTCCCAGGTCACGTTGATGGAATGGAACAGGCCCTTGGCGCCCAGCGCGGCGGCGCGCGCCTCGTCGATCTTCAGGTTCTCCAGGCCCCAGCGCACCTCGTCGCCGGTGAGCGTGCGCTTGCCGAACTTCGCCTGCGCGATGCGGATGGCCTCGACGTTCAGGATGCCGTTGAGCACGCCCAGGTTGTGGTACACGCTGCCGATGCGCTTCTTGTCCTGCAGGTTGCCCTTGCCCGCGTCGTACACGGTTTTCTGGATGTCCTGCAGCACCGGGTACTGCGTGCCCGGCGCCACCGAGGTGATGGCGACGTAGCCCTTGGCGGCGTCGCCTGCGGGGATCACGTCCTCCTCGGAGTTGGACCAGATGTTGCCCACGATGCGGTCGGCCGGAAAGCCCGTCTTCTGCGCCGTCTTGAGCGCCACCGGGTTCATCACGCCCCAGCCGCGCAGCACCACGTAGTCGGGCTTGGCGCGGCGGATCGTCAGCCACTGCGACTGCTGCTCGTTGCCGGGGTGCGGCACCTCGATCTGCTGGACGGTGAAGCCGTACTGCTTGGCCAGCAGCTCGTAGATCGGGATCGTCTCCTTGCCATAGGGCGAGCCGTGGTACAGCACCACGATCTTCTTGCCCTTGAGCTTGTCGTTGCCGCCGACCTTGGTGCCGATGTAGTTGACGATGCCCGAGGTCTCGCTGTACGGGTTGACCAGCAGCGGGAAGATGTACTTGAACACGCGCCCGTCGGTGGTGTCGGTGCGGCCGTGGTTGATGGTGAGCAGCGGCACCTTGTCGGCCGTCACGCGGTCGATCAGCGCGTAGGCGATGCCCACCGACAGCGGGTTCCAGGTGGCGATGCCGGGCTTGGTCTTGAGGCGCTCGTACACCTCCACACCGCGTTCGACCTCGTACTGCGTCTCGCCTTCCTCCCAGGTCAGCTTGACGCCGCCCACGCCGCCGTCGCGGGTGTTGACGAGGTTCAGGTAGTCGATGAAGCCGCCGAAGAAGCCGGTGCCGCCAGCGGCGTAGGGGCCGACGCGGTAGCTCTGCAGCGGGAAGAACTGTTCGTCGGCCTGCGCGGCCTGCGTGCCGGTCAGGGCCAGCGCGCCGGCCAGCAGCGCGGTCTTGAGTTTGCGGGTGAGGGTCATGGTGTGGAATCTCCTGAACGGGAAAGGGAGTGAAACGCGCGGCGCCACAGGGCGGCCAGCCCCTGCGGTTCCGCGATGAGGAAGGCGACGATGAGGACGCCGAGGACGATGCGCTGGCTCAGGTCGAGCACGCCCGAGTCGAACCAGTTGCCAAAGAGAAAGCTGCCCGCGCGCGACAGCAGCAGCGGGAACACCACGATCAGCGCCGCGCCCAGGAAGGCGCCGCGGATGGTGGCCAGGCCGCCGATGATCACGATGAACAGGATCTGGAACGAGCGGTCCAGGTTGAAGCCCGCGGGCTCCACCGTGCGCAGGTAGACGAAGCCCCACAGCACGCCTGCCACGCCGATGACGAAGGACGAGACGGCGAAGGCCAGCAGCTTGGTGCGCAGCACCGGCACGCCGGTAACGCGCGCGGCCAGCTCGTGGTCGCGGATGGCGACGAAGTGGTGGCCCGTGGGCGTGTTCACCAGGCGCCAGACCAGCGCCGTGAGGAGGCTCACGATGGTCAGCGCGAACAGGTAGCGCAGCGCCGGCGTGTCGAACACGAAGCCGGCCACGGCCAGCGGCGGCGCGTCGATCACGCCCGAGGCGTTGTGGTTGCTGAACCAGCCGAACTTGGTCAGCGCCCACTGCACGAAGAACTGCGCCGCCAGCGTGGACACGGCCAGGTAGAAGCCGCGCAGCCGCAGGCTGGGCAGCCCGAACACCACGCCCACCGCCGTGGCCGCCAGCCCCGCCAGCACGATGCTGACGGGCAGCGGCAGCCCCGGCACGCGCAGGTTGAAGTTGTAGGCCGCGAACGCGCCCACGGCCATGAAGGCGGCCGAGCCGAGCGAGAGCTGCCCGGCGTAGCCCGTGAGCAGGTTCAGCCCCACGGCGGCGAGCGACAGCGCCAGGAACGGAATCAGGATGGCATCGAACCAGTAATCGGTGGCCACCAGCGGCACAGCGATGTAGGCGATGGCCAGCCAGGCCAGCGGCGTGGCCCAGGCGGGCCATCGCCATGCGGCGGTGGCCGGGCGGGCCGGGAGGGATGTGACGGCGGTGTTCATGGGGTTCAGGCCCTTTCCACCAGGCGCTGGCCGAACAGGCCGCCCGGTTTGACCAACAGGAATGCCAGCGCCGCCACGTAGGCGAACCAGCCCTCGATGCCGCCGCCGACGAAGGGGCCGAGGTAGACCTCGGCCAGCTTCTCCAGCGCGCCCACGACCAGGCCGCCGACGATGGCGCCCAGGATCGAATCGAAGCCGCCCAGCACCAGCACCGGCAGCGCCTTGAGCACCACCAGCGAGAGCGAGAACTGCACGCCCAGGCGCGCGCCCCACAGCAGCCCGGCCACCAGCGCGATGACGCCCGCCGCCGCCCACACCGTGGCCCAGATGCGCGGCAGGCGCAGGCCCACGGCCAGCGCGGCGAAGGTGTCGTCGGCCACGGCGCGGAAGGCCAGTCCGGTGCGCGTGAAGCGGAAGAAGGCCGACAGCAGCGCCACCATCAGCGCCGCGATGCCCGCTGCCGCCAGGTCGAAGCTGGAGACCAGCACGCCCGCGAACTCCAGCGGCGTGTCGGCAAGCCCCAGGTCCAGCTCGTGCACCTGCGTGCCCCAGAGCAGCTGGGCCACGCCCTCGATCACGTAGGACAGGCCCAGCGTGGCCATGAACAGCGTGATGGGCGGCTGGTTCACCAGCGGGCGCAGCACGGCGCGCTCGATCACCAGGCCCAGCAGCAGCATGAGCGCGAAGGTCAGGCCCAGCGCCAGCGCGAAGGGCACGCCGCGCTCGACCAGGCTCACGAAGGTGAGCGCCGCGAACAGCAGCTGCGCGCCCTGCGCGAAGTTGAGCACGCCCGAGGTCTTGTAGATCAGCACGAAGCCGATGGCCACCAGCGCATACATGACGCCCGAGAGCAGCCCGCCGATCAGCACCTCGGCGAAGAAGGCGAAGTCGAAGGCTTCCATCACGCGGCCTCCTGCGTGCTGGCGCTGTCTTCGTGGGCCACGCCCAGGTAGGCGTCGATCACGGCCGGGTCGCCGCGCACCTCGGCGGGCGTGCCGTCGGCGATCTTGCGGCCGTAGTCGAGCACCGCCACGCGGTCGGACAGGCCGAGCACCAGGCCGATGTCGTGCTCGATCAGCACGATGGCCGTGCCCCACTGGTCGCGCGCGGCGCGCACCAGTTGGGCCATCTGCGCCTTCTCGGTCACGGTCATGCCGGCCAGGGGTTCGTCCAGCAGCAGCAGGCGCGGCCGTGCCACCAGCGCGCGCGCCAGCTCCACGCGCTTTTGCAGGCCGTAGGGCAGGGTGCTGGCGGGGCGGTCCTGCACGTCGGTAAGGCCCAGGAAGCGGATCACCTCGCCGGCCCGGCCGCGCGCATCGTCGCGCTCGCGCCGGGCGCGGCCCAGGCCGATCACCTGCTCCGCGAAGCTGGCGCGCGTGTGCGCCACGCGGCCCAGCGCGATGTTGTCGCGCACGCTCAGGCCACGGAACAGCGCCAGGTTCTGGAAGGTGCGCGCCACGCCCAGGTGGGCCAGCCGCGCCGTGGGCACCTTGGCGAAGGCGCGGCCTTGCAGCACGACCCGGCCCCGGTCCGGCCGGTACAGGCCGCTAATGACGTTGACCAGCGAACTCTTGCCGGCGCCGTTGGGGCCGATGATGGCGCGGATCTCGCCCGGCGCCACGCGCAGGTCGATGCCGTGCAGCGCGTGGATGCCGCCGAAGGACAGGTCGATGCCCTGCAGTTCGAGCACCGCGTCTGCGGTGTCATGCCGTGGGGAAAGGCTGGGAGGGGCGCTGGGCATGGCGTTGCCTGTTCAAGCCCAGGAGGCGGCGGGGCCGCTCGCGTCGGCCACGCTTTCCTTGCCCACGTAGTGGCGGCGCCAGTGGGTGGCGGGGTGCGAGTCGCGTGTCTTGCCGTCCTTGTCGCCCAGCAGCTTCTCGCGCAGCGTGCCCTGCGCGTAGCGGGTCTGCACGCGCCCGCGCTTGCGCAGCTCGGGCACCACGAAGTCGATGAAGTCGGTGGTCGATGCGGGCGTCACGGCGTAGGCCAGGTTGAAGCCGTCCACGCCGCCTTCGTCCACCCAGCGCTCCAGCTCGTCGGCCACCTTCTGCGGCCCGCCGACCACGACTGGCCCCAGGCCGCCGATGGAGCGCTGGCGGATCACCTCGCGCACGGTCCATTCCTTGCCGTCGGCGGCGAGCGACTCCAGCGTGGTGCGCAGGCTGTCGTTCTCCACCGCCTGCAGGGGCGTGTCGGGATCGAGTGAGGCGAAGTCCAGCCCGGTCCAGCCGCCGTAGAGCGCCAGCATGCCCGTGGGGCTGGCGTAGGACAGGTATTCCTCGTGCTTGCGCTGCGCTGCTTCGTCGGAGGGGCCGGTGATGACGGTGAGCAGCGTGAAGATCTTGAGCGCGTCCGGCTCGCGCCCGGCGGCCGCCACTTCCGCACGGATCTTGTCGGTGAGCACGCGCGCCGATTCCGGGCTGGTGGCCAGGATGAACATGGCCTCGGCATGGCGCGCGGCGAAGGCGCGGCCGGCCGTGGAGGCGCCGGCCTGGAAGATCACTGGCGTGCGCTGCGGCGAGGGCTCGGTCAGGTGGAAGCCCGGCACCTTGAAGTACTTGCCCTCGTGCTGGATCGGGTGCACCTTGGTGGGGTCGGTGAAGATGCCGCGCTCCTTGTCGCGCAGCACGGCGCCCTCTTCCCAACTGCCCTCCCAGAGCTTGTAGATCACCTCCATGTATTCCTCGGCGAGGTCGTAGCGCTCGTCGTGGGGGATCTGCTTGTCCAGCCCGATGTTGCGCGCCGCCGAGTCGAGGTAGGACGACACCACGTTCCACGCCACCCGGCCCTTGGTTAGGTGGTCGAGCGTGGACAGGCGCCGCGCCAGCAGGTAGGGGTGCTCGAAGGTCACCGCCGCCGTGACGCCGAAGCCGACGTGCTGGGTCACCGCCGCCATGGCCGAGATCGCGCCGAAGGGGTCGTTCACCGGCACCTGCGCCGCGTCCTGCAGCGCGCCTTCGGCGGAGCCGCGGTACACGTCGTAGACGCCCACCACGTCGGCGATGAACAGCGCGTCGAACACGCCGCGCTCCAGCTCGGTGGCGAGATGCGTCCAGTATTCCAGGTCGTTGTAGCGTGAGGCCTGGCTGGCGGGGTGCCGCCACGTGCCGGCGGCCTGGTGGCCGACGCAGGTCATGTCGAAGGCGTTGAGGATGATGCGTTTCTTGGTCATGGGAGCCTCTGCGGGAAGGGGGGATGCGTCAGGCGGCCAGGCGGGCGGCTTCGGCTACGGGCCGGGTCGGGCCCGCCGTCACCACGGGCACGGCGCGCGCCACGGACAGCGCGATGCGCTCGTACAGCGCCGCGCTGCCGATGGCGTAGCCCTTGAAGTCCTGCTCCGAGGCGTACACGCCCAGCGGCAGGGTGCGCGCCTGGAAGAAGCTGAACAGCGGGCGCAACTGGTGGTCGATGACCAGCGCGTGCCGGTCGCTGCCGCCGGTGGCGGCCAGCAGCACGGGCGTGTCGATCAGCGCGTCCTGGCCGACGAAGTCGAACAGGTGCTTGAACAGCCCGCTGTACGACGCGCGGTACACCGGGCTGGCGACCACCAGCACGTCCGCCGACTCGATGGCCGCGATGCGCCGCTCCGCCGCCGCGGGCAACTGGCTGCGGTACAGCGCGCCCGCCAGGTGCGGGGCCAGCTCGTCGAGCGTGATGACCTCGGCCTCGATGGGCAGCGCCTCGCCCAGCGCGGCCACGATCTGCTCGGCCAGCACCAGCGTGCGCGAGGGCTTCTGCAGGCTGCCCGAGACGGCGACGACCTTGTACGTTTTGCTCATATCCATCATCCTTTTCTTTCCTGTGGGACCGGGTGTTCTGGAAATCACCAGTTGCCGGGTTGGGGAAAGTCTGGGGCTTTTGGCGGGGTGCCCGTTCGTATAAATACGATGATGGATATGCGGATTTTTATTGTTCTTAACTTGTTGAAATAAAAGGGATTTTTCTGTTTTTGAAAATCGCTTTCACATGCCTCACGGGAGCGCCTGCTGGTTTGAAAGCAATTTGCTGAAAAGCTGCGCAATATCCAGCGTGCGTGCCGTGGGTGCGCTTTGGCGGTAATTCCTGAAATTCGCGCGCGCGTAGGAGGGGGGCGGAAATTCAAGATTGATAGCTGCAAGCGCTTGTCCAGCAAGCGTTTGACCATGAAAAGTTAATGAAACGCTTTGCTGACAAGCGCTAGCAGCTATGTTTTTTGATAGACCATGCCGCTCCCTCAAGGGCGGTTGCGTATGGCGGTTTTTGTATATGGATAGCCGTTTTGATTTCTTGTCGTTGTATGTGGCCGCTCCTACAGTGCGCTGCATACACCACAGCCCGAACGAAAGGACGACCATGACCGCCACTTCCGCAACCTTCCGGGCGCTGCGCCGCCGCCGGCTCGGCGCCCCGCTGCTGGCCCTGGCCGCACTGGGCAGCGCCTGGGCCGCCACGCCCATTCCCGCCGGGCCGCTGGTCTCGACCGAATGGCTGGCGCAGAACCTGGACAACGCCAGGCTGCGGCTGATCGAGGTCAGCGTGAACCCCGGCGTCTACGAGCGCGCCCACATTCCCGGCGCCGTCAATTTCTCGTGGCACAACGACCTCAACGACAAGGTGCGCCGCGACATCGTCGGCAAGGAGGCGTTCGAGGCGCTGCTGTCCAAGGCCGGCGTCGGCCCCGACACCACCGTGGTGCTGTACGGCGACACCAACAACTGGTTCGCTGCCTGGGGCGCCTGGGTGTTCGACATCTACGGCGTCAAGGACGTGAAGCTGCTCGACGGCGGGCGCAAGAAGTGGGAGGCGGAAAACCGCGCCCAGGACAACCGCGCGCCCAGCTTCGCGCCCACGGCCTACAAGGTGGCCCGGACCAGCCCGGAACTGCGCGCGCGCCTGGCCGATGCGCTGGCCGCCGCCGAGGGCCGCAACGGCGCGCGGCTGGTGGACATCCGCTCGGCGGACGAATACTCCGGCAAGGTGTTCGCGCCGCCCGGCGTGCCCGAGCTGGCCATCCGCGCCGGCCACATTCCCAGCGCCGTGAACGTGCCCTGGGGCCAGGCGGTGCAGGCCGACGGCACCTTCAAGACACCCGAGGAGCTGAAGAAGGTCTACGGCGCCGTGGGCATCGACGGCAGCAAGCCCATCATCACCTACTGCCGCATCGGCGAGCGCTCCAGCCACACCTGGTTCGCGCTGAAGAAGCTGCTGGGCTACGACGTGCGCAACTACGACGGCTCGTGGACCGAGTACGGCAACGCCGTCGGCGTGCCCATCGACAACCCCAGCGGCACCGTGTGGGCGGCCAAATGAAATAAACAAGGCGATGGCGACATGGCCATCGCCGCGAACCCGTTGTCTCCTCAGCTCTTTGCCCGCCTCCGCGCGGGCTTTTTTTCATGACGCTCCAACAACCCCATTTCGTGCTCCTGCCGGCTGCCGTGCTGGCCGTGGCCGCCACCCTCGCGCAGCGCCAGGACGGCGCGCCCACCCTTCTGTTCGCGCTGGCGGCGGGCACCGCCCTCGGCCTGGCGCTGCAGCGCGCGCGCTTTTGCTTCTACTGCCATGCGCGCGACTGGTTCGGGCAGCGCGACCCGCGCGGCCTGCTGGCCATCGTGCTGGCCCTGGCCGTGGGCCTGCTGGGCTACACCGTGGTGCTGGGCGGCTGGATGCCCGTGGCCACCGGCGGCGGCCTGCCGCCGGACATGCACATCGGCCCCGTGAGCTGGGTGCTGGCGCTGGCCGGGCTGGTCTTCGGCGCGGGCATGGTGGTGTCGGGCTCGTGCATCAGCGCGCACTGGTACCGGCTGGCCGAGGGCTCGCCCGTCGCGCCCTTCGCGCTCGCCGGCACGGCGCTGGGCTTCGTCGCCGGCTTTCTCACCTGGAACCCGCTGTACAGCCTGGCCGTGGCCGATGCGCCCGTGGTCTGGCTGCCGCACTACCTGGGCCATGGCGGCGCGCTGCTGCTGCAGCTGGGCGTCCTGGCCGCGCTGGCGGCCTGGCTGTGGCGCGGCTTCGCTGCCCAGGCGCCGGCCCCGGCCGCGCCCGCCGGCGTGCCGCCCCTGGGCGCCGCGTGGCGGCGCCTGTGGCGCGGGCGCTGGAGCTACTGGACGGGCGGCCTGGCCGTGGGCCTGATTGGCGCGTTCGCCATCGTGCGCATGAAGCCCCTGGGCGTAACGGCCACGCTGGGCAGCGCCGCGCGCGCTCAGGCGCAGGCGTGGGACTGGATTCCGCTGCGGCTGGACGGCCTGGACGGCTTCGCCGGCTGCGCCACCGCGCCCGCGCAGGGCGCGTGGGCGCCCCACGCCCTGCTGCTGCTGGGCCTGGTGGCGGGCGCCTTCATCGGCGCGCTGGCCAGCCGCCAGTTCGCGCCGCGCTGGCCGCGCCCCGGCGACGCCGCGCGCGGCCTGGCCGGCGGCGTGCTGCTGGGCTGGGGCGCCATGACGGGCCTGGGCTGTACCATCGGCACCCTGCTGTCGGGCATCATGGCGGGGGCGCTGTCGGGCTGGGTGTTCGGCGCGTCGATGTTCTTTGCCCTCTGGGCCGGCCTGCGCCTGCAGGCCCGCGCGCGGCGGGCCGCCGCCGGCGCCTGACCCGCTCCCCGCAGGGCCGCCGCCCGGATCGCGCGGCCCGGTTTCCCGGGGAAAAGTGAAAAACCTTGAGGAATCACTTGCATTGCTTTTCCTAAGTCCCTATTGGGTAAGGATTTTTGCTGCCCCCGTGCGTTCACTTTCAAGGCTAAGTCCTTGATTTCATTGCAAAACTTTGTAGCGCCGCCCCACGCTGGGGAGGCTTTTCCTGCTACAGTGCAAAAAAGTGCAATGAAGTGGTGAAAAGTGCCATTGCCGCCCAGAAAACGCGGCGCGCAAGGCATCCAGTGGCGGGGTTCAAATCAGTGTTTCAAGGGGCGTCATCGCTAAGTCTCGATGCGAAGGGTAGGCTATCCGTGCCTACCCGGCACCGCGACGCCCTCACGCAGCAGGCGGGCGGCCAGCTCACCATCACCAAGCACCCCGACGGCTGCCTCATGGTGTTCCCGCGTCCCGCGTGGGAGGAATTCCGCGAGCGCATCGCCAAGCTGCCCATGTCGGCCCAGTGGTGGAAACGCATCTTTCTGGGCAACGCCATGGACGTGGAGATGGACGGCACCGGCCGCGTGCTGGTGTCGCCCGAACTGCGCGAGGCTGCCGGCCTGGCCAAGGACGCCGTGCTGCTCGGCATGGGCAACCACTTCGAGCTGTGGGACAAGGCCACCTACGACGCCAAGGAGGCCGCGGCCATGCAGGCCGAGATGCCCGACGTCTTCAAGGACTTCTCTTTCTGAGGGCTGCGCATGAACCAGCCCTTGCTGCACACCACGGTCTTGCTTGATGAGGCGGTCGACGCCTTGCTCGGGCGCGACCCCGCGCGCGCCGATGGCGCCTGGATCGACGCCACCTTTGGCCGCGGCGGGCATTCGCGCCTGATCCTGCGGCGCATGGGCGCGCAGGCGCGCCTGCTGGCCTTCGACAAGGACCCCGAGGCCATCGCCGAGGCGGCGCGCATCGCGGATGCGCGCTTCGCCATCCGCCACGAAGGCTTTCGCCACCTGGCGGACCTGCCCGCGGGCAGCGCCGACGGCATCCTGATGGACCTGGGCGTGAGCTCGCCCCAGATCGACGCGCCGGAGCGCGGTTTCAGCTTCCGGTTCGATGGCCCGCTGGACATGCGCATGGACACCACGCGCGGCGAAAGTGTGGCCGAGTGGCTGGCCACGGCCGAGCTTGGGCAGATTGCGGAGGTGATACGTGACTACGGCGAAGAACGGTTTGCTGGCCCCATTGCAAAGGCGATTGTTGCGCGGCGCCAGGAGCGCGGACCTCTCACAGGCACTGCCGAGCTGGCCGGCCTCGTGGCTGGCGCGGTCAAGACCCGCGAGGCAGGCCAGAACCCTGCCACGCGCACGTTCCAGGCTTTTCGGATTTTCATCAATGCCGAGCTGGAGGAACTGCGGCAGGCGCTAGCGGCCAGCCTGCCGGTGCTGCGTCCGGGCGGGCGCCTGGTGGTCATCAGCTTCCACTCGCTGGAGGACCGCATCGTCAAGCAGTTCATTGCGCAGCATGCCAAGGAGGTCTATGACCGCCGCGCGCCCTTTGCGCCGCCGCAGCCCATGCGGCTGAAGGCGCTGGAGCGCGTCAAGCCGGGCGATGCGGAAGTGGCGGCGAACCCGCGCGCGCGCAGCGCCGTGATGCGCGTGGCCGAGCGCACGGAGGTGCCGGCGTGATCAGGCTCAACCTGGTGTTGCTGCTGGCGGTGGTATTGAGCGCGCTGTATCTGGTGCGCATGCAGTACGACTCGCGCCTGCTCTACACCCAGCTCGACCGCGCCAAGGCCGAGGCGCGCCAGCTCGAAACCGAGCACCAGCGCCTGCAGGTGGAAAAGCGCGCCCAGGCCACGCCGCTGCGCGTGGAGCGCATTGCGCGCGACAACCTGCACATGCGCACGGCCACGCCGGCCATCACGCTGTACGTGAACGACAGCGCCCCGGCCGCCAGCGCGGGAGGCACGCCGTGAGCCGCAGCGTGCGCTACACCTCCAGCCCCCTGCTGGCGAGCAAGACGCCCGTGGGGCGCAGCCGCTTCATCGTCGCGGCGATCGCGCTGGGCTTCATCGGCCTGGGCGTGCGCGCGGCCTACGTGCAGGTGTACGCCAACGACTTCTTCCAGCGCCAGGGCACGGTGCGCTTTACGCGCACGCTGGAGCTGCCGGCGAACCGCGGGCGCATCCTCGACCGCAACGGGCTGATCCTGGCCTCCAGCGTCCCGGCGGCGAGCATCTGGGCCATCCCCGAGGATGTGGACGAGGGCGACCCGGCCGTGCGCGCCCAGCTCAAGGAGCTGGCGCGCCTGCTCGACATGCCGCTGTCCACCCTGGTCACGAAGATGGCCGAGGACGACAAGACCTTCATGTGGCTCAAGCGCCAGCTCGACTGGGACCTGGGCCAGCGCATCGTGGGCCTGGGCATCAAGGGCATCTACCTGCGCAAGGAATACAAGCGCCAGTACCCCGAGGGCGAGTCGGCGGCCCACGTGGTCGGCTTCACCAACGTCGAGGACCATGGCCAGGAGGGCATGGAGCTGGCGTTCGACAAGCAGCTCGCCGGCAAGCCGGGCTCGCGCCGCGTCATCAAGGACCGCATGGGCCGCGTGGTCGAGGGCGTGGGCGACGACGTGCCGCCCGTCGATGGCCAGGACCTGCAGCTCTCCATCGACTCCAAGGTGCAGTTCTTCGCCTACCAGAAGCTGCGCGACACCGTGGCCGCGCACAAGGCCAAGGCCGGCAGCGTGGTGGTGCTCGACGCGCACACGGGCGAGCTGCTGGCGCTGGCCAACTACCCGAGCTACGACCCCGGCAAGCGCCAGCACCTCACGGGCGAGCAGCTGCGCAACCGCGCCATCACCGACACCTTCGAGCCTGGCTCGACCATGAAGCCCATCACCATCGGCCTGGCGCTGGAGAGCGGCCGCGTGCGCCCCGGGACCATCGTGGACACCACGCCGGGGCGCGTCACCATCACCGGCTCGACCATCTCCGACACGCACAACTACGGCGTGCTCACGGTGGAGGGCGTGATCCAGAAGTCGAGCAACGTCGGCACCACCAAGATCGCCATGCAGATGCCCGCGCGCGAGATGTGGGAGACCTTCTCGGCCGTGGGTTTCGGCCAGAAGCCGCAGATCGGCTTTCCCGGCGCCGTGGGCGGGCGCCTGCGCCCGTACAAGGGCTGGCGCCCGATCGAGCAGGCCACCATGTCGTACGGCTACGGCCTGTCGGCCAGCCTGTTCCAGATGGCGCGCTCATACACCGTGTTCGCCAACGGCGGGCGCGTCATTCCCGCCACCATGCTCAAGACCGGGCAGGAAGCGGTCGGCGTGCCGGTGTTCTCCGAGCGCACGGCCGACCAGGTGCGCAAGATGCTGCAGATGGCCGCAGGCCCTGGCGGCACCGGCCAGAAGGCGCAGACCGTGGGCTACTCGGTCGGCGGCAAGTCGGGCACGGCGCGCAAGCAGCAGGGCAAGGGCTACGCGGCGGGCAAGTACCGCGCCTGGTTCACCGGCATGGCGCCCATCGACAACCCGCGCATCATCGTCGCCGTGATGATCGACGAGCCGAGCAATGGCGTGTTCTACGGCGGCGCCGTGGCCGCGCCGGTGTTCAGCGAGGTGGTGCAGCAGACGCTGCGCATGATGGGCGTGGCGCCCGACATGGCCGTCAAGCCGCAGATCGTGGCCAACGCTGCCGAGGAGCCGCTGTGAGCATGCAGACCCTTGCCACCCCGCAGGAGGCCGTGGCCTTCCTGCGCGCGCGCGTCACCGGCACGCTGCAGACCGACAGCCGCCAGGTACGGCCCGGCGACGGCTTCATCGCCTGGCCCGGCGCCGCCACCGACGGCCGCGCCCACGTGGCCGGTGCGCTGGCGCGCGGCGCGGCCGCCTGCCTGGTGGAGCAGGACGGCGTGGCGCCCTTCGCCTTCGCGGGTGCACACATCGCCGCGCTGCGCGGCCTGAAGGCCGCCACCGGGCCGATCGCCGCCGAATGGTTCGGCCACCCCACGCAGTCGCTCCAGGTGCTGGCCGTGACCGGCACCAACGGCAAGACCAGCAGCGCCTGCTGGCTCGCCGACGCCATTCAAGCGCTATCGAAACAAGAGCTGCCAGCGCTTGCTGGGTGTGCCCTGGTGGGCACTTTGGGCATTGGCGTGCCGCCGTGCCTGGAGTCCACCGGCATGACCACACCCGACCCGGTGCGCCTGCAGCGCGCGTTCCGCGCGTTCGTTGACCAGGGGCTGGGCCACTGCGCCATCGAAGCCTCGTCCATCGGCGTGGCCGAGCAGCGCCTGGCGGGCACGCGCATCCGCGTGGCGCTGTTCACCAACTTCACGCAGGATCACCTCGACTACCACGGCAGCATGGACGCCTACTGGCAGGCCAAGGCCGCGCTGTTCGACACGCCGGGCCTGCAGGCCGCCGTGGTCAACACCGACGACACACAGGGCGCGCACCTGCACACGCAGCTTGCCGCGCGCCCGCTCGACCTGTGGAGCTATGCCCTGCACCGCCCCGCGCGGCTGCAGGCGCAGGACATCGGCTTCGCCGACGGCGGCCTGCGCTTCGCCGTGGCCGAGGGCACGCAGCGCGAATGGCTGCAGACGCGGCTCATCGGCCAGTACAACGTGTCCAACCTGCTCGGCGTGATCGCCGCGCTGCGCGCGCTGGGCGTGCCGCTGGCGCAGGCCGTGCGGGCCTGCGCCGCGCTGTCCCCGGTGCCCGGC
Source organism: Acidovorax sp. YS12 (assembly GCA_021496925.1). Taxonomy (NCBI): domain Bacteria; kingdom Pseudomonadati; phylum Pseudomonadota; class Betaproteobacteria; order Burkholderiales; family Comamonadaceae; genus Acidovorax; species Acidovorax sp. YS12. Next base: position 4,175,185 of record CP053915.1, read on the forward strand.
CGCATGGAGCAGATCGCTTTGCCCGGCCAGCCCCTGGTGGCCGTGGACTACGCGCACACGCCCGACGCGCTGGCCCAGGCCCTGGCCGCGCTGCGCCCCGTGGCGCAGGCGCGCGGTGGCCGTTTGTGGTGCGTGTTCGGCTGCGGCGGCAACCGCGACGCCAGCAAGCGCCCGCTGATGGGCGCGGCCGCGCAGCAGGGCGCCGACGCCGTGCTGGTGACCAGCGACAACCCGCGCGGCGAAGCGCCGCAGGCCATCATCGGCCAGATCCTGCAGGGCATGGCGCCCGGCGCCCGGGCCGAACCTGACCGCGCCGCCGCCATCGCCCAGGCCGTGGCGGGGGCGGACGCCGCCGACGTGGTGCTGATCGCCGGCAAGGGCCACGAGGACTACCAGGAGGTGCAGGGCGTGCGCCACCCGTTCTCCGACATGGCGCAGGCGCGCCAGGCGCTGGCCGCGCGCCAGGGAGGTGCTGCATGACGATGACGCTGCAACAAGCATGGGCATGGATCGCCGCGCGCGTGCCGCAGGCGCGCCTGGCGGGCGATGGCGCGTTGCCCATCGTGCGCGTGCACACCGACACGCGCACGCTGCAGCCGGGCGACCTGTTCGTCGCCCTGAAGGGCGAGCGCTTCGACGCCCATGACTTTCTGCCCCAGGCGCGCGCAGCCGGGGCTGTGGCCGCCGTGGCGCATGGCGGCCTGGCGGCCGCGGGCCTGCCCGGTATCGAGGTGCCCGACACGCTGGCCGCCCTGGGCGCGCTGGCCGCTGGCTGGCGCGGCCAGTTCAGCCTGCCGCTGATTGCCGTGACCGGCAGCAACGGCAAGACCACCGTGACGCAGATGCTCGCCAGCATCCTCGCCGCGCACGCGGGCGAGGCCGCCTTTGCCACGCGCGGCAACCTGAACAACGCCATCGGCGTGCCGCAAACGCTGCTGCGCCTGCAGGCCGCGCACCGCATCGGCGTGGTGGAGCTGGGCATGAACCACCCGGGCGAGATCGCCTACCTGGCCGGCCTGGCACGCCCCACCGTGGCGCTGGTGAACAACGCGCAGCGCGAGCACCTCGAATTCATGCAGACCGTGCAGGCCGTGGCTGAGGAAAACGGTGCCGTGCTGCCGGCGCTGCCGCCCGACGGCGTGGCCGTGTTCCCGCACGGCGACGCCTACACCGCGCTGTGGCGCGGCCTGGCGGCGGGCCGCCGCTGCATCACCTTCGGTGGCGATGGCGCCGACGTGCGCTGCCTTCATGCCCAGTGGCAGGGCGACGCTTGGCAGGCCACGCTGCACACGCCCCAGGGCGCCATCCGCACGGCGCTGCACATCGCGGGCCGCCACAACGTCGCCAATGCCCTGGCCGCCACGGCCTGCGCGCTGGCGGCGGGCGTGGCCCTGGATGCCGTGGCCCAGGGCCTGGCGGCGTTCGCGCCCGTGGCGGGGCGCTCGCGTGCGCTCGGGCTGTATTGCCAGGGGCGCCGCGTCACCGTGGTGGACGACTGCTACAACGCCAACCCCGACTCCATGCATGCCGCCATCGAGGTGCTGGCCGAGCTGCCCGCACCGCGCTGGCTGGTGCTGGGCGACATGGGCGAGGTCGGCAGCCAGGGCCCGCAGTTCCATGCCGAGGCCGGCGCGCATGCGCGTGCGCGGGGCATTGAGCGGCTGCTGGCGCTGGGCGAACTGAGCGCGCACGCGGCGCGGGCCTTCGGCCCCGGCGCGCGGCATTTCGACGACAAGGACGCACTGCTGGCCGCGCTGCGCGCGGCCCTGCCCGAAGCGGGCAGCGTGCTGGTGAAGGGATCGCGATTCATGAAGATGGAACAGGCCGTGCAGGCCTTGCAGGAGGCCGCATGCTCTTGATGCTGGCGCAATGGCTGCAGGGCCTGTCGCCCGAATTCGGATTCCTGCGGGTGTTCCAGTACATCACCTTCCGCGCGGTGATGGCGGCGCTCACGGCGCTGCTGATCGGCCTGCTCGCGGGGCCGAAGGTCATCCGCATGCTGCGCGCGCTGAAGATCGGCCAGCCGATCCGCGGCTACGCCATGCAGACCCACCTGAGCAAGAGCGGCACGCCGACCATGGGCGGGGTGCTGATCCTGGCCTCGCTGGCCATCTCCACGCTGCTGTGGTTCGACCTGTCGAACCGCTTCGTCTGGATCGTGCTCACCGTCACGCTGGGCTTTGGCGCCATCGGCTGGGTGGACGACTGGCGCAAGGTGGTCAACAAGGACCCCGAGGGCATGCGCTCGCGCGAGAAGTATTTCTGGCAGTCGGTGATCGGCCTGGTGGCCGCGCTGTACCTGGTGTTCAGCATCTCGGAGAGCTCGAACGCGCGCGTGTTCGAGCTGTTCCTGGCCTGGGTGCAGTCGGGCTTCTCGCTCGACCTGCCGCCCAAGGCCGGGCTGCTGCTGCCGTTCTTCAAGGAAGTCAGCTACCCGCTGGGCGTGCTCGGCTTCGTCATCCTGACCTACCTGGTCATCGTCGGCGCGAGCAATGCCGTGAACCTGACCGACGGCCTGGACGGCCTGGCGATCATGCCGGTGATCCTGGTCGGCGCCGCGCTGGGCGTGTTCGCCTACGTCACGGGCAACGCCGTGCATGCCAAGTACCTGCTGTTCCCGCACATCCCGGGGTCGGGCGAGCTGATGATCTTCTGCGCCGCCATGGCCGGCGCGGGCCTGGCCTTCCTGTGGTTCAACGCGCACCCGGCGCAGGTCTTCATGGGCGACGTGGGCGCGCTGGCGCTCGGCGGCGCCCTGGGCACCATCGCCGTGATCGTGCGCCAGGAGATCGTGCTGGCCATCATGGGCGGCATCTTCGTCGTCGAGGCGCTGTCGGTGATGCTGCAGGTGGGCTGGTTCAAGTACACCAAGCGCAAGTACGGCGAAGGCCGGCGCCTGCTGAAGATGGCGCCGCTGCACCACCATTTCGAGAAAAGCGGCTGGAAGGAGACCCAGGTGGTCGTGCGCTTCTGGATCATCACCATGCTGCTGTGCCTCATCGGCCTGACAACCTTGAAGCTGCGATGACGAACCCCGACGACGCACTTCACCCCCTCCCGCCCGCCGCAGACCCTGCGGCGTCGGCATGTCTTGCAGACCCTGCGGCGCCGCCGCTTTCGGCTGCGCAGGAAGCCGCCGCGTTCGTGGCGAAGATCTTCGCCGAGCCGGTGGCCGAGGCGCCCGTGCAGGAAGCGCAGCCGCAGGCAGAGGCGCAGGAGCAGGAGCAGGCGCCCATCTTTGCCCCCGTGCCGCAGGACTGGCCTGCGCAGGCCGAACAGCCGCTGCACGGCCAGCGCGTGCTGGTGCTGGGCCTGGGCGCCTCGGGCCTGGCGATGGCGCGCTGGTGCGCGCGCTGTGGCGCGCAGGTCACGGTGGCCGACACGCGCGCCGCGCCGCCGCAGCTTGCCACGCTGCGCGCCGAGCTGCCGCAGGCGCGCTTCATCGGCGGCGCGTTCGACGCGGCGCTGGTGCAGGACCAGGCGCTGGACGCCATCTACCGCTCGCCCGGCTTGGCACCGGCCGCGCTTGCTCCTGTTTTGGAAGCTGCTCGCGCTTGTCAGGTAAGCGTTTGTGGCGAATTGGACCTGTATTCGCAAGCGCTGCGCGCCTTGTGCACGCAGCACGGCTACGCGCCCGCCGTGCTGGCCGTGACCGGCACCAATGGCAAGACCACCGTCACCTCCCTCACCGGCCAGCTGGTGCAGCACGCGGGCCGCAGCGTGGCCGTGGCGGGCAACATCGGCCCGACGCTGCTTGACACGCTGGCCGCGCGCATCGCCGCGCAGGATTTGCCCGAAGCCTGGGTGCTGGAGCTGTCGAGCTTCCAGCTCGACGGCGTGCAGGGCTTCGAGCCCACGGCGGCCGTGGTGCTCAACCTCACGCAGGACCACCTCGACTGGCACGGCGGCATGGCCGCCTACGGCGCGGCCAAGGCGCGCATCTTCGGCCAGACCGGGCTGATGGTGCTGAACCGGGAGGACCCGGCGGTGATGCAGATGCTGCCCGAGCCGGTGCGCGTGAAGCTGCAGAAACCGCAGTTGCGCGCCCATGTCACGTTCGGCGCCGACCTGCCGCAGCGCCCGGGCGACTTCGGCATCGAAACCGTCAACGGCATGGCCTGGCTGGTGCGCGCGCACCAGGCCGACGAAACGGCCAAGCGCGCCAGGCTGCACGAGGAGCCGCTGCACCTGCAGCGCCTGATGCCGGCCGACGCGCTGCGCATCCGCGGCCGCCACAACGCCTGCAACGCACTGGCCGCGCTGGCCCTGGCGCAGGCGGCGGGCTGCGCGCTCGGCACCATGCTCTACGGCCTGCGCGCGTACCGGGGCGAGCCGCACCGCGTCGAGTCCGTCGGCGTGGTCGGCGGCGTGGAGTATTTCGACGACAGCAAGGGCACCAACGTCGGCGCCACCGTGGCCGCGCTCGCGGGCCTGGGGCCGGAGCGGCGCCTGGTGGTCATCCTCGGCGGCGACGGCAAGGGCCAGGACTTCGCGCCGCTGGCCGCGCCCATGGCGCGCCACGCGCGCGCGGCCGTGCTGATCGGGCGCGACGCGCCGCACATCGCCGCCGCGCTGCAGGACACCGGCGTGCCGCTGCTGCCCGCCGCCCGCATGGAAGATGCCGTGCAGCAGGCCGCCGCGCAGGCCCAGCCGGGCGACGCGGTGCTGATGTCGCCGGCCTGCGCCAGCCTCGACATGTTCAGGGACTACGCGCACCGCGCCCAGGTGTTCGTCGATGCCGTACGCGCGCTCGCGCAGGCGCAGGGGCAGGAACTGGAGGGCGGCCTGTGACCACCACCGCCACCCCCGGCCTGCTGCAGCGCATCGGCGCCTGGTTCGGCGCGCTGCCCGCCAAGGCCGCCGACCGCCTGCCGGTGCGCGTGGGCGGCATGGAATACCGCCAGACCACGGCCACGCCCGCGCACGTGCTGGGCTTCGACCAGGCGCTGGTCTGGGTGGTGGTGGCGCTGCTGGCCTGGGGGCTGGTGATGGTGTACTCGGCCTCCATCGCCATGCCGGACAACCCGCGCTTCGGCAAGATCGCGCCGCTGCACTTCCTGGTGCGCCACGTGCTGGCGCTGGCCATGGGCTTCGTCGCAGCGCTGCTGGCGTTCCAGGTGTCGATGAAGACCTGGGAGCGCGTTGCGCCCTGGCTGTTCGTCGCCTCCATCCTGCTGCTCATCCTGGTGCTGATCCCGCACGTCGGCACGGCGGTGAATGGCGCGCGGCGCTGGCTGTCGCTCGGGGTGATGAACTTCCAGCCCTCGGAGCTGGCCAAGTTCGCCGTGCTCGTCTACGCCGCCGACTACATGGTGCGCAAGATGGACGTGAAGGAAAACTTCTTCCGCGCCGTGCTGCCCATGGGCGCGGCGGTGGCCATCGTCGGCGCGCTGCTGCTGGCCGAGCCCGACATGGGCGCGTTCATGGTGATCGCCGTCATCGCCATGGGCATCCTGTTCCTCGGCGGGGTGAACATGCGCATGTTCGTCCTCATCGGCACGGTGCTGGTGAGCGCCTTTGCGCTCATCGTCATGACCAGCCCGTGGCGGCGCGAGCGCATCTTCGCCTACCTCGACCCGTTCAGCGAGGCGCACGCGCTGGGCAAGGGCTACCAGCTCTCGCACTCGCTCATCGCCATCGGGCGCGGCGAGGTTTTCGGCGTCGGCCTGGGCGGCAGCGTGGAAAAGCTGCACTGGCTGCCCGAGGCGCATACCGACTTCCTGCTCGCGGTGATCGGCGAGGAGTTCGGCCTGGTGGGCGTGCTCGCGCTCATCGTGCTGTTCCTGTGGCTCACGCGGCGCATCATGCAGATCGGCCGCCAGGCCATCGCGCTGGACCGCGTGTTCTCCGGCCTCGTGGCGCAGGGCGTGGCGGTGTGGCTGGGCTTCCAGGCCTTCATCAACATGGGCGTGAACCTTGGGGCGCTGCCCACCAAGGGGCTGACGCTGCCGCTCATGAGCTTCGGCGGCTCGGCCATCCTGATGAACCTGATCGCGCTGGCGGTGGTGCTGCGCGTGGATTACGAAAACAAGCTGCTCATGCGTGGAGGCCACGTATGAGCCAGAAAACCGCGCTCATCATGGCCGGCGGCACCGGCGGCCATATCTTCCCCGGCCTGGCCGTGGCGCAGGCGCTGCGCGCGCGCGGCTGGCGCGTGCACTGGCTGGGCACGCCCGGCAGCATGGAGTCGCGCATCGTGCCGCCGCAGGGCTTCGCGTTCGAGGCCATCGACTTCTCCGGCGTGCGCGGCAAGGGGCTGGCCACGCTGGCGCTGCTGCCGCTGCGGCTGCTGCGCGCCTTCTGGCAGGCGCTGGCCGTGGTGCGCCGCGTGCGCCCCGACGTGGTGCTGGGCATGGGCGGCTACGTCACCTTCCCCGGCGGCATGATGGCCGTGCTGGCGGGCAAGCCGCTGGTGCTGCATGAGCAGAACTCCGTCGCCGGCATGGCGAACAAGGTGCTGGCGGGCGTGGCCGACCGCATCTTCACCGCCTTCCCCGGCGTGCTGAAAAAAGGCCAGTGGGTCGGCAACCCGCTGCGCGAGGCCTTCCTGGCGCAGCCCGCGCCGGCCGCGCGCTTCGCCGGGCGCAGCGGGCCGCTGCGCCTGCTGGTGGTGGGCGGCAGCCTGGGCGCCAAGGCGCTGAACGAGATCGTGCCGCAGGCGCTGGCGCTGATGCCCGAGGCCGCGCGCCCGCAGGTCACGCACCAGAGCGGCGCCGCGCAGATCGACGCGTTGCGCGCCCATTACGCCGCCGCCGGCGTGCAGGCCGACCTGACGCCGTTCATCGACGACACCGCCAGCGCCTTCGCGCAGGCCGACGTGGTGGTCTGCCGCGCGGGCGCCAGCACCGTGACCGAGCTGGCCGCCGTGGGCGCGGCGGCGGTGTTCGTGCCCTTCCCGGCGGCGGTGGACGACCACCAGACCACCAATGCCCAGTTCCTGGTGCAGGCAGGCGGCGGCTGGCTTGTGCAGCAGCGCGACCTGACGCCTGGCGGACTGGCCCAGATGCTACAAAACATGGAGCGCCCCGCGCTTGTCCAGCGGGCGCAAAACGCCAAAAACATGCAAAAAACCGAAGCCACCGCCGCGGTGGTCGCGGCCTGCGAGGAGCTGGCCACATGAAACACGCCATCCGCCACATCCACTTCGTCGGCCTGGGCGGCGCCGGCATGAGCGGCATTGCCGAGGTGCTGCACAACCTGGGCTACCAGGTGTCGGGCTCCGACCTGTCGGACAGCGCCACGCTGCGCCGCCTGCAGGGCCTGGGCATCGCCACCCACGTGGGCCACGACGCCGCCCACGTGCAGGGGGCCGATGCCGTGGTCACCTCCACGGCGGTGCAGGGCGACAACCCCGAGGTGCTGGCCGCGCGCGCGCGCAAGATTCCCGTGGTGCCGCGCGCGCTCATGCTGGCCGAGCTGATGCGCCTGCGCCAGGGCGTGGCCATCGCCGGCACGCACGGCAAGACGACGACCACCAGCCTGGTCACCAGCGTGCTGGCCGAGGCCGGGCTGGACCCCACTTTCGTCATCGGCGGGCGCCTGAACAGCGCCGGCGCCAACGCGCGGCTGGGGCAGGGCGAGTACATCGTGGTCGAGGCCGACGAGTCCGACGCCTCGTTCCTCAACCTGCTGCCGGTGATGGCCGTGGTCACCAACATCGACGCCGACCACATGGAGACCTACGGCCACGACTTCGGCCGGCTCAAGCAGGCGTTCGTGGACTTCCTGCACCGCATGCCGTTCTACGGCGCGGCCATCCTGTGCGTGGACAACCCGGGCGTGCGCGAGATCCTGGCCGACGTGGCGCGCCCCGTCACCAGCTACGGCTTCGGCGAGGACGCGCAGGTGCGCGCCGTCAACGTGCGTGCCGACGCCGGGCGCATGCGCTTCACCGTGCAGCGGCGCAACGGCGTGACCCTGCCCGACCTGGAGGTGGTGCTGAACCTGGCGGGCGAGCACAACGTGCTCAACGCGCTCGCGGCCATCGCCGTGGCGGTGGAGCTGGGCATTTCCGACGATGCGGTGCTGCGCGCGCTGGCCGGCTTCACCGGCGTGGGGCGGCGCTTTCAGCGCTACGGCGACCAGCCGGCGCGGGCGGAAAACGGCGGCGGCCACTACCAGCTCATCGAGGACTACGGCCACCACCCGGTGGAGATGGCCGCCACGCTGGCGGCGGCGCGCGGCGCTTTCCCCGGGCGGCGCCTGGTGCTGGCGTTCCAGCCGCACCGCTACAGCCGCACGCGCGACTGCTTCGAGGATTTCGTCAAGGTGCTGGGCCAGGCCGACGTGGTGCTGCTGACCGAGGTCTACGCGGCGGGCGAGGCGCCCATCGTCGCCGCCGACGGGCGCTCGCTGGCGCGCGCGCTGCGCGTGGCGGGCCGCGTCGAGCCCGTGTTCATCGACGACGTGGCCGAGCTGCCGCGCGCCATCGTGCAAAGCGCGCGCGCGGGCGACGTGGTGCTGTGCATGGGCGCGGGCTCGATCGGCGCGGTGCCTGGGAAGGTGGCCGAACTGCTACAGAATAGTGAGCTGCTGGCGCAGGATGGGAAAGCGTTATGAGCCAATTTGATCCTCAATCCGACACCGGATTCAACGCCGCGGCCCTGGGCAAGGTGGCCGTGCTCATGGGCGGCGATTCGTCCGAGCGCGAGGTGTCGCTGATGTCCGGCGGCGGCGTGCTGCAGGCGCTGCGCGCGCGCGGCGTGGATGCGCACGCCTTCGACCCGGCGCACGCCAGCCTGGCCGACCTCAAGACCCATGGCTACACGCGCTGCTTCATCGCGCTGCACGGCCGCCATGGCGAGGACGGGACGGTGCAGGGCGCGCTGGAGCTGCTCGGCATTCCCTACACCGGCTCGGGTGTGATGGCGTCGAGCATCGCCATGGACAAGATCATGACCAAGCGCATCTGGCGCTTCGAGGGCCTGCCGACGCCGGACTGGCGCCTCGTCGCCAGCGCCGCCGAAACCGCGCAGGCCCTGGCCGCGCTGGGTGCGCCGATGATCGTCAAGCCTTCGCGCGAAGGCTCCACCATCGGGCTGACCAAGGTCACCTCGCCCGGCCAGTGCGAGCAGGCCTACCGCCTGGCCGCGCAGCACGACCCCGAGGTGCTGTGCGAGCAGTTCATCGACGGCGACGAGACCACCTGCCCGGTGCTCGGCCAGGGCGCCGGCGCTGCGGCGCTGCCGGTGATCCGCATCGTCGCGCCCGAGGGCAACTACGACTACCAGAACAAGTACTTCACCGACGTGACGCAGTACCACTGCCCGAGCGGCCTGCCCGAGGCCGAGGAGCGCGCCATCCAGCGCCTGGTCGAGCGCGCCTACCGCACGCTGGGCTGCCGCGGCTGGGCGCGCGCCGACATCATGGTGCGCGCCAGCGACCGCCAGCCCTTCCTGCTGGAGATCAACACCTCGCCCGGCATGACCGGGCATTCGCTCGTGCCCATGTCGGCGCGCGCGGCGGGCACCAGCTACGAAGAGCTGTGCCTGCGCATCCTCGCCAGCGCCTCGCTCGACGCGCTGCAGAACACCGCCGACACGGCCCTGGGAGGCGCATGAACGCTCCGCTGCCCGCACCGCTGGACGTCAGGCTCATGAACTGGACCGCCTCGGCCCTGTTCGTGTGCTGCGCCGCGCTCGTGCTGGCAGCGGGCGCGCGCTGGCTGCTGGGGCGCCCGGCATTCGCCATCCACCGCATCGTGGTGCAGGGCGACCTGGTGCACAACAACGCGGTCGGCCTGCGCCCCATGGTCATGCCCAGCCTGGCGGGCAACTTCTTCACGGTGGATCTGGAGGCCGTGCGCGCGGCCTTCGAGCAGGCTCCCTGGGTGCGCAGCGCCCAGGTGCGGCGCGAATTCCCCAGCGGCCTGCGCGTGGTGCTGCGCGAGCACGACGCCGTGGCCCTGTGGGGCGCCGAGTCGGAATCCAAGCTGCTCAACGGCGATGGCGAGGTCTTCGAGGCCGAGGCCGACGACGAAGAGCAGGACAGCCTGCCGCGCCTGCAGGGGCCGCAGGGCCAGGCGGGCGAGGTGCTGGCCATGTACCGCCGGCTGGCGCCGGTGTTCGAGCCGCTGGGGCTGGAGCTGGACGAGTTGCAGCTTTCCGGGCGCGGCGGCTGGCGCGCGCTGCTCGACAGCGGCGCGGCGGTGGAGCTGGGCGGCGGCACGCCCGAGGCCGTGGTGGCGCGCACGCAGCGCTTCGCGCGCACGCTGGCGCAGGTGGCGCAGCAGTACCGGCGCAGGCCGGAGGCGCTGGAGTCGGCCGACCTGCGCCACGAGGGCGGCTACGCCGTGCGTCTGCGCGGCGTGACCACGGTGAGCGACGAACAGGCAGCGAAAAAGGTGCGCTGAGGCGCCACGGGACAACGAAACAGAGGGCACACAGGCATATGGCAAGAGAATACAAAGACGTGGTCGTAGGGCTGGACATCGGCACCGCCAAGGTCATGGCCGTGGTCGCCGAGGTGCTGCCCGGCGGCGAGCTGAAGCTCGCGGGCCTGGGCGTGGCGCCGAGCAACGGCCTCAAGCGCGGCGTGGTCGTGAACATCGACGCCACGGTGCAGAGCATCCAGCAGGCGCTGAAAGAGGCCGAGCTGATGGCCGACTGCAAGATCCAGCGCGTCTACACCGGCATCACCGGCAGCCACATCCGCGGCCAGAACTCGCGCGGCATGGTGGCCATCAAGGACAAGGAAGTCACCGCCACCGACGTGGCACGCGTGGTGGAGACGGCCAAGGCCATCAACATCTCCAGCGACCAGCGCCTGCTGCTGGTGGAGCCGCAGGAGTTCGTGATCGACGGGCAGGACGTGAAGGAGCCCATCGGCATGAGCGGCATCCGCCTGGAGGCCAACATCCACATCGTCACCGGCGCGCAGAGCGCGGCCGAGAACATCATCAAGTGCGTGCGCCGCTGCGGCCTGGAGGTGGAGCAGTTGATGCTCAACCCGCTGGCCAGCAGCCAGGCCGTGCTCACCGACGACGAGCGCGAGCTCGGCGTGGCCGTGGTGGACATCGGCGCGGGCACGACCGACGTGGCCATCTTCACCGGCGGCGCGATCCGCCACACGGCGGTGATCCCGGCGGCGGGCGACCTGATCACCAGCGACATCGCCATGGCGCTGCGCACTCCGACCAAGGATGCCGAGGACATCAAGGTGGAAAGCGGCTACGCCAAGCAGCTGCTGGCCGACCCCGAGGCCCAGGTGGAGGTGCCCGGCCTGGGCGACCGCGGCCCGCGCCTGCTCAGCCGCCAGGTGCTGGCGGGCGTGATCGAGCCGCGCGTGGAGGAGATCTTCTCGCTCGTGCACCAGGCCATCCGCGACTCGGGCTACGAGGAAGTGCTGTCCTCGGGCATCGTGCTCACGGGCGGCAGCTCGGTCATGCCGGGCATGGTGGAGCTGGGCGAGGACATCTTCCTCAAGCCCGTGCGCCGCGGCATCCCGAAGTATTCGAGCGCGCTGGCCGACATGGTGGCGCAGCCACGCGCGGCCACCGTCATGGGCCAGCTCGAGGAGGCGCGCCAGGCGCGCCTGCGCGGCTTCAAGGTGGCGGCCAAGAGCGGGTCGATGAAGACCGCGTTCGGCCGCTTCAAGGACTTCATCGTGGGGAACTTCTGACCATGCCCCTCGACTGGAACTGGTTCGTGCGCGCGGGGCCCGCGCGCCGCTCGCGGCGGTGCGGCACCGGGCCACCGCCCATGGGGCGCTCGCCCCCCCCACCTCTTTTACCCCAGGCACATTGTTTTTCAGAGTAGTTTCAGGAGCACCCACATGACCATCGAAATGATCGAGTCCGAAGAGTTCAACCAGGGCACGCAGATCAAGGTGATCGGTGTCGGCGGCGGCGGCGGCAACGCCGTCGAGCACATGATCGCGCGCGCCGTGCAGGGCGTGGAATTCGTCTGCGCCAACACCGACGCGCAGGCCCTCACGCGCAGCACGGCGCACCGCCACATCCAGCTCGGCGGCAGCGGCCTGGGCGCGGGCAGCAAGCCCGAGAAAGCGCGCGAGGCCGCCGAGAGCGCCGAGGCCGAGATCCGCCAGGCCATCCAGGGCGCGCACATGCTGTTCATCACCGCCGGCATGGGCGGCGGCACGGGCACGGGCGCCGCGCCGGTGATCGCGCGCATCGCCAAGGACATGGGCATCCTCACCGTGGGCGTGGTCACCAAGCCCTTCGAGTGGGAAGGCAGCCGCCGCATGAAGAATGCCGACGACGGCCTGTCCGAGCTGGAGAGCAACGTCGATTCGCTGATCGTCGTGCTCAACGAGAAGCTCATCGAGGTGCTCGGCAACGACATCACGCAGGAGGAAGCCTTCGCCCATGCCAACGACGTGCTGAAGAACGCCGTGGGCGGGATCGCCGAGATCATCAACGACTACGGCCTGGTGAACGTCGACTTCGAGGACGTGCGCACCGTGATGGGCGAGCCCGGCCGCGCCATGATGGGCACGGCCACGGCCAGCGGCCCGGACCGCGCGCGCATCGCCGCCGAGCAGGCCATCGCCTGCCCGCTGCTCGAAGGCATCGACCTCTCGGGCGCCAAGGGTGTGCTGGTGCTGGTTACGGCCGCCAAGGGCAGCCTGAAGATGGCCGAGTCGGGCCAGGCCATGAGCACCATCAACGCCTATGCCGCGCCCGATGCGCACGTCATCTACGGCGCGGCCTACGACGACACCCTGGGCGACGAGATCCGCGTCACGGTGGTGGCCACCGGCCTGTCGCGCCCCAACGTGCGCCGCCAGCCCATGCAGGTGGTGCAGGGCGCGCTGCGCACCGGCACCGACAACATCCCGTACCCGATGCCCATGGCCGGTGGCGCGGGCCCGGCGCTGGGCGGCGCGGGCGGCGTGGCGGGCGCCGATTACGGCAGCATGGCCGTGCCCAGCGTGTGGCGCAACAACCGCACGCAGGCGGCGGCGCGCGTGGACGCGCTGTCCTCGGGCGGCATGGACGACCTGGAAATCCCGGCGTTCCTGCGCAAGCAGGCCGATTAGGCCGGCTGAGTGCACGGCGTGCCCGCATGCGCGGGCTGCCGTGGCGCCGTCCAACCCGCTGGCGTGCCAGCGGGTTTTCTTTTTTGTGCGGTGCTGGCGTGGCCCGGGGCCATGGCCGGCATAGCCGGCGTCAATCGGCCCGCAGGCACCCCGGCTACTAAAATCATCGGCCTATGCTCCAGCAACGCACCATCAAGACCCTGACCCGCGCCGTGGGCGTGGGCCTGCACAGCGGCCAGCGGGTCGAGCTGACCCTGCGGCCGGCCCAGCCCGATACGGGCATCGTCTTTCGCCGCGTGGACTTGCCGGAGCCGGTGGACATTCCCATCAGCGCCACGGCGGTGGTCGATACGCGCATGGCCTCGACCATCGGCGCGGGCGGCGCCAAGGTGCACACGGTGGAGCACATCATGTCGGCCTGCGCGGGCCTGGGGCTGGACAACCTCTACATCGACATCACCGCCGAGGAGGTGCCGATCCTCGACGGCTCGTCGGCTTCGTTCGTGTTCCTGCTGCAAAGCGCGGGCGTGGAATTGCAGAAGGCACCCAAGCGCTTCATTCGCGTGATCCGGCCCGTCGAGGTGCGTGAGGGCGAGGGTGCGCAGCTGAAGTGGGCGCGGCTCGAGCCATACCACGGCTACAAGCTGCGCTTCGAGATCGACTTTGCCCATCCGGCGGTGGATTCCACCGGCCAGTGCGTGGAGTTCGACCTGGGCCATGGCAACTACGCGCGCGACATCGCGCGCGCGCGCACTTTCGGCTTCACGCGCGACGTGGAGATGCTGCGCGCCAACGGCCTGGCGCTGGGCGGCGGGCTGGACAATGCCATCGTCATGGACGACTACAAGGTGCTCAACAGCGATGGCCTGCGCTACGACGCCGAGTTCGCGCGCCACAAGATCCTCGACGCCATGGGGGATCTGTACCTGGTAGGCAAGCCGCTGCTGGCGGCCTACAGCGCCTTCCGCTCGGGCCACGCCATGAACAACCAGCTGCTGCGCGCGCTGCTGGCGCAGCCCGATGCGTGGGAGATCACCAGCTTCGACAGCGAGCGCCAGGCCCCCGCAGGGTTCGCCCAGCCCGTGGGCGCCTGGTAGCCGGGCATGCTGCTTTTCCGCTGGATCGTCACCTTGCTGCTGCTCATGGCGGGGGTGTCTTTCGTGTTCTACGTCGGCACGGGCCAGGTGCGCTACCGGCGCTTCGGCCTCATGGTGCTGAAGTGGACGGTGATCGCCGCCTGTGCCTTCTTTGCCGTGCTGCTGGTCGGGCGCATCGCCTGAATTTTCCCTATACTCGCGCCTGCTCCGGGGTGCACGTAGGATTAATTTCCTGGGCGTGCTGAGATGGCGGACCTGACCGCCGGAACCGCGAACTTGATCTGGTTAGTACCAGCGTAAGAAGAGCTGCAATGGAAGAGGTGCGTGCGCGTGTGTATCCGCGCGCGCCTTCCATCGATTGCGGAGCATTCCATCCACCCGCCCAAGGAATGCCCGCGATGAACGCTCCCGACTCGTTTTCCCACCTCCTGGCCCGCACGCGCGAGCCTTTCCCGGCCTCGGCCAAAAGCTACCTGACAGGCTCGCGCGGCGACCTGCGCGTGCCGGTGCGCGACATCCGCCTGACCAATGGCGAGGTGGTCAGCGTCTATGACACCTCCGGCCCCTACACCGACCCGGCCGCCGCCATCGACGTGCGCCAGGGGCTGGCCAGCGTGCGCGGCGCGTGGATCGCCGAGCGCGCCGACACCGAAAGCTACGAGGGCCGCGTGCGCAGGGCGCTCGACGACGGCCAGAAGGCCGAGGACGGCGACCGCCTGGCCCAGTTGCGCGCCGAGGCCGCCGCGCTGCAGCGCCAGCCGCTGCGCGCCAAGGCGGGCACGAACGTGACGCAGATGCACTACGCGAAGAAGGGCATCGTCACCCCCGAGATGGAGTACGTGGCGCTGCGTGAGAACGGCCGCCGCGAATGGATGCAGCAGTACCTGCAGGACGCGGCGCGCGAGCAGCGCCTGGCCGGCAACCCGCTGGGCGCGAGCATTCCGAAGATCATCACGCCCGAGTTCGTGCGCGACGAAGTGGCGCGCGGCCGCGCCATCATCCCGGCCAACATCAACCACCCCGAAGTCGAGCCCATGGCCATCGGGCGCAACTTCAAGGTGAAGATCAACGCCAACATCGGCAACTCGGCCGTCACTTCCAGCATCGAGGAAGAGGTGGAAAAGCTGGTCTGGGCCATCCGCTGGGGCGCGGACAACGTGATGGACCTCTCGACCGGCAAGGCCATCCACACCACGCGCGACTGGATCGTGCGCAACAGTCCCGTGCCCATCGGTACCGTGCCCATCTACCAGGCGCTGGAGAAGGTGGGCGGCATCGCCGAGGACCTGACCTGGGCCATCTTCCGCGACACGCTGATCGAGCAGGCCGAGCAGGGCGTGGACTACTTCACCATCCACGCGGGCGTGCGCCTGGCCTTCATCCACCTTACCGCGCAGCGGCGCACCGGCATCGTCTCGCGCGGCGGCTCCATCATGGCCAAGTGGTGCATGGCACACCACCGCGAGAGCTTCCTGTACGAGCACTTCGAGGACATCTGCGACATCATGAAGGCGTATGACGTGTCCTTCAGCCTGGGCGACGGCCTGCGCCCCGGCTGCGCGTCCGACGCCAACGACGAGGCCCAGTTCGCCGAGCTGCGCACCCTGGGCGAACTCACGCAGACCGCCTGGAAGCACGACGTGCAGACCATGATCGAAGGCCCCGGCCACGTGCCGCTGCACATGATCCAGGCCAACATGACGGAGCAGCTCAAGCACTGCCACGAGGCGCCGTTCTACACCCTCGGGCCGCTGACCATCGACATCGCGCCGGGCTACGACCATATCGCCAGCGCCATCGGCGCCGCCATGATCGGCTGGATGGGCACGGCCATGCTGTGCTACGTGACGCCCAAGGAACACCTGGGCCTGCCCGACCGCGATGACGTGAAGCAGGGCATCATCGCCTACAAGATCGCCGCGCACGCCGCCGATGTGGCCAAGGGCCACCCGGGTGCCCGCGCGCGCGACGACGCACTGAGCCAGGCGCGTTTCGACTTCCGCTGGCAGGACCAGTTCAACCTGGGCCTGGACCCCGACACCGCCAAGGAATACCACGACGAAACCCTGCCCAAGGACAGCGCCAAGGTGGCGCATTTCTGCTCCATGTGCGGCCCCAAGTTCTGCTCGATGAAGATCACGCAGGAGGTGCGTGAATTCGCCCAGCAGGGCCTGCAGCACAAGGCCGAGGAGTTTCGCGGCGCGGGCGGCGAGCTGTACGTGCCCATCCAGCCGGTGGCCTGACGGCGGCCGCATTGGTGGATTCCCTCTGGGCGCCCCGGCGGTTCGTAGCATAAAGTTACGCCCTCGCCAGGGTTCACAAGGCCCTGGCTGCCCTGGCATGCGCATTGCATGAGACAGGGCTCTTCAGTCAAGGGGAATTCATGAGAGTCCTGGGCCGCCTGTCCATCCGCGCGCGTCTGTATTTCGGCACGGTGTTTTCATTGGCCTTGCTGGTGCTGCTGGGAAGCATGGGCTATGTGGCCCTGGACCGCACGCGCACCACGCTGCAGGTGCTGTTCGCCGAGCGCGTGCAGACGCTGACCGACATGTCCGACCTGCGCACCACGCTGGGCGATCTGCGCCGCGCGGAGAAGGACATCATCATCAACTACAACAACGCCGTCGAGGTGGGCCAGTTGCGCGAGCGCTGGAACAAGTCCCTCGCGTCGCTGCGCAAGAGCCTGGGCGAAGCGCGCGGGGCGCAGGCGGCGGACGCCGCGTTCGCCAAGGCCGTAGACCAGGCGCTGGCCGAGATCCAGCAGTACGCCGAAGGCATCGGCCCCATTTTCGACCGGCTGGAAAACGCCCAGCTCGACGGCGCGGGCGCCGGGGCCTACGCGGACCAGCTCAAGCAGCACATGGAGGCCACCGACCAGTTGCTCTCCACCCTGGCCCAGAGCGCGCGCCAGCAGATGGACGAAGCGCGCCAGGCCGTGGATGCGCGCACGTCGGCCATGGCCGGGCTCATCGGCGTGACCCTGCTGGTGGCGCTGGCCGTGCTGGTGCCCCTGACGCTGGCCAGCGTGCGTTCCATCACGCGCTCGCTGGCGCAGGCGCGGGACCTGGCCGAGCACATCGCGGCGGGCGACCTCACGCACGAAATCCGTGCACAGCAGCAGGATGAAGTGGGCCAGCTGGTGCAGGCCATGGGGCGCATGCAGGAGGCGCTGCGCGCCCTGGTGCGCCAGGTGCAGGATGCGGCCGGCAACATCGCCACGGCCAGCGGCGAAATCGCCACGGGCAACCAGGACCTGAGCCTGCGCACGGAGCAGACGGCGGCCAGCCTGCAGGAAACGGCTTCTTCGATGGAACTGCTGGCCGGCACCGTGCAAAGCGGCGCCGAGTCCTCGCGCCATGCCAGCGACTATGCCGTGTCGGCCGCGCAGGTGGCGCAGCGCGGCGGCAGCATGGTGGAGCAGGTGGTGCAGACCATGGACCAGATCACGGCCAGTTCGCGCAAGATCGCCGACATCACCGGGGTGATCGACTCCATTGCCTTCCAGACCAATATCCTGGCGCTCAACGCCGCCGTGGAGGCCGCCCGCGCGGGCGAGCAGGGGCGCGGCTTTGCCGTGGTGGCCGGCGAGGTGCGCATCCTGGCGCAGCGCAGCGCCGCGGCGGCCCGGGAGATCAAGGACCTCATCGGCAACTCCAGCCAGCGTGTCGAGGAGGGGTCGCGCCAGGTGGCGCAGGCGGGCGAGACCATGACCGAGATCGTCGGCAGCGTGCGCCGGGTCTCGGACATCATCGGCGAAGTCACGGCGGCGGCCGCCGACCAGCGCGACAACCTCGGCCAGATCCACCAGTCGGTGCGCCAGCTCGACCAGATGACGCAGCAGAACGCGGCCCTGGTGGAGCAGTCGGCGGCGGCTTCCGAGTCGTTGCGCGAGCAGGCGCGCCTGCTCGCGCAGGCCGTGCGCCAGTTCAAGGTGCGCGAGGGCGAGGGCGCCGCGGGCCAGGCCGTGGCGCGCGTGGAAGCGCCGGCGGCATCGCCCATGCTGGCGCGGGCCCTGCCTGCCGCCAGCGCGTGAGGCCGGGGGTACGTGCGGAATATGAGCCAAGATAGCCTCCAGCCCTTTCCTGGAAAGCGCTGGCAGCTATCGAACTCGTAGCGGAGATCCTGGCTCAGTGCGCCGCAAGGCGCAGGGCGGGCGGCACCACCGCCTGGGGCGGCTGCCCCGGCAGCAGGAACTGGCTGACCAGCCCCGTGAGGTCGTTGGCCTGCACCCGCAGGCTTTCGGTGGCGGCCGAGGACTCTTCCACCAGGGCCGCGTTCTGCTGGGTCATCAGGTCCAGGCGCGAAAGCGCGGAGTGGATCGACGTGATGTCGTCGTTCTGCGCCTGGCTGCCGGTCTTGATGTCGGCCATCGTGCGCGCGGCGTCCTGGATCGCCGTGACCACCTGCTGCATCGCCCGGCCGGCGTCGCCTGCCAGGCGCGAGCCGGCCTCGACCTGCTCGACCGAGGTGGCGATCAGCGCCTTGATCTCGCGCGCGGCCTGTGCCGAGCGGTTGGCCAGGCTGCGCACCTCGCTGGCCACCACGGCAAAGCCGCGCCCCTGTTCGCCCGCGCGGGCGGCCTCCACGGCGGCGTTGAGCGCCAGGATATTGGTCTGGAAGGCAATGGAGTCGATCATTCCCGTGATGTCGGCGATCTTGTGCGCGCTGGCGGAGATGTCCTGCATGGTCTGCACCACGTGCGCCACCACGTCCTGGCCTTGGCGGGCCTGGGCCGCGGCCTGGGCGGCACGCGCCTCGGTGTGGTGCGCGGTCTCCGCCGAGGCCTGCAGGGCCCGCTTGACGTGCTCCAGCGCCGCGGCCGTTTCCTGCAGGCTGGCCGCGGCTTCCTCGGTGCGGTCGGACAGGTTGGCGTTGCCGCTGGCGATGTCGGTGGACGCCGCGTGCAGGCTGTATACCGAGGCGCGCACCTGCTGCGCCAGGTGCCGCAGCGCCGTCTGCATGACTGCGAGCGACGACAGCATGTGGCCGGTTTCGTCGCGGTCGTGCCCGGCGATGTCGTGGCGCAGGTCGAGCCCGGCCACGCGGTTGGCTGTGTCGCTGGCCAGCGCGATGGGCCGCGTGATGCTGCGCACCAGCCATAGCGCCAGCAGCGTGCCCAGCACCAGCGAGAGCGCGCCGAACGCCACCAGTGCCAGTTGCGCCCTCCAGCTCCAGCTCGCCACCCGCAGGGCCCCGGCGTCGATGGACTGGCGCTGGGACTGCGTGAGCGCGTCCAGCGCCGCCAGCAGGGCCTGCGACGCGGGCAGGAACTGCGTTGCATAGACCTCGCGGATGCGCTGCGTGAGCCCGAAATCGCGCGCCTGCACCAGGGCCGCGCGGGCCTGGTGGAACGACTGCGCCTGCGTGTTCACATGCGCCAGGTGTTCCTCGTCCGCAGTGCGGGCGAGGCGTTGGGCCAGGGTGTCGATCAGGGCATCGTATTGCCGCTGGGTCTCGGCAATGTCTGCTCCCAGGGTCTCTCCCACTTCGGGCTCGGAACTCAGCGCCACCGCCTTGTAGCGCTCGGCGTTGATGGCCTGGAGGCGGTAGGCATCGGCCACCAGCCGTTCATTCGACACGCTGCGCTGGACGATGTCGTCGGTCGATTGCCCGATGCGGAGCAAGGACCACAGCCCGATCGCGGAGCCCACCAGGCTCAGCGCCAGCACGGCGACGAACAGGCCCAGCAGGCGCCGGCCCAGGGGGCCGACGGTGGCGCGGGCAGGGAGGGGGAGTGTGTGTGGCATGTGCATACGTCGAACGCCGGTGAGGCCGAGTGAACCCGATGCACACTGTGCTGCCAAATTGTGACAATATGTTTTCGCCGCATCCGGTGCGGCGGAGGGCTCCTAGGGAACTTCTGCACGAATCGAGCGGCAAGCGGGCGCGGCAGACCGCCCGGGGCCGCAGATGCACGCGGCGCGGCGATTCGTGCAGAGGCTCCCTAGATGGTCGAAGGGCTGCCGCTGCGGGCCGTGGGCACGGCTTGCGCCAGCCGCCAGCCCTGGGCGTGGATGGCGTCGCACAGGTGGCGCCCATCGGCGTGGTAATGGATCTCGGTGCCTTGCGGCGCTTCCAGCGCCGGCAGCAGCGTGTGCAGCAGCGCCAGCGCGCGCGGCAGGTCGGTCACCGAGATGTCCACCCGCATGAAGGTGGCCGCCCGCTTGCCGTCGGCATGCCGCTCGCCCAGGGATTCGCCCCAGCCCACGACCGTGCCCAGCCCCTGCGCCTGCAGCGCCTGGTCGATGCGCTCTTCGCGCAGGTGCAGCGGGTCCACGGCATGGCGCGCCACGGGGATGCGTACGTAGACGAAGAACTGCGGCATTTCGTGGTGGGCGTAGCGGTCATCGGGTGGGAGTTGCATGCGGTTCTTTCTACACCAAGCGCCGCATCTGCGCTGGCAACGGCCTTTGCGGCCATCCGGCCTGCGCCACGGGGCCCGCGACCGGGCGAGCATGATCGCGTTGCTCAGGAGGCTGGCTGAAGCGCTTGGCGCAGGCAGGCCGTCACGTGGTCGGCGAAGCCGCGCACGCGCGCCAGTTTGGCGGAGCGCTGGCTCATGACCAGCCAGAGCGTCTTGCGCGGCACGGCCTCGCAGGTGCCAATCCGGGCGAGAGAGGGGTCGTCCCTGGCCAGTTCGTCGGGAATCACGCCAGCGCCCAGGCCCTGCCGCACGGCATCGACCAGGGCCGCCAGCGTCTGCGTGCGCAGCGACACCGCGCGGACCTGGGACTGGAGCCAGCGGCTCTCCTTCAGGCCTTGCTGTTCCCCGCCCAGCACCACGCCCGTGCCGCGCGCCAGAAGCATCCGCGCCTGTCCGGGCGAAGGCGTGGCCACGGCCATGCCCTGGCGGGCCGTGTAGACGCCGAAGTGCAAGTACCCCACGCGGCGCACCACCAATCCCTCGGAGCGCGGCTGCAGCGTGCGCAGCGCGATGTCGGCTTCGTCCTTGCCGATGTCCAGGGCGCGGAACGAGGTGTCGAGCGCGAAGTCCACGCCGGGGTTCTGCGCCCGGAAGGACGCGATGGCCTGCACGGCCAAAGGCTCCAGCCCCTCTGCCAGCGTGAGCCGGATCGATCCGGACGCGCGGCTGTCGGCGCCGACGGCATCGCGCAGGGTGGCTTCGAGCGCCAGGCCCAGGGGCTCCAGGGCCTGAACCAGGCGCGCGCCGTTGCCCGTCAGCGTGGTGCCGGCGTGGTTGCGGTGCACCAGCTGGACGCCCAGGCCCGCTTCCAGGGCCGCCAGGCGGCGCGACAGCGTGGTGGTCGCGATGCCCAGGGCCCGGCCCGCATCCAGGAGCGAGGCATGGTGGGCGACGGCAAGCAGCAGCCGGAGGTCGTCCCAGTTCAGGTTTTGCATTCGTGCAGATCCGTTTCGCAGGCGTTGGCACGGGGGCCGGTGGTTTGCAGACTGGCGGGCATCAACCCAGGAGTATTGCTTGAACCAGAAGACTGCATTCGTAACCGGCGCGGCGGGGTTTTTGGGCCGCCATCTCGTATCCACCCTGGCGCAGGCCGGCTGGCGCATCCATGCGCTGGTGCGTGGCGCCGCCCCTGGCTGGCTGGCGGCGCAGGCCGGCGTGACCGTGCACCGCGGCGCGGCCGAGGACCGGGCCGCGCTGCGTGCGGCGATGCCGCAGGGGGTGGACGCGGTGTTCCACCTCGCGGGCAACACGTCGTCGTGGCGCGGGGACGCGGTAGCGATCCAGCGCGACAACGTGTTCGCCACCCAGGCGCTGCTGGACGTTGCGCGCGAGCGCGGCGCGGCGCGCGTGGTCATGACATCCACGCTGGGGGTGTTCCGCCTCGGGGGGCGCATCGAGGAGCGCAGCGCGATGCTCGCCCCGGGGGAGCGCAATCCCTACCTGCGCAGCAAGCTTCTGGCGGACGCGATGCTGTCGGACGCCGGGCAGCGCGGGCTGCCGGTCGTCAGCCTCCACCCGGCGCACATGCTGGGGGCCCATGATGTGTCTGGCTGGGTCCGCCTCTTCGACGATGCCGCCGCCGGGCGGATGGCGGCCGCGCCAGGCGGGCGGGCCAGCTTCTGTGCGGCGCGCGAGGTGGCCCGTGCGCACCTGGGCGCCGCGCTGCTGGCAGCGCCCGCAAGGCGCTATGTGCTTGGCGGGGCCGATGCGAGCTACCTGGAGCTGTTCCGCCGGATCGCGCACCTGACGGGCGCGAAGCCGGTGACGCGCACCGTGCCGAAGGCGCTTCTGTACACGGTGGCCTGCGCGGCCCAGGGGGCGTCCTGGCTGCGCGGGCGGCGCCCTGCGGTCACGCCAGGCCTGGCGCGGATCCTGGCGGGTGAGCTGGTGTGCGATTCGGCGCTGGCCGAGGCCGATCTCGGCTACCGCGCCGTGCCTTTGCCGGACATGCTGCAGGAGAGCTTCGCGGACTGGTCGGCGCGCCGGTCGCCTGGCGCCATCCAGGGGCTTTGAACCGGCGGCTCAGTAGCTGCGTCCGCCCTTGTACATGGCGTGCTGGCGGCGTTGCAGCGGCGCCACCGCAGCAATGCGCCCCATCGCGGCGCCAGCATGGGCGTGGGTGATGGCCAGCCCCAGCGCGTCGGCCGCGTCGGTGCCCGGCAGGCCGGGCAGCTCCAGCAGGCGGCGCACCATCTCCTGCACCTGCGCCTTGGCGGCGCGGCCGTGGCCGACCACCGCCTTCTTCATCTGCAGCGCCGTGTACTCGGCCACGGGCAGGTTGGCGTTGACCAGCGCGGTCAGCGCCGCGCCGCGTGCCTGGCCCAGCAGCAGGGTGGATTGCGGGTTGACGTTGACGAACACGATCTCCACGGCCGCCGTATCGGGCTGGTAGCGCGCCGCCACCTCGGTGATGCCGTCGAACAGCAGCTTGAGCCGCCCGGGCAGGTCGCCCAGCGCGGGCGCGGCGCGGGCGCCCGTGGTGCGGATGGTGCCGCTGGCCACGTAGCGCAGGTGGTGGCCCTCCACGTCCACCACGCCGAAGCCAGTGGTCTGCAAGCCGGGGTCGATGCCGAGGATGCGCATGGGGCTGGGTTGTCAGGGCAGCTGCGCCGAGGGCATGCGCGCCAGGATGGTGCGGGCGCGCTGCGCCAGGTAGGGCGAGCCGGGCTGCTTCTCGTAGTGCTTGGGCGCGGGCAGCATCACCGCCAGGCGGGCGGCCTCGGCCGGTGCCAGTTGGGCGGCGCTCTTGCGGTAGTAGTGCTGCGCGGCGGCCTCGGCGCCGAACACGCCCGCGCCCCATTCCACGCTGTTGAGGTAGATCTCCAGGATGCGCTGCTTGGACAGCAGGTGCTCCAGCGCGAAGGCCAGCACCAGCTCCTGCCCCTTGCGCAGCAGGGTGCGCTCGCCTGACAGCAGCAGGTTCTTGGCCAACTGCTGGGTGATGGTGGAGCCGCCGCGAATCCTGGGCGGGCGCTGGGCCGTGGCGCGCGCCTCGGCCTTGGCGTTGCGCTCGCGCGCCTTTTCGATCGCGCTCCACTCCACGCCGTCGTGGTGGACGAAGCCGTCGTCTTCCGAAGCCAGCACGGCGCGCTTGAGGTGGTCGGAAATCTGCGCGTAGGGCACCCACTGCTGGCGCCAGCGCAGGCCGCCCGGGCTGTGCCACAGCGCCCAGGCCTCGGAGCGCTGGAAGGTGGTGGACTGCGGGGCGGCCCACGCCATGGCGGCGATGCGCGCGACGAAGAACAGCTGCAGGCCCAGGGCCGCCAGCAGCAGCAGCGCCACCCAGCGTGCCAGCGCCTTCATGCCATGGCGCTGCGCAGTTCGGCCAGCACCTGGGCCGACGGGGGGCGCATGCCGCGCCAGAGGGCAAAGGCCTCGGCAGCCTGCTCCACCAGCATGCCCAGGCCGTCGCGCGGGCAGGCGCCGTGGCGCGCGGCCCAGTCGAGGAAGGGCTGTGCGGCGCTGCCGTACATCATGTCGTAGGCCAGGCTGCCGGGGCGCAGCACGTGGGCGGGCACCGGCACCCCGGCGCCGGCCAGGCTGCTCGCGGTGGCGTTGATGATGATGTCGAAATCGTGCTCCAGCCCTTGCATATCAAGCGCAAGCAGCTCTGTTTTTTGTAGCGCTGCAAGGGGCATGTGGGCCTGCACCAGCGCCTGGGCACGGGCTGCGGTACGGTTCATCACCGCCACGCGGCGCGGGCCCTCGTGCAGCAGCGGGCCGAGCACCCCGGCGGCGGCGCCGCCCGCGCCCACGAGCAGCACGTCGCGCCCGGCCAGCGGCACGCCGGCGTTGCGCTGGATGTCGGCCACCAGGCCCAGGCCGTCGGTGTTGTCGGCGTGGATGGCGCCGTCCTGGAAGACCAGCGTGTTGGCCGCCGCGGCGAGCTGCACGCGCGCGCTGCGCGTGGTGGCGCACTGCGCGGCTTCGAGCTTGAACGGCACGGTGACGTTGCAGCCGCGCCCACCCGCCTGGGCGAAGGCGCGCACGGCCTGCGCGAAGCCGTCCAGCGGCACGAGCTGGCGCGTGTACTGCAGGTCGTGCCCGGTCAGGGCGGCGAAGCGGCCGTGGATCCAGGGGGAGCGGCTGTGCTCCACCGGGTTGCCCATCACGCAGTAGGTATCGAGGCTCATGGCTTGGCGGTGGCGGTGCCCGCGCTGGCTTCCAGCGTCTGCTCGCGCGTGAACTTGAAGCGCGAGACCACGGCGATCTGGTCGGCCTTGCGGCGCATGTCGGGGTTGAAGGTGCCGAACGGGCCGGCCGCGCGGGCGATGGCTTCGGCGCGGCGGTCCAGCAGGGCGCTGCCCGAGCCCTGCACGATCTCGGTGGCGAGCACGCGGCCGTCGTGGTTGACGGTGATGATCATCACCAGCTCGCCATAGAGCTTCCTGCCCGCCTGCTCGGGGAAGTTGGCCGTGCCCTTGTCCTCGACCTTGCGGCGCAGCGCGTCGTAGTAGATGGCGTAGGCCTCTTCGCGCACGGCGGGGCTGATGTAGCGCTTCTTCGGGCGGGCGTTTTCCTCGTTGATGCGCTTCTCGATCTCGGCCAGCAGCTTCACGAGCTGGCGGCGCTTGAGCTCCTGCGCCGCCTGCTCGCTGCTGCGGCTGGGGGTTTGCGCCTCGGTTTTGGGCATCTGCGCCACCTGCTGGCGCAACTGGGCCAGCAGCAGGGTCTGCTGCTCGTGCATGGCGTCGAGCTGGCGCTGCGCTTCCTCGAAGTCGTCGCCCACGGTGGTCAGCGCGGCGTAGGGCAGGGGGCTGGTGGCGCGCCCTTGGGCGGCGTCGCCGCCGCCCGCCAGCGCGGCTTGCGCGATGGCCTGGGCCTTGTCCGGCGCTTCGGTGGACTTGGCGTTCACCAGGATGACTTCCAGCGGCGTGTCCTGGAACACGCGGTTGAAGCCTTCCGGGTCGACGAAGCGCACCGTCAGCAGCGCCGCGTGCACGGCCACGGACACGCCCAGCGCCAGCTGCAGCGTGCTCAGGCGAAGGAGGAAGGAGGGGGCTTTCATCTCACCTCACGGGGCGGGGCTGGCGTTGTCGGCGGCCTCGTTCACGTCCACGGCGATGGCGATGGGGCCGGCCACGGCGCTGTCGTCGTCTTCCTCCTCCACGGGGCCGTCGTCGCTCGGGTCGGCGGGGTCGTCCAGGCGCTCGGTCACCGTGCCGCTCACGTCGAGCGTGATCTCGTCGATCTCGCCGAGCTGCACGCGCACGCGCGCGCCGCGCTCCAGGTTTTGCGCGCCCAGCACGGGCAGCACCAGCGGCAGGCTGTCGGCGCGCACCAGGAAGTCGCCGCCGCCGCGCCCGTCCTTGATGACGGTGGCGTCCAGCGTGGCGATCTGGTTCTGCTGCAGGTACTTGAGCGTCCAGAAGCGCTCCATGCCGGCCTGGTAGCCGTTGTAGGCGCCGTAGGCGGTATCGAAGCTGCTGATGATGCCGAACAGCTCGGCGTCCTTGGGCTTGAACGGCGCGGCCAGCGCGGCGGTCTTGCCGTGGCGCGCGCAGGCGATGATCTGCCACTGGTTCACCAGATCGACATAGCGGCGCAGCGGCGAGGTGGCCCAGGCGTAGCTCTTCACGCCAATGCCGGCGTGCGGCAGCGCCTTGGTGGACATGCGCACCTTCACCCCCGGCGCCAGGCTGGCCTGGCTGCGGTAGATGCCGGGCACGCCGTGCTCGGCCAGCATCTGGCCCCAGGTGCTGTTGGCGACGATGGCGGCCTCGGCCACGATCAGGTCCAGCGGCGCGCCGCGCTTGCGCGTGCCGATGCGCACCGTCTCGCTGCCGTCGGGCTCGGCGTCGCCGTTGCCTTGCAGGCGGAAGGTGTAGTCGGGCCGGTTGAAGGCCTCGGGCTTGCCGCGCACCACCTCACGGCCCGCCTTCAGGTGCTTTGCCAGGCGGTATAGAAATGAGAGCTGCTCGCGCAGGCCCAGCAAGGCTTGGGGGGTGTTTTCGCTCTGAATCGACGGGTCTTGCAGCCAGGCTTCGGTGACGATGTGGTCGAGCTGGTCGTGGCGCAGGTTCACGGCCACGGGCACGCGCTCCAGGCGGGTTTCGGTGGCGGTGATCTCCAGCGTGGCTTCGTCGATGGTGGCGTACAGCGACACGGCCGGGTTGGCGCGGCCTTCGTCCAGGGTGTAGATCTGCACCACCGCGTCGGGCAGCATGGTGATCTTGTAGCCCGGCATGTAGACGGTGGACAGGCGTGTGCGGCCCAGCTTGTCCAGGTCGCTGCCCGGCACGATGGCCAGGCCCGGCGCGGCGATGTGGATGCCCAGCGTGACGGTGCCCGTGCCCAGGCCCTGCAGCGACAGCGCGTCGTCGATCTCGGTGGTGGCCGAGTCGTCGATCGAGTACGCCTGCACCGGCGCCAGCGGCAGGTCGGCCGGGGGCTGCGGCGCGCTCAGCGGCGGGAAGCCCGTGCCCTTGGGGAAGTTCTCGAACAGGAAGCGCTTCCAGTGGAACTGGTAGCTCGAATCGATGGCGCCCGCGGCCTGCAGCAGATCCAGCGGGGCCTTGTGCGCGCTGCGGCTGGCCTCGACCACGGCCTTGTACTCGGGCGCGTTCTTGTCGGGGCGGAACAGGATCTTGTAGAGCTGCTCGCGGATCGGCTGCGGGCAGGCGCCGGCGGCCAGTTCGGCGGCCCAGGTGTCGATCTGCGCCTGGACCTGCTTTTTCTTCTCGATGGCGGCCAGCGCCTGCTGCACGATCTCGGCCGGCGCCTTCTTGAAGCGCCCCTTGCCTGCGCGGCGGAAGTAGTGCGGCGCCTCGAACAGGGCCAGCAGCATGCCGGCCTGTTCCGTCACCGGGGCGCTGGCAGAGAAATAGTCGCGCGCCAGGTCGGCGAAGCCGAATTCCTCGTCGGGCGCGAATTCCCAGGCCAGTTGCAGCTCCACGCTGGCGGCGATGGCGCGTGCCTGTTCCAGCAGTTCCGCGGGGGCGGGCTTGTCGAATTTCAGCAGGATATTGGCGGCCTTGGCCTTGACCCGTTTGCCCGAGTCGAGCTCGATCTGGGCCGAGTTCTCGGCTTCGGAGAGGATGCGGCCGGCGAGGAATTTGCCGGCTTCGTCGAACAGTGCATGCATGGGCGCCGATTCTCCCATGTTGTTCCGTGGCGCCGGGCGCGCTCTATATGATCCGCTGCTTTCCTTTCTTCCCCCCGCCCCATGCAGCCACGCGCGGCGGCGGCGCCGCTGGCCGTGCTGGCCCTGGCGCTGCCCTTTCTTTTCGCCTACACCCGCCCGCCCAGCGCCAACTTCTGGCCCTGGCTGGCCTCGTGGGCCTGCGCGGGCGTGCTGGCGGCGCTGCTGCTGGCCGGGCTGGACTGGCCGCGGCGCGGCTGGGCGCGCTGCTGGAGCGCGGCGCTGGTGTTGGCGGCGCTGGTGGCGGCGGGCATCGGGCTGGCGCAGTATTTCCTGGGCGACCCGGGCGGGGCGCCGTGGGTGCAGCCTTCGACGCCGGGCCAGGCCATCGGCAACCTGCGCCAGCGCAACCAGCAGGCCACGCTGCTGAGCCTGGGCCTGTGGGCCTTGCTGTGGGCGGTGGCGCAATGGCAGGCACGCTGGGGCACGGCGCAGGCGCCGCGCGGGGCGGGCGTGGCGGCGGGGCTGCTGCTGTCCTGGGGGCTGGTGCTGCTGGCCGCGGCCAGCGCCGCCACGGCCTCGCGCACCGGCGCGCTGCAGTGGCTGCTGGTGCTCGGGCTGGCGCTGCTGTGGCGCCGTGCGCTGGGGCCTGTGCCGCTGGCGCTGGCCGCCGTCGGCCTGCTGGCCTATGGCGCTGCGTCATGGGCGCTGCCGCACCTGCTGGAGCAGTGGACGGGGATTCCAGCCGACCGGCTGTTTGCGCGCTTTGCCGACGACGGGCAGGGCTGCGGCGGGCGCAAGGTGCTGTGGACGAACGTGCTCCACCTGATCGCCCAGCGGCCCTGGACGGGCTGGGGCTGGGGGGAGCTGGACTACGCGCACTACGTCACCCAGTTTCCCGGCACACGCTTTTGCGTGCTGCTGGACAACGCGCACAACCTGCCGCTGCACCTGGCCGTGGAGCTGGGCGTGCCCGTGGCGGTGCTGGCGGTGCTGGCCTTGCTCGTGTGGGTGCTGCGTGCCGGGCCCTGGCGCGAGCCCGATCCCGTGCGCCAGTTGGCCTGGGGCGTACTGGCGCTGATCGGCCTGCACAGCCTGCTGGAGTATCCGCTGTGGTACGGGCCGTTCCAGGTGTCCGCGCTGGTGGCGGTGCTGCTGCTGTGGCGGCGGGGGCCGCACCTGGCGCCCGTGGCGCGCGGCGCGGGGGCGCTGGCGCTGTGCGCCCTGCTGGCTGCCGGCGCGTATGCGGGGTGGGACTACTGGCGCGTCGGCCAGGTCTACCGGCCCGCCGCCCAGCGCGCCCCGGCCTACCGCGACGCCACGCTGGACAAGGTGGCCGACACGCGGTTGTTCGCGCGCCAGGTGGAGTTCGCCCGCCTGACCACCACGCCGGTGACCCGGGACAACGCCCAGGCGCAGTACGCCATGGCGCTGCGCCTGCTGCACTTCTCGCCCGAGCCGCGCGTGATCGAGCCGCTGATCGACAGCGCCCGGCTGCTGGGGCTGGACGCGCAGGCGGCGTTCCATGAAGAGCGCTTTCGCCAGGCCTACCCGGACGACTACGCGCGCTGGGTGCGCCGCCGCGGTATCAAGCCAGACTGAGGAAATCCACCACCTGCGGCAGCAGCGCGGGAAACTCGCTCAGCGCGTGGTCGCCGCCCTCGCGCACGATCTGGCGCGCCTGCGCATAGCGCGCGGCCATCTCGCGCCAGTCCAGCAGTTCGTCGCCCTGGGCGATCAGCGCCAGTTCGGGGCCGGCGGGCGGGCGGCCGCGCACGTCCAGCGTGCGCAGTTCGTCGATGTACTCCGCGTGGAAGAACAGGCGCTGCGCCGGGTCATGCCAGGCCGTCTGCTCGCCGATGTAGCGCGCCAGGTCGCGCGCCGGATCGACGGCCGGGTTCAGCACCACGCTGGGGCAGCCGGCCTGCTGGGCCACCCAGCTGGCGTAGTAGCCGCCCAGCGACGACCCGACGACGGCCATGCGCGCATGCGGCCAGCCGGCAATGCCCTGCATCACCAGCGCCATGGCCGCGCGCGGCGATGGCGGCAATTGCGGGCACCAGAAATGCACCCGGGGATGGTGCTGCGCCACATGCCGGGCCATGTGCTGCGCCTTGGCGGACTGGGGGGAGGAGCGGAAGCCGTGCAGGTAGAGCAGGTGGGTGGTGGTGACCATGGGGCGGGTTCTACCATGGCGCGCCGCCGATAATGCAAGGTTATGTCCGCCGTTTTCGACAAACCCTCGCTCGCGCAACGCATCCTGCCGCTGTTTCGCGGGTTCGACGGGATTCTGGTGCTGCTGTGCCTGCTGCTGGCGGGCGCGGGACTGCTGGCCATGTATTCCTCGGGCTACGACCACGGCACGCGCTTCGTGGACCATGGCCGCAACATGCTCATCGCCCTGGCGATCCTGTTCGTCGTGGCCCAGGTGCCGCCGCAGAGGATCATGGCCTTCGCCATGCCCTTGTACACGCTGGGCGTGGCGCTGCTGGTGGCGGTGGCGCTGTTCGGCATCACCAAGAAGGGTGCGCAGCGCTGGATCAACCTGGGCGTGGTGATCCAGCCGAGCGAGATCCTCAAGATCGCCATGCCGCTGATGCTGGCCTGGTGGTTCCAGAAGCGCGAGGGCCAGTTGCGCCCGCTCGATTTCGTCGTGGCCGGGGCGCTGCTGGCGGTGCCGGTGGGGCTCATCATGAAGCAGCCGGACCTGGGCACCTCGCTGCTGGTGATGGCGGCCGGGCTGTCGGTGATCTTCTTCGCGGGCCTGTCGTGGCGCCTGGTGCTGCCGCCGGTGATCCTGGGCGCCATCGGCATTGCGCTCATCGTGGCCTATGAGCCGCAGCTGTGCGCGGAGGGCGTGCGCTGGCCGGTGCTGCACGACTACCAGCAGCAGCGCATCTGCACCCTGCTGGACCCGACGCGCGACCCGCTGGGCAAGGGCTTCCACATCATCCAGGGCATGATCGCCATCGGCTCGGGCGGGGTGTGGGGCAAGGGCTTCATGGCCGGCACCCAAACGCACCTGGAGTTCATTCCCGAGCGCACCACCGACTTCATCTTCGCCGCCTACTCGGAGGAGTTCGGGCTGGCGGGCAACCTGTTCATCATCATCTGCTTCCTGCTGCTGGTATGGCGCGGCCTGGCCATTGCCATGGGCGCGGGCACGCTGTTCGGCCGCCTCATGGCCGGGGCGGTCTCCACCATCTTCTTCACCTACGCCTTCGTCAACATGGGCATGGTCAGCGGCATCCTGCCCGTGGTGGGCGTGCCGCTGCCGTTCATCAGCTATGGCGGCACGGCCATGGTCACGCTCGGGCTGGCGCTGGGGGTGCTGATGTCGGTGGCGCGGGCGCAGCGCCTGCCGGCGGCGCAGCCACGGCCCTTCTGATCCTCCCGCATGGACATGGCGGCGTGCCTACAATTCCGCCATGATTTCCCGCGAACCCACCATCGAACGCCTGGCCACGGCGCGGCAGTTGCTGCTGCAGCCTTTCGGCCTGGACGAATCCCACCTGGCGCAGGCCCTGGCCGAGATCCGCGCGCACCGCGTCGATGACGCCGACCTGTACTTCCAGTACACGCGCAGCGAGGGCTGGAGCCTGGAGGAGGGCATCGTCAAGACGGGCTCGTTCTCCATCGACCAGGGCGTGGGCGTGCGTGCCGTCAGCGGCGAGAAGACGGCGTTCGCCTACTCCGACGACATCTCCGTGGCCTCGCTCCTTGATGCGGCCCGCACGGTACGGGCCATTTCGGCCGCAGGCAAGGCTGGGCGTGCGCGAGCAGCTACGCAAAAGATAGCGAAGAGCCGCTCCCTCTATCCGGAGATCGACCCTATCGCCACGCTGGACAGCACGGCCAAGGTGCAGTTGCTGGAGAAGGTGGAGCAGCGCGCCCGCGCCCAGGACCCGCGCGTCGTCCAGGTCATGGCGGGCCTGGCCAGCGAGTACGACGTGGTGCTGGTGGCCCGTGCCGACGGCACCCTGGCGGCGGACGTGCGCCCGCTGGTGCGCCTGTCGGTCACGGTGATCGCGCAGCAGGGCCAGCGGCGCGAGATGGGATCGGCGGGCGGCGGCGGGCGCTTCGGCCTGGCCTATTTCGACGATGCGCAGATCGCCCAGTACGTGCGCGAGGCGGTGAACGCGGCGCTGGTCAACCTGGAAGCGCGCCCCGCGCCCGCGGGCGAGATGACGGTGGTGCTCGGCCCCGGCTGGCCCGGCGTGCTGCTGCACGAGGCCGTGGGCCACGGGCTGGAGGGCGACTTCAACCGCAAGGGCTCCAGCGCGTTCAGCGGCCGCATCGGCCAGCGCGTGGCGGCCAAGGGCGTGACGGTGCTGGACGACGGCACCATTGCCGACCGGCGCGGCTCGCTCAACGTCGATGACGAAGGCCACGCCAGCCAGCGCAACGTGCTGATCGAGGACGGCATTCTCAAGGGCTACATCCAGGATGCGCTGAATGCGCGGCTCATGGGCGTGGCGCCGACCGGCAACGGCCGGCGCGAAAGCTATGCCCACATCCCCATGCCGCGCATGACCAACACCTACATGCTGGGCGGCGACAAGGACCCGCAGGAAATCGTCGCCAGCATCAAGAAGGGCCTGTACGCCACCAACTTCGGCGGCGGGCAGGTGGACATCACCAGCGGCAAGTTCGTGTTCTCGGCCAGCGAGGCCTACTGGGTGGAAAACGGCAAGATCCTCTACCCGGTCAAGGGC